>NZ_KB913032.1:1458376-2187564 GCF_000384215.1 Amycolatopsis alba DSM 44262 | reverse complement strand
GACCGGAGCCACCCCCGGTGCCGCTGCCGTCGGCGCTGTTGCTGCCCGAGCCGCTGCCACTGCCCGAACCCGAGCCGGAGCTGCTGTCGGTTCCGCCGCCCGAGCCCGAGCCCGAGCCGCTGCCGGAACCGTCCGCGCTGTTACTGCCGGAACCAGAGCCGCTGCCATTTCCGGTCCCGCTGCCCGAGCCCGAGCCGCTACCCGAACCAGAGCCGCTGCCAGAACCAGAACCAGAACCAGAACCGGATCCCGAGCCGCTACCGCTGCCCGAGCCACTGCCGCTCCCGGATCCCGAACCCGACCCACTACCCGAGCCGCTGCCGCTTCCACTTCCGGAGCCGCCACCACTACCGCTGCCGGGGCGTCCACCGCCGGGCGTGGGCACGACGTCGTCCACCGCCCTGGCGGCGTCGTCGGCCAAACCCTTGGTGCTCTTCGAGAGGTTCTTGATCGACTTGGCCGCAGACGTGATCGCCTTGGTCAGCTTCGTGATCTGGACGCCGATTTTGGACAGCGCCACGGCGACCGTCGCGAAGACGGTGCCGAGGAAGATGCCGACCGACGCGCCGAACGTGAAAGGCATGGCCGCGACCGCGGCGATCGCGCCCGCGAGGATGCCGCCGAGCACACCGGAGATGAGGTCGCGGATGATGCCTCGGACGGCGCCGATGACGGCACCGCAGATCGACACGGTCTTCTTCGCGGACTCAAGGGACGTGCCCAGCGCGTCCACGCCCGCGGCGAGATCCTCGGTGGCCTTTTTGAAGGCCTCGGAGGCGTTACCTTTCCAGGAGTCCACGAGGTGGCCGACTTCGTCCTTCAAGGACCTGGCCATCGCCTCGATCTTGTCCTTTTCCTTGCCGAGGGCGGCGGCAGCCGTCGAAATGCCTTCGGGGTCGCCAAGGAGCATGTCGAGCGGAATCCGGAACGGGGTGACGTGCTCGATGAGCCAGCCGATTCCCGCGGCGAGGACACTGCCGAGCGGATCGATCACCAGGCCGAGGGTCTCGAGCACGAGACCCGCGCCCGCGATCCCCTGCATTACCTGGTCGTTGTCCTTGCAGGCGAACTGCAATTGGTCGATCGTGTTGATGATGCCCGCGCCGTTGGTACGGGTGTCATCGGAAGTGATCAGATCTTTCGGATTGTGCCAGAAATCGTTGGGCTTGTAGTCGACATTGTCTTCGTATTTGTTCTTGTCACCGAGTTTGCCGGTGTCCGCGCCGCTCATATGTCGACCTTCGAGATCTGCTCTTTCGCGTGGTCTTCGTTCGCTTGGTATTCCTTGTAAGCCTTGTCGAGTTTCTCCTTGTGCTTTTGGAGAGACTCGCCGTACTTGTTGAAGGCGTCCCGCGTCTCAGCGCAGTAGGCGGAAGCGGCCGCGCCGATGATCTGACCCATGAGGATCCCGTACAGACCCGGATCGGCGACCATGTGGCCGACGAGGTCACCGGTTTGGCGCACGTCGTCCGCGTGCCCGGCCAGCTTCTTGCCGAAGGTGTCGAAAGCTTCGGCAGCCGGGATTTCTTGTCCGCCGCTCACCAGGGGTTCCCTTCGTCCTCGTCCATGTCGTCACGGGCCGGACGACGTCGTGGTGGGGGTGCCTGCCTCGGCGGCGGCTGCTGCTGCGATGGGGGCGGCGGCGGTGTGAAGGGCCGCGGCGTCGGCGGAGCTTGCTCCCGCTCGGGGGGCTCGGCGAACTTCTCCACCTGGTCGATGTAGGCGTCGACAGCCGGTTCCGGCGGCAGGAAGCTCTTCATCATCTCGACGGCCTCACCGTCGCCGACGATGGCCTCCACCGAGCTCGTCACGGCGCGCGCGGTCCGGCTCTGCGCCTCACGCACGGTCGTCATGATCGTCGCGGTCAGCCGGGCCTCGCCCAGCGCGCACGCCCGCCTGCCGAGCTGGATGTTGCTCAGCGCGCCGTTCGGTGCCAGCGTCACCGTGACGGAACCGTCCGGCGAGGTCACCGTGGCGCCCGCGGCGGCGAAGGCTTCCTCCAGCCGAGTCGCCTTCTCCTGCATTTCACGGGCTTGTCGTTCGAGGTAGTACTGGAGGTCTTCGCCTGGCTTTAGATCCGGCTCCACACCTTGCTCCCTGTAAGCGCCTGACTTGTTATGGACACGCCACCTCGACGATCACCAAGGTGAAGCAGTTCCCCGCCGGCATTGAGCCGAGTCCGATGAAAGGGCGGCGATGCCATGATCCGAACGTATCGTTACCACCAAGCAGGGGGTCGGACAACCCCGGCGGCCGAGGAGTGCCCGAAAGGTCCGATCGGGATGGTAGATCAGGCCGCGATGCAGTGGAAAGGCAGTGCGATGGGAACCGAACCGGTCGTGCGGAACGCCCAACGAGACGACGTCATGGCCATCTGTCGTTTCGGAGAGGAGCACGTCCGAGCCCACTACACGCCGTTGATCGGTGAGGAAGCCGCCGCCAAACAGGTCCGGATGTGGTGGCACGAAACGAACATCGCCGGGGCCGTCGCCCGTGGTGCGGTGGTGGTCGCGGACGACGGCGGGCATTTGGCGGGCGTCGGACAACGCGGCCTCAACGGCGACGACCAGGTGATCTACAAGCTCTACGTGCATCCCCGTCATCGTGGTGGCGGGCTGGGTGTCCGGCTGCTCGATGCCCTCATCGGACAGTTGCCCGTGGACGCCGAGCGCCTGTACATCGAGCATTTCGTGGCCAACGAGCGTGCTGGTGCCTTCTACGAGCGCGAGGGCTTCACCGTGGATCGGATCGAGCCGAGTTCCACAGGAGACCCCGCGCTCGGTGTGGTGTGGCGCGTCCGGAGTCTTCGCTAGCGGAGGTTCCGGGCGAAGGCCCCGCCGAGCCAGCGGTCGACCTGACGCTGGCCACGCAGGCGGACGACGACGAGGTCCGGGTAGCGGTTCTCCTCGATGACCTTGTGCACGCGGGCCCGGATCATCGGGTGATAACGCCAGGCGAGCTTGACGATGTGGTCGGGGTCGGTGAAGAACGTGTGCAGCGGGCCTTCGACATTGCCGCCGGCGATCTTCGAGCCGCGCCCGACCCTGCGCTTCAGGGTCCGGACGACAGTGCGGGCCATGGTCATCGCCCGTGGGTGATCGAGCCAGACCAGCACGTCCAGTCGTTCGGTCATCCGCTCCCGGACTTCTTCGCCCTGCCACTCGATGGCCCACTCGTCGCCGTCGAGGAACTCCAGGACGTCCGCCTGCCAGGTCTCCCGCACCGTCCAACCCGGACCGTGGAAGAAGGACTCGAACTCGACATACGGCAATCCCATGCGCTCGCACAGGGTTCGCGCCAGCGTCGACTTCCCGGATCCGGCGGGACCCGCCACCGCGGCCCGCCGGATCCGCCGCACGGGAAGGGCGTCGTCCGGCCCGATGATCTCCATGCCCAGGGAGCATAGGGAGCGGCCGGGATCCGGTCCTATCGGTTTTCGGCGGCTGTCTTGAGGTCCTTCAACCAGATTTCGAGGCCCTGGCCCAGCATTTCGGTGGAGCCGGGCACGTCCTTGTCGACCTGCGGGCCGGTGTGGCTCTCTTCGGTGCGGACGACGACGCCGCCCGGAACCTTGACGAAGTTCCAGACGTGGACACCGTCGATGTGCATGCCGCCGGGGCCGTCGAGGGGGCCGGTCCAGCGGAGGCACTTGCCGGGCTGGAGTTGCCGGACGGTGGACACGATCGTCACGTCGCCCGGCGGGTAGGGCATGCCGGGCGGGACGGGGATCGTCCACTGGAACCGGGAATGCTTGCGCAGCGGGCCGGGATCCAGCCGCTTCATGGTGACGGGGATGACGGGGTTCTGCCAGGACGGCCAGGCCTCGACGTCGGTCTGCAGGTTCCAGATGGTGCGCAAAGGCGCCTTGATGAAGGTCTCGGTCCGGTAGTGCACCTTGGCGGTCCGGTCGATGCCTTTTCCTTGGCAGGTAAGCGAAGCCGGCTTGCCGTCGGGAACGGCGGCCTGAGCGGGTGCGGTGGTGCCGAGGAGGCCCGCGATGGCCAGCGGGATGGTGAACAGGGCGGCACGTGCGCTGATCCGGCGGTGTGAGGTCTTCGGGGTCATGAGCCTTCTCCTTGTGGTCGCGTTACTGGATATCGCTATAGTTAGAACTTATAGCGAACTCGCCGTGAGCGTCAAGAGCAAGCGTGAGAAGGTCTAACCATCTGACTCGTGGCGTTCCGCGAAGGTCTCCTTGAAGGACCCTGCCTCCTCCTTCAAGGAGACCTTGTCAGCGGGATGTCACGAGTGTTGTGAAACGACGGCCGGACGCGCGGCCGCCGCGATTCCCGCCTTCGGCACCGGCAGGGGATGCGGCGCGATGTCGAGGTCGCCGTTGGGGAGCAGGCCGTCGACGAGGTATTCCTTGCCGATCCGCTGAGCCTCCCGGTTGACCATCGCCGGATGACTGCCGAACACACAGTGGGTGCCCGCGCCGCGCTCGGTCACCAGCACCGAGCTGGGCAGCTGCTCGTGCATCGCGACCGTGTTCGCGTACGGAGTCGCGGAGTCGCCTTCGACGCCGAAGACCAGGATCGGCGGCAGGTTCTTCCCTGACGGCACGATCCGCTGGTCGTGTACCGGCCAGTTGGCGCACGCGGATGGGATCGACACGTTGTACCAGGCGAAATCGCTGGTCTTGGCCAGCTCGTCGAAGTCGCGTTCGATCTTCGTCCGGTCCGTCGGAGCCTCCGAGTCGACGCAGGCGATCGAGATCATTCCCGCGATGAAGTTCTCGCCCGCCGCGCCACCCGACGGAGCCGCCCAGTCCAGCACGGCACGATCGTCACCGCGCAGCACGTAGTCGGCCATCGCCTTCGCGAGGGGTTCCCAGTAGAGCTCGTGGGAAAGGTTGGCGATGTAGACGTCCATCAGCTCCACCGCGCCGACGTTCTTCAGTGGTCCGTGTGGCGCCTTCCGGAAGTCGCCGAGCAGCTTCTGCCAGGCCGCGTTCACTTCCTCGTAGCTCTTGCCGAGATGGAAAACGCTGTCGTACTGGGCGATCCAGCTCAGGTAGGCCTTCTCGCGGGCGACTCCCGCGGTGACCTGACCGGTCGAGTTCCCGTACCACATCCGCGGTTGCACCGGGTTCATCGAGCTGTCGAGGACCATTCGGTCGACCCGGTCCGGATACCGCTCGGCGTACGCGCTGCCGAGGTAGGTGCCGTAGGAATACCCGAGGTAGCTGATCTTCTCCTCGCCGAGCAGCGTGCGCACGCGGTCCATGTCCTGGATCACGTTGCGGCTGCCCGTGTACTTCAGCTGGTCGCCGTTCTTTTCCGCGCAGGACCGGGCGAAAGCCTTCCAGCGCTCCCAGCTCTTGTCCCGTTCTTCGGGCCGGTCCGGGTCGGGCTGAAGCCCGCGCCAGTAGTCCTCGCCGACACAGCTGAGCGGTCGGCTGTGGCCGGTGCCGCGGGAATCGAGACCGACGATGTCGTAGGCCTCGAGCACTTCCTTGGGCAGCCGGGTGTACCCGGTCGCGTCCGGAAGAGACAGCTTGCCCGCCTGCATCACCGCGGAACCCGCCGGGCCGCCGGGATTGACGAACAGCGTGCCCCGTCGTTTCGCCGGGTCAGTGCTGGTGTGTTTCGAGACGAGCACGTCCATCCGCGCGCCGAACGGCCGCGAATAGTCGAGCGGGACGCTGACCGTCGCGCATTTCAGTGCCGGGTACGCCTGGGCGACATCCGCCGGGCAGGTCCCGAAGTCGAGCTGCGAAGCGGCATACGCCGGTGTGCTGACGGCCGCCGCGGTGCCCATGGTGAGCAGCGCGGTCAGGCCGATGGTGAGGAATTTCCTCATTCGAACCCCCAGTTCGATCGGACCTGGGGAATGTAGCGACCACGCAGGCTGTCCGTCAGGGGATTCGCAAAGCTTGTGCGCAGGCGTATTACCGAATTCGCGGACAATTCTTCCGCTTACTGGAATCGGTGTGTGCTCTTGCCGCTCGGTCCCTGATGGGCAACCGGCGTTCTATTTGATCGGAAGTGTGCCCTCGGCAGGATTCGAACCTGCGACACCTGCCTCCGGAGGGCAGTGCTCTATCCCCTGAGCTACGAGGGCGTAGCCGCCTGAGCGACTTCGAGAAGCTTAGCGCACCCCGCCCGCCCTCCTCGCGCGAGGTGGTCGTTAACCCTGGTGATGCTCGACGACGCGGGCCAGGAGCCGGGTCAGCTGCGCTCGTTCGGCGGGTTCGAGTGGGGCGAGGAAGACGTCCTGGGTCTCGCTGACCAGGTCTTCCAGGTGCTGGAGCCGCCGGACGCCGGTGCCGGTGAGGGTGATCAGGTTGCGCCGCCCGTCCGCCGGGTCGGGGGCGCGTTCGACGTGGCCCGCGTCGGCGAGTTCGTTGATGACGGCGACGACGTCGCTGCGGTCGATGCCGGTGCAGCGGCTCAGGGCGGCCTGGCTCGACGGGCCGTTCTCGTCGATGGCCGCCAGGATCCCGTAGTGGTATCGGCGGGCGCCGCTGCGGGAGAACTCGTCCATGGCGAGCCGGTGGGCCACGGTGGCGGCCTGGTTGACCAGCCAGCTGGCCTTGGTGCGGAGCCGGACGGGTGCGGTGCTCATCGGTCCAGCGTAGCGTTGGTCTCACCAACGAACTGGAGGATGCCGTGATCGAACCGTTCGAAGTGCGGATTCCCGAAGACGCCATCGCCGACCTGCGAGCCCGGCTGCGCGCCACGCGCTGGCCCGAGCCCGCCACCGTGGACGATTGGGCACAGGGAGTCCCGCTGGAGTTCGCGCGCGAGTTGTGCCGCTACTGGGCGGAGGACTACGACTTCGGGCTGGCAGGCCGGGTCAACGCTTTCCCAGGTTTCAAGACCACTGTGGACGGTCTCGGGATCCACTTCCTGCACGTTCGCTCACCGGAGCCGGACGCGACGCCGCTCGTGCTCACGCACGGCTGGCCGGGTTCGGTGGTCGAGTTCCTCGCCGTGCTCGGCCCGTTGACCGATCCGGCCGCGCACGGCGGCGATCCGGCGGACGCGTTTCACGTCGTGGCGCCCTCGCTGCCGGGTTTCGGCTGGAGCGACAAGCCGTCGGCGACGGGATGGAACGTCGAGCGCATCGCCCGCGCCTGGGACGAGCTGATGGGGCGGCTCGGCTACGAGCGCTACGTCGCGCAGGGCGGCGACTGGGGCGCCGGGATGACGAACATGCTCGCCAAGGTCGCGCGGGAGCGGGTGGCCGCCGTTCACGTGAACATGGCGGGTGTCCCGTACGACGAGGCCGAACTGGGGGAGCCGACGGCGGAGGAGAAGGCGGCGCTCGGTGATCTCGCGCGGTTCCACGCGGTCGGGTCCGCGTACTCGCAGCAGCAGGCCACGCGCCCGCAGACGGTCGGCTACGGGCTCACCGACTCGCCCGCGGCGCAGGCGGCGTGGATCGCCGAGAAGTTCTGGGAGTGGACCGACAACGACGGCTCGCCGGAGACCGCGCTGTCCTGGCGTCAGATGCTCGACGCGATCTCCGTCTACTGGTTCACCGGGACGGCGACTTCGTCGGCGCGGATCTACTGGGAGAACAAGGTGCGGGACGTCTCCGCGATTGAAGTTCCTTCGGGTATCTCGATCTTCCCGCGCGAGATCGTCCGCCCCTCGCGGCGCTGGGTGGAGCTGCGCTACACCGATCTTCGCTGGTACGACGTGTTGGCCAAGGGTGGTCACTTCGCCGCGTTCGAGCAGCCCGAGGCCTTCGTCGATCAGCTGCGGGGGTTCTTCCGGTCACTCCGGTAGCGGTGCGTGGCGGTTTCAGGTTTCGGGAAGGCCCTCCTGGGGGATGGCTTCCTTGTGTGGCTTAAGACAAAGTGAACTTAGGCTCACCTGTATTGCACATATGCGCATGTGACAATATATTCGGCCTGTCGACTTCACGAGAGGCGGAGCAATGGGTCACGGGCACGGGCATGGGACGGCCTCGCCGTCGAGCGCGTCAGGCCGCTACCTCAAGAGCTTGACGATCGCCCTGGTCATCGGTGCCGGCTTCATGGTCATGGAGTTCATCGTCGGGTTCGCCACGGGCTCGCTCGCGCTGATCTCCGACGCCGCGCACATGTTCACCGACGTCCTCGGCGTCGGGATGGCGCTGGCGGCGATCATGCTGGCCCGGCGCAGTGGCCCCACGCTCACCCGCACGTTCGGGTTCTACCGGGCCGAGGTGCTCGCGGCGCTGGGCAACGCCATCCTGTTGTTCGGCGTCGCGGGCTATGTCCTGGTCGAGGCCCTCGGCCGGATCAGCGACCCGCCCGCCGTTCCCGGCCTGCCCGTGCTGCTGGCCGCCGCCGCGGGGCTCGTCGCGAACATCGTCTCCTTCCTGATCCTGCGCAAGGGCGCGGAGGAGAGCATCAACGTCCGGGGCGCGTATCTCGAGGTCCTCGCCGACCTGATCGGCTCCGTCGGTGTACTGCTCAGCGGCGCGATCACGCTGCTGACCGGCTGGCGCTACGCCGACCCGATCATCGGTGTCGCGATCGGCCTGTTCGTCCTGCCCCGCACGTACGCGCTCGCCCGGCGCGCGCTGCGGATCCTGTTCCAGCACGCGCCGAAGGGGGTCGACGTCGCCGGGATCCAGGCCGAACTCGGCGAGTTGAAGGGGGTAGAGGACGTCCATGACCTGCACGTCTGGACGCTGACCTCGGGGATGGAGGTCGCTTCGGCGCACCTCACCATCGCGCCGACCGTCGAGCAGGCGGCCGTGCTGACCGAGGCGCAGAACCTTCTGGCGGACCGCTACTCGATCGAGCACGCGACCCTGCAGATAGAAGTGCCCCAGTGCGCGCAACGGTGCCGGGAACTCTCCTGGTAGCGCAGGGCGTCAGGCGGGGAGAGGGGAGCCGCCGCGCTCCTGAAGCAGGGACTTCATCAGGTCCATCTCCGCGCCCTGCGAGACGAGCATGCTCCGCGTCAGCGACTTCACGTCCGCCACGGACGTGTGGTCGTTGGCGTACTGGGCCATCTCCGTGCCGCCCATGTGGTGCCGCAGCATCAGCTGGAGGAAGAAGACGTCCATCTCCTTGCCCGTCAGCGACCGCAGTTTGGCCAGTTCGGCCGACGTCGCCATCCCTGGCATCGGCGCGCCGTTCGACGCCTTCATGTCGGCGCCACCGTGCCCCGAGTGGCCTGCCATCGGCTCGGTCATCCAGGTCATGTAGGCGCCGGTCGTCTGCTCCGGCTGGCCCCACAGGCCCAGCCAGCCCTTCATCCGGCCGACCTGGCCGGTCTGCGTGCGCTCGATGTCGAACGCGAGGGTCTTGACCGCCGGATCGGTCGTGTGGTCCCGCGCCCAGCCCGCCATGGTGACGGCCTGGAGGTGGTGCACCGACATGTCCTGCGCGAAACCGACCTCGATCGAACCCGCTCCAGGGGTCGTCGATTCCGGATCGGAGTCGATCAGCCTGGTCGTCAAGGCGCCGAGGCCGAAGCCCAGGATCAGCATGACGACCAGGGCCGCCCCGACCACCAGCCACCGGCTCTTGGCCGAGCGCGGTACCTCGTCGCCGGGTTCGTCGACGTACTGGAGATCGGGGTCGTCCATCTGGCTCACCGCTTACTTGCTCGCGGGCGCCGAGGGCTGGGTGGCGGGCACGGACGGCATGCCGCTCTGACCGGCGCCGGGCTGGTCCTGCTGGGTGCCCGCGGTGCCCTTGTAGTTCATCGGCTTCGCGTCCGGCCCCGGCGGGGTCGGGTCGAAGTCGCCCGGCTCGATCTGCGCGTCGCAGGTGGCGTCACGCTCGGGGTACGCGCCGTACGGGTTGGTGCGCAGCGCCGCGATGAACTGGTCGATCCGCTCGTCGGAGGCGCTGTCCAGCTTCAGCTGGTGCCCCCAGGACTGCACCGAGATCGGCTTGTCGAGGTTCGGGTACGGCGACATCGTCGTGTACGGCTTGCCCTCGACACGGACCCGCAGCAGCTCCAGCGCGTCACCGGTGATCTGCGCCGGGTTGTAGGCGATCCAGATCGCGCCGTGCTCAAGACCGTGGACCATGTTCTCGTTGCGGACGGCCTTCTCGTAGACGACGCCGTTGCACGCGGCCCAGGCCTGGTCGTGCGGGCCGCCGTAGGGCGGGGTCTTGTCGTAGGCGACGCGTTCGGTGGCTGAGACGTGCACGGAGCCTTCGTACGTGGTCGTGGTCACGCCGTTGATCCGCTTGGAGGGATCCGGGTCCTGCTGCGAAGGCGCGAAGGCGGCCGCGGTCTCTTCGCGGGTCTTCTGCTCGCGCTTGGGCGCCGAGGCGACCATGTAGTAGGTGACCACCGAGGCAGCCAGGGCGACGATCGCGACGACCGCGATGATCGTGCCCCAGGGCGTGCCCTTCTTGGACACGACGGAACTACGGGCGGCCTTCATGGCGTTCTTCGACGACGCGCCCTTTTTTCTGGTTGTCCCGTTAGCCATGGCTCCTGCGTTCTCCAAAGGGTGTGGTCCCTGCGCGGGCCAGTGTAGAGACCGCGCGTCTGATCACCGTGAACAGCCGCAAGATCACCGGCTTGGCTCACACCTTCCGGCGGTCGCCGGGAAGCCCGGACCAGGTCACACCTAGAATTCCGCGAGTGACTCCCGCAGCTCTCGCCGACCTGGTCCGTAACTCAGCCGTGCAGGTTCTCACCGCGCGCGGCCTCGACGATTCCGTGCTGCCGGAGAAGGTGACGATCGAACGTCCCCGCAACCCCGAACACGGTGATTACGCGACCAACCTGGCGCTGCAGGTGGCCAAGAAGGCGGGGATGAAGCCCCGTGACTTCGCCGACGCGCTGGCCGAGGCCCTCGCCGCCGCCGACGGCATCGACTCGGCCGAGGTCGCCGGGCCGGGCTTCCTCAACCTGCGGCTCGCCGCCGACGCGCAGGGCCAGATCGTCCAGCAGGTACTCGACGCCGGTGAGCGGTTCGGCCTCGGCGACGAGCTCGCCGGGCTCAAGATCAACCTCGAGTTCGTCTCGGCGAACCCGACCGGCCCGATCCACCTCGGCGGCACCCGCTGGGCCGCGGTCGGCGACGCGCTGGGCCGCGTGCTGTCCGCGCAGGGCGGCCAGGTCACCCGCGAGTACTACTTCAACGACCACGGCGCGCAGATCGACCGCTTCGTCCGGTCCCTGATCGCCGCGGCCAAGGGCGAGCCCGCCCCCGAGGACGGCTACGCGGGCGGCTACATCAACGACATCGCCGCCGAGGTCATCCGCCAGGAGCCGAGCGCGCTCTCGCTGCCGGAAGACGAGCGGGCCGAGACGTTCCGCCGGGTCGGCATCGAGCTGATGTTCACCGAGATCAGGCAGAGCCTGCACGATTTCGGCACCGATTTCGACGTCTACTTCCACGAGAACTCGCTGCACGAGTCCGGCGCGGTCGCGTCGTCGGTCCAGCAGCTGAAGGACTCCGGGAACCTGTACTTCGAGGACGGCGCCTGGTGGCTGAAGTCCAAGGAGCACGGCGACGACAAGGACCGCGTCGTCATCAAGAAGGACGGCAACCCGGCCTACATCGCCGGTGACCTCGCCTACTTCCAGGACAAGCGCAAACGCGGCTTCGACCTTTGCATCTACATGCTCGGCGCGGACCACCACGGCTACATCGCCCGGCTCAAGGCCGCCGCGGCCGCCTTCGGTGACGACCCGGCCGTCGTCGAGGTCCTGATCGGCCAGATGGTCAACCTGGTCTCCGACGGCAAACCCGTCCGGATGAGCAAGCGCGCCGGTACCGTGATCACCATGGAGGACCTGGTCGGCACCGTCGGTGTCGACGCGGCCCGCTACGAGCTGATCCGCTATTCGGTCGACTCCACTTTGGACATCGACCTCGACCTGCTGCGCAAGCATTCGAACGACAACCCGGTCTACTACGTCCAGTACGCCCACGCCCGGCTGGCTTCCTTGCAGCGCAACGCTTCCGACCTCGGCCTGAAAACCGATGGCGGAGCCGACCTCAGCCTGCTTACGCTTCCGGCCGAGGGCGATCTGATCCGCACCCTCGGTGAATTCCCGACCGTCCTCCGCCGGGCCGCACAGCTGCGCGAACCGCACCGTGTCGCCCGGTACCTCGAAGAACTCGCCGGCGCCTACCACAAGTGGAACGCCGTCGGCCGGGTCCTGCCGAAGGGCGACGAGGAGACCACCCCCCTCACGTTCTCGCGGCTCGCGCTCAGTGAAGCGACTCGCCAGGTGCTGGCCAACGGCCTCACCGTCCTCGGTGTCTCTGCTCCGGAACGGATGTAAGCAAAATGGCTCACCCCGCCGGCCCCCGCCACGCCGACGTCTACCCCCACGCCGACGCCTCCGGTTTCCCGCCGTCGAGTCCCGAGGAACTCGACAGGCTGTATCCGAAGGTCTGGCCCCGCAACACCTTCCGCGGCGGAGACGGTGTCGTGCGCATCGCAGGCGTCGACGTCCGCGAACTCGCCGAGAAGTACGGCACGCCGCTGTTCGTCGTCGACGAGGCCGACTTCAAGTCCCGGTGCGCCGACTACGCCGAGGCGTTCGACGACCCGGCGCTCGTGCACTACGCGTCCAAGGCGTTCCTGTCCATCGAGATCGCCCGCTGGGTGGCCGAGCAGGGGCTGAGCCTGGACGTCTGCAGCGGCGGCGAACTCGCCGTCGCGCAGCGCGCGAACTTCCCCGCCGAGCGGATCACCTTCCACGGCAACAACAAGTCCCTTCCCGAACTCGAAGCGGCGGTCGAGGCCGGCGTCGGCACGGTCGTGGTCGACTCGTACTTCGAGATCGCGCGGCTGGCCGATGTCGCGGCACGGCACGACGTCGTGCAGAACGTGCTGATCCGGGTCACCGTCGGCGTCGAGGCGCACACCCACGAGTTCATCGCGACCGCGCACGAGGACCAGAAGTTCGGTTTCTCGCTGGCCTCCGGTGACGCGGCCGAGGCCGTGCGCCGGGTGCTCAACGCGCCGTCGCTCAAGCTGATCGGCCTGCACAGCCACATCGGTTCGCAGATCTTCGACGCCGACGGCTTCGAGGTCGCCGCCCGCCGCGTGGTCGGCCTGCTCGCCGAACTCGCCAAGGAACACGGCACCGAGCTGCTCGACCAGCTGTCCATCGTCGACCTCGGCGGCGGTTTCGGTATCGCCTACACCGACAAGGACAACCCGCCGCCGCCCGCGCAGATGATCACGCAGATCCGCGAGATCGTCCGCAAGGAATGCGAGTACGCGGGCCTGCCGGTGCCGAAGATCGCGGGCGAGCCGGGCCGTGCCATCGCCGGTCCCGGCACGATCACGCTGTACGAGGTCGGCACCATCAAGGACGTTTCACTCGGCGACAAGGCCGCCCGGCGCTACGTCAGCGTCGACGGCGGGATGAGCGACAACATCCGCACCGCGCTCTACGACGCGGTGTACGACTGCCGTCTCGTTTCCCGGACGTCCGACGACGACGGAGACGGCCAGGTCGCCGCCGCGCTTTCCCGTGTCGTGGGAAAACACTGTGAGTCCGGCGATATCGTCGTCCGTGACTGCTGGCTGCCCGACACACTTGCTCCCGGCGACCTGCTCGCCGTGGCGGCCACCGGGGCGTACTGCTACTCGATGGCCAGCGGGTACAACCGGCAGCCGCGGCCCGCGGTGGTGGCCGTGCGCAACGGCAGCGCCCGCGTGCTGCTGCGGCGCGAGACGACGGACGACATGCTGCGCCTGGAGGTCTAGCAAGTGTCTACTGTGGACGGACGCGTGATCAGGGTCGCCCTCCTGGGCTGCGGAACGGTCGGCGGCGAGGTCGTCCGGCTGCTCACCGAGCAGGCCGAGGAGCTCGCCGCCAGGGCGGGCACCAGGGTGGAGCTGGCAGGCATCGCGGTGCGGCGCCCCGACAAGCACCCCGAGCTGCCGCCGGAACTGGTGACCTCCGACGTGACGAAGCTCGTCACCTCCCCGGACGTCGACGTCGTCGTCGAACTGGTCGGTGGCATCGAGCCGGTGCGGGAGTGGCTGCTCGACGCGCTCAAGGCCGGGAAATCCGTTGTCACGGCGAACAAAGCGCTGATGGCCGAGCATTCCGCGGAGCTGTTCGAGGCCGCCGACGCGTCCGGCGTGGACCTCTACTTCGAGGCGGCCGTCGCCGGGGCGATCCCGTTGCTGCGCCCGCTGCGCGAATCGCTGGCGGGTGACCGCATCACCCGCGTGATGGGGATCGTCAACGGCACCACCAACTTCATCCTGTCCGCGATGGACTCCACCGGCGCGGGCTACGCGGAAACGCTCGAAGAGGCCAGCAGGCTCGGATACGCCGAGGCGGACCCGACGGCCGACGTCGACGGCTACGACGCCGCGTCCAAGGCCGCGATCCTCGCCTCGCTCGCGTTCCACACCCGTGTCACCGCCTCCGACGTGCACCGTGAAGGCATCGCCGACGTGACCGCGTCGGACCTCGCCGCGGCGAAGGTGCTGGGCCGCACGGTGAAGCTGCTCGCCATCTGCGAGCGCGTCACCGCCGACGACGGCACCGAATCCGTCGCGGCGCGCGTGCATCCGGTGATGATCCCGCGCGGGCACCAGCTCGCCGGGGTCGGTGGCGCGTACAACGCCGTCTACGTCGAGGCCGACGCAGCCGGTGAACTGATGTTCTACGGTCAGGGCGCCGGTGGCGCGCCGACCGCGAGTGCCGTGCTCGGCGACCTCGTCGCGGTGGCTCGAAACCGGGTCGTCGGCGGCCGTGGCCCGCGCGAATCCGCGCACGCCGCGCTCCCGGTCAGGCCGATGGGCCAGACGCCGACGCGGTACCACGTCAGTCTCGACGTGGCCGATCGAGCGGGCGTCCTCGCCCAGGTGGCCCAGGCGTTCGCCGGGCACGGCGTCAGCATCGCCGCGGTGCGGCAGCGCGACGCCAACGACACGGCCAGCCTGGTCGTCGTCACCCATCTGGCGCCGGACGCGGCATTGCGGTCCACTGTGGACGACATTGCCGGGCTCGATGTGGTGAACCAGGTCGTCAGTGTGATGCGTGTGGAAGGCGAAGACCAGTGATTCCCCAACCATGGCCAGGGATCATCCAGGCCTATCCCGACCGGATCCCGGTCCCGGCCGGCGCGAAGGTGATCACCCTCGGCGAGGGCAACACCCCGTTGCTGCCCGCGCCGCACCTCTCGGAACTGACCGGCTGTGAGGTCCACCTCAAGGTCGAAGGCGTGAACCCGACCGGGTCCTTCAAGGACCGCGGGATGACCGTGGCCATCACGCACGCGCTCGCCAGCGGGCTCAAGGCGGTTATCTGCGCCTCCACCGGCAACACCTCCGCGTCGGCGGCGGCCTACGCGGCCCGTGCCGGGCTCACCTGCGCGGTGCTCGTCCCGCAGGGCAAGATCGCGATGGGCAAACTCGCCCAGGCCGTCCTCCACGGCGCACGGATCCTGCAGGTGGACGGCAACTTCGACGACTGTCTCGAACTGGCGCAGAAGACCGCGATCGACTACCCGGTGACCTTGGTCAACTCGGTCAACCCGGTGCGGATCGCCGGTCAGAAGTCGGCCGCGTTCGAGATCTGCGACGTCCTCGGCCGCGCGCCGGACATCCACTGCCTGCCGGTCGGCAACGCGGGCAACATCACCGCCTACTGGGCCGGATATTCCGAATACGCCGGTGACGGTGTGGTGAAGAACACCCCTCGGATGTTCGGTTTCCAGGCGGCCGGTGCCGCGCCGCTCGTGCACGGCGAACCGGTGGCCGATCCGGACACGATCGCGACCGCGATCCGCATCGGCAGCCCCGCGTCCTGGGACGGCGCGATGAAGGCGAAGAACGCTTCCGCCGGCCTGTTCGAGGCCATCACCGACGAGAAGATCCTCGAGGCGTACCGGCTGCTCGCCAGCAAGGAAGGCGTGTTCGTCGAGCCCGCTTCGGCGACCAGTGTCGCGGGCCTGCTCGCGACGGCCGCCGACGGACGCCTGCCGAAGGGCTCGACCGTCGTGTGCACCGTCACCGGACACGGCCTGAAGGACCCGGCCACGGCGCTGGAGGGCAACGTCGAGGTCGAGCCGCTCGCCGTCGACCCGACGGCCGTCGCCGCCGCGCTGGACCTGCGATGACGCTGCTCAAGATCAAGGTCCCGGCGTCGTCGGCGAACCTCGGTCCGGGGTTCGACACGCTGGGCCTGGCGCTGGCGCTGTACGACCGGGTCGAACTCCTGGTCACCGACGCCGGCCTCAAGATCGAGGTGATCGACGCCGGCGCCGGTGCCGTCGACGACGTCCCGACGGACGAATCACACCTGTTCGTCCGGGCTTTCCGGCGTGGCTGCGGGCACCTCGGCCTCCGGCCGCCCGGCCTGCACCTGCGCTGTTTCAACACCATCCCGCACGCCCGCGGCCTCGGCTCGTCCGCGGCCGCGGTCGTGACCGGCGTCGCGGCGGCGTACGCGCTGGCTGAGCAGGCCCTGGACGACGACGCACTGCAGCTGGCCGCCGAGTTCGAGGGGCACGCCGACAACGCCGCGGCGAGCCTGCTGGGCGGCTTCGTGGTCGCCTGGAACGAGGGCGAGCGGTTCCGCGCCGAACGGCTCCAGCCGCATCACGACATCCGGCCGGTGGTCGCCATCCCGGCGTTGCGCTCCTCGACCGACGCGACGCGCGGGCTGCTTCCCGCGCAGGTCCCGCACGCCGACGCGGCGTTCACCGCGGGCAGGGCGGCACTGGCGGTGCACGCGCTCACCGCCCGCCCCGACCTGTTGCTCTCCGCGACCGAAGATCGGCTTCATCAGCATTACCGGGCACCCGCGTACCCGGCGAGCAGTGAACTGGTGCGCGCGCTGAGGGCCGAAGGAGTGGCCGCGGCCATTTCCGGAGCCGGTCCGACGGTGCTGGCGCTGACCACCGGGGGAATACTCCCGGCGGGAGTCGACGTTACATCTTTCGACGTCACCGAGCTGCCGATCGATCCAGGCGGCGTGCAGGTTGCGGCTCAGTAAAGCCTCGGTCACATGCCGGAGCACCGTCCCGCCACGCGGGGGGTGGTTGTTGCACCCGGCCGTGGCGCGGTCTACCCTCGGGGGCGTTCGATCACCGTGCGTTTCCGCACCCGGTGCCGGTCCAGGTGACCAGTGTCATCCTTGGCCCGCATCCTTCGTTGATCCGCCAGTTCCGCAGACCGCCTGGCAAGCGGGGAGTAGCGGATGGACGCAGGCGGGTTCCCGGTTCCGGCGGTGCCGAATTCCGCTTCCTCCGTTTGGAGGACGCAAATCCCTGTGCTGGAGGCCTTTTCTTGGTCCTGTTGGAACAGCTCCGCTGTGTTCAACACGGCTGAGGAGCTGATCGCCCGTATCGGGGGCCAACTACGCCGTTTCGCAATCGGACGCGAGCGGCGGTCCGCTGATCCACCTGGAGGCGTGGATCGGTCAGGAAGGACATTTGTGAGCAACACCGATCTTTTGAGCGACGTCGAAGGTGGCGCCGCCGAGTCGAACGGCGTCGTCGCTCCCAAGCGCACGGTCGGCGGATTGACCGGCAAGACCGTTGCCGAACTGCGCTCGATCGCTGGGGACCTT
This sequence comes from Amycolatopsis alba DSM 44262, assembly GCF_000384215.1. NCBI lineage: Bacteria > Bacillati > Actinomycetota > Actinomycetes > Pseudonocardiales > Pseudonocardiaceae > Amycolatopsis > Amycolatopsis alba. Next base: position 2,170,093 of record NZ_KB913032.1, on the reverse strand, counting down.
GGCATCGGCGAGACCACGGGCATGCGTAAGGGCGACCTGATCGCGGCCATCCGTGAGCGTCAGGGCAAGACCAAGCGCAAGTCCCCCGCGGCGGCGAGCGAAACGCTTCCGCTCGAGGGGATCGATGCACCGCGCAAGGCCCCGAAGGCCGAGGCGCCCAAGACAGAGGCCCCGAAGGCCGAAGCGCCGAAGGCGGAAACCGCCCCGGCCGAGGCCCCGCGCGCCGAGAAGACCGAGAAGGCCGAGAAGTCTTCCGAGAACGGCTCCGCGCCCGCCGAGCGGCCCGCGCAGCAGGAGAACGGGCCGCAGGACGGCCAGTCGCAGCAGGAAGAGGGCGGCCGCAGCCGTCGTCGCCGCGGCTCCAACCGTGCCGCGGGTTCGCCCGAGCAGGGTGGCCAGCAGCGCGAGCGTGGTGACCGTGCTGACCGGGGCGACCGCAACGAACGCGGCGACCGTGGTGAGCAGGGCGGCAACCGGCAGGGCAACCGCGACGGCGGCCGTGACGGCAACCGCGACAACCGCCAGCGCAACCAGCAGGGCGGCGGTCAGGACAACAGCCAGCGTCAGGGCCAGGGCCCGCAGGGTGACGACGACGAGGAAGGCGGCCGTCGCGGCCGTCGCTTCCGCGACCGTCGCCGCCGGGGTGCCGGCGGTGGCCGTGAGCAGGGCGGTTCGCCCGACACCGAGATCCGCGAGGACGACGTCCTGCTGCCCGTCGCGGGCATCCTGGACGTGCTCGACAACTACGCGTTCGTGCGTACCTCGGGCTACCTCGCCGGGCCGAACGACGTGTACGTCTCGCTTTCGCTGGTCCGCAGGTACGGCCTTCGCCGCGGTGACGCCATCACCGGTGTCGTGCGCCAGCCGCGTGACGGCGAGCAGCAGCGGCAGAAGTTCAACCCGCTGGTGCGCGTCGACTCGATCAACGGCCTGGAGCCGGACGAGTCCAAGCGTCGTCCCGAGTTCACCAAGCTGACCCCGCTGTACCCGAACGAGCGCCTGCGTCTCGAGACCGAGCCGCACAAGCTCACCACCCGCGTCATCGACCTGGTGATGCCGGTCGGCAAGGGACAGCGTGCCCTGATCGTGTCACCGCCGAAGGCGGGCAAGACGACGATCATGCAGGACATCGCGAACGCGATCTCGACGAACAACCCCGAGTGCCACCTGATGGTCGTGCTCGTGGACGAACGTCCGGAAGAGGTCACCGACATGCAGCGGTCGGTGAAGGGTGAGGTCATCGCCTCCACCTTCGACCGTCCGCCGTCCGACCACACCTCGGTCGCGGAGCTGGCCATCGAGCGGGCGAAGCGGCTGGTCGAGATGGGCCACGACGTCGTCGTGCTGCTCGACTCGATCACCCGTCTGGGCCGTGCCTACAACCTGGCGGCCCCGGCGTCCGGCCGGATCCTCTCCGGTGGTGTCGACTCGACGGCGCTGTTCCCGCCGAAGCGTTTCCTCGGCGCGGCGCGCAACATCGAGAACGGCGGTTCGCTGACGATCTTCGCCACGACGATGGTCGAGACCGGGTCCACCGGTGACACGGTCATCTTCGAAGAGTTCAAGGGGACCGCGAACGCGGACCTCAAGCTCGACCGGAAGATCGCCGAGCGGCGCGTGTTCCCCGCGGTGGACATCAACCCGTCCGGTACCCGCAAGGAAGATCTGCTGCTTTCGCCGGACGAGCTCGCGGTCACCCACAAGCTGCACCGGGTGCTCCACGCGCTGGACTCGCAGCAGGCCATCGACCTGCTGATCTCGCGTCTGCGCAAGACGAAGACCAACATCGAGTTCCTCATGCAGGTCTCGAAGACGGCCCTCGGCTCGAACGACGACGACTGATCAAGTAGCTGAAGGGGCCCTTCACCGCATCTGATGTGGTGAAGGGCCCCTTCGTCGCATCCGGGGAGGCTCTGTGAGTTCGGTGCCGGGGCGGATCGTCGTGTACGGGGTCACCGGTTCGGGCAAGTCGACGCTGGCCAGGGAACTGGCCGAGCGCACCGGGCTGCCGTGGCATTCGGTCGACGACGGCCTGGCGTGGCAGCCGGGCTGGGTGCCCGTCCCCGACGACGAACAGCGGCGCCGGGTCACCGTGCTGGTCGCGGACGACCGCTGGATCATCGACGGGATGTTCGCCAAATGGCGCGACCTCGCGATGCCCCGCGCCGAACTGATCGTGGCACTGGACTATCCGCGCTGGGTCTCGCTGAGCCGTCTGCTCCGCCGGACCGTGGTGCGCTGCGTCACGCGCCGCCCGATCTGCAACGGCAATGTCGAGACGCTGCGGGGGATGCTCTCCCGTGACTCGATCGTCGTCTGGCACTTCCGGTCGTTCGCCCGCAAACGGCGCACGATCCGCGACTGGGCCGCGGATCCGGCGGTGCCGGTGGTGCGCCTGACCTCGCCGCGCGCAGCGAAACGCTGGCTGGGTCTCGTGAGTGGCGGGCCAAGCGTGCCCGGTCCGTGAAGGCCTCCTTGAGGGACTCAGAGTCCCTCAAGGAGGCCTTCACGGACTTTCCGGTACTTGGGCTCAGCGGTGCGGAACGGCCGCGGGGGTCCAGCCGCGGTAGTTGTTGAAGTAGTTCACGCTCGACGCGTGGCCGATCTTGCCGCCGATGCTGGAGGCGTAGATCCCGCCGGAGCCGTCGGCGATGCCGACGTGGCCCCACTGGCTGATGTTCCAGTACACGAAGGAGCCCTTCGGCGGCGTCCCGGTCGTGTGCTTCGGGCTCGCGCCGTTCCAGTGCGCGTTGGCCGAGGCCCAGACGCCGGTGGTCCCGTACGCGTTCTCGGCGGCCTTCTCACAGAGGCCCTGGTACGCGGTGGAACCGGCGTGGTTCTTGTACCACTGGACGGCACCGGCGGGGGTGCCGTCAGCGGCGCCCTGGATGGACAGGTCGCCCTCGGGCACGGTGGTGAACGTTCCCGCTGCCGGGTTGATGTCGGCCGCGGTGATGGTGGCGCCCGCTTCGGGGGCGGCCGGAGCGGCCCCGGCGACCGGAGCCACGGCGAGGGCCGCGATGGCCAGCGCGGCGACGGACGCCGGCTTCGCCACCTTGGCGAGGATGGTACGCATGATGCAAACCTCCTGTTGAGTATTAACCAACAAGAGAACGGTCCCGTGGCGAGGTACAAATTTCGTACAACTGGGCGTCGATAGTTGATAACTCAACGTGGTGGAATATGCCGGGGGAGGGGTGCGTTGACGCCACTACCAGTGCATCTGGCAAAATCATCCGCTGAAGTCCGGCGCCGGTTCACCCCGTACGGGGACCCGGTGCCAACGAGAGAGGACACCATGAAAAGCGGTATTCACCCCGAGTACGTCGTCACGCACGTGAACTGTGACTGTGGCAACGAATTCACCACGCGCAGCACCAAGACCTCCGGCAACCTCCACGTCGAGATCTGCTCGAACTGCCACCCGTTCTACACCGGCAAGCAGAAGCTCATGGACACCGGCGGCCGCGTCGCGCGCTTCGAGGCTCGCTACGGCAAGCGCAAGAAGGCCGAAGACGCCAAGTAGCTTGAACGACGGCGCCTACCCGCATGTCCGGGTAGGCGCCGTTTTTCATTGTTTTGCCAGGGTCGTTGAGAGGTGGAGTGGTGGATTCGAGTTCGCTCAAGGGTCTGCTCGAAGAGCACGCCCAGCTGGAAGAGCAGCTGGCCGACCCGTCCGTGCACGCTGACCAGGCGCGCGCGCGTAAGCTCGGCCGCCGTTACGCGGAGCTGAGCCCGGTCGTCAAGACGGTCCGCGAGCTCGACACCGCCCGCGAAGACCTCGAGACGGCGAAGGAACTGGCTGCCGAAGACTCGTCCTTCGCGGCCGAGGCCGAGGAAATCTCCGCCAAGATCCCCGCGCTCGAGGCCAAGCTCACCGAACTGCTCCTGCCTCGCGACCCGTACGACGGCTCCGACGTGGTCATGGAGATCAAATCGGGTGAAGGCGGCGAGGAGTCGGCGCTGTTCGCCGGCGATCTGCTGCGCATGTACCTGCGCTATGCCGAGCGTCACGGCTGGAAGGCCGAGGTGCTCGACTCCGTCGACTCGGACCTCGGCGGGTTCAAAGACGTCACCGTGTCCATCAAGAGCCGCTCGGCCGACGTCGACGGCGTCTGGGCGCGGCTGAAATTCGAGGGCGGGGTGCACCGCGTGCAGCGCGTGCCCGCCACCGAATCGCAGGGCCGCATCCACACCTCCGCCTCCGGCGTGCTCATCTACCCCGAACCCGAGGACGTCGAGGTCGAGATCGACCCGAACGACCTGCGGATCGACGTCTACCGCTCGTCCGGCCCCGGCGGCCAGAGCGTGAACACGACCGACTCGGCCGTGCGGATCACGCACCTCCCGACCGGTGTGGTCGTCTCGTGCCAGAACGAGAAGTCGCAGATCCAGAACCGCGCCCGCGCCCTGCAGGTGCTCCAGGCCCGCCTCCAGGCGATCGCCGAGGAGGAGGCCGCCGCGAAGGCGTCGGACGCCCGCCGCTCGCAGGTCCGGACCGTCGACCGGTCCGAGCGGGTCCGCACCTACAACTTCGCCGAGAACCGCATCGCCGACCACCGGGTGAACTACAAGGCCTACAACCTGGACCAGGTCCTCGACGGCGACCTCGACGGCGTGCTGAACGCGCTCATCACCGCGGACCGCGAGGAACGGCTCGCCGCCCACGCGGGCTGACAGTCGTTCCGCACCGAGCCGCTAACCCGGCTCGGTGTAGAACGGGTCGTCGTCCAGTCCGGTGTGGATGGCCCGGACGGACATGCTCACGCCCGAAAGCCTGTCGGTCACCTCGTTCGTGACCCGGCTGAGCGCCTCTTCGCCGCTTTCACCGGCAAGAGCCGGGAACGCCGACAGCAGTACCGCTTCACAGGGGCCCGCGTCCGTGCTGATCCGGACCAGCGACGCCGAAAGATCGGTCGCGGGACGGCCGCACAGGCCCACGGCCAGCCGCAGGTCGCCGGTGGGGACGTAAAGATGCACCCGCGAAATGACATCGGTTTCCGCACGCGGGGTGAAATCATGCCTGGTGACGTACGCCGGTTCCCGCGGATCGGTGCCACCGACGGCGGCCATCAGCGAATAGAGCGTGAATCCGTCCGCCTGGGTGTCGTAGGCGTCGTAACTTCCGTATTGGCCGGTCTCCGGCGTGCCGTGGATTTCGAAGAATTCCGCATTCAGGCCGAACTGGAAAAGCGCGGGCAAAGCGGCGCGGTGCAGTGTGCCGGCGAGTTCCTCGTCGTCCGCGGGAGGTGTGCGATAACCGACGGAGACCAGGTAGCCCTTCCAGCCGCCTTCGGGATCCGCCCGGCAGATCTCCAGCTCGGTGGCCTCGAACTCGCCGATGAAGCGTTCGCCCAGCGCGGCGGCCGCGGCGAAATCGTCGGTATCGATGTTCACGGATATCCGTGTGACGACTTCCGTTTCCCGGAGATCCATGACTGTTTCGCGGGCCCTTCGGCGAGTGCGGATGCGGTCAGCCTACGGGTGCCCCTGCGAAGCGTACGACCGGGCCTGGTGAAACTGGGTCGGGAGCCGGAGATCTCCGGCTCCCGACCTGTTACGGAATCTCTTTGTCGAAGAACTTGGAGACCGAGATCAGATAGTCACTCGAATGACTGACCGCTTCGGTTCCGTCGAAGAAGCCGAAGAGCGCGGATACTCCGGTGGCGATGATGCGAATCGCCGAATTTTGATCAGTACCGTGTACCTCGGTGTGCTCGAAATCTATTCGAGCGTCATCGAGTGCGGCCAGGAAGTCCTTTTTGGTAATGGTCGAATCTTGCGGCCCGCCCTGGCCTGCCAGTGAAGGAGGCACGGAAAAATTCTTTCCGGGCCATGCTTCAATGCGGATGGACGAAACGTGATTTCGGGTTACGGACAGGGATAGGCTGTCCCAGTCGTAAGGGTACCCCTCTGCTTTGTCGCCGAGCAGCCGGATCGCCGGATGCGGATGGCCGGGTCCAAGTATTTTGAATGCTTCGGTCAAGGGCATTCCGCCATGGATCGGTCCGATCCGGCCAGAACCCGCGAATTCAAGCATCAAGTCCAGCATGGCTCCATGGTAGCTCATTCGAACGCGACTTCGACGTCGGTGTATTATCCGCGTTCTCCCCTTGAATTCCGTCAAGGGCGAACTGTGGTGAAGCCGTATTCCTTGGCAATTTTTCCGGTGAAGGTTCGAATGCTGCTTGTTCGAAGGTTTTCTCTGCGCGAATGGCGGCGTTGAACGTATTGAGGTTGCTCGGCATGCTGGTGAGCCACTTGCCGCGTACGGATTTCATCTTCGCGCCGCAGTGGTCAAAAGCTGATTGCACGAGAGCTCGGTCGACCTTGTCGATTTCGGTCAGAATAAAGCTGCCGTCCGAGAGTTCGACCTCAAATAAATTATCAAGGTTTCCGGCGAAATGCGTCGGATGATCGCTATTACTTTCCTTTCCTGCGATGAAGACCTTGTACTACCGGGTTGTCACGACGCTGCCGGATGGAACGGATCTGGCGTCCGGTGTGGGGCCGGAGACCACGTCGGTTTCGGCGGTGATTGACTTTGCCGGTGACGGCAAGGACGACATCGCCACCTTCGCGCGTGGGACGGCGGGCGACGTCTACGTGGCGTTATCGAACAGTGCGAGATTAGTCGGGAACTCCGTGAAGTGGCATGACAACTTCGCCTTTTGGTCCGAATTGCCCGCGGTCGGTGATTTCACCGGTGACGGTAAAGCCGACATTGTCACTTACATGCGCGGCGCGAGAGGGGACGTGTATGTCGGCTCGTCCGATGGGACGAAGTTCGTGGGTGCTTCCGCGCTGTGGCACGGCGATTTCGCGTTCAGTGAAGAGGTGACAGCGCCCAGGTCCTTCGCTCTCGGGTTCTGACCTTTCGTCAGTGTCGGGCAGGCGGATCGTGAGCCGCCTGCCCGACATCGTCGTTTCGTCACCCGATAGAGTAAGCAAGATCGTTTAAAAGGTCTTGCCCAGTCACGGACAGTGTTGTCGCGTCACAGAAATCTGGGTGTTTGGTCGTCTTTCGGTTACCTGGAGAATCAGTTGAGCACAGTCACCGCTGAATCCGTATCCACACCTGACAGACCGGGCGGAATTCGCGTTCGGAGCCGCGTTCGGACGTGGAACTGGGCTGTCATCGGGGTCACCGTGGTGGCTTTTGTGGTGCTTGCCTGGCAGCGGCGCTGGATGAGTGATGACGGCCTGATCGTGTTGCGGACGGTGCGGCAGATCCTGGCGGGCAACGGCCCGGTCTTCAACGTCGGGGAGCGGGTCGAGGCCAACACCAGCACGCTGTGGACGGTGGTGCTCGTGCTGGTCGGCTGGATTCCAGGGGTCAGCCTCGAGTGGATCGCGGTGCTCGTGGGGCTGGTGTTCTCGGCGGGTGGTCTGGCCCTCGCCCTGGATGGTGCCCGGCGGCTGGCGGGTCCTTCGTCGTCCGCTTTCGTTCTCCCGGCGGGGGCGCTCGTCGTTCTGGCGTTGCCGCCGTTCCGTGACTTCGCCACGTCCGGCCTGGAGACCGGGCTGATCAGCCTGTGGCTCGGCGGGACGTGGTGGCTGTTGGTGCGGCGCGGGACCGGGCGGCCGTTCGGTCCGCTGTGGTCGACCGCGGTGGTCGTGGGGCTGGGGCCGCTGGTGCGCCCGGATCTCGCTCTGTTCAGTGTGGCCGCGATGGCCGGTTTGCTGGTGCTCACGTGGCGGGGCTGGCGGCCCGCGCTGGTTCTTCTCGCTGCCGCGGCGGTGCTTCCGGTGCTGTATCAGGTGTTCCGGATGGGCTACTACGGGCTGATCACTCCGAACACGGCTTTGGTGAAAGAGGCCTCCGAGGCGTTGTGGGACAGCGGATGGGCCTATTTCGGTGATTTCACCGGTCCGTATCTGCTGTGGATCCCGGTCGCCGCGTGCCTGCTCGCGGGGCTGGCTTTGGTGGCGCGGAAGTCGGTGGATCGCCGGGTGGTGGTGCTGGTGGCCGTCCCGCTGGTGGGTGCGGTCATGCTGGCGGCGTATGTCGTCCGGGTCGGTGGTGACTTCATGCACGGGCGGATGTTGCTGCCGGCGACGTTCTGCCTGGTGCTCCCGGTGATGGCGATCAGGGTGACCAGGCTGACGTTCGTGCCTGTCGTCGTGGTCGCTGTCTGGGCCGTTGTCGCGGGCGGCTGGTTGCGGACTCCGTATGCCGGCCTGGAGGAGCCGATCGACGAGAGCGAGGTCATCGCCGACGAGCGCGCCGCCTACGTCGAGGCCAGCGGGACCGGGTATCCGATCCTGGCGCGGGACTTCCGGTTGTTCGTGGAGACGACCGACGACGCCCGCAAGCAGCTGGCCGTGCAGCAGGCCCCGTCCATCCACGTGTACGCGGAGGCGACGGGCTGGGTCGCGTATCCCTCGGCGAACGGCCGTGCCTTGTTCACCTATTTCAACATCGGCGGTCCCGGCATGCTGCTTCCGCTCGACGTGTGGGTGCACGACCCGATCGGGCTCGCCAACCCGGTCGCGGCGCACAGCACCACCATCCCAGGACGACGGATCGGGCACAGCAAGTTCGCCGGTGGCAACTGGGAGGTCGCTGGCCTCGCCGAGGGGACGACCGAGGACCTGGCGGCGCGGGGCCAGTACAAACAGGACAACCTCGACGCGATCCGGAACACGCTGGCCTGTCCGCACACCAAAGAGATGCTCGACTCGGTCCGCGCGCCGCTGACTTTCGGGCGCTTCTGGGACAACCTCATCCACTCGGTCGGCCGCAGCGGGCTGCGCTACGACCGCGACCCCGAGAACGCACAAACCTGCCGATGACCCGTCAGCCGGAGATGGACGCTGTCTCCGGCTCACGCTCTTCGGTCGTCGACGGCTCGTCCTTGCGCTTCGGCAGGAACGAGAGCGCGGCGAACGCGGCGGCGAGCAGGGTCGGGTAGATCGTCAGCTGCTGGTGCTTGACGTTCTCGATGCCTTCCGCGAGACCGGAGACCAGGATCTGGCCCATCGCGAACAGCAGGAACATGAGCACCACGATGCCGACGTCGCGGCGTCCGGTGCGGTTCCGGAAGGCCCGTAGTCCCGCCCAGCCGATGAGCAGCCAGATCGGCAGCAGGGCGAACAGTCCCAGCGGGGCGATCCAGCCGGTGATCCCGGACAGGACCGGGATCCGGTACTCCTTGGCGAGCGGCGGCTGCCCGGCGTGCTCGCCGAAGCTGCCGAGGTTCGGCACCCGCGCGGTCAGCGTCTCCTGCGCGGACCTGTGCAGCATCTCGACCACGCGCACCGGGTGGTCCAGGTAGTACTGGGCGACGTTGCGGCGGCTGATCTTGTCGCGGTACTGGCCGTACGCGGGGTCGCGCCAGGCCGCGTTCGCGCTCCACCAGCCGGTGCCGACGTACTTCGCGAACTCCGGCGGGAGGCCCAGCGCGGCGAGGTCGCCGGCGGTGTCGTGTTTCCCGTCCACGATCCCGTTGAACACGACGTGGTACATGTTGGCCTCGCGGTACTCCGCGTTGGCCGAGTCGCCCGCTCCCTGCACCAGCGCGGTACCCGTGCCGACGACGGCGAGCACCGCCAGCGGCAGCGCCCAGCGGGCCAGGCCGCGGCTGCCCGCGGGCCGGACGAACAGCAGCGCGAGCGCGAACAGCGGGATCAGCAGCAGCGTCTGCGACTTCGCGTTGATCCCGATCATCGCGCCGAGCACGGTGACCGCGGCCCCGGTGTAGCGCCACGGCCCGGTGCGGTGCATCAGCAGGAGCCCGCCGGCGAGCAGGAGCATCCCGACGAAGGCGGCGCCTTCGCTCAGCACCGAGGCGAAGTACCCGAAGAAGGCCGAGTCCGCCGCGACCAGCAGTAGCGCGGCCGTGGCGATGACGCTGTCGCGGACCGAAAGGCGCAGGCCCACCACGATCGCGGCGATCCCGCCCGCGACCAGCAGGCAGCCCAGCACGCCGAGGACCAGCAGATTCAGGATCGCGGACGAGCCGAGCAGCTGCCCGATCTCGCTGGCGATCTTGTCGATCCAGCTCTGGCTGGAGATGTATCCGCTGTTGCAGGCGGGCGCGGTGCCGTAGGAGAAGCGGACGAAGTACTCCGAAGGCCTGTCGAGCTCGCGAGCGCCGAGCTGGCACAGGATGCGCCAGCCGTCGCCGTTATCCGCCATGCCGATCGGGCGCGGAACCAGGAAACGGACAAGGAGCACCCCGAGTGCGGCGAAAAACACGCCCAGGGTCAGTCTGATTTCCCGGATCTTCACTCGCGTCACCTTAAGAGATTCCGGAGGGTGATCAGTTCGTGCCCTCTCGAAGCAGGGTGACAGGCCGGAGGACACTTGGCTGGCATATCGCCGTCGACGCGTAGGAGAACTGTGGAAGCCCTGGCCAGGTTCGGGTTCGAACTGGGTGTACTCAAGCGGATCCGGCGGGCCGGATGGTGGCAGGCCGGGGTCCGCGATCCCGAATCGGTCGCCGAGCACACCACGCGCGTCGCGCAGCTGGCAGGCCTGTTGGCGGCCGAGGGTGGCGCCGACCCGGCTCGGGCGGCGTATCTCGCGCTCTGGCACGACACGCAGGAGACGCGGACCGGCGACCTCCCGCACACGATCAAGGGTTTCGTCGAGAAGCCGGACCCGCGGGCGATCACCGCCGCGCAGACGTCGGCGCTCTCCGGTGCGGCGCGTGACTCGGTCCGCGACGCGGTCGACGAGTACGAAGCCGCAGAGAGCCCGGAGGCGCTGTACGCACGCGACGCAGACAAGCTGGAGATGCTGCTTCAAGCCGTCGAGTACCGCGATGTCGGTGTACGGAACGTCGACGAGTGGATCACTTCGGCGACGAAGAGCCTCCAGACCGACCTCGCGCGGCGGGTGGCCGAAGCGGCGCTGACGTTGTCGTCGCTCTCGTGGCGGGTGCGCTGAGGCAATCGATACCCTGAGCCCGCGTGTATCGACCACGGCACGCGTGCCCCGTGTGTCAGGCTTGACTCTGTGAAGGAACACCAGTGAACCGGCAGCCGTTGCGCCTCGCCATCATGGAAGCGACCCGCATTCTCACCGAAGCCGGTGTGGCGTCACCGCGCTCGGACGCGGAGCTGATCGCCTCGCATGTCCTCGGCGTCGAACGCGGCCGCCTGCCGATGGTGCCGCTGGTGGACCCACCGGTCATCGACGCGATCGGCCAGCTCGTGAACCAGCGGGCCAAGCGGATCCCGCTGCAGTACCTCACCGGGTGGGCCGCGCTCGGCGACATCACGGTCAACGTCGGCGCCGGGGTGTTCGTCCCGCGGCCGGAGACCGAACTGCTCCTGGAATGGGGCCTCAAGCTGCTGCACGGGCGTGAGTACCCGGTGGTGGTCGACCTGTGCACCGGCTCCGGCGCGCTGGCGCTGGCCGTGCAGCACGCGCGGCCGGACGCCGTCGTCTACGCCGTCGACATCGACGCGCAGGCGCTCGCCTGGGCCCGGCACAACGCCGACGTCCACGCCGACGCGGGCGACACGCCCATCCGGCTGTACTCCGGCGACGTCGCGGACAGCACGATGTTCGCCGAGCTCGACGGCCTCGTCGACCTGGTCCTGTGCAACCCGCCGTACGTGCCGGAAGGCACACCGGTGCCGACGGAGGTCGCCGAGCACGACCCGCCGCGGGCGGTGTTCGCGGAGGAGAGCGGGCTGGCCGTGATCCGGCACGCGATCGCCGCCTCCGCGCGGCTGCTGCGGCCCACCGGCGGGATGGCGATCGAGCACGACGACACGCACGGGTCCGCCGTCCCGGCGCTGGTGCGGGCCCGGCGGGTGCTGACCGACGTGCGGGGCCACCTGGACCTGGCAGGCCGGGCGCGGTTCGTCACCGCCCTCCGCGTCTCCTGACTCCGCGTTCAGAGGACTGGACGCGGGCGTTCGGAGGATAGTTAGCGGGACTCACGACTTCCGGCGGTGCCCAGGACAAAGCCCGCCTCCTAACGTCGATCACGGCCGCCTCATCGGCGGTCCGACTGGGAGGTGTACCCCGATGCGATCGTCTCTCCGACGAGCCCCACTAAGAACACTCGCCGTTCTCGCCAGCGTCGCGCTGCTGCCGGGCCTGATCGCCCAACCCGCGTCCGCCGCTGCTCCCGTGAAGGGCTGGCCCGCCCCGATCGACGGCTCGACCTGGGAGAACCAGGACCATATGACGTGGGACGACTACCGCAAGCCGCCCGGCACCAACTGGGCCGATCCCGCGCTGAAGCCGACCAAACGGACGTTCAAGGGCGCCGTGGTGCTCGCGGACTACCCGGACCAGGAATTCGCCGTCACGCAGCCGACGCATTCGACGGTGTTCGGCAACCCCGGCCCCGCCGCCAGCAACATCCCCCGCGCGGACGTCGCGAAGTTCTACCAGGACTTCCTCAACAAGCCGCAGGCGATCAACAAGGGCCACACGATCAACGAGTACTGGATGGAGGACTCCGGCGGCAGGCTGGGCGTCGACCTGACCGCGTTCGGGCCGTACCGCCTGCCGGGCAAGTCCTTCGAGTACGGCATGGAGTTCCAGCCCGACGCCTGTCCGCCGGGGGCGAACTGCAAGCGCGACCTGCGCGCCGACGCGGGCGCGGCCTGGCGGGCGGACGTCGGTGACGTCTCCAAGCAGTTCGACTTCGTCTTCTATCTCTCCGCGGGCCAGGACGAGAGCGCGACCTGGCAGGAATTCGGCGTGATGAAGTTCGGCGAGCCGGGGAACGTGCCCGACGAATTCGGCCCCGGTGTCGCGGGAATGCCGAACGCCGCGTCGACCCGCTATGTCCCGTGGACGTCGTGGAAATCCGCGGCGAGCATCTGGCCGAACGCGGTCACCGGTTCCTCGACCCAGGCCGAAAGCTCGGGCCAGGCGGTTTACGCGCACGAATTCAGCCACATTCTCGGCATCGGCGACAACTACAACAACCCGTTCGGAAACCCGCCGTCCAGGACCTACACCGGCCCGTGGGAGATGATGTCCCGCGGCAGCTTCAACGGCCCCGGCGGACCGCACACGCGCTGGCAGATCCCGGCGACCCAGGGTGGTTCGATGGGGTCGCACCACATGCTGCGCACCAAGATGAAGCTCGACATCATCGACCCTGAAGACGTGCTCAAACTGGACCGGAACTCCCTCGCCAAGACCGGCCCGGTTTCGACCAGGATCACCGCGCGTTCGGTCCTTCCCGGACAGGGTGCCTACAGCGGTATCAACATCGCGCTGCCCGGCGGGGACCTTTCGCCGAAATGCGACCGGTCCAAGGATCCGTTCTGCGACGGCGGCGGGTACGACAATTACACCGTCGAGGTCGTCGACCGGATGGGCAGCGATTCCTTCGCCCCCGATTCCGGCGTCATCATCGCGAAGACGAAGAACCAGGACAACGCGCCGTTCGAATGGATCGTCGACGCGAACCCGGCCGACATCGGCATGACCGACTACAAGAAGCCGGACGGGACCGCGGTCCCGATCCCGATCGGCGACTACCGCCAGCTCAACGACGCCGCGTTCAAGGCGGGCACCGGTTCGGCGAGCAAGTACGAGTACACCGACCAGGCCAACCGGCTGAAGTTCCTGGTCTCGGACGTCGAACGCGACCGGAAGGGCGTGCTGTCCTACGTCGTCACGGTGGCCTCGCTCGACGGCGCGGGTTCGCAGGCCAGGGGCGTTTCGCTCTGGCCGTCGGCGCCCGCGTTCGGCAAGAACGGCCTCGCGACCTGTTCGTTCCCGGTGTTCAACACCGGCGACGCGAAGGGGTCGGTGGCGCCGTACAACACGGACACCTACCGCCTGAGCGCGTCCACCACCGCGAAGGGCTGGGAGGTCCGGCTGCCGAACGAGCTGTCCACCGTTCCGTTCGGCGGACGGTCTTCGGCGACGGCGCACGCCAAACGGGCCGCGGGCGGTGACCACGCCGCGCAGATCAAGCTGACCGCGACGTCGATCGCCGACCCGGCGAAGACGGCGACGTCGTTCTGCACCGCTTTCGCCTTCTGACGGTGGCTGAAGGGACGAGGAGGTCTCGTTGCCCCACCTGACGTAACCAGCCACGGACCGTGTCGCGAAAGCCACTTTCAGGACAACAGACGTCCCGAAAGTGGCTTTCGCGACACCCGTAGCCGGCGGCCGGGTTCCCGCCGCGAGTCGTCCAACCAGTCACATGAGATCGCCCGACCGCAGGTGCTCGGGTGACCGCTTTCGCCTGCTGGGGCGTGGCCTCACCGGAGACGTTGCGAAAGCCACTTTCGCAACCTTCAACGTTGTGAAAGTGGCTTTCGCAACGTCCGTTCCCACCGGTCCGCGCCCGACCCTGGCCGCTCTGGCGTCGCGAAAGCCACTTTCGGGACATCAGACGTCCCGAAAGTGGCTTTCGCGACACCCGAAACCGGCGGACGGCCCGAGCACCGCCCGGCGGCGCGACGACGGGCACCTTGGCGAGCCCCGAACGCGGCAGGGCTACGCTCACTGCCCATGAGCGCGGTGTACGACTGCAGCAAGCGTGAATCACGGGCCGACGGGCTCGCCGCGGCGGCGAGCGCGGTGCGTTCCAGCCGCCTCGTCGTCCTCCCGACCGACACGGTCTACGGAATCGGCGCGGACGCGTTCGACGGCGGCGCCGTCCAGTCGCTCCTGCGTGCCAAGAACCGCGGCCCGGACATGCCGGTCGGCGTCCTGGTCGGTTCCTGGTCCACTGTGGACGGACTCGTGCTCGGCACGCCGCCGCAGGCCCGCGCGCTCATCGAAGCCTTCTGGCCGGGCGACCTCTCCATCATTCTCCCGCACGCGCCGAGCCTGCAGTGGGATCTGGGCCAGTCACGCGGAACGGTGATGCTGCGCATGCCGCTGCACCCGGTCGCGCTGGAACTGCTGCGCGACGTCGGCCCGATGGCGGTTTCCAGCGCGAACGTGTCCGGGCGCCCGCCGGCCACCACCGCGCAGGAAGCGGTCGACCAGCTCGGCGACAGTGTCGCGGTCTATCTCGACGGTGGCTCGTCCGGCGAGCCCGTTCCGTCGACGATGGTCGACCTCACCGGCGACGACCCGGTCGTCCTGCGGGAGGGCGCGGTGAGCCGCGCCGCCGTCGCGGAAGTACTGGGAGTGCCCGCGGAGTCGCTGGCCTAGTCACTCGCCTAGGACCGTCGGCTGCCGTATCCCCCTGGCGCGGTAGCGTGTTCGAGTGACTTGGACCTCGGCGGCGTAACGCACCATGCCTCCTACGCAAGGCCTCCCGATCCGGGAGTACATCCTCGTCGCCCTCACCGCGGCGGCCGTTACCTTCCTGCTCACCGGCGTGGTGCGCCGGGTGGCCATCCGGATCGGCGCGATCGCCAACCCGCGGGCCCGCGACGTCCATGTCACCCCGATCCCGCGGATGGGTGGCATCGGCATCTTCCTCGGCGTCGCCGCCGCGATGGGGCTCGCGCACCAGCTGCCCGCGCTGAGCCGGGGCTTCGACTTCTCCTTCGACTCGCTGGGTGTCCTGCTCGCCGCCGGGGTCATCTCCCTGATCGGCGCGCTTGACGACCGGTTCGAGCTGGACGCCTGGACGAAACTGGCAGGCCAGGTCATGTGCGCGGGGATCCTGGTGATCTTCGGTGTGCAGTGGGTGTCGTTCTGGGTGCCGTGGGGCGGCGGCGACGGATCCTTCGGCCAGGTGCTCGTGCTGGACAAGAACCAGGGCGCGCTGCTGACCGTCGTGCTGGTGGTCGTCATGGTCAACGCGATGAACTTCGTCGACGGCCTCGACGGGCTCGCCGGCGGTCTCGGTTTCATCGCCGCCGCGGCGACCTGCTCGTTCTCGCTCGGCCTGCTCGACTCTTCGGGCGGTGACGTCGGCGCGTACCCGCCCGCCCTCATCGCCGCCACCCTGGCCGGGGCCTGTCTGGGCTTCCTGCCGTACAATTTCCAGCCCGCGAAGATCTTCATGGGCGACTCGGGCTCGATGATGATCGGCCTCATGCTGGCAGGCGCGACGACGTCCGCGTCGGGCCGTGTGCCGTACCCGCAGTTCAGCGGCAAGGACGCGCTCGCGTTGCTTTCGCCGCTCGTCGTGGTCGCCGCGGTGCTGTTCGTGCCCTTGCTCGACCTGATCATGGCGGTCATCCGCCGCACCCGTCGCGGTGAGAGCCCGTTCGCCGCGGACAAGATGCACCTGCACCACCGTCTGCTGGAGATCGGGCACTCGCAGCGCCGCGCGGTCCTGCTCATCTACTTGTGGGCGGGCCTGCTCGCGTTCGGCGCCGTGTCGGTGACGTTGTTCGACGACGCCGCGGTTTTCTGGATTGTCGGATTCGGCTTCCTGCTGGCGACCCTGGTGTCGGTGATCCCGCGGCTGCGGTCGCGGAACCGGACCGCCTGAACGGCAGAACTCAGACTGCGTGAAAGGCGCGATCCGCACGCGCCTACACTGGCGTGTTGAGACGACCAGGGAGCTTTCTGTGAGCGAGACCGAAAAGACCGTCGAGGCGGAGGAAAACCCCCACGCCAAGGTGGTTCTGCAAGCGGCCAACGCGATGATGAAGGCTTCCCTGAAGCTGGTCCCGCCCGCGGTGCTGATCTGCATCGTGGTCTTCACCATCCTCAAAGGACAGCCGGGTCTGTTCGGCTCGGGCATCGGTGGCGTGCTCGCCTTCGTGTCCGCCCTCGCGACGCTGGGCCTCATGCGCTTCAGCGCGGGGATGGACCCGATGTTCGTGATGGTGATCGCTCTCGGTGGTTACGTGCTCAAGATCGTCCTCCTTTTCGGGGCGCTGAGCCTGCTCCGCGGAGTGTCCTCGATCGACCCGATGGCGCTGGGCGTCACCATGATCGTCGCGATTCTCGTGGCCGCCGCGGTGGAGTTCGCGGCCTTCCGCAAGACCAAGATCCCGACGATCATCCCCGCTTCCCGCTGATTCCGGGACCGAGGTCCTGACCTGGGACGGGACCTAGGTCCTCGGCCGATCGGTGGCAATGTAGTACGCCTGTACGGGCCGTCGGAACCTGCTGATATGGTCCGCGTATGGGCGGCGGCCTCGGCTGCCGGCTCCTGATGACGAACCCCGAACAGCAGTGTGGCGACGGTGTTGAATCGTCCCTCATCACCCGCTGGCAGGCGTCTGTCTTCCGGGGGCACTGCATCGAGAATCCTCGTGTGCGGAACGTGAAACCGTGTTCAGCACATCGTGGGGTGGCCGCCTCCGACGACCCGATACGTGTCGGGTACGTTAAGTCCAGATCGTGACGATTCCCCCGGCGGAGTGAACGCCGGCCGGGAGAACCGGAAGGAGCCCAGTGGGCGCGCTGGTACTAGCCGAGGGTGCGGAGTTCAAGCCGCCTGGCGTCAAAGACTTCAACCTACCGCCGTTGTTCGGCTCCGGCTATTGGTTGAGCTTCACCAAGCCGATGTTGCTGGTGGTCATCTCCCTGATCATCCTCATCACCTACTTCATGTTGTCGTCGCGCCGGCTGAAGGTCGTCCCTGGTAAGGGACAGTTCATCGCCGAGTCGATTTACAACTTCGGCCGCAACAACATCGCGCGGGAACAGATCGGCTCTGCCGACTTCAAGCCGTACATCCCGCTCGTGCTCGGTCTCTTCAGCTTCGTGCTGGTGAACAACATCTTCGGGATCATCCCGTTCTTCCAGTTCCCGACCATGGCGCGAATCGGCTTCCCGGTCGCCCTCGCGTTCCTTGTCGTTTACCCGGTGTATCACTACGTCGGGTTCAAGCGCCACGGTTTCAAGGGTTACCTGAAGAAGGAACTGGCTCCGGCGGGTATTCCGGGGTTCGTGCTGCCGCTGTACTCCACCATCGAGTTCGCGCAGAAGTTCTTCATCGCACCCGCCACGCTGGCCATCCGAGTCTTTGCGGCGATGTTCGCCGGGCACCTGATCATCATGGTCTTCACGCTCGGTGGGAGCTTCCTGCTGACCGATGGCGAAGGCCTCGTGAAAGTCGCGTCTCCGGTGGCGTTCCTGTTCGCCATCGCGATGACCTTCCTGGAGGCATTCATCCAGGTCCTGCAGGCATACATTTTCGCACTGCTGTCCGCAGGCTACATCGGCGCCGCGCTGGCGTCGGAGCACTGAGAAACACCAAAAGCCCCCGATCCGCGTGAGTCGCGCGGACCGAGTTTGAAGGGAAACGCACGTGAGCAACATCGTTCTTGCGCAGCAGGCCGCCGAGGCCGTCAGCATCAACAAGGGTCTCGCCGCCATCGGTTACGGCCTCGGCGCGATCGGCCCCGGTATCGGTGTGGGTCTCATCTTCGCCGCCGTCATCAACGGCACCGCCCGTCAGCCGGAGGCCCAGGGCAAGCTGCAGAGCATCGCCTTCTCGACCTTCGTGCTGACCGAGGTTCTGGCGCTGATCGGTATCGTCATTTACTTCCTCGCCTCCGCCTAGGGCTGAGTTTCGCTCATCGCTTAAGGAGACGTTGTGCTGAAGACCGAATTGGTGTTGGCGTCCGAAGAGGTGCCCAACCCGATCGTGCCGCACGTTCCCGAGCTCATCCTCGGTTTCGTCGCCTTCCTTCTGCTGCTGTTCGTTCTGAAGAAGTACGTCGTCCCGCGTTTCGAGACGGCCTACGAAGAGCGGGCCTCGTTGATCGAAGGTGGCATCGAGCGAGCCGAGAAGGCGCAGGCCGAAGCCGAAGAAAACCTTGCGCAGTACAAGGCGCAGCTGGCGGAAGCCCGTTCCGAGGCCGCGAAGATCCGCGACGACGCCCGGCTCGAAGCCGAGCAGATCAAGGCGGAGCTGCGGGCCGAGGCGGAGTCCGAGTCCCAGCGCATCGTCGCCCAGGGCCAGGCTCAGCTGCAGGCCCAGAAGGCGCAGATCATCGCCGAACTGCGCGCCGAACTCGGCCGTAACTCCATCGAGCTGGCCAGCCGCATCGTCGGCGAGTCGCTCGCGGACGACGCGCGCCGCCACGGCACCGTGGACCGGTTCCTTGCCGAGCTGGAGACCGCTGGTGCCTCCAACGGAGCGGGGAAGTAGACCAGAATGACGCTGCATGCTGCGAGCCGTGAAGCGCTCGACCTCGCCGAGAATCGTCTCGGCGAGGTTCTGGCCGCCGCGGGTACTGACCCGGCGACGGTCGGCGACGAGTTGCTTTCGGTCGTCGCCCTGCTGGACCGGGAGATCGGCCTGCGCCGGGCCGTCGCCGACGGTTCGTCCACGTCCGAAGCCCGGATCGGCCTCGTCCGCGGGATCCTCGCGGGCAAGGTTTCCGAACCGGCCCTGCAGGTGCTCGACTCCGTGGCGGGCAGCCGCTGGTCGAGCCCGCGCGAATTGACCGACGGGCTCGAGGCCCTCGGCCGCTCGGCGCTGCTCACCAGTGCGGAGAAGTCCGGGAACATCGACACTGTCGAAGACCAGCTGTTCCGGGTCACCCGTATCGTTGCGGGCGCTCCGGAGCTCGAACGGGCGCTGTCCGACCTGGCCGCTCCCGCCGAGGCGAAGCGGACCCTGGTCCGCGGCTTGTTCGCCGACAAGGTGGACGTGGTCACCGAGACCCTCGTCGAGCAGGTCGTCCTGCGCGCCAAGGGCCGCGGGGTCGCCAACGCCCTCGAGCGGCTGGTCCAGCTGGCCGCGGAACGCCGTGAACGCTCGGTCGCCCAGGTGACCAGCGCGAGCGCGCTGTCCGACGAGCAGCAGGCTCGGCTGAGCGAGAAGCTCAACGCCCTTTACGGGCGGCAGCTCGCGCTGCACGTCGAGGTCGACCCGTCACTGGGCGGCGGACTTGTCGTCCGCGTCGGCGACGAGGTCATCGACGGCAGCACCGCGGGGCGCATCGACGCCCTGCGTCGCCGGCTGGCCAGCTGAACCCCATAACAACGACTTTGCACACTGGCACGAACGAAGCGAGAGCGGGATTGAAATGGCGGAGCTGACGATCTCCTCGGATGAGATCCGTAGCGCGATCGAGAACTACGTCTCGAGTTACGCCCCGGACGTGAGCCGGGAAGAGGTTGGCGTCGTCATCGACGCCGGTGACGGTATCGCTCACGTCGAGGGCCTTCCCTCGGCGATGGCCAACGAGCTGCTCGAGTTCCCCGGCGGGGTCCTCGGTGTCGCGCTGAACCTGGACGCGCGCTCCATCGGTGCCGCGATCCTCGGTGACTTCGAGACCGTCGTCGAAGGCCAGCAGGTCAAGCGGACCGGTCAGGTCCTCTCGGTTCCGGTCGGCGAGGGCTACCTCGGCCGCGTCGTGAACCCGCTGGGCGCCCCGATCGACGGCCTCGGCGAGATCGAGACCACCGAGCGTCGCCCGCTGGAGGTCAAGGCCGCTTCGGTGGTCGAGCGCCAGCCGGTGGCCGAGCCGCTGCAGACCGGTATCACCGCGATCGACGCGATGACCCCGATCGGCCGTGGCCAGCGTCAGCTGATCATCGGTGACCGCAAGACCGGCAAGACGGCCGTCGCGGTGGACACGATCATCAACCAGAAGGCCAACTGGGAGACCGGCGACCCGAAGAAGCAGGTTCGCTGCATCTACGTCGCGGTCGGCCAGAAGGGCTCCACGATCGCCGCCGTGAAGAAGTCCCTCGAGGACGCCGGCGCGATGGAGTACACCACCATCGTCGCGGCCCCCGCGTCGGACTCGGCGGGCTTCAAGTGGATCGCGCCGTACACCGGCTCGGCCATCGGCCAGCACTGGATGTACGAGGGCAAGCACGTCCTCATCGTGTTCGACGACCTGACCAAGCAGGCCGACGCGTACCGCGCGATCTCGCTGCTGCTGCGTCGCCCGCCGGGCCGTGAAGCCTTCCCCGGCGACGTCTTCTACTTGCACTCCCGTCTCCTCGAGCGGTGCGCCAAGCTCTCGGACGAGCTGGGCGCGGGCTCGCTGACCGGTCTCCCGATCATCGAGACCAAGGCGAACGACGTGTCGGCGTACATCCCGACCAACGTCATCTCGATCACCGACGGTCAGTGCTTCTTCCAGTCGGACCTGTTCAACGCCGGTCAGCGCCCGGCCATCGACGTGGGTATCTCGGTTTCCCGCGTGGGTGGTGCCGCGCAGGTCAAGGCGATGAAGGACGTTTCGGGTTCGCTCCGTATCGAC
This sequence comes from Amycolatopsis alba DSM 44262, assembly GCF_000384215.1. Lineage (NCBI taxonomy): Bacteria > Bacillati > Actinomycetota > Actinomycetes > Pseudonocardiales > Pseudonocardiaceae > Amycolatopsis > Amycolatopsis alba. The sequence goes on along the minus strand of NZ_KB913032.1, from coordinate 2,149,069 downwards.
CTGTCGCAGTACCGCGAGCTGGAGGCCTTCGCGGCCTTCGCCTCGGATCTCGACGACGCGTCGAAGGCGCAGCTCGAGCGTGGTGCCCGCCTGTACGAGGTGCTCAAGCAGCCGCAGTACTCCCCGATCCCGGTCGAGGAGCAGGTCGTCACGGTGTACCTCGGCACGAACGGTCACTTCGACACGGTCCCGACCGAGGACGTGCGCCGCTTCCGTGACGAGTTCGTCGACTCCGCCCGTCGCAAGCACGGCGAGCTCCTCAAGGACATCCGCGAGTCGGGCAAGTTCTCCAAGGAGACCGCTTCCGGGCTGGTCGACGCGGTGAACGAGTTCAAGAAGGAGTTCACCACCTCCGAGGGCAAGAGCCTGGTCGAGGTCTCCGACGCGATGGACGCCGAGAAGGTCGGGCAGGAGACCGTCAAGGTCAACAAGCCCGCGCCGAAGAAGTGAGCTGGTAGTCCATGGCCGCACAACTCCGTGAACTCCGGTCGCGTATCAAGGCGACCAAGTCCATCGGCAAGATCACCAAGGCGATGGAGCTCATCGCCACCGCGCGCATCACCAAGGCGCGGGCGAAGGTCGCGGCTTCACGGCCCTACTCGGACGAGATCACGAACGTGCTCTCGGCCCTGGCGGGTGCCTCGGCCAACCTCGACCACCCGTTGCTGGTCGAGCGTCCCAACCCGAAGCGCGCGGCGGTCCTCGTGATCACCAGCGACAAGGGTCAGTGCGGTGGGTACAACTCCAACGTGCTGAAGGCGACCGAGGAGCTCCTGATGCTGCTGCGTGAGCAGGGCAAGGAGCCGGTGCTGTACGTGACCGGCAACAAGGGCCTGAGCTACTACCGGTTCCGCGGCCGCGAGGTGACCGAAGGCTGGACGGGATTCTCCGACCAGCCCGGTTACGTCAACGCCTCGACAGCCGGTGAGCTCATCGTCGAGTCGTTCCTGAACGGCGCCGACGACGAGGCGGGCAACGCCGACGGCATCCTGGGTGTCGACGAGATCCACGTCGTCTACACCGAGTTCGTCTCGATGCTCACCCAGCGGCCGACCGCCAAGCGCGTCGCGCCGCTCGAGGTCGAGTACACCGAGGACGGCGAGGAGAAGCCCGAAAGCCTGCTCCCGAGCTACGAGTTCGAGCCCAGTGCCGAAAAGCTGCTCTCCGCGTTGCTGCCGAAGTACATCAACACGCGGATCTTCGCGGCGATGCTCGAGTCGGCCGCGTCCGAACTCGCCGCTCGCCGTACCGCGATGAAGGCGGCGTCGGACAACGCGAACGATCTGGTGAACACGCTGACGCGGGAGGCGAACCAGGCCCGCCAGGCGCAGATCACCCAGGAGATCTCCGAAATCGTCGGTGGGGCGAACGCTCTCACCGCAGCAGGAAGTGATGACTGATGACCAGTACTGAAGCCCGTGCCAAGGGGCGCATCGTCTCGGTGACCGGCCCGGTCGTCGACGTCGAATTCCCGCGCGGTTCCGTTCCCGACCAGTTCAACGCGCTCAAGGTCGAAATCGAGTTCGAGCAGCTGCGCAAGACGGTGACCCTCGAGGTCGCCAGCCACCTCGGTGACAACCTCGTCCGCACCATCTCGCTCCAGCCGCAGGACGGCCTGGTGCGTGGTGCCGAGGTCACCGACACCGGCGGCCCCATCACGGTGCCGGTCGGCGACAAGGTCAAGGGCCACGTCTACAACGCTCTCGGCGAGTGCCTCGACGAGCCCGGCTACGGCGAGGACCTCGAGCGCTGGGGCATCCACCGCAACCCGCCTTCCTTCGACCAGCTCGAAGGCAAGACGAAGATGCTGGAGACCGGCCTCAAGGTCGTCGACCTGCTGACCCCGTACGTCGAGGGTGGCAAGATCGGCCTGTTCGGCGGTGCCGGCGTCGGCAAGACGGTGCTCATCAAGGAGATGATCACCCGTGTCGCCCGGAACTTCGGTGGTACCTCGGTGTTCGCCGGTGTCGGCGAGCGCACCCGTGAGGGCAACGACCTCTTCCTGGAGATGTCCGAGGACGGCGTCATCAACGACACCGCCCTCGTCTTCGGTCAGATGGACGAGCCGCCGGGCACCCGTATGCGGGTCGCGCTGTCCGCGCTGACCATGGCGGAGTACTTCCGCGATGTGCAGAACCAGGACGTGCTGCTCTTCATCGACAACATCTTCCGGTTCACCCAGGCCGGTTCCGAGGTGTCGACCCTGCTGGGCCGGATGCCTTCGGCCGTGGGTTACCAGCCGACGCTGGCGGACGAGATGGGTCAGCTCCAGGAGCGGATCACCTCGACCCGTGGTCGTTCGATCACCTCGATGCAGGCGATCTACGTCCCCGCGGACGACTACACCGACCCGGCCCCGGCGACGACGTTCGCCCACCTGGACGCCACCACGGAGCTTTCGCGTGGCGTGTTCCAGAAGGGCATCTTCCCGGCGGTGGACCCGCTGGCGTCGACGTCGACCATTCTGGACCCGGCCATCGTCGGTGAGGACCACTACCGCGTGGCCTCCGAGGTCATCCGGATCCTGCAGAAGTACAAGGAACTGCAGGACATCATCGCGATCCTCGGTATGGACGAGCTGTCGGAAGAGGACAAGCTGACCGTTCAGCGCGCGCGCCGCATCGAGCGGTTCCTGTCGCAGAACATGCTGGTCGCCGAGGCGTTCACGCAGATCCCCGGCTCGACCGTGCCGCTGTCGGAGACCATCGAGTCCTTCGACCGCATCACCAAGGGCGACTTCGACCACTACCCGGAGCAGGCGTTCCTGGGTATCGGTGGCCTCGAAGACCTCGAGAAGAAGTACAAGGAAATCACCAAGAAGTGATGTTCCGATGAGCGGCGGGATCAGTGTCTACTGTGGACGCTGATCCCGCCGTTCGCATAGAGGGAACCTTGACTATTACACTCGGTGGCAGCACCTGAGGTGAAGGGAAGCTACGTGGCTGAGATTTCTGTCGAGCTGGTAGCCGTCGAGCGCCGTCTCTGGTCCGGTACCGCCACGTTCGTGGTGGCCCAGACCACCGAGGGCGAGATCGGCATCATGGCCGGTCACGAGCCGGTTCTGGGTCAGCTCGTCGAGGGCGGCATCGTGAAGGTGACGACCACCGACGGCGAGACCGTCTGCGCCGCGGTGCACGGCGGCTTCCTGTCGGTCACCGCGACCGGCGTGAGCATCCTCGCCGAGAGCGCCGAGCTTTCGGACGAGATCGACGTCGAGGCGGCCAAGAAGGCGCTGGGCGGCGAAGACGAGCAAGAGCGGGCTAGGGCGACCGCCCAGCTTCGCGCGGCCGGTCAGTCGGTCTGACCGGGCGACGGGCAGGGGCCGGGCCGTGGAAATCGCCGTGGGAGTTCTCGGGGCCCTGACCATCCTGGCCGTCGTCGTGGCCTGGTACGCGTTGCGATGGGTCCGGATGCGCCGCGGCGGTGGCGTGAGTGTCGCGCTGCGGTGGCGTCCGGACGAAGCGCGGTCCAGCTGGCATTTGGGGCTGGGCCGCTACGAGGGCGACGAGTTCGTCTGGTTCCGCGTGTGGAGCCTGCGGACCGGCCCGGACCGGGTCTTCCAGCGGGCGAGCATGGAGATCGCGGACCGGCGCGACCCCTCCGGCACGGAGGCGTACGCCGTCCCCGAAGGTTCGATCGTCCTGCGGTGTGAGTCCGCCACGCAGGAGGCGATCGAGATCGCGATGGGCCCCGGCGCCCTCACCGGCTTCCTTTCCTGGCTCGAATCGGCCCCACCCGGCCGCCGCCTCCCGCGCGCTTCCTGAGTTCCGCCTTCAAGCACGCGAGTCCCGCCTTCAAGCACGTGAGTTCGGAGTTCGAGCACGCCGTATGCTCGCTCCGTGACCATCGTCGACATCCCCGGCTCGAAGTCGATCACCGCCCGAGGCCTGTTCCTCGCGGCCGCCGCCCACGGCACGACTGTGCTGAGCAGGCCACTGCGTTCGGATGACTCCGAGGGCTTCGCCGAAGGCCTCCTGAAGCTCGGCTATGAGGTGTCCCGTTCCGATTCGGAGTGGACCATTTCCGGCAGGCCCGAGGGCCCCGCTGTCGACGATGCCGACGTCTTCTGCCGCGACGGCGCCACCACCGCGCGTTTCCTGCCCGCCCTGGCCGCCGCCGGCCACGGGACCTTCCGCTTCGACGCCTCCGAGCAGATGCGCGCCCGGCCGTTGGGGCCGCTGACCGACGCTTTGCTCGAACTGGGCGTCGACCTGACTTTCGAAGGTGCGCCCGGCCACCATCCGCTGGTGGTGCGGGCCGACGGGATCAAGGGCGGCGAACTGACGCTGGACGCGGGGCTGTCGTCGCAGTTCCTGACCGCGCTGCTGCTGGTCGGGCCGCTGACCGCGGAGGGACTGCGGATCACCGTCACCGATCTCGTGTCGGTGCCCTACGTCGAGATCACCATCGCGATGATGCGGCGCTTCGGCGTCGAGGTCGTCCGGGACGGCGACACGTTCGTCGTGCCGCCCACGCCGTACCGGGCCTGCCGCTACGAGATCGAGCCCGACGCTTCGACGTCGAGCTACTTCTTCGCGGCGGCGGCGTTGACCGGGCAGTCGGTGACCGTGCCGGGCCTCGGCGACGGCGCCCTGCAGGGAGACTTGGCCTTCGTCGAGGTCCTGCGCCAGATGGGTGCGGACGTCGAGGTGGGCCCGGACGCCGTGACCGTGACCGGGACGGGCGGGCTGCGCGGCGTCACCGTGAACATGCGGGACATCTCCGACACCGTGCCGACGCTCGCGGCCATCGCCCCGTTCGCGGACGGGCCGGTGCGGATCGAGGACGTCTACAACACGCGGATCAAGGAATGCGACCGGCTGGCGGCGTGCGAGGAGAACCTGCGCGCGATGGGTATCCCGGTCGAGACCGGGCGGGACTGGATCGAGATCCAGCCCGGTGTGCCGACGGGAGCTTTGGTGAAGTGCCGTCGGGATCACCGGATCGCGATGGCGTTCAGTGTCACGGGGCTGCGTACGCCGGGGATCACGCTGGACGACCCTGGTTGCGTGAAGAAGACCTTCCCAGGGTTCCATGACGCTCTCGCCGCGCTCCGGGCTTCGTGGGGTCTCTGACGGTCACACGGAAACATGGGATCATCACGAACCGGCATTTCTACCGGGCTCCGGACGTGATCCGCGTCTATTCTCGCTCCATGACTCAGAGCGAGGACACGAACCGCTGGAGCCACCTTCCCGAGTCCGTGTCCCTGGAGGACACGATCACGATGAAGGCGATCGATCCGGGCAAGGACGGCACGCCCGACGTCGACCTCGAGCGCTATTGGGCGGCACAGGAACAGGGCTGAACCAGACCCCGTCACGCGATTCGGCACCTGCCACGAGCAGGTGCCGAATCGCTTCGGTCAGCTCGCGCCGCCGGGCTGCCACAGGATGTCGCCGTCCGGGTTCGCCAGTCGCGACAGGATGAACAGCAGATCCGAAAGCCGGTTCAGGTACTTGATCGCCAGCTGGTTCGTGGTGGCCTGTTCGGCCTCGAACAGCGCCCAGCCGGAGCGCTCCGCCCGCCGCGCGACCGTGCGGGCCTGATGCAGGAACGCCGCCCCCGGAGTGCCACCCGGCAGGATGAACGACGTCAGCTTCGGCACGCGCTCGTTGAACTCGTCGCACCAGCCTTCCAGCCGCTCGATGTACCGCTCGGTGATCCGCAGCGGTTCGTACGGCGGGTTCTCCACGATCGGCGCGCACAGATCCGCGCCGACGTCGAAGAGATCGTTCTGTACTCCACACAGCACCTGCGTGATTTCCTCGGACAATCCGCCCATCGCGAGCGCGAGCCCGATGACGGAGTTGGCTTCGTCGACGTCGGCGTACGCGGCCAGCCGCGGCGAAGTCTTCGGCACGCGGGAGCCGTCGCCGAGCGCCGTGGTGCCGTTGTCGCCGACCTTCGTGTACACGCGGTTGATGCGAACGACCATGAAGCCGACTCTACCGGCCCGGCGTAAGGCAAATCCGGGCGAGAGGGCATGATTGGCGCCCATGAGCGAGCACTTCGACGTGCACGGCGGAGCACGGCTGGTCGGCGAGGTCGACGTGGTCGGGGCCAAGAACAGCGTCCTGAAACTGATGGCCGCGGCACTGCTGGCCGAGGGTACGACGACCATCACGAACTGCCCCCAGATCCTCGACGTCCCCCTGATGGCGGACGTCCTGCGCAGCGTCGGCTGCGACGTCGTCATCGACGGCGACACCGCCAAGATCACCACTCCGGCCGAGCTGTCGCACCGCGCCGATTCGGCGGCGATGGGCAAGCTGCGCGCGTCGGTCTGCGTGCTGGGTCCCCTGGTCGGGCGGCTCAAGCAGGCCGTCGTGGCGCTGCCGGGCGGCGACGCCATCGGCTCGCGGCCGCTGGACATGCACCAGAACGGCCTGCGCAAGCTGGGCGCCACCAGCACCATCGAGCACGGCTGCGTCGTGGCGAAGGCCGACGGCCTGCACGGCGCGCAGATCTGGCTGGACTTCCCGAGCGTCGGCGCCACCGAGAACATCCTGATGGCCGCCGTGCTCGCCGAGGGCACCACGGTCATCGACAACGCCGCGCGTGAGCCCGAGATCGTCGACATCTGCAAGATGCTGACCGAGATGGGCGCGAAGGTGGAGGGCGCGGGCACCTCGACCCTCACCGTCGAGGGCGTCGAGAAGCTGAACCCCACCGAGCATCGCGTGATCGGCGACCGGATCGTCGGCGCGACCTGGGCGTTCGCCGCCGCGATGACCAGGGGTGACCTGACCGTCCGCGGCGTCAACCCGCACTACCTCGACCTCGTCCTCGACAAGCTCCGCCTGGCCGGTGCCGAGGTCGAGACGTTCGACGACAAGGGCTTCCGCATCGTCCAGAACGAGCGCCCGAAGGCGGTCGACTGGGTGACGCTGCCGTACCCCGGCTTCGCGACCGACCTGCAGCCGTTCGCGGTGGCGCTCTCGGCGGTCTCCGAAGGCACCTCGATGATCACGGAGAACATCTACGAGGCCCGGTTCCGTTTCATCGAAGAGATGATGCGGCTTTCCGGCGACGCGCGGACCGACGGGCACCACGCCGTCGTCCGCGGTGTGGAGAAGCTTTCGAGCGCTCCGGTGTGGGCCGCCGACATCCGCGCCGGTGCCGGGCTGGTGCTGGCCGGGCTGTGCGCGGACGGCGTCACCGAGGTCTGGGACGTCTTCCACATCGACCGCGGCTACCCGCATTTCGTGGAGAACCTGAACCGCCTCGGTGCCCGGATCGAGCGCGTCGCGGGCGAACCCGACCGGGCCTGACGACCTCTGGTCGCAAGTCCGTGAAGGCGGCTTAGTTTTCGAGGACGAGGGCGGCGCCGAAACCGACCAGGGCGGTGCCGGTGACGCCGTCGAGCGCGCGGCGGACCTTGCGGCGTTCCAGCCAGGTCCGCACGCGGTGCACGAAGAACAGCAGCGTCAGCAGCCAGATCGCGCCCAGGACGGCGACCGTGTACGCGAGCAGCAGCGCGTCCCACGCCGAAGTCGTCACCGGGTCGAGGAACTGCGGCAGCACCGACAGGTACAGCACGAGGACCTTCGGGTTGGTGATGTTGGAGAGGAAGCCTTCGCGGAAGCGCCGGAACCCGCTCGTCCGTTGCTGCTTCGCCGCCGCGACGCCGGAGTAGTCGCCCCGCCACGCGCCGCGCAGCGCCTGGATGCCGAGGAAGACCAGGTAGGCGGCGCCGACCCACTTGAGCGTCACGAACACCGGCTGCGACTGCGCGATGACGACGCCGAGGCCGAGCGCGGCGGCGGTGCCCTGGACGGAGTTGGCGACGAAGATCCCCGCCGTGGCGAGAAATCCGCCGCGGGTGCCGCCGGACAGCGAGTTCTTGAGCATCACCATCGTGTCCGGTCCCGGCGCGAGGACGATCAGGACGACGATGATCAGATAGCTGCTGTACGAACTCCACGTCACGGTCACACACGCTAGCCGCCGGATGCGGGCGAGTCTCGCGGATTTCGGTCACAGCCGCCGGTCACGATTCCGGCAAAGCCCTGGTCGGCGGGAGGAAGCGGGCTTATCGTCCGGCTCATGCATCTGGGGGATGCCGGGCTGCTGCCCGGTGAGCGCCTGCTCTGGGAGGGCGCGTCGCGCACCGTTCCGATCGTCGAGAAGAGCGACCTGGTCCTCGTGCCGGGGCTGCTGTTCATCGGCTTCTTCTTCTACCCGGCGAATCGGGCGTCTGTGTCGATGATCGCCTACACGATCCCGACGGTGATCGTGCTGCTCTGGATCGGCCAGGGGGTCAACCGGTACCTCAAGGCGCGGGCGAGTTCGTTCGTCGTGACCGATCGGCGCGTCGTGGTCCGGCGCAAGGGAGCCGATGTCCTGTCGCGGTACCTGAGTGACCTGGGGCCGCCGCAACTGGCGGAGCGTCCGGACGGAACCGGCACCATCAGCTTCGGCGGAGACGGCTTCGCCGCCGGTTTCCTGGGGAGTACGAGAAACCGCGACGCCGGGTCGGCGCTTCCGCGGCTGGCAGGCATCGAGGACGCGCGCCGGGTGCGCGACCTGATCGCCACGGCGCAGCATTCGGGGAGGTAGCACCATGGACCGGCTCAACGCCGATCTGCTGCCCGGCGAGCGCCTGTTGTGGTCCGGGAGTCCGAAACGGATTCCGTTGCTGGCCAAGGCCGACGTGATCTTGGTGCCCGCGGTCCTGTTCTTCGGGCTCGCCGTCTTCTTCGGCGTGCGCAACGGGTTCTCGCTCTTCCTCTGGCTGGTCCTGGTGCTGGTCGCCGTCGCCTTCTTCGCGCGGCCGGCCTTGAGGTACGCCGCGTTGCGGACGGTTTCGTACGGGATCACCGACCGGCGGGTAGTGGTCTGGACCAGAGGGAAGCAGTCGGCGTCGCGCTACCTGAAGGATCTCGGCCCGCCGTACGTCCGCGAGAACCCGGACGGCACCGGGACGGTGGGCTTCAACCTCGGCCGCAAGGACATCGGCCCGGTGACCGGGCTGGAGGACTCCCTGGCCGCCGTCGGCCTGGAGCCGAAGCATCCGGAACTGCTCAACATCGAGCATCCGACGGTGGTCCGCGACCTGATCGCTTCCGCCCAGCGGGAGGCCCGCTAGGTCCGTTCGGCCCGAAAGTTCACCGACGAACGGACACTGCCGCCCGCCTCACGGACGGGTAGTGTGCGATTCCATGCACGAGGGGCAGATCGACCTCCTTCCGGGCGAACGGGTCATCTGGGCCGGGCAGCCGGTGCGCAGGCCTCTCTTCAATCCCGGCGACTATTTCAACGTCCCCATCGGCTTGCTCCTGCTCGGTGGCGTCACGCTGTTCTTCGCCGCCAACCACGAGACGGCGTTCCACAAGGCCGCGTGGGTCGTGCTCACCGTCGCGGGCGTGTTCCATCTCGTCGGCAGGCCGCTGATCCGCCATCTCCGGCTCGCCTCGACGACCTACGCCGTGACAGACGGCCGGGTGATCGCGACCAGTTCGCTGGTCCGCCGCAAGGAGGAGTCCGCGGCGCTGGCCGGGCTGGCGGATCCCGTCGTCACCCCCGGCCCCGGCAAGACCGGGACGATCACGTTCGGCAGGCTCGGCGTGCTGGCGTGGGCGTCGGCGAACTTCGGTGCCGGCTCCGGGAAGGACCGCAAGCCGCCGGTCGTCCTGGTGGGGGTCAGCGAGGTGGCGAAGGTGCGGGAAAAGCTCGCGAAAGCCGTTGACGAGGCACGACAGCGTCAGGGTTCGATGGCCGGAGAATGACCCGACTGTGTCTGATTCAACTCGGCGGCCGATGTTACCGGCCGGTACACTCAGGCGGTCGTCCAGTGCCGGAGGTGCACCGTGCCCTATCCCACGGACCGTGAACGGGACCGCCCCTGGGTGATGCGGACCTACGCGGGCCACTCGTCCGCGGCCGCGTCGAACGAGTTGTACCGGCGCAACCTCGCCAAGGGGCAGACCGGGCTCTCCGTCGCCTTCGATCTGCCGACGCAGACCGGCTACGACCCCGACCATCAGCTGTCCAAGGGCGAGGTCGGCAAGGTCGGCGTCCCGGTCTCCCATATCGGCGACATGCGACGGCTCTTCGACGGCATCCCGCTCGCCGAGGCCAACACGTCGATGACGATCAACGCGCCCGCCATGTGGCTGCTGGCGCTCTACGTCTCCGTGGCGCGCGAGCAGGCCGAAGCCGAGGGCCGCGACGTGGACGAGGTGCTCGCCAAGCTCACCGGCACCACGCAGAACGACATCATCAAGGAATACCTCTCCCGCGGCACCTACATCTTCCCGCCGGGCCCGAGTCTCCGCCTGATCACCGACATGATCGCGTGGACCGTGCACCACGTGCCGAAGTGGAACCCGATCAACATCTGCAGCTACCACCTGCAGGAGGCGGGCGCGACGCCGACGCAAGAGGTCGCGTACGCGTTGTGCACCGCCATCGCCGTCCTCGACGCGGTCCGGGATTCCGGGCAGGTCGAGCAGGCAGACATGGCCAAGGTGGTCGCGCGGATCTCGTTCTTCGTCAACGCCGGGGTGCGGTTCGTCGAGGAGATGTCGAAGATGCGCGCGTTCACCGCGCTCTGGGACGAGATCACCCGTGAGCGTTACGGCGTCACGGACCCCAAGGCGCGGCGGCTGCGTTACGGCGTCCAGGTCAACTCGCTCGGCCTGACCGAGGCCCAGCCGGAGAACAACGTCCAGCGCATCGTGCTGGAGATGCTCGCGGTCTCGCTTTCCCGCGGCGCCAGGGCCCGCGCGATCCAGCTGCCCGCCTGGAACGAGGCGCTCGGCTTGCCCCGGCCGTGGGATCAGCAGTGGGCGCTGCGGATGCAGCAGGTGCTGGCGTTCGAGACCGACCTGCTGGAGTACGAGGACATCTTCGACGGCTCGCACGTGATCCAGGCCAAGGTCGACGAGATCATGGCGGGTGCGCGCGAGGAGATCGCGCGGGTGCAGGATCTCGGTGGCGCTGTCACCGCCGTCGAGAGTGGCTACATGAAGTCGCAGCTGGTCGCCTCGCTCGCGGAGCTCCGGCGCGGGATGGAGAACGGCGAGCGGATCCTCGTCGGGGTCAACAAGTTCGAGACCACGGAGCCTTCCCCGCTGCAGGCCGAAGGCGCCAAGGCGATCGAAACGATCGACCCCGCCGTCGAGAAGCAGGCCGTCACCGCGATCGAGGAATGGCGGACGCGGCGCGACAACGCGGCCGCCGAGTCTTCGCTGGAGAAGCTGAAGGCCATCGCGAAGACGTCGGAAAACCTGTTCGAGGCCACGATCGACTGCGCCCGCGCCGGGGTCACCACCGGTGAATGGTCGGGTGCGCTGCGCGAGGTGTTCGGCGAATACCGGGCTCCCACCGGGGTTTCCGCTTCGGCGGCCGCGGGCGAGGGCAACGCGGAGATCCGCCGCGTCCGCGACAGGGTCAAGACGACGAACACCGAGATCGGCGAACGGCTGCGGATCCTGGTCGGCAAACCCGGCCTCGACGGGCATTCCAACGGCGCCGAGCAGGTCGCCGTGCGGGCCCGCGACGTCGGTTTCGAGGTGGTCTACCAAGGAATCCGGCTCACTCCGGAACAGATCGTCGCGGCCGCCGTCCAGGAGGGCGTGCACGTGGTCGGGCTTTCGGTGCTCTCGGGTTCGCATCTCGAGGTCGTGCCGCAGGTCGTGGACGGCTTGCGGGCCGCGGGCGCGGGCGACATCCCGGTCATCGTCGGGGGCATCATCCCGCCCGACGACGAGAAGCTCCTTCTGGAGCGGGGAATCGCGAGGGTGTTCACGCCGAAGGACTACGAGCTCACCGACATCATGGACGGAATTGTCGGATTGGTGCGGGAGCGCCACGGTCTGAGCACGTAAAGTCACTGTAAATCTCGGTACCGTAACGGCGGTTGGTTCGTGACCCGCTCACACTGCCCGCGCAAAGGTGCCCACCTACGTTTCGATTAACCGATTAATCGAAAAGAGGTGCGGCTATGGCGCACGGCGAGTGGTCGAGGCGGGAATTCTTCCGGCGGTCCGCGGTTCTGGGGACGGTGACGATCGGCGGCCCGGTTCTGTTGTCCGCGTGCACATCGACGTCCTCCGGCGACGCGCTGCAGGCGGCCAAGGACGCGAAGAAGATCAAACTCGGTATCGCGAACGAGGCGCCGTACGGATTCACGGACCAGAGCGGCAAAGTCACCGGCGAGGCGCCCGAAGTCGCCCGCGCCGTTTTCAAGGCCATGGGCATCGACAACGTGGAAGCCGAAGCGGTCTCCTTCGACCAGCTGATCCCCGCGCTCAACGCCAGGAAATACGACCTCGTCGCGGCCGGGATGAACATCAAGAAGGAGCGGTGCGACGCGGCGGCCTTCTCGATCCCCGACTACTCGGCGCTGACCGCTTTGCTGGTACCCAAGGGAAATCCGCAGCAGATAAGGAAGTTCGAGGACATCGCGGCGAAGAAGGTCAAGGTCGCCGTGCTCTCGGCGGCGGTGGAGAAGGGGTACGCCACCGACTCCGGGGTCGCCGAGGACCAGATCGTCACCCTTGATTCGCAGGACAACATGCTCCGCGCGGTCACCGACGGCCGGGTCTACTGCGCCGCGCTCACCGACATCTCCCTCAAGGACGTCCTCGCGAAGAGCCCCGGTGCCGCGGCGGAGGTGACTCCGGGCTTCGATCCGATCAAGAACGGGCAGCCGGTCGTCTCCGCCGGCGCGTTCGTCTTCCGCAAGGACGACAACCCGCTGCGCGAAGCGTTCAACGCCGAGCTCAAGAAGCTGCACGACAGCGGCGAATGGACCAAGATCGTGACGCCGTTCGGGTTCTCGGCGGACAACCTGCCGAAGGCCGGCGTCACCACCGAGAAACTTTGCGCGGTGTGACGGGGCCGGCGTCATGTCGTCTTCGGTATCGCACATCATCACGTCCGTCCTCAGTGGACTGACCGCGACCGTCACCGCCGCGCTCGGCGGGATCGCGCTCACTGTCGTGCTCGCACTGGCCGCCGGTCTCGCGCTGAGATCGCCGTCCCGCGTGGTGCGCGGGATTTCCCGTGTCTATGTGGAGATCTTCCGCGGCACCTCGGAAGTCGTCCAGTTGTTCTGGCTGTACTTCGTCCTTCCGGTGCTGGTCGGTTTCCAGCTGGTGCCGATGTTCGCCGGCATCCTGGTACTCGGGCTCAACCACGGGGCCTACGGCGCCGAGATCGTCCGTGGCGCGGTGAATTCCGTTCCACGGGCGCAGTTCGAGGGCGCCGTCGCGCTCAATCTGACGCCGGTCCAGCGGATGCGGCGGGTGATCCTGCCGCAGGCGTTCGCGGAAATGCTGCCACCGTTCAACAACCTGTTCATCCAGTTGCTGAAGAGCACCGCCCTGCTGTCGTTCATCGCCGTTCCGGAGATGGCGCGACAGGGTGAACTGCTGCGACCGGTGTTCGGTGCCGAACTCGGCTGGATCTACGGCACCGAACTCGTGCTCTATCTCGTGCTCGCGCTGCTGATCACCGGCGGGATGCGGCTGCTGGAACGGTTCGCGGCCCGGCGCCTCGGCCGCGCTCCGGCCAAGATGACCGCCATCGCGGGAGGTGTGTGATGGACTGGAGCTGGGAAGCGGCCGCGAAGTCGATTCCTCTTCTGCTGGAAGGGCTTCTCGTCACCGTCGATATCACCTTGCTCGCTTCGGTGGTCGGGTACGCGCTCGGCCTGGTGTTCGCGCTGCTCCGCCGGACGGGGATTCCTGTTCTGCCCCAGGCGGTCCTGCTGTTCATCGAGTTCGTCCGCAGTACGCCGTTGCTGATCCAGGTGTTCGCGATCTTCTACGTCGTGCCGCCGCTGACAGGGTTCACGATGTCGCCGTTCGTCACCGGTGTGGTGGCGCTCGGCGTGCATTACGCGACCTACGCGGCCGAGGTCTACCGGGCGGGGATCGAAGCTGTCCCTAAAGGACAGTGGGAGGCCGCGACCGCGCTGAACCTGCCGAGGTCTCGCGTGTGGACCGCGGTCGTCCTGCCGCAGGCTGTCCCGAGGGTGCTGCCCGCACTCGGCAACTACACGATCTCGATGTTCAAGGAAACCCCGCTGCTGCTGGCGATCGGCGTCGTCGACGTGCTGGCGAGGGCCAAGGAGGTCGGTGCCGAGACGTTCCGCGTCATCGAGCCGTACACCCTGGCCGGGGTGCTGTTCCTGCTGGTGAGCCTGCCGGCTTCGATTCTGGTGAGAAGGTTGGAGCGACGTGCCGCCCACGGTTGATTCCCCGATGATCCGGTTCTCGCAGGTGGTCAAGTCCTACGGCGACCACGTCGTGTTGCGGGACCTCGATTTCACCGTCGCGCCAGGAGAATTCGTTTCGCTGATCGGGCCGAGCGGGTCCGGGAAGACGACGATCCTGCGGCTGCTGATGACCTTGGAGAAAGTCGACGGCGGCACCATCGAGGTCTGCGGTGACTACCTGAGTCATCAGAAGCGCGGCGGGAAACTGGTGCCCGCCGACGAAAAGTACCTCCGGGAGGTGCGCAAGCGGATCGGCATGGTGTTCCAGCAGTTCAACCTGTTCCCCAACATGAACGTGCTGCGCAACATCACCGAGGCGCCGGTCCACTCGCTCGGCGTCCCGCGTGACGAGGCCGAGGCGCGGGCCGTCGAACTGCTGGAAATGGTGGGGCTCGCGGACAAGAAGGACGCGCATCCCACCCGGCTCTCCGGCGGCCAGCAGCAGCGCGTCGCGATCGCCCGCGCGCTCGCGATGCGGCCGGACGTGCTGCTGCTGGACGAGGTGACCTCGGCACTCGACCCGGAACTGGTCGCCGACGTGCTGCGCGTGCTGCACGAGATCGCGGCGTCGACCGACATCACGATCCTTTGTGTCACGCACGAAATGCAGTTCGCGCGGGACGTGTCGGATCGGGTGATGATGTTCGACGAAGGACAGGTGCTGGAGGACGCCGCGCCGGACAAACTGTTCAACGATCCGGACCACGACCGGACGCGGCGGTTCCTCAAGGCGGTGATCGACCGGGCGTGAGGTGTCGGGCCTCGTGAGTGTTGTGGGTCGCTAGAGCCAAGGGTGTCGTGTTCGGGTGAGGTGGGCGGTCATGCGTGATCGGAGACGGATCACGCGAGTCACGCCTTAGGCGCCCGCCCTGGGCGCTACCCGGTGATCGTGTCGCGAAAGCCACTTTCGGGACATCAGACGTCGCGAAAGTGGCTTTCGCGACACGCGGCCTGTGTCCGGGCCGCGCAGTCTCTCGGCGGTCGTGAGCGGTAAGGACGGGTCTCAAAGCGCGCTCAGGATCTCCTTCGTCGAGGTGACCGTGGCGAATCCGCCGCCGTGCAGGTTCGTCGCGGTCGCCTTGGCCAGCTCGTCGGCGGTGAGGACGCTCCCGTCCGGCCCGGCGAGGTCGAAGGTGAAAGTGGCGTCGAGCGCGAAAGTCACGTCGTAGCCGAGGTTTCCGCCGACACGCGCCGTCGTCTCGCAGCAGAAGTTCGTCTGGATCCCGGCGAGCACGAACGAGGTGATGCCGCGGGTCTTCAGCCAGCCGTCGAGGTCGATGTCGCCGTGGAAGGCCGAGTTGACCTTCTTGCCGAACACCAGATCCGCGCGCACGCCGTCGAGTTCGGGCTTGAAGTGGTTGCCCTCCTGGCCGGGGCACAGCGACGAGCCGGGCTTCACGGAGTCGTGGTGCACCAGCACGATCGGCAGCCCGCGCTCCTGGTAGGCGTCGACGAGCGCCTTGATGTTGGCCTCCGCGCCGGGGTTGTTGCGCGGGCCCCAGACGGGCTTGTCGAAGCCGCGCTGGACGTCGATCACGAGCAGGGCCTTGGTTTCAGTGGTCATGGCTTCGAGTTTCGGCTCTTTCCCCGGCGCAGGGGAGTGGCAGAAGGCGCGCGATGCGGTACTTTTCTGCCATGCGAACCGTGGGTGTGCTCCTCCTGCCGGGCAGCCGGTCGTTCGACCTGGGCGTGATCGGCGAGGTCTGGGGTGTGGACCGTACCGACAGCGGCATCGGTCCCTTCGAGGTCCGGCTGTGCGCGCCCGGCCGCGGACGGGTCTCCAGTCATCCGTTCGGCCAGGTCGAGGCGACGCACGGGCTGAGCGGGCTCGCGGGCTGTGATCTCGTCCTCGTGCCGGGCAGGGTCGATCCGCATGCCGAGGTGCCCGCGGCCGCCGTCGCCGCGTTGCGCAAGGCGCACCGGGCCGGGATCACCGTGGCGTCGCTGTGTTCCGGGGCCTTCACCCTCGCCGCCGCGGGGCTGCTCGACGGTCTGTCCGTCACCACGCACTGGCGGCTGCTGGACGCGCTGGAAACCGCCGCTCGCGACGCCGTCGTCCAGCGGGACGTCCTGTTCACCGACGAGGGTGCCGTCCTGACGTCCGCCGGGGTGGTCGGCGGGCTGGACCTCTGCCTGCACCTGGTGCGACGCGAGCACGGCGCCGAGGTCGCGGCCGCCCTCGCCCGGCGGCTCGTGATGCCGCCCGCGCGGGAGGGCGGCCAGCGACAGTATGTCGACAACCCGTTGCCGCCCAAGCCGTCGCGGCCGAGCGTCTCGTCCACAATGGACTGGGCGCTGGAGCGGATCGCCGAAGACATCGGGGTCGACGACCTGGTCGGTCACGCCGGGCTGAGCGAACGGACCTTCCACCGCGAGTTCGCGGCGGCCACCGGCGTGACGCCGGGACGCTGGCTGCGCGCGCAGCGGGTGCGGCTCGCACGGCGGCTGCTGGAGACGACCGAACTCCCCGTGGAGCGGGTCGCGCAGCGCTCCGGGCTCGGCACCGCCGCCAACCTGCGGCGACGGCTCCGGGCTGAAGTCGGCGTCGGACCCGATTCGTATCGCCGGACGTTCCGGTCGGTTACCGTCGAAGCATGGCCGAGTACGAGCACATCCTCGTGAAACGGGACGGCGACACCGTCACGATCACCATGAACCGCGCCGCGCGGCGGAACTCGCTGTCGGCGGACCACCTCGCCGAACTGCTCGCGGCCTTCCGCGAGGCAGGCGAGACCGACGCCACCGGAATCGTCCTGGCGGGCGCCGGGCCGGTGTTCTCCGCGGGACACGACTTCGGCGACGTCGCCGCGCGTGATCTGGTGTCCGTGCGTGAACTGCTGCGGCTGTGCACGGACCTGATGGGCACGATGCAGTCGGTGCCGCAGGTCGTCGTCGCGCGGGTGCACGGGCTCGCGACCGCGGCGGGCTGCCAGCTGGTGGCCTCCTGCGACCTCGCCGTCGCCGCGGAGTCCGCCGGGTTCGCCCTGCCCGGCGGCAAGGGCGGCTGGTTCTGTCACACCCCCGCGGTGCCGGTGGCCCGGTCGATCGGGCGGAAGCGGCTGATGGAACTGGCGCTCACCGGCGACGTCGTCGACGCCGCGACCGCGCTGGACTGGGGGCTGGTGAACCGCGTGGTCCCGGACGTGTCGCTCGACGAGGCCGTCGCCTCCTTGCTGGCGCGAGCGACCAGGGGAAGCCGGGCGAGCAAGGCGCTGGGGAAGCAGACCCTCTACGCGCAGCTGGACCGGCCCGAGGCCGACGCCTATGCCCTGGCGCTGGAGGTGATGGCCGCGGCGTCGCAGCTTCCGGGTGCTCGTGAGGGGATGGCGGCCTTCCTGGAGAAACGCTCCCCGGTGTGGCCCGACTGAGCGCGCACCCCCGCGCTCAGGACGCGCGTTCGCGCACGAGCAGCAGCGCGTAGGCGGCCAGCGTCTGCGCGTCGGTGATGTCACCCGAAGCGATCATCTTTTCGAACTCGTCACGTTCGAGCCACGCCGTCCGCATGTCCTGCTCCTCGACCTCGCGCTGGGTGTCACCCTGGGTGAGGTCGGTGGCCAGGAACACGCGCCCGCGCTGGCTCGAGAAGCCGGCGGCGACGTCGGTCACGCCGAGGTCGGTCATCGAACCCGCGAGCAGCCCGGTCTCCTCGCGCAGTTCGCGGGCGGCGAGTTCGGGCGCCGGGACGTCGGCCAGATCGGGGGCGGAGCCCATGGGGAACTCCCAGCGCCGCAGTCCGATCGGGTAGCGGAACTGCTCGACCAGGTGAAACCGGGTGCCGTCGTAGGGAATGATGATGGCGCACGTGGGTTTGTCGACGACCGCGTAGATCCCTTCGGAACCATCGAGCCGCCGGACGGCGTCTTCGCGGACGGTCATCCAGTTGTTCCGGTACACCTCACGCGAGCTGACACGCTGAACGGGGTCCATGCGCACAGTATCGCCATGCTTGTCCTACCCTCGCGTGGTGCGCCTAGTGATCGCTCGCTGCCAGGTCGACTACGCCGGCCGTCTGACCGCCCATCTGCCGATGGCCACCCGGCTGTTGCTCGTGAAGGCCGACGGCTCGGTGTCCGTGCACTCGGACGACCGCGCCTACAAGCCGCTGAACTGGATGAGCCCGCCGTGCTGGCTGATCGAGGACGGCAAGCTGTGGATCGTCGAGAACAAGCAGGGAGAGAAGCTCGTCATCACGATCGACGAGATCTTCCACGACCATTCCCAGGAACTCGGTGCGGAGCCGGGACTGCAGAAGGACGGCGTCGAGGCGCACCTGCAGGAACTGCTCGCCGAGCACATCAAGACCCTCGGCGACGGCTACACCCTGGTGCGGCGGGAGTTCCCGACCGCGATCGGGCCGGTCGACATCATGGCCCGTGACGCCGAAGGGGCCAGCGTCGCCGTCGAGATCAAGCGGCGCGGCGAGATCGACGGCGTCGAACAGCTGACGCGATACCTCGAACTGCTCAACCGCGACCCGCTGCTGGCGCCGGTGCAGGGCGTCTTCGCGGCACAGATCATCAAGCCGCAGGCGCGAGTGCTGGCCGAGGACCGGGGGATCCGGTGCCTCACGCTGGACTACGACGCGCTGCGCGGCATCGAGTCGGACGAGTTCCGGCTGTTCTGAGCCAGCGCGGCTAGGACCGTCCTGACCACTCACGACCAGCCCTGCCGACGGTCCAAGCACGCGCCCCGCTGGTCGCGTTGCGAAAGCCACTTTCGCAACCTTCAACGTTGCGAAAGTGGCTTTCACAACACGCCCTCCCCGCCAGACCGCACCGGACCCCAGGGGGTCGCGGGTCTCGTGAGTGGTTAGAACCGTCCTGACCACTCGCGAGCCCTTTCTCCAGGTAAGCGTTGCAGTCGTCGAGTGTTCCCAGAACCCGTCCGAGCGGTGAACAGCCGATATCCAATCGAGTCCTCGGTTTTGTATCTGCATTCTTTCTTGCACCACGGAATGCCCCAAAGGGCGGCGAGAAATTAACGAACTCGCTTCATCCTGCAAAAGAACCAGCTATTTCTGTGCCATTCGGGTGAACGCCGGATTGGCCGGTCTCACGTTGTGCCACACTCGATTTCCGCGAGGGGTATCGCCGACCTGCGGCGGTCGCGGGTCCAGGGGTGATGTGCCATGGCGGATTCTCCGAAGCGTGTCGATCTGGTGCTGGAAGGCGGCGGCGTCAAAGGTATCGGGCTGCTGGGAGCGGTGCTGGAGTTGCACGACGCCGGCTATTCGTTCCCCCGCATCGCCGGGACGAGCGCGGGGGCGATCGTCGCGACACTGGTCGCCGCTTATCAGAAGGCCGAAAGGGACCTCGACGGCCTGGAAGCGGTGATGAACGACATGGACTGCCACCGCTTCCAGGATCGGTCCTTCCTTGACCGGATCACCGGTCCGGTCGGCGATGGTGTCGACCTGCTCCTGCACGACGGAATGAATACCGGTGACTATCTCGCCGAATGGCTCACGCCGTTGCTGGACGAGCTCGGCGTGCGCACTTTCGCCGATCTCGCCATCGACGATCCCGAAGGCACTTTGCTTCCGTATCAACGGTATTCCCTCGTCGTTCACGTCAGCGACCTGACCCGCCGCGTGCTGGTCCGGCTGCCTTGGGATTATTCCCAGTACGGCCACGATCCCGGCGCTGAGAAGATCGTCGACGCCGTCCGCGCGTCGATGTCGATCCCGTTCTATTTCCGGCCCGTGCAGTTCGACGTCCGCCCGAGGGGCACGGCGACCTGGGTCGACGGAGGTCTGCTGTCGAACTTCCCGATCACCGTCTTCGACCGGACCGACAAGAAGAAGCCGCGATGGCCGACCTGGGGTGTGAAGCTTTCCGGCGAACCCGCGGGCGGCAGGGACAAACCGGTGAAGGGTGCGTTGCGGATCGCCATCGGTTCGCTCGAAACCCTGCTGTCGG
The DNA here is from genome assembly GCF_000384215.1 of Amycolatopsis alba DSM 44262. Taxonomy (NCBI): domain Bacteria; kingdom Bacillati; phylum Actinomycetota; class Actinomycetes; order Pseudonocardiales; family Pseudonocardiaceae; genus Amycolatopsis; species Amycolatopsis alba. Next base: position 2,128,921 of record NZ_KB913032.1, on the reverse strand, counting down.
ACTGGAATCGTTACCGGCTGCACGAGGAGGGTGTGAACCGGCGGACGGTGTACGTCGACACGACCGGGATTTCCGCCGTCGACTTCGGGCTCGGTGAAGAGGAGAAGAAGCGCCTCTTCGAAAACGGGCGGGAGGCCGCGCGGCGGTTTCTGGCCGAGATTGTGCCGCAGTGAACTCGCCGGCGGTATTCCGGCGGGTTGAGGGATAGGAGGATCCCATGCGTTATCGCCCGATCGACAGTGACCCGGCGGACGGCCGCCTCGGCCGGTTCGTCCCGGACGACTGGCGCCACGTCGAGCGCTATCCGCTGACCGCGCTGGCCACCCAGGACCGGCCCACCCGGTCGCCGGTCGTCATCGGCGTCAACTGGTACAAGGAATTCGACGTACCCGAGAAGGACGAGAAGTCTGGCGAGTTCTTCGTCGCGAAAGGCGGCGCGAAAACGCTCACCCGGATCCGCGGCGGGCACTGCGTCTGTCTCGAACCCGGCGGATCGACCGACGGCGACAAGCAGTACGCCTTCTACGACCAGGGCAGGGAAGGCGCTTGCGTCGGCTTCGGCTGGTCTCGCTGCATGACGTTGTTCAACGCCGACCTCTACGCCGCGCGGTGGCTGTGGGACCAGGCGAAGCTGCGCGACGAATGGGACGAGACCAACCCCGGTGACAACAACGGCACGTCCGTCCGCGCAGCGGCCGAGGTGCTGCTCGAACTGGGACATGTCGCGTGGTCGGAGAGTTACGCCGACGACGATTACGTCAAGCGGGCCGCCTACACGCCCGACGTCAAGAACGGCATCCAGGCCTATCGCTGGGCGAAGACCGTCGACGAGGTGCACGAGGTGCTCGGCAACCCGCGTGCCGACGAACTCGGCGCCGTGCCGTTCCTCAACTCGTGGGGTCCGGGCTACCCGCACCGCACGTACCTGCCGGACGACGTCCTCGCCCGGTTGATCAAGGAGGACGGCGAAGTAGGCCTGCCCACGGACCGGTAAGCCTCCGCCGGTCACGGGAAAGGGCCGCTCCTGAACCGGAGCGGCCCTTTTCCGGCTGACCTAACGGTCGAAGGTGATCCCGGTCCGCACCCGGACGGTGGTCTTGGGGCAGCCGTCGTCGGCCGGACGCTCCGCGACGAAGGTGTACGCCTGGTCGCTCGCGATCGGGAACTCCACCTTCACCAGGTCGTCGCGGGAGACGGCTTCGGCGACCACCGCGCCGCCCACCGAGACGTGCCACCGAACCTCCGCCTTGCAGTCGGGCAGTTCGACGGAAAGCCTGCCCGTGCCTTGTTTCGACGGACGGTGCACCCCGCCGAAGAGGGTCTCCGCCTGCTGGCTCCGGAACAACTCGTAGTCGTGCACCGGCGTGCACACCGTCGCCTCGTCCACGGCGGCGCACTCCTGCCAGGTCCGCGGCGCGCTGCCGCCGACGGCTTCGGTGTCGGCATAGTCCGGGATCACCGCGAACAGGACGCCGAGCCCGCCGGCGAGAAAGACGAACACGGCCGAGTTCCCCGCGGCCGCCACGACGGTGCGCAGCCGCCGCCGCACGGTCTCGGCCCGCTGCCGCGCCGCCGCCTCCAGCTTTTCCAGCAGTTCGGGGTTGTCGGTGGCCGCCGCGATGAGCAGCGCGAGATCGCGTGTCGTCCCCTTGGCCGCCCGATACGCCGCCCAGGCCGTGCCGACCGCGACCAGTGCGCTGACGATCCCCGCGATCCACGACAACCGTTCGAGCCACTCCCAGGACACCCGCGCAGTCAACCGCGAGAAGCCGGGACAGGCCACGGCAGTTCTGCCGATAACAGGACAGGAATTGTCAAGAACCGCCCGGAAACAGACACTTCCGGTCAGTCACCACCCGCCCGCACTGCCGTTCCTGAATGCATGCAGTATGGTCCGCGATTGACGCGATACCGGCGTTTCTCGTGGACATTTTCACTATGGAGGTGGGTCGGTTGCACGTACTGGCCGATGCGAACCTGCGACTCGACGCAAGTCCGATCGACTACGTCCTGCTCGCCTTCTATTTCGCGCTGGTGCTCGGTATCGGGTACATGGCGCGGAAGTCGGTCTCGAGCAGCCTCGACTTCTTCCTCTCCGGCCGCTCGCTGCCCGCCTGGGTCACCGGCCTCGCGTTCATCTCGGCGAACCTCGGCGCGGTCGAGATCATGGGCATGTCGGCCAACGGCGTGCTCTACGGCCTGCCGACCGTCCACTACTTCTGGATCGGCGCGATCCCGGCGATGCTGTTCCTCGGCATCGTGATGATGCCGTTCTATTACGGCTCGAAGGTCCGCAGTGTCCCGGAGTTCATGCTCCGCCGGTTCGGCAAACCCGCCCACCTGGTCAACGGGATCAGCTTCGCGAGCGCGCAGATCCTCATCGCGGGCGCGAACCTGTTCCTGCTCGCCAGCGTGGTGAACCTCCTGCTCGGCTGGCCGCTGTGGGTGTCGATCATCGTCGCGGCCGTGGTCGTGCTCTCCTACACCGCGCTCGGCGGCCTGTCCGCCGCGATCTACAACGAGGTCCTGCAGTTCTTCGTGATCGTCGCGGCGCTGCTGCCGCTGACCATCGTCGGCCTGGTCAAGGTCGGCGGCTGGCAGGGCCTGGTCGACAAGCTCAGCGCGGACCCCGGCGGCGAGGCGCAGCTGTCCTCCTGGCCGGGTGACAACCTCACCGGATTCGGCAACAGCTTCCTCTCCATCCTCGGCCTCGTCTTCGGTCTCGGTTTCGTGCTCTCGTTCGGTTATTGGACGACGAACTTCGTCGAGGTCCAGCGCGCGATGGCGTCGAAGAGCATGTCGGCCGCGCGGCGGACGCCGATCATCGGCGCCTTCCCGAAGATGCTGATCCCGTTCATCGTGATCATCCCCGGCATGATCGCCGCGGTCACCGTGTCCGAGTACGTCCAGGACAAGCAGGTCCTGCTCGACGGCGGCGACGCGCCCAGCGGCGTGACCGCCAACAACGCGATCCTGCTGCTGATGCGCGACCTGCTGCCCAACGGCATGCTCGGCGTCGCGATCGCCGGTCTCCTCGCGTCGTTCATGGCCGGGATGGCGGCGAACCTGAGTTCGTTCAACACCGTCTTCACCTACGACATCTGGCAGTCGTACGTGAAGAAGAACGAGTCGGACGGCTACTACCTCCGCCTCGGCCGCGTGGTCACCGCGGCAGGCACCGTGCTGGCGGTCGGGACCGCGTTCATCGCGTCGAACTCCGGGAACATCCTGACCTACCTGCAGGACCTGTTCTCCTTCTTCAACGCGCCGCTGTTCGCCACCTTCATCCTCGGCATGTTCTGGAAGCGGATGACGCCGACGGCGGGCTGGGTCGGCCTTGTCGCCGGTACCGCGTCCGCGATCACCGTGTGGCTGCTGTCGCAGGCCGGGGTGCTCGGGCTCACCGGGCAGGGCATCAGCTTCGTGGCCGCCGGTACCGCGTTCGTCGTCGACATCGCGGTCAGCGTCGGGGTCTCGCTCGCCACCACGCCCAAACCGGAATCGCAGCTCGTCGGCCTCGTCTACTCCCTCACCCCGAAGGAGTCGCTGAAGCACGACGAGACCGGCGACGACGCGGGCTGGTACCGCAAGCCGGGCCTGCTCGCGGGCATCGTGCTGATCCTGACCATCGCGCTCAACATCATCTTCTAGGAGGCCGGAGATGGCTGCGTCCCAAGCTCCCAAGAAGGCCGGCGTCTTCGACATCCGGCTGATCATCGCCCTGCTCATCGGCGGCTACGGCCTGGTGCTCACGATCATGGGAATCTGGTTCACCACCGAAGCGGAGCTGGCCAAGGCCGCCGGGGTCAGGATCAACCTGTGGGCGGGTATCGGCATGCTGGTGTTCGCGGCGCTCTTCATGCTGTGGGCGAAGCTGCGGCCCATCGTCGTGCCGCCCACGTCCGAGACCGGCGGAGACGGCGAATAGCCGGGTTGTCCGGACAGCGCCGGGGCGGTCCGGCTACCGTGCACTTCGTGCTGCTCAACGCTCGACGTCGCCGGATCGCGTCCGTGCTGGCCCTGGTCGCCGCGCTCGGCGTGGTGTCGGCCTGCGGTCAGAACCTCGGCAAGTCCAACTTCGCCCGCACCACCGTCGCCGCCGAAGCCGGTTCCGGCGGTGAGGTGCCGACAGGGGACATCAACGACCCGGCGGTCGCCCCCGCGGTGATGCGCACGATCGACCCGTGCCCGCTCGTCGGCAAGGAGGCCTTGAGCAGCCTCGGCACCCCGGAGGACCCGAGGCCATCGCTCACCTCGTTCGGCACCTGCATGACGAAGGTCGTCGACGCCGGCGGCAAGAAGGTCACGATCAGCGTCGACATCGGCGCCTCGACCTATCTGAACGACAGCGGCGGCGCGACCGTTTCGGTGGTCGAGGGCCTCCCGCAGGTCGAGCGCAAGAGCAAGGACGGCAAGTCCTGCGACGTCGGGGTCATGACGCTGCGCAAGCCCGAGCGCGGGATGAGCTTCGCGATCACCTACGACGGCGGCGATCCCTGCGCGACCGGTCGCGCCGTGGCGGCCAAGGCCGTGAAATCCCTGCACTCGTCACCGGCGAAGTTCCAGGCGGGCACGGGCACGCTGACCGCGGTCGACCCGTGCACCGTCGCGGACCCCGCGGTCCTCGCCGAGGTCGTGCCGCACGGCGCGACCTCGCCGAGCAGCTTCCACGCCTGTGACTGGACCCCCGGCTCCAACCCGCGGATCACGATCGGCTTCCGGCACGGCATAGCGCCGGAGGCGCGCGAAGGCAGCAAGAAGGTCGACATCGACGGCGTCTCGACCTATCAGAAGGGCGGCTCGGGCAGCAACGCCGAGTGCAAGATCGAGTGGCAGCACAAGCCCTGGATCGACGACGACGGCGTCGAGATCGTCGGCGTGAGCTACCAGAACTACGACGAGAAGAAGGACGAAGCCGCGTCCTGTGAGAAGGCGGCCAAGATCGCCAAATCGGTGATCTCCAAGCTGCCGAAGCCCTGAACCTGGCGGCATCCGGCCGGGAGAGGTAGGAAGGGGACACCCCACCCGCCGACGGCCGGAGGCCACCTTGAAGAAGATCATCAACGACCCGAAAACGGTGGTCGCGGAATCCTTGCGCGGACTCGCCGCGGCGCACGCGGACGTCCTGCGCGTGGAGGACGACCCGGCGATCGTGGTGCGTGTGGACGCGCCATCGGCAGGCAAGGTCGCGGTGATCTCCGGCGGCGGCTCCGGGCACGAACCGCTGCACGGGGGCTTCGTCGGGCAGGGCATGCTGTCGGCCGCCGTCCCCGGCGCGGTGTTCACCTCGCCGACGCCGGACGCCGTCGAAGCCGCGGTCAAGGCCACCACCGGCGACGCGGGCGCGCTGCTGATCGTCAAGAACTACACCGGTGACGTGCTCAACTTCGAGACCGCCGGGGAACTCGCCGCCGCCGAGGGGCTCGACGTCCGCAGCGTGGTCATCGACGACGACGTCGCGGTCAAGGACTCCACGTACACCGCCGGTCGTCGCGGTGTCGGCGGCACGGTGCTGCTGGAGAAGATCACCGGTGCCGCCGCCGAACGGGGCGACGCGCTCGACGCGGTGGAGGCCTTGGCGCGCAAGGTGATCGGCCAGGTCCGCTCGATCGGCGTCGCGCTCACCGCGCCGACCGTGCCGCACGCGGGCGAACCGAGTTTCGACCTCGCCGACGACGAGATCGAGTTCGGCATCGGCATCCACGGCGAACCGGGTATCGAACGGACGGCCGTGGTGAGCGCCGACGAGCTCGTCGCCCGCATGGTCGAAGCGGTGGTCACGGACCTGCCCTTCGCCGAGGGGGACAAGGTCCTGCTGTTCACGAACTCGATGGGCGGCACCCCGCTGGTCGAGCTGTACCTGGCCCACGGCATCGCCGAGCGGCTGCTGGCCGAGCGTGGGATCGTGGTCGAACGCCGCCTGGTGGGGCCGTACATCACCAGCCTCGAGATGCAGGGGATGAGCCTGACGTTGCTGAAACTGGACGACGAGCTGACCGAGTTGTGGGACGCGCCGGTGAACACCCCGGCCCTGAGGTGGGGAGTCTGATGGCCTGCACCGCCGAGACACTCGCCGCCGCCTTGCGGGCGGCGGCCGCGGTGATCGCCGAGCATCGCGCCGAGCTGGTCGACCTCGACCGCGCGATCGGCGACGCCGACCACGGCGAGAACATGGACCGTGGGTTCACCGCCATCGTGTCCGCTTTGGACACCGCGACGCCCGAAACCCCGGCCGCCGTCGTGAAACTCGCCGCCACGACGTTGATCTCGAAGGTCGGTGGCGCGGCTGGCCCGTTGTACGGCACGGCTTTCCTGCGCGCGTCGGTCAAACTGGGCGACGCGGCCGAAGTGGACGGGCCGCTGCTCGTCGAGGCCCTGCGCGCGGCACTCGAGGGAGTGCAAGCGCGTGGCAAGGCCGTCGGAGGAGACGCGACCATGGTCGACGCGCTCATTCCCGCCGTCTCCGCCGCCGAAGAGGCTTCGGGTGCCGATGTCGCGGCGATCCTGGCCGCGGCCGCGGACGCCGCCGACAAGGGCGCCGAGTCCACTGTGGATCTCGTGGCGCGCAAGGGCCGGGCGTCGTACCTCGGTGAGCGCGCGAAGGGGCATATGGATCCCGGTGCCCGTTCGACGGCGCTGCTGCTGCGCGCTTTCGCGGAGGCCGCCCGGTGAGCGTCGGAATCGTGCTCGTCTCCCACAGCGCCAAACTCGCCGAAGGGCTCGCGGAACTCGCCGCGCAGATGGCGCCGGACGTCACCATCATGGCGGCGGGCGGCCTGCCCGAAGGCGGGATCGGAACGGATTACGACGAGGTCGTCGCCGCGACCCAGCGCGCCGATTCGGGCGCGGGGGTCGTCCTGCTGTACGACCTCGGCAGCGCGCAGATGACCGCGGAACTGGCCGTCGAATCGCTCGCGGATCCGTCGGCGGCCCTCGTCGTGGACGCGCCGCTCGTCGAGGGCGCGATCGCCGCCGCCGTCGCGGCGCAGGGCGGGGCGGACCGCCAGGCCGTCTCCGAAGCCGCCGCGTCCGCGGGCGCTCCGCCGGACCTCACGCTCGACGACGGCGTGCAGGAGGGCGAAAGCAGTGTCGAACTCACACTGCGGAACGACGTCGGGCTGCACGCGCGGCCCGCCGCCGTCCTGGTCCGGAGCATCGCCGGGCTGGACGCGGAGGTCACCGTGCGGCTTGGTGACGAGACCGCGGACGCCAACAGCGTGCTCGCGCTGATGGCGCTCGGCGCACGTCAGGGCGACCGGATCGAGGTCAGGGCCAAGGGAGCACAGGCCGAAGAAGCGCTCACCAAGGTCAAGGACCTCGTCGACCAGAACTTCGGGGAGTGACACTTACGGCCGGGGTGGCACCGTTCTCGCCCAGTGTCGCGAAAGCCACTTTCGGGACACCTGACGTCCCGAAAGTGGCTTTCGCGACATCCCGTGAGCCGTCGTCGTCCTCGCCGAGGCGAAGGCCCTCACCGACTTCAGGACGTCGGCCGGTTCTGACGGGACGCGAGTGACACTTACTCGATTCGGAGGGTGACAGCGGCTGCTTTCCGCGCCCCGGCATGGCACGATCGGAGAAATTACCAGCGAGTAACCTCCGGAGGCCGGTTGTGGCACGGGAAATCTCGAGTGCAGGAGTCATCGGTCTCGGCACCATGGGCGCCGGGATCGCCGAGGTGCTCGCGAGGAGCGGCGTGTCCGTGGTCGCGGTGGAGATCGACGACGACGGCGTGAGCCGGGGCCGCGGTCATCTGGAGCATTCGACCGAACGGGCGGTGTCCGGCGGCAAACTCGACGCCGACGGCCGGAGCGAGCTGCTGGGGCGGATCCGGTACACCACGTCGCTGGCCGAACTGTCCGATGTGGACCTGGTGATCGAGGCGATCCCGGAGAACCTCGAAGCGAAGTCCGACGTGTTCGCGGAGCTGGACAAGATCACGGGCCCGGACACGATCTTCGTGTCCAACACGTCGTCGCTGTCGATCACCGAGATCGGGGTGCACACCGCGCGGCCGGGCAAGGTCGTCGGGATGCACTTCTTCAACCCGGCGCCGATCCTCAAACTGGTCGAGATCGTGCGCACCGTCGTCACCGAACCCGACGTGATCACCGACGTCGTCGCGTTCGCCGAACGCCTCGGCAAGACACCGGTGGTGATCGGCGACCGCGCCGGGTTCATCGCGAACGCCCTGCTCTTCGGGTATCTGAACCACGCGGTGCGGATGTACGAGCAGCGCTACGCCACCCGCGAGGATCTCGACGCGGCGATGCGGTTCGGCTGCGGATATCCCATGGGGCCCTTGGCTTTGCTCGACCTCATCGGGCTGGACACCGCGTACGAGATCCTCGACACGATGTACCACCAGTCGCGCAACCGGCTGCACGCGCCCGCGCCGCTGCTGAAGCAGATGATCACCGCCGGGCTGCTCGGGCGGAAGACGGGGCGGGGCTTCTACACCTACGACGCACCCGATTCGCCGACGGTCACCGACGCGGTCACCGCGTCCACAGTGGACACCGTGGCGCCGCGTGAGGTGCGCAAGGTCGGCGTCGTCGGGACCGGGACCATGGCGACCGGCATCGTCGAGGTGTTCGCGAAACGCGGTTACGATGTCATCCTGCGGGCGCGGAGCGCGGAGAAGGCCGCGGCGTCGGTCGCGCGGGTGAAGAAGTCGTTGGACAAGGCCGTCGTCAAGGGCAAGCTGTCCGAAGGGGATGCCGCCGCCGCGCTCGGCCGGATCTCGCCCGCGGTGGAGTTCGACGAACTGGGCGACGTCGACCTCGTCGTCGAAGCCGTGGCCGAGGACCTCGCCGTCAAGCAGGCCGTGTTCGCCGCGCTCGACGACGTCGTCAAGCCGGGCGCGGTGCTGGCGACGACCACGTCCTCACTGCCGGTCATCGAATGCGCGGCCGCCACCTCGCGCCCCTCCGACGTCGTCGGCGTGCATTTCTTCAACCCGGCGCCGGTGATGAAGCTCGTCGAGGTCGTCTCGACCATCGCCACCGCGCCCGACGTGATCGCGACCGTCGACGCCGTCTGCGCGGCGGTGGGCAAGCACCCCGTGCACTGCGGCGACCGGGCCGGGTTCATCGTCAACGCGCTGCTGTTCCCGTACCTGAACGACGCGGTGAAGATGCTGGAGGCGCACTACGCGGAGGCCGACGACATCGACACCGCGATGAAGGTGGGCTGCGGGCTGCCGATGGGCCCGTTCGAACTGCTCGACGTCGTCGGGCTGGACGTTTCGCTGGCGATCCAGCGGACCCTGTTCAACGAGTTCCGCGAAGAGGGCTTCGCGCCCGCGCCGCTGCTGGAGCACCTGGTGACCGCCGGGCGGCTCGGCCGGAAGACGGGGAAGGGTTTCAAGGACTACTCGGCCCGGTAATCGGTACTTTGGAGGGCATGCCAGTTTCCTCGGGGGTCAGGAAGCGGATCGCGGAGTTCCTCGACCCGGACGACGAGATCCAGTATGTGTTCCCTGCCGACATCTTCGGCAGTACCAATCCCAGCGTGTTCTTCGCGGTGACCCGCAAGACGATCACGATCCTGACGACCGGATATCTGAGCCGGAAGACGCCGAAGCGCGTCATCTCGACGTCCCTGCGAAACCACCGGATCGGGCCGGTCGACACGTCGACCGTCCCCTGGTTCAAGTTCAACGGCGTCGACTACGAGATCGACGACGAGTACATCGCGGTCGTCCACGCCGCCGACGCGGAAATCATGCGGGACGCCTCAAAACCTGAAGATCCGCTGCCGGACCTCTAAGCTCCCCTGGGTGCGTCAGCTGACATACGACGGGGTGCCCATCCCCGGCTTGAACGACCTGGTCCGGACGGCCATCCGGCTGCACCCCGCGCCGGGGGTGCCCCGTCCGGACGAAAGCCATATCGGCGGCCCGCTGCTCTGGCCGTCGGACGAACCGTGGCCGGAGTGCCCGGTGACCTGGCCGCCCGACCCCGACGCGTCCGACGACGCGTGGATGGGCGGGCATCCGCTCGACGGTCCGGTCCCGGTGATGGTCAGCGCGGCGCAGTTCTTCCGCGACGACTTTCCGGAGCTGCCCTTCCCGGAGGGCACCGACGTCCTGCAGATCCTGTTCTGCCCGCTGGAGCACAACAGCCCGTACCACCAGGGGCCCGCGGTCCGGCTGGTCTGGCGTGATTCCGGCGAGGTCGGGGACATCGCGGACCCGCCGCCCGCCCCCGAAGGCGCCGAAGCAGCGTTCCTGCCGAAGCCGTGTGTTTTCGAACCGTGCTCGATCGACGAGCTGCCCCGGCTCTGCGACTTCCCGGCGGAGACCCGCGCCGCGCTCGGCATCCCCGAGGGCGCGAGTGAAGACCCGGAGGGCTGGCCCGAGCTGGACCAGTACTCGAAGATCGGCGGCTGGACGGCCTGGTCCGCGACCGACCGCGTCGATCTGGGCTGCCGGGAGTGCGGCGAGGAACTGCGGCAGACGATCGCGCTGGCCACGGAGGAGCACGAGGTCGGCTGCGGGTGCGAGGTCACCGAGGACGACCCGGTGGGCTGGTCGTTCTCCCGCCAGGGAGTGCTGAACATCTTCACCTGCCCGGCCGACGTCACGCATCCGGTCAAGGTCCGTATCGATTAGCGCCTAGGCCGGCGGTAGCAAAGGTCCCCCGCTCCAGTGCTGGAAGACCAGGTTCGTGTGCACCCGCGCGACCTCGTCGCGCGCGGTCAGTTCGTCGAGGACCAGCCGTTGCAGCTCGGTCGCCGAAGCGGTGGCGACGTGCGCGAGGAAGTCGTCCGGGCCGGTCAGGTGGTAGACGGCACGGACCTCGGGCAGCGCGAGCAGATGCTCGACGAACGAGTCGACCAGCGCCCGCCGGTGCGGGCGGACCTGGACGAACAGGAGCGCTTCGAGCGGGCGGCCGAGTTTGGCGGCGGCCACCTCCGCGCGCTGGCCGACGATCACCCCGAGCTCCCGCAGCCGGTTGACGCGGTCGAGACAGGTCGAGGGTGCGACACCGACCTCGGCAGCCAGATCCTTGTTCGAGATCCGTGCGTCGTTCTGGAGGAGCCGCAGAATCCGCAGGTCGACCGTGCTCAGTTCGACAGAATCCGACATCAGCGAATGATATCCGAGGATATTGCGCCTGATCCGGAGAAAAACGCACCATCTGGAGTATGACCGCAACGCTGCGCACCCGAGCCGTCCACGCCGGCCGTGACGATCTCACGGACCTCGGCGTCCACGCCGCTCCGCTCGACCTGTCCACGACCTACCCGTCGCGGGACAGCGTCGAGGAGGCGGGCCGCATCGACGAGTTCGCCTCGACGGGCTCGCTGTCCGGGCTCCCGGTCTACGGGCGGCTGAGCAATCCGACCGTCGAGCGGTTCGAGAAAGCGCTGGCCGAGCTCGAAGGGTTCGACGACGCCGTCGCGTTCGCCACCGGCATGGCCGCGGTGTCGGCCTCGCTGCTCGCCGCCGTCGCGCAGGGCAAGCGGCATGTCGTCGCCGTCCGGCCGGTCTACGGCTGCACCGACCACATGCTCACGTCCGGGCTGCTCGGCACCGAGGTGACCTGGGCCGATCCGGAAGGTGTCGCCGCGGCGCTGCGCCCCGACACCGGGCTGGTCCTGCTCGAAACCCCCGCGAATCCGACCCTGCGCGAGGTCGACATCGCCGAGATCGTGCGCGCCGCGGGCGAGGTCCCGGTGCTGGTCGACAACACCTTCGCGACTCCGGTGCTTCAGCGGCCCGGACGTCATGGAGCCCGCTTCGTCCTGCACAGCGCGACCAAGTTCCTCGGTGGCCACGGCGACGTCATGGGCGGCGTCGTGGCCTGTAGCGCCGAGGACGCCGGGATGTTGCGGCAGATCCGCTTCGCCACCGGCGGCGTGCTGCACCCGCTGGCCGGGTACATGCTGCTTCGCGGCCTTTCGACACTGCCGCTGCGCGTCAACGCCGCTTCCGCGACGGCCGCCGAACTCGTCGAGCGGTTGCGCGGTCACGCGAACGTGAGCGCCGTGCACTACCCGCGCGTCGGTGGCCCGCTGATCGCGTTCGAGGTCGACGGCGATCCGCACGCGCTCATCGGCGCGGTCCGGCTGATCACCCCGGCGGTCAGCCTCGGCAGCGTTGACTCGCTCATCCAGCATCCCGCGTCGATCAGCCACCGGATCGTCGCCGAGGACGACCGGCGCGGCGCGGGCGTCACCGACCGGCTCATCCGCATGTCGGTGGGCCTGGAAGACGTCGAGGATCTGTGGCACGACCTGGATCAGGCGCTCAAGACCTGCTGAGATCACTGCGATCGTGGTCACCGGGATGTCGACAAATCGCCTGATCTGGCTAACCTGGTCGGGTGAAAGATCTGGTCTCGTCCTGGGTGGAATCTTCGGCTCGTAGCACGCTTTCCCGGCTGCACCAGCAGATCGGGGTGGCCGGGCTGGCCGCGGCGGCGGCGCTTCCCGGACTTTCGGCCGTCTTCGATCAGCACTCGGCGGCGGTGCGGGACATCCTCGCGGCCGGGGTCGAAGGTTCGGCGGCGGTCGCCGGGGTCGTGCTTCTCGCCGGCTACACGCGCGGGCTGCTCGACGAGGCGAAGGCCAAGGGCTGGACGTTCCGTGCCCCGGCCGAGCTGTCCGAGTGGAACAGCAGCGACTGGCTGACCGCTCGCCTGGTCGGCGTGTGTTCGCTGGCCGCCACGATGGACGACAGGGAACGGCCGACCGGGAACGGGTAGGGCGGCCGGACGCCCCACCCGCTCCCGTGGAAGGTCAGCGGTACTCCGGCGGAGGGGGCATTGACCCACCGGGGGGCCGCTGGCCGGGATCCTGGTGCTGCGGCACCTGACCCTGGTTCGGCGGGAACTGCTGGTGCTGCGTCATCGCGTTCGGATCGGCCGCGTGGTGCCCGGCGGACACGGCCGTCCGCTCGGTCGGCACGTCACCGGAGCGGCCCGCGTCCTCGCGGCCGCGCTGGTAGGCCTCGGCCTGCGCCTTCGCGGCGGGAATCTCCGCCTCGGCCCGGCCGAGCCAGGTCTCCCAGCGCTGCTGCATCGGCTTGATCAGGCCGCCGCCCACCCCGACGACGGCGATCCCGCCGACCGTGGCGAGCACGGTGATCAGCACCGGCAGCGTGACCGCGGTGGCCACCCCGATCTGGTTCAGCGCGGCGATCACGCCGAGGCCCCAGATGAACACCGAGGCGATGGTGGCGAGCACCTTGCCGTAGGAGACGCCGCCGAGGGCGTTGCCCACCAGGTCCTTGACCGCCTTGGCGATCGCGCCTGCGATCACCACGATGACGATCGCGACGATGGCGCGCGGCAGCCAGGCGACGATCTCGTTGAGCAGCGAACTCACCGGGTTCGGGCCGAACACGCCGAACGCGATCTGCAGGGCGATCAGCAGGATCGCGTAGTAGATGATCTTGCTGATGATGCCCGACGCGTCGACCTGATTCCGCGCGAGCATCTGCTTGAAGCCCCCGCGTTCCAGGAGTCGGTTGAACCCGACCTTCTCGAGCACCATGCTCACGGCCTTGGAGATCGCCTTGGCGATCAGCCAGCCGATGAACAGGATGACCAGGAACGCGAGCAGTTTCGGGACGAAGGTGGCGACCGAACTCCAGGCGCTGGACACGCCTTGGCCGAAATCGACGGCCGCCAGTGCTGATGTGGCCACTGGACGTTCTCCCTTCCCACCACTGGAGCTTCCAGACTGGTGGCAAGGGGGTACCCGCCAAATGGGCTATTACACGTTACGCCACCCGAACGAGTGGTCAGCTGCAGCAGCCGCCCCCGCAGCAGCCTCCGCCACCGGCGGGAACGGGCGCCGGGCCGGACGCCGACCCGGTCAGCGCGACGGTCGTCAGCAGCTTGACGGTGTCCTGGTGGCCCTCCGGGCACGGCGCGGGCGCGCTGGATTCGCTCATCGGCCGCAGCAGTTCGAAGGTCCCGGCGCATTCGCGGCAGCGGTAGGCGTAAGTCGGCATGTCCGCCATTATCCCATCTCCTTTTCGGGTCTGGGGATGGCAAGCTGGCCGGGTGGAACTGCCTGTCGCGGCGCATGTGCCGCACCTCGGCCAAGTCGTCCCGTCCGTCCTTTCCGCCCTCGGTGCCGCCGGGTTCGCCAACACGCTGAGCTTGGCCGAGGCCTCCAGTGCCTGTGTCCTGCTCATCGACGGTCTCGGCTGGGAACTGCTGGCCGAGCACGCCGCCGACGCGCCCGTGCTCACGCAACTGGCGAAGTCGCCGCTGCGGGTCGGTTTCCCGGCGACGACGGCGGCCGGTCTCGGCGCGATCGGCACGGGGCTCGCGTCGGGGGAGCACGGCCTGGTCGGGTACAGCTTCGAAGTGCCCGGCGCGGGCGTCTTGAACGCGCTGCGCTGGCGAAGTCATGTGGACGGCGGCGACCTCCGCGGCGCGCTGCCGCCACGCGAGGTGCAGCCCCTGCCGACGACGTTCGAGCGCGCGGCGGCCGCCGGGATCACCACCAGCGTGGTGTCTTCGGCGAAATTCGCCGACACCGCGCTCACCCGCGCGACGCAGTCCGGTGCCCGCTATGTCGGCGTCCACGCGCTCGGCGACCTGGCGGCCTGCATCCTGCACTGCCTCGAGCCGAGGCAGGCGTTCTGCTGGGGCTATCACAGCGAACTCGACATGCTGGGCCACATCTACGGGCCGGGCTCGTCACCGTGGCGGATGCAGTTGCGGCACGTCGACAGGCTGGTCGAGTCCATCGTGGACGGTCTGCCGTCCGGCGCGCTGCTCGCGGTCGTGGCCGACCACGGCATGGTGACCGTCGAGGGCGCGCTCGACATCGACGACACCCCCGCGCTGCTCGGCGGCGTCCGGGCCATCGGGGGCGAGGTCCGGGCGCGGCACGTCTACACCGAACCGGGCGCGGAGGCCGACGTGCTGGCGGCCTGGCGCGACGTCGTCGGCGACCGGGCGTGGACCCTCTCGCGCGACGAGGCCGTCGAGGCGGGCTGGTTCGGGCCGGTCGCCGACCGGGTCCGGCCGCGCATCGGCGACGTCGTCGTGGCGGCGAAGGGGCGTTTCGGGCTCGTGCGGGAACTGGCGGAGGCCGTCGAGTCCTCCTTGGTCGGTCAGCACGGCTCGCTGACCCCGGCCGAGCAGCTCGTCCCACTGGTCCTCGCGCGCGGCTGACCTCGCATTTCCTGAGCGAAGGTGGCGGTTCCGCGGCTGTAGGGCTCGACCGGTCTTGAATCTTGATCAACGGAAGGTCCGGGACACTCACCGTCCCCAATCCTCCGTTGATCAAGGTCACACCGGTCACGGGGGAAGCTTCCGGACGTAACGTCCCGAATCCCTCATCACCGAGACCGAGCGTGGAGGATTTAGGACGTTCAACGTCCCAAATCCTCCACACTCGACCGCCAGTCGCACCAGTGGGTAGGCAAATACGGGTCCGTCAGAACCCGAATCGCCACTCACGACCACCCTGACCCGGCGCGGTCTGGTGGGGCGGCGGTGTCGCGAAAGCCACTTTCAGGACGTCTGATGTCGCGAAAGTGGCTTTCGCGACACCGCCGGGACTCCGTCACCCACAAGGACCGCAAGACCCTGGGAGAAGGGACTGTCCCTGCGGGCAATGCGGCGAAAGTCCCCTTCACCTCGCTGTTCGCCGCCGAGCGCCGGTCCGTGAAGGACTCCTTTGCCTTACCGCTCAATAAATGCGTCAGGCGGGCTTCCGGGCCGAGAACCTGATGCTGCGCTTCGGGACGTGGTCGACCTTGATGTCGCCGAACCCGGCGCCGGTGAGCCGGGGCCAGATCGACACCGGGTCGAGCGCGTTCATCGTGTCGCCGATGTGGAGCAGCCGGAACGGCAGGCTTTCCAGGCTGTCGATGGCGCGCAGGACCCCGCCGGGCCGGAGCACCCGGAACGCCTCGGCGAAGATCGCGTCCTGCAGTCCCGTCGTCGGCACGTGGTGCAGCATCGTGAAGCAGACGACCGCCGAGAACTCGCCGTCCTCGAAGGGCAGTGCGGCGCCGTCGCCCTGGACGATCCGCACGCGGCCGTCGAACTCCCGTTTCAGGAGTTCCGCCGACGCCTCGTCGATCTCGATGGCGGTGAGCTTCGGGACGAGTCCCACGAGAGCGCGAGTGGTCGCGCCGAACCCCGGCCCGATCTCCAGGACGGAGTCACCGAGGTCGAAGCCGGCGACGTTGCCCGGCATCTCGGCGGCCACGGCCTTCGCCCACAGCGCGGAACTGCACAGTTTGCGGTGCACCAGGTTCATCGGCATGAATCCGACGGTAAAGGTGACCGGCAGGCGATAGGCTGCCAAGTGATGTCGAATATCGGACTCCTTCCGTCGATGTCGACGGCGATGGTGCTCGGTGAGATGGACCTGCCCGCCGGCACGTGGCTCCCCTGGCACGAGCACGACGGTCACCAGCTCGCCTGGGCGGCGCGCGGGATCCTGAGCGTGAACGTCGGCGAGCGGCATTGGGTGCTGCCGCCGACGAGGGCGCTGTGGATCCCGGCCGGTGTCGTCCACCGGACCGGTGCCACCGCGCAGACCGTGTTGCGAGGGATCTACGCCGCTCAGGACCGTTGCCCGGTGCGCTGGCCCGCGCCGACACTCGTCGCCGTCCGCCCGCTGCTTCGGGAACTGCTGGAGCACCTCGGCGCGGCCGACCTCGCCGACGACGCGCGCCGCCGGGCCGAAGCCGTCGCCTTCGACCTGCTCGAACCGGTGGACGTCGTGCCGATCGCCGTGCCGATGCCGTCCGACGAACGGGCGCTGACCGTCGCGCGGGCGGTGATCGCCGATCCGGCGAACCGCCGCGGGCTCGCGGACTTCACGCACGACGCCGGCGCGAGTGAACGCACGCTCGCGCGGCTGTTCCTCACCGAGTGCCGGACGACGTTCGGCGCGTGGCGGGTGCAGGCCCGGCTGCGCGCGTCACTGCCGCTGCTGGCCGAGGGCCTGCCGCTGAGCGCGGTCTCCCGGCGGATCGGCTACTCCTCGCCGAGCGCGTTCGTCGTCGCCTTCCGACGGGCGGTCGGTGTGACACCGGGCGCCTACTTCGGCGACTGAACCGGGCCGCCGGTTACGGTTTCGGGGTGCCACGACGTAACCGGCCCGAACGCGGTGGACGCCCCGACCTCGGCGCGTCGACCGGCTGGGCGCGCTCCGAATCGGCAACCGACGGGGAATGGCTGGTCCGGACGGTGCCCGGCGCGCAGGCCACCAAGGACTATCGCTGTCCCGGCTGCGACCACGAGATCCGGCCGGGGACCCCGCATCTGGTCGTCTGGCCCGCCGACGACACCGGCGGTGTCGCCGACCGCCGTCATTGGCACAAGCCCTGCTGGGACGCGCGGTCCCGGCGAAGGCCAGGTCGCTGGTGACTCAGCCCGCTGGTGACTCAGCCGCCGGTGATTCAGCGCCGCAGGTGCAGTGAAGGTTCGCCCTCGTATTCCTCCTCCGTGTGGATCTTGAAACCGAGCCGCTCGGCGACCCGGACGGACGGTTCGTTGGACACCATGATGTTGGCGATCACCGGGACATCGGGGATCTCCCGCTCGGCCCACTCGACGACGGCGGCCGCCATCTCCGTCGCATAGCCCTTGCCCCAGCTGAACGGCCAGAAGCGGTACGCGAGGTTCAGCACGCGCTCGCCGTTCCATTCGGTGTACCGGACGCCGCCGAAGCCGGCGATCACCTCGGGATCGTCCGAGGCGGACACCGCGAGATAGCCGAAACCGTGGTCGGCCCATTGCTTCATCCAGGTGTCGAAGAGCTTCTCCGCGCCCTCGACGGTATGCGGCACCGGGTTGAACTTGTTCGTTTCCGGAGCGGCCTGCAGCGCGACGATGTTCTCGCGATCCGCCTCGCGCAGCCGACGCAGCAGCAGCCTCTCCGTCTTGATCTCTGTCAGCACGGATCTGACGTTAGCGCGGGGGTGCGACAGAATTATCGCCATGAAGGATCTCCCGCTGGTACTGCTGCACGCCTTCCCCGTCGACGCCCGCCTGTGGGACGGGGTGCGAGCGCCCCTCGGTGAACGCCTGCGGCTGATCACCCCCGACCAGCGCGGCCTCGGCCGCAGCCCGCTGCCGGACACCGACCGGGAGCCGGACCTGGACGACGCCGCGCGCGACGTCGTGGCGCTGCTCGACCGGCTCGAACTCGACCAGGTCGTCCTCGGCGGCTGCTCGATGGGCGGCTACCTGACGATGGCGGTGCTGCGTCTCGCGCCGGAACGGGTGGGCGGGCTCGTGTTCATCGACACGAAGGCGACGGCCGACACGCCCGAGGCCGCGCGGGCCCGGCACGACGTCGCGGCCCGTGTCGAAGCGGAAGGCGCCGGATGGATGCCCGAAGCCGTCACGCCCGGATTGCTCTCCGTGAAGGCCCCTCCGGAGGTCTCCGAACGGCTTCGAGAACTGATCACGTCGCAGCCGCCGTCGGGGATCGCGTGGGCGGCACGGGCGATGGCCACCCGGCCCGATTCGCTCGAAACACTGCGGTCGGCGGACGTGCCTGCGCTGGTCGTGGTCGGCGAAGAGGACGGCCTGACCCCGTTGGAAGCGGCGAACACGCTGGTGGAGACGCTGCCGGACGCGACTCTGGTCGTGCTGCCGGAGGTGGGACATCTGACGCCGCTGGAGGATCCGGCCGGAGTCGTCGAGGCGATCTTGGGCTGGTATCCCGCCTGAAAAACAGTTCCCCCGCCCCTTCAAAGGTATAGCGGACAGGGGGACTTGCGGCAAGCCCCCATTTCCGGTTCACAATTCGTGCCTTCACGTTTTGCCGAAGGGGGATTCCCATGCGTGTACTCCTGTCCACTATCGGGACGAGGGGTGAGGTGCAGCCGCTGGTCGCGCTGGCGGTGCGATTACGGGAACTCGGCCACCGGGTCCGGCTCTGCGCGCCGCCGGATTTCCGTGTCTGGGCCGAAGGTCTCGGGATCTCCTTCACCTCGCTGGGGCCGGAACTCCGGTCGACGGCGAAGCCGGATTCAGTGATGACCAAGGCGATGGCCACACCTGAAGGGCGCCGCGAGATGGCCGAGGCCATGGTCGTCGACCAGTTCGAGACCATGCCGGAAGCGGCCGAGGGGTGCGACGCCGTCGTCGCGGGAATGGCCTTGAACATCGCCGCCCATTCGGTGGCGGAGCGAAAAGGAATTCCCTATTTCTTCACCGCCTATTGCCCGATAACGCTGCCTTCACTGCACCATCGTCCGCCCGTTTTCGCGGGATGGGCGCCAAAAGATCCCGGCGCCGCCATCCCGGCGTTGTGGGCCGACGACGCGGAACGCTGGAACGAGCAATGGCGCGGAGTGCTCGACTCGCAGCGGGCGCTGCTCGGCCTGCCGCCGGTCGACGACGTCCGCGGGCACATCTTCACCGAACGGCCGTGGCTGGCCGCCGATCCGGTGCTGGCGCCGTGGCGGGAACCGTCGGCGCTGGACGTGCACCAGACCGGCGCCTGGATCCTGCCGGACCACAGTCCGTTGTCCCCGGAACTGGAAGCGTTCCTCGACGCCGGGGAACCGCCGGTCTACTTCGGCTTCGGGAGCATCCGCGCGCCGGAGGAGATCGCGAAGGCGATGATCGAGGCGGCGCGGGCGCACGGACGGCGGGCGATCGTGTTCCGCGGCTGGACCGAGCTGGCGCTGATCGACGACGAACCCGACTGCCTCGCCATCGGGGATGTCAACCAGCAGGCGCTCTTCCTGCGGGTCGCGGCGGTCGTGCACCACGGCGGCGCCGGGACGACCACGGCGGCGGCCCGTGCCGGGGTGCCGCAGGTGCTCGTCCCGCAGATGTTCGATCAGCCCTACTTCGCGCAGCGCGTCCGCGACCTCGGGGCAGGGACCTCGATCACGGGGGAGCCGACGGCGGAGTCCCTGACGCTCGCCTTGAGCGAGGTGCTGCGGCCCGAAGTCGCTTCGCGTGCCGCTCAAGTCGGCGGTGAGGTGCGGACGGACGGCGTCGATGTGGCGGCGAAGCTCCTGATGACGGTCGTCTAGATCCGCGGCCGGGGCAGGGGGTGTCCCGAGCGCCACGCCGGAGACGTTCAGTGTCCCTGGCGTGGCGCTCGGGACGTCGAGAAGTAGCGCTCCAGGGCGGCCTCCGCCTCCCCGCGCCGCTCCGGGAACCGCAGCGCGATAACGAACCGCCACGGAACCTCGAACAACCGCCGCAACGCGATGAACGGCTCCAGCGACGAAGGCTCGACTTCCGCCGGGTACGCGTCCAAAGCGGCGGGTCCGGCGTCCGCGTAGAGCACGCCGAGGTCCCAGCCGAGCGGTCCGCGCCAGGTGTCCTCGAAGTCGAGCCAGCACGGCCCGGCCGCCGTCACGATGACATTCCCCCGATGGGCGTCACCGTGCAGCGGCCGGGCCCCGTCCGACGGCAGGGCCGCCGTCACCCGCTCGAGTTCCTCGTACAGCCGGGGCGCCGCTCCGCCCATCGTGTGACCGTGCCGGTCGAGCAGCGTCCGGAGTTCACGGACCGGTCCGAGTCCGGGCAGTTCGCCGGGGTAGTCCGCGAGCGCCGCGTGCACACGGGCGAGCGAAATCGCCACCTCGCGCGGTGGCAGCGTGTGTCCCGGCTCATGAGGCGTGTAATGCCAGAGAGTGACCGGCAGTCCGTCGGCGAAATGCGGTCCGGCCGGGGGATCCGTGGTGGGTGAGACGACGAGCACATCACGTTCCGTGAGGTATCTCGACAGGTCGACGTCACGTGCGAGCCAGTCCACAGGGGACGGTCGGGCCAGGCGCGTCGTCCCCGGCACCCGCGCCACCACCGGACCCAGTCTCACCAGCACGTTCGACTTGAAATGCAGGACCTCGGGAGCATCGGTCGGCAGCCCGTACCGGTCACCGACAGCGAGCGCCGCGGCCACTCCCGCACGGGTGTGTTCGTCGGTCACAGCGCGATCTTGCCAGCCGGTGCGCGCGACGGTCGGTAGTGAGGGCTACGATCCCCACTAGCCGCCGAAATGGGTCCCGAACCCGGCCGACGGCAGATAATTGACCACCACAAGGTTTGAGTGTTGGAGGCAGGAGTGACGGCCGTAGCCCCCAAGCCGATCGCCACGCGCCCGTATCCCGCGCGCGAGTCGGTTAAGGGTTCGTACCTGCTGCGGTTGTTCCGCACGACGGACCACAAGCAAATCGGCATCATGTACCTGGTCACGTCGTTCGCCTTCTTCATGGTGGGCGGCGCGATGGCGATGCTGATCCGCTCCGAGCTGGCGCGTCCTGGGCAGCAGTTCCTTTCGCAGGAGCAGTACAACCAGCTGTTCACGATGCACGGCACGATCATGCTGCTGCTGTACGCGACGCCGATCCTCTTCGGATTCGCGAACTTCGTGCTGCCGCTGCAGATCGGTTCGCCGGACGTGGCCTTCCCGCGGCTGAACGCGTTCTCGTACTGGCTGTACCTCTTCGGCGGCCTGATCGTGATGTCCGGCTTCCTGACTCCGGGTGGCGCCGCCGACTTCGGCTGGTTCGCCTACACCCCGCTGTCGGACGCCATCCACTCGCCCGGCGTCGGCGCCGACCTGTGGATCGCCGGTCTGGTCGTGTCGGGTCTCGGCACCATCCTCGGTGGCGTCAACATGATCACCACGGTGGTCTGCCTGCGCGCCCCCGGTATGACGATGTACCGGATGCCGATCTTCACCTGGAACATCCTGGTCACCAGCATCCTGATCCTGCTGGCGTTCCCGATCCTGACCGCGGCCCTGATGGGCCTGCTGGCGGACCGGCATCTCGGGGCGCATGTGTTCGACCCCGCGAACGGCGGCGTGATCCTCTGGCAGCATCTGTTCTGGTTCTTCGGCCATCCAGAGGTCTATATCGTGGCCCTGCCGTTCTTCGGGATCGTGTCGGAGATCTTCCCGGTCTTCAGCCGCAAACCGATCTTCGGTTACAAGGGCCTGGTCTGGGCGACGCTGGCGATCGCCGCGCTTTCGGTGGCCGTGTGGGCGCACCACATGTACGCGACCGGCGCCGTGCTGCTGCCGTTCTTCTCCTTCATGACGTTCCTGATCGCGGTCCCGACCGGCGTGAAGTTCTTCAACTGGATCGGCACGATGTGGAAGGGCCAGCTGTCCTTCGAGACGCCGATGATCTTCTCGATGGGCTTCATCGTCACGTTCCTCTTCGGCGGTCTGACCGGCATCATGCTGGCCGCGCCGGCGATCGACTTCCACGTGTCGGACAGCTACTTCGTCGTCGCGCACTTCCACTACGTGCTCTACGGCACGATCGTGTTCGCCACGTTCGCCGGGATCTACTTCTGGTTCCCGAAGATCACCGGCCGCATGATGGACGAGAAGCTCGGCAAGTGGCACTTCTGGACCACGTTCATCGGCTTCCACGCCACGTTCCTCGTGCAGCACTGGCTGGGCGCCGAAGGCATGCCGCGCCGGTACGCGGACTACCTGCAGTCCGACGGGTTCACCACGCTGAACACGATCTCCACGATCGGCGCGTACATCCTCGGTGCCTCGACGCTGCCGTTCATCTGGAACGTCTTCAAGAGCTACCGGTACGGCGAGATCGTCACGGTGGACGACCCGTGGGGCTACGGCAACTCGCTCGAATGGGCGACTTCCTGCCCGCCGCCGCGGCACAACTTCACCGAGCTGCCCCGGATTCGGTCCGAGCGCCCGGCGTTCGAGCTGCACTACCCGCATATGGTCGAGCGCATCCACAAGGAGGGTGAGATCGGCTTCTTCGGGAAGCAGAAGGTCAACACCCACCGCGCGCCGTCCCAGGTGCTCACCGACGCGGCCATGCCGGGTGATCACTCCAAGGACAACGCCAGCGAGCAGTGACCCGATAAGCGGAAATGGCGCGTGCCCTGCCTCACACCGAGGCAAGGCACGCGCCTTTTTCTTGCGCGGCTGAGGGAGACTGACCCCGTGACGCAGACACCAGTTCTCATCACCACCACCGGTCCCGACAAGCCGGGCGTGTCCTCGGTGCTGTTCGCCGTGCTGTCACGCCACGACGTCGACGTCCTCGACGTCGAGCAGGTGGTCATCCGCGGCCAGCTGGTGCTCGGCGTGCTCGCCGGCGTGTACCGCGACCCCGAGGGGCTGCAGGAGTACGTCGAGCAGGCGATGGCGTCGGTCGGCATGGAGGTCGAGGTGAAGATCGGTTCGGCCATCGGCGCCGACCCGTTCGCCATCGGCCAGAAGGACTCGACGCATGTCCTGCTGATGCTCGGCCGCCCGGTGACCGCGCGGGCGTTCTCCGACGTCGCGCGCCGTCTCGCCGCGCTGAACGTCAACATCGACTCGATCCGCAGTGTCGCCGACTACCCGGTCACCGGGCTGGAGCTGTACGCCTCGCTCGCCCAGGACGAACCGGAAGCCGACGCCGCGCTGCGCACCGCGCTGGCCGACGCCGCCGTCGAGGCCGGGATCGACATCTCGGTCGAGCGGGCCGGGCTCGCCCGCCGCGCCAAGCGCCTGGTCGTCTTCGACGTCGATTCCACGCTCATCCAGGGCGAGGTCATCGAGATGCTCGGCGCGCACGCCGGCGTCGAACCGCAGGTCCGCGAGATCACCGAAGCCGCGATGCGCGGCGAGCTGAACTTCGGCGAGTCGCTGGAGCGCCGGGTCGCGTTGCTGGAAGGGCTGCCGGAGACGGTGCTCGACGAGGTCGCCGCGTCGATCGAACTCACCCCCGGCGCGCGCACGACCATCCGCACCCTGAAGCGGATGGGCTTCCGCTGCGGGGTCGTTTCGGGCGGGTTCACCAAGATCATCCAGTCCCTCGTGGACGACCTCGGCCTCGACTTCGCCGCCGCGAACGAGCTCGAAGTGGTCGACGGCAAGCTCACCGGCCGGGTGGTCGGGGAGGTCGTCGACCGCGCGGGCAAGGCGAAGGCGCTGCGCCGCTTCGCCGAGGAATACGAGATCTCGTTGCAGCAGTGCGTCGCGGTCGGTGACGGGGCGAACGACATCGACATGCTTTCGGTCGCCGGGATGGGTGTCGCTTTCAACGCGAAGCCCGCGCTGCGCGAGGTCGCCGACACCGCGCTTTCGCACCCGTATCTCGACGCCGTGCTGTTCCTGCTCGGGGTCACGAGGTCCGAGATCGAGGCCGCGGACGCCGCCGACGGTCTCGAGTACTCCCGGCCATGAGCGTCCTGGAGCCGCTGGCCGCGCGCTACGCGTACTGGCTGGGATTGCCGGCCGAGGACACGGTGGACACTTCCGACGAGGATCCCGCCGAGGTCCGCGCCATGCCAGTGATCCTGCGGATGGAACGCGCCGAACCGCCGTCCCGGACCGCTTTGCTGGAGGCCGCCGCGGCGGCCGCGGTCGCGGTCTGCCTCGACGAACGCGCCGAGCCCGAAGGCGAATGGCACGAGCCGCTCCAGGCGTGGGTCGACGGCCGGATCCGCAAGGTCGCCCGGCGGGCGCGCGGCGCGCACTGGCAGGCGGTCCAGGAACTGCCGGGTATCACGATCGAGGTCGACGGCGCCGAGGCGCGGGCGTTGCTCCCCGGCCTTGTCGTCGAGACGCCGAAAGAGGTCTCGCGGCTCCAGATCTCCGGCAGCGAACTCCCGGCCGACGAGCCGGGACCCGCGCCGGACGGGCTGCCGCGGTTGCTGCTGAACCCCGAGGTCTCGATGACCGTCGGCAAGGGCTCCGCCCAGGTCGGGCACGCGACGATGATCCTGGCCTCGCTGCTGGACGAGGCCGGGCGGGCGGCTTGGGCCGAGACCGGGTTCCGGTGTTCGGTGCGGACTCCGCCGGTCGCGACCTGGAAGGCGCTGTGCCCGGTCGAGGATCCCGAAGGCTCGTGGCGCCGTGACGGTGTCGTCGCGGTCCGGGACGCCGGGTTCACCGAAGTCGATCCCGGAACCGTCACGGTCCTAGCCCAAAGGGCTTAACCTCATATACTCCCCGTATGGGTGACCGGCTGATCGCCGGGCGCTACCGCTTGGAGGAGCGGATCGGCGCCGGGGGCATGGGAGTGGTGTGGCGGGCCACCGATCAGGACCTCGGCCGGACAGTCGCCCTCAAACGCTCGCAGGCCGGGGACAGCGGCCAGATCCGGCGCGAGGCGCGGATCGGCGCGGGGCTGCATCATCCGAACGTGGTCACGGTGTTCGACGCCGTGATCGACGGTGACGATCGCTGGCTCGTCATGGAGTACCTGCCTTCGCGCAGCCTCGCCGACATCATCGACGCCGAGGGGCCGCTGTCACCCGGCAAGGTGGCGAAGATCGGCGTCCAGCTCGCCGCGGCGCTCGCGGCGATGCACGACAAGGGCATGGTCCACCGCGATCTCAAACCGGGCAACGTCCTGGTCGCCGAGGACGGCACCGCCAAACTCACCGACCTCGGCATCGCGCAGTGGGCCGAGGTGACCCGGACCGGCGGCGGTCTCGACGTCGGGACTCCCGGCTACGTCGCGCCCGAGATGGCCGAAGGGCATCAGGCGGGTGCCGCCGCGGACGTGTTCTCGCTCGGCGCGACGCTGTTCGCCGCCGTCGAGGGCACTTCGGTGTGGGGCGACGCGAGCGCGGGGCCTTTCGTGCAGCTCCGGCGCGCGAGCTCGTACACCCTGGAGCCGATCCGCCGGGCGGGACCGCTGGCGTCGGTGCTGACCGAGCTGCTGCGGCGCAAACCCGCAGGCAGGCCGGACGCCGTCCGCGCGGCCGAAGTGCTGTCCGAAGTCGCGGACGTCGAGGTGCCAGCACGGTCCAGGCGGTTCCGGGTGACCAGGCGGGCCGTCGCGATCGGAGCCGTCGCGATGGTGCTCGTACTGGCGGGCGGACTGGTCTACGCCCTGAATCGACCCGCCTCGACAGCGACCGCGACGGCTCCGGCCGATTCGGTCGGAGACCCGCGAACGGCCGATCCCTGCGCGCTGGTGGACCCGTCCGTGCTGAAGCAGTTCGGGACTCCCCAGCTGAACAGTGCCACCGGCGACTACAACGGCTGTGGCGTCTTCCTGCGGCTGAGCCCCGACGAGGGTGACGTCGTCGACGTCCGGCTCGAACTGACGATTCCAGGGACGCCGATGCTGGAGAAGCCGGCGCCCGGCCGGCTGCGGGTGCGTGAGTGGCCGAGCGACACCGAAGAGAAGTGCCAGCGGGGTGTCGAACTGCCGGACGGCAACCAGCTCTGGGTGCACTCGCGGCACCTCCGGAACTGGCACGCCCATCTGTGCGACTACGTCGACCCGGTGGCCGCGCACGCGGCCGAGGTGCTGAACCGGGAGCCGCTCAAACGCCGTCCCGCGCCCTTCGCCGCCGGGACGCTCGGGAGTCTCGACGCCTGTGTGCTCGGCGGGGACCTGCCGCAGGCGATCGTCGGCGGCCCGGCCACGCCGGATCCGGTCTTCGGCAACTGGGAGTGCTACTGGAACCATCGCGAGACCGAGGTGACGATCCGGTTCGAACGGGAATGGGCGCCGTTCCGGGACGACGGCAGGCGGGTCGCTCTCGGATCGCGGGAAGCCTTCGTCGAAGTCTCGTCCGAGTGGAAGGCTTGCCAGGCGGAGATCCCGCACCGGACCTTCACCGGCGACGGTCGTGCCATGATCGAGACGGTGGAGATCTACGTCGCGAGCAAGGTCAAGCAGCCGGAGGAGATGTGCCCGGCCGCGGAACGGCTCGCCGGCGGGATCGCGCCCAGGCTGCCGCCACTCTGAAAGGGAAAACCGTGTCTTTGGAAGTCCAGCGCGACGGTGAGCACCGCTTCATCGGCCGCAACGAACGCGGTGCCGAGGTCCTGATCGGCCGCAAGGGTGCCGAGGGCGCCTTCTCGCCGGCCGAACTCCTGCAGATCGCCGCGGCGGGCTGCTCGGCCGTCACCGCCGAGAACCTCATCACGCGCCGGATCGGGAAGGACTCGAAGTTCCGGGTCGGAGTGACCGCAGACAGGCGCGAAGGCGCTTCGGAGCTTGACGCCGTCCACGTGGCTTTCGACGTCGACGTGTCTTCGCTCGCCGCTGAGGATCGGGAGGCGCTGGCGACGGCTGTCGACCGGGCGATCGAGCGGCTGTGCACGGTGAGCCGGACGCTGAAGAAGGGTGTCCCGGTCACGGAAAGCTTCCCCACCGAATAACCCCCCCGGATGCCATGAACGGTCCTTTCCTGACGAGGAAAGGACCGTTCATGGCATTGGCTAGTGCTTCGCGGCGTGGCCTTCGGAGCTCCAGACCACGTACGCCTCGTCGGCGTCGGTGGTCATGGCCTCGATGAACTTCTCGTTGTCGAAGCCGGGCAGCGTCTGCAGCCGCTCGATCAGCGCGTCGGCTGCCGGGTCGCCGCTGGGGATCGCGGTGCCCTTCCCGTCGGCGCCGGCGAGCATGAAGAAGACGTCTTCCTTCCACGGGCCTTCAGGGATCACTCTGACCACCACCGCGGACAGCTCGGACCACGTGACGGCTTCCTCGCTTCCGTCCGCGAGCTGGCGCCGCACCCCGGTGTCATCGACGCTGACTGTCCGGGATTGTGCGTTGGGCGACTCGTGGGACAACCGGTTCTCCCTGTCTTCGGCGTTCCGTTAACGGTACTCGGCCGTGTTCCAGGCCACTCAGGCCGGGGCGGCGGCGTCGAGGCGGCGCAATGCGTCGCGGGCGACCTTCGGGTCCATGGTCGGCCAGAACGGCGGCAGCGACGCGCGCAGGAAGCCGCCGTAGCGGGCGGTGGCCAGCCGCGAGTCCAGGATCGCCACGACGCCGCGGTCGCTGGTCGAGCGGTGCAGCCGTCCGGTGCCCTGCGCGAGCAGAAGCGCGGCGTGCGTGGCCGCGACGGTGAGGAATCCGTTGCCGCCCCTGGCTTCCACGGCCCGTTGCCGGGCCGAAGAGACCGGGTCGTCCGGGCGCGGGAACGGGATCCTGTCGACCACCACGAGCTGGAGCGAAGGACCGGGCACGTCGACGCCCTGCCACAGCGACAGCGTGCCGAACAGGCAGGTGCGCGCGTCCTCGGAGAACTTCTGCACCAGCAGGCCGGTGGAATCGTCGCCCTGGCAGAGGATCGGCACGTCGAGCCGCTCCCGCATCTCTTCGGTGGCCTGCTTCGCCGCGCGCATCGAGGAGAACAGGCCGAGGGTGCGCCCGCCCGCTGCCTCGATCAGCTCGGCCAGCTCGTCCATCGTCGAGGGCTGCAGCCCGTCCCGGCCCGGCGGCGGCAGGTGTTTGGCCAGGTAGAGGATGCCGTTGCGTTTGTGGTCGAACGGGGAGCCGACGTCGAGACCGGTCCACTTCGGGCCTTCGCTGTCGTTACTGCCGTCGCTGTCGGCCGGGACGGCCTTGTCGGTCGCCGCGCCCGGCGCCTTCTCGACCCTGGCCCCGCCGGGCGGCAGACCCCACTGCCGGGCCATGGTGTCGAAGGTGCCGCCCAAGGTCAGCGTCGCCGACGTGAGGACGGTCGTGTGCTGGTTGAAGACGCGTTCCCGCAGCAGGCCCGCGACCCCCAGCGGAGCGACCTTCAGCGCGGGCGGACGCGGGTTCGAGGAGAAGCGGTCCCCGGTCAGCCAGACGACATCGCGCTGATGCGCCTTGTCGTCGTCGAAGGCTTCGAGGAGCCGGACCGCGGTGTCATGGACCTCTTCGAGCAGCGACCGCGCCAGTTTGCGGGCCGTGGCCTCGTCGACGTCTTCCTTCCGGTCCTTGCCGAGCGAGGTGAGGCAGCGGTGCGCGGCGTCGCGGACCGCGGGGATCGCGCCGGTGAGGGCCTGCGGCAGCGAGTCCATCCGGCCCGACGGCAGGTCGTCGAGGATCAGTGCCAGCCCGTCGCTCGCCTCCAGCAGCTGGTCGGCCACTTCTTCGTCGACCAGTTTCCCGCAGCGCCGGGCGGCCGCGGAGACCATGCCGCTGGTCAGCTCGCCCGTCGCCACCGAGGTCACGCGATCGACGAGGTCGTGCGCCTCGTCGATGATCACCAGGTCGTGTTCGGGGAGCACCTGGTAGCCCTGCAGCGCGTCGATCGCCAGCAGCGCGTGGTTGGTGACCACGACGTCGGCCTTGCCCGCCTCGGCGCGGGACCGTTCCGCGAAGCAGTCGGTGCCGATGGGGCACCGCGAGGCGCCGAGGCATTCCTTGGCCGTGACGGAAACCTGGCGCCACGCCTGATCCGAGACGCCGGGGACCAGTTCGTCGCGATCGCCCGTCTCGGTGTCCGAAGACCATTCCCGCAGCCGCGTGACCTCCTTGCCCAGCCTGGAGACGGCGAACGGGTCGAACAGCTGCTGGTCCTCCGGCTCGTCCGGGGCGCCGGAATCGAGCCGGTGGAGGCAAAGGTAGTTACGGCGGCCCTTGAGGATCGCGAAGGTGGGTTCGCGGCCGAGGGGCTTCTTCAGCGCCTTCGCCAGCCGGGGGAGATCCCTGTCGACCAGCTGGCGCTGCAGCGCGATGGTGGCCGTGGAGACCACGACCGTCGCCTCCTTCTCGACCGCGTGCCGGATCGCGGGAACGAGATAGGCCAAGGACTTCCCGGTGCCGGTGCCCGCCTGGACGGCCAGATGCTCGCCGGTGCGGATGGCGCGGCCGACGGCGTCCGCCATCTGGACCTGGCCCTCGCGCTCGGCACCGCCGACGGACTCGACCGCGTGGGTCAGGAGTTCGAGGACACCGGGGAAATCAGCACGGGAGGGCACGGGACAAGACGATAGCCGGGGGCACCGTCAAGATCGTCCGCCCCGTGCGATGAACGGTCCGTTCCCCGCCGGATACGCGGGGAACGGACCGTTCACGGCAGTGCGTGGAGCGGTGAAAGGGCCGGTCACGACTCCTTGCGGAAGCGAGAGACGAGCGCCCAGGTGGCCGGAAGCAGCGCGGCCGCGACGGCGATCTTCAGCGCGTCCCCGATCAGGAACGGCACGACACCCTTTTCGAGCGCGGTCGACAGGCCGAAACCGGTCGACGCCATCAGCCACGGCACGCCGACCGAGTAGATGGCGAGGTTGCCCAGCACCATCGTCCCCGCCGTGCGCAGCGGCGTGCGGTCCCCGCCGCGGCCGGCGAGCGCGCCGACCAGGGCGCCCGCGAAGACGAAGCCGACGATGTAGCCGGCGCTGGCGCCGAACAGGCCCGACGAACCGTTCTGGAACCAGCCGAAGCCCGCCGCGCCGACGGCGAGGTACAGCGCCATCGACAGCGCGCCGCGCTTCCAGCCCAGCGCCGCGCCGACGAACAGGGCGGCGAACGTCTGGCCGGTCATCGGCACCGGCGAGCCGGGCACGGGGATCAGGATCTGGGCGGCGGCGCCGGTCAGGGCGGCACCACCGGCGACCAGGACGGCGTCACGGACCAGTGCGCCGGGAACGAGGTCGGCGAGAACCGGACGGGTGCCGGCCACGGACAGCGAAGACACTCAGACCTCCTATGAGTACACGAATGTGAACCGAGGTTAACGCCAGACGACGGGCCGCGGACCGAATGTCGGGCACCTCACGGTCATCGCCCGTCCACTCGTCCGGGTGGCGTGGACCTGCGCGGTCCGGACTCTTGGTGGAGGCTGCCGGACATGAGGAAACCCGTTTCGAGGCTGTTGTCGGTGACGATGCTGACCGGGGCGCTGGTGACGGGAGGTCCGGCGATCGCGTCGGCCGACGCGGCTCCCGCGACGGCGTCCGCGTCGGTGGGTTCGCTCGACGTGGAGATCGATGACGAGCACGTGGTCACCGGCGAGCTCGCGCCGTGCGACGTCGACGGTCCCTTGACCGCGACGACCCAGGGCGGGTCCACCGGCGACTTCGCCCGCTTCGGCGGCGGTGAGTCGCGCTGCGGCCGGAACGGCGCGGTGGCCATCGGCGAGGCGGCCGGGCGGCGGTTCGAGACCACCCTGCTCAAACGCTTCGGCGGACCGGTGATCAAGGTCCGCACGTTCATGGCGAAATGCAGTACCACCAAGGACGGCAGCCTCGGCTACATCGAGTTCGGCGACATCACCGGGTTCACGCTGCCGGAGAACATCCCGCAGAACTACCGGCTGACCATCGCCGGCGGCAAGGGCGGGACGGCGCTGGCGTCGCTCACGGTCAACGAGACCGTCACGCCGACGCCGCCCGACGGGAGCCTCGTGACGCACATGCTGCACATCAAGCTGTTCCCGCAGGGCGGCGGCCCGGCGAAGGGCGACATCTACCTCGGGACCGCGCGCTGCGACCCCTACGGCAAGAAGAAGCCCTGAGCGAAGCTCATGCCGACTCGACCACAGCGTCTCCCAAGGGCGCCTTGCGCCCGACGGAGACTTCACCCGCGCGCCGCTTTCGGGCCGGAGGCCCACGAAAACACGATGAAGGGGCGACCTTCACGTTCAACGTGACGCTGAGTGCGAACTTCGCCCCTTCGGCGGGTTTTCGTCAGCGCGCGGCAAATTGCACAGCGGCGGCGACGAACTCGCTTGCCCGCGTCGCGAGGTCGGCCAGAGACCCGCTGGAGGTGAGCGCGTCACCGAGCAGCGGCGTGGCTGCCGCGACGGCGATCGAACCCGCCTCGAGGTACTTCGCGACTTCGGCCAGGTGGACGCCGCCGGTCGGCACGAGCGGGATGTCCGGCATCGGCGCCCGGATCGCCCGCAGGTAGGCGATCCCGCCGACGGCGGCGATCGGGAACACCTTCACCGCCGCCGCGCCGAGACGCCACGCCTGGTCGATCTCGGTGGGCGTCAGCGCTCCGCAGATCACCGGCAGCCCGCGTTCGTGCGCGCGCTCCAGCACCAGCGGGTTCACCGTCGGCGTGACCAGGAACGTCGCGCCCGCGTCCGCCGAGACGTCCACATCGGACACCTCGCGCACGCTCCCGGCGCCGACGTGCGCGTCGTCGCCGAGCTTCTTGCGGATGGCCGTGATGGCGTCCGGGGCTCCCGGCGTGGTCAACGCCGCTTCGAGCACCCGCACCCCCGCCGCGTGCAGCACGGTGGCGGCGTCGGCGAACCGGCCGGCATCCGCGGCTCGCAGGATCGCGACGAGGCGGTTTTCGATCAGGGTGTCCTGGAGGTCGTGCTGGATCATGCGGCCGGGACCGGCGCCTTTCCGGTGTAGGTGACGCCCGCCTCGTCGAAGTCCTTCAGCGCGGCGTCCACCGTCGGCTGCGAACCGCCGACGGTGAGGTCGAGCAGCACCCGCACCTTGAAGCCCGCCTTCGCCGCGTCGAGCGCGGTCGCGCGGACGCAGAAGTCGGCCGCGATGCCGACGACCTCGACCTCGGTGACGTCGCGTTCCTTCAGCCAGGCGTCGAGCGTCTTGCCGTCGCGCGCGTTGCCCTCGAAGCCGGAGTACGCGGCGGTGTACTCGCCCTTGGAGAAGACCTCGCTGATCGGGACCACGTCGAGCGCGGGGTGGAACGACGCGCCGGAGGTGCCCGCGACGCAGTGACGCGGCCAGCTGTCCTTGAAGTCCGGCGTCTCGCTGAAGTGGTCGCCAGGATCGATGTGGTAGTCGCGGGTGGCGACGACGTGCGCGTAGCCACCTTCGGCGGCCTGCTTGGAGATCGCTTCCGCGGCGGCGGCGCCACCGGGCAGGCCGAGCGACCCGCCTTCGCAGAAGTCGTTCTGCACATCGACCACGATCAAGGCGGTCCCCATGTGTTGCTCCTGAGTCTCTTTAGACGAATACGGTCGGGATGGCGGGCTCCCCGTGCGAGAGCTTGAGGCCTTCCCACGGCAGGCTCACCAGCGCCCGCCGGAGCCGCTGGCGCGCGTCGTCCAGCGTGGGCAAATCATCCACTGTCCGGCCGTCCCGGACCAGCGGAATCTGCAATTCGTGGTCGTTCGGTCCCCGTTCCGGTACCGCCGGACCGTCGGTCCAGATCACCTCTTCGACGGCGGTGCCGGTCTCGCGGTGCCGCCGCAGCGCGGATTTCCGTCCGCCGCGGGATTCCTTGTGCGCGCTGCGCTTGGCGACCGGCCTGCCGTCGACCTCGACGAGTTTGTAGACCATCCCGGCGGTCGGCGCGCCGGAACCGGTGACGACCGAGGTCCCGACGCCGTACGCGTCGACAGGTTCCGCCCGGAGCGCCGCGATGGCGTGTTCGTCGAGGTCGCCGGACACCACGATGCGGGTGTCCTTGGCGCCGAGGGAGTCCAGCTGCTCACGGGCCTTGCGCGCGAGCGGGCCTACGTCGCCGGAGTCGATGCGGATCGCGCCGAGTTCGGTCCCGGCCACCCGCACGGCCGTTTCGATGCCCTTGGTGATGTCGTAGGTGTCCACCAGGAGGGTGGTGTCGGCGCCCATCTTGTCCACCTGCGCGCGGAACGCTTCCTCTTCGCTGTCGTGCAGCAACATGAACGCGTGCGCGACGGTGCCCCGCGTCGGGATGCCGTAGCGGCGGCCCGCTTCGAGGTTGGACGTCGTGGCGAAACCGGCGAGGTACGAGGCCCGCGCGGCGGCGACGGCGGCCCACTCGTGGGTGCGGCGCCCGCCCATCTCGATGATCGGCCTGCCGTGCGCGGCGCCCGACATCCGCGCCGCCGCGGACGCGATCGCGCTGTCGTGGTTGAGGATCGACAGGATCAGCGTCTCCAGCACGACGGCGTCGCCGAAGCCGCCGGTGACGGTCAGGATCGGGGAGCCGGGGAAGTAGAGCTCGCCCTCGGCGTAGCCGTCGATGTTCCCCGAGAAAGAGTAGTCCGCGAGCCACGAAAGGGTGGCGTCGTCGACGACGGCCGTCGCTTCCAGCTGGCTCAGCTCGGCGTCGGTGAACCGGAAGTCCGCGATCGCGTCGAGGACCCGCCCGGTGCCCGCGACGACGCCGTAGCGGCGGCCGTCGGGCAGGCGACGTGCGAAGACCTCGAACACGCACGGCCGGTCCGCGGTCCCGTCGGACAGGGCGCTGGCCAGCATGGTCAGCTCGTAATGGTCGGTGAGCAGCGCGGTGCTGGCGCCAGTGGCCGCCTCGGGGAAACCCATACCGCCAGCCTATTCACCCACATGGCCGGACCTGCCAGCCCGTACCGGGTTGGGCCCGTGACACCATGGAGTGCATGTCCACGCCTGTCGCATCCGAGCAGACGCAGGTTGATCCACAGGGAGTAGAAGTCGTCTCTGAGGACAAGCCCTGGCGGACGGTCGTCTGGAACGATCCGGTGAACCTCATGTCGTACGTGACGTACGTGTTCCAGAAGCTGTTCGGTTACAGCCGGGATCACGCGACGAAGCTGATGCTCGACGTGCACCAGAAGGGCAAGGCGATCGTGTCCTCCGGTTCGAAGGAGAAGGTCGAGGTCGACGTCGCGAAACTGCACGCGGCCGGCCTATGGGCCACGATGGAGCAGCCTTCATGAACGGATGGCGCCGCAAGGGCGAGACCATCGTCGCCGGGTTCGAGCAGCAGGAGGCCGCGGTCCTGCGCGGTCTGGTCAGCCAGCTGGAGGACATGCTCACCGCGCGCGCCGAGGAGGCGCCGCAGGACGAGCTGGCGGAGCTGACCGGGATCCGCACGGGCCCGACGGAGTCACCGGACGATCCGGTGCTCTCGCGGCTGCTCCCGGACTTCCACAAGCTGGACCCGGACAACCCGACCCGCGAAGACCTCGACTCGGCCGCCGCGATGCGCTCGATCCACGAGCCGGAGCTGCTGGACAAGAAGGTCGGCGTCGCCAAGATCGTGCTGGACACCCTGCCGAGGGACGGCGGGAACGTGCGGCTGACCTTCGAGCAGGCCGACGCGTGGCTCGGCGCGCTCAACGACGTCCGGCTGGCCCTGGGCACCGCGCTCGACGTCACCGAGGACATGCCCGACGAGCTGCCCGAAGATGATCCCCGCGCGCCGCATCTCGGCGTCTACCACTGGTTGACCTGGGTGCAGGAGACCCTCATCCAGTCGCTGACATCGTGATCACCGACGTTCCCGGCGTGCTGGTCGGGCACCACGAGCGGGTCGGCGGCGGCTGGGCGACCGGGACGACGGTCGTGCTCGTCCCCGGCGGCGCCGTCGGGGCCGTCGACCAGCGCGGCGGCGCGCCCGGCACGCGCGAGACCAACCTGCTGGAGCCGGAGAACCTGGTCCAGCACGTCAACGCGATCTGCCTGTCCGGCGGGAGCGCGTACGGCCTGGCCGCGGCGGACGGCGTCATGCGCTGGCTCGCCGAGCGGAACCTGGGGATCCCGGTCGGGACGGAGCCGCACGAGGTGGTGCCGATCGTGCCCGCGGCGGTGCTGTTCGACCTGCCGCGCGGTGACTGGGGCAATCGCCCGGACGCTTCCTTCGGCTACGCGGCTTGCGAAGCGGCTGTCGGCGGTCCTGTGCCGCTGGGGACCGTCGGCGCGGGCGCCGGTGCGAAGGCGGGATCACTCAAAGGCGGGATCGGGACCGCTTCGGAGCGGGTCGGTGAGTTCACCGTCGGTGTCGTCGCCGCCGTGAACGCCGCCGGCGAGGCCGTCGACCTCTCGACCGGCCGCGCTTTCGCGGCGGATCACGAGGTCGACGGCGAGTTCGGCGTCCGCTGGCCCGATCGGCCCGGCGACGTCGAGGCGAAGGCGTCCGGGCTCAATACGACCATCGGCGTGGTCGCGGTCGACGCGGCACTGTCCAAAGCGGAGGCGCGACGGCTCGCGGTGGCCGCGCAGGACGGTCTCGCCAGGGCGGTCCGCCCGGCGCACACGATGTTCGACGGCGACACGGTGTTCGCGCTGGCGACCGGCGACCGGGAACTGCCCGGCGGCGTGGGACCCGTCGCGGCGGCGCGGCGCGCGATGGTGCTGGACACGCTGTGCTCGGCCGCCGCGCGCGTGTTCGGGCGGGCGATGGTGCACGGTGTGCTGAACGCCACGTCGGCCGGGGGCATGCGCGCGTACCGCGACGTCTGGCCGGAGGCCTTTGAGTAACGAGGAACGGGCGCGGACGATCAAGTCGGCATGCGTCAAGGGGGATCGTGGATCATCGAGATCCACAACGACCACATCAATTCCTTCGCCGGAGTGATGCTGGTCCTCGAAGAGGTTCTCGGCATGTCCGCCGCCGACGGGGGCCGAATGGCCGAAGACATCCACCGTGACGGCAAGGCCGACCTCACGCCCCTGCCCCGGCCAGAGGCGGAGCGATTCGCCGCCGCGTTCCAGCTTCGCGGCCTCACCGCGAAGCTGCGGAAGGACCGCCATGCGTGACGCGGCGCGGATAAGTCACGACGGCGACGGTACCCGGATCGAGATGACGGAGAACGTGGCCGAGGTGCTGCGCTTCATCCTGACCGACTTCGCGGCCGCGCTGGCCGCCGACCCCGCGGGGCCCGATGGGGTGCCCGACGAGGTGTTGTTCCCGGACGCCTATTCCCGGAAGGCCGACAGCGCCGGTTTCCGGGCGAGGCACGGCCAGGCCATGCGGAGCGAGGTCGCCGCCACCGTCGCCCGCGTTCTCGTTGCCTGGCCGGGTGGGCAGGTGCTGGTCCTCGACCGGGGTGGTGTGCGTGACCTGCGTCTCGCGCTCGTTCAGGCCCAGTCCCGGTATCTGCGCAAACCGCGGTGGAAGTCCGCTCCGCCGGACGAGCGCTACGCGAAGAAGGATCGCGAGGTGAAGTCTTTATGGCTCAACCAGTTCGAGAGCATGATCACCGCCGCGGTCTACGTCGATCCTGCCGAACCGATCGTCTACACGCTCTGAGTGGCGGCAATCTCAGAGTGTGGACCAGGCGCGTCCAGCACCTAAGATGTGCGGTGTGCTCCGGATCCGCCGTGAACTCGTCGACGAGATCGTCGCCCATGCCCGTCGTGACCACCCCGATGAGGCGTGCGGGGTGATCGCCGGTCCCGAGGGATCGGACAGCCCCGAGCGATACATCCCGATGCTGAACGCGGCGCGCTCGCCCACGTTCTACGAATTCGATTCGGGCGACCTGCTCAGGCTCTACCGTGAGATGGACGCCAACGACGAGGTCCCGGTGGTCATCTACCACTCGCACACCGCGACCGACGCCTATCCGTCCCGCACCGATGTCTCGTACGCCTCGGAACCCGACGCGCACTACGTGCTCGTCTCCACCAAGGACCCCGATTCGCACCAGTTCCGGTCTTACCGGATCGTGGACGGGGAGATCACCGAGGAGCCCGTCGAGATCATCGGCTGAACCCCCGTCCGGAATAACCCGGACCGGCCCGAACGTCTGCGTAGAGAGAACCCACCGGAGGTAGAAAACCATGGCCGTGACCGTGTCCATCCCGACCATCCTGCGTACGCACACCGGCGGCGAGAAGTCCGTCGAGGCGAACGGCAAGACCGTGCTCGAGGTGATCGACGACATCGAGTCCCGCCACGGCGGCCTCAAGGCCCGCCTGGTCAAGGAAGAGAAGCTGCACCGCTTCGTCAACGTCTACGTCAACGACGAGGACGTGCGCTTCTCCGGTGGCCTCGAGTCCGAGGTCAAGGACGGCGACACCCTGACCATCCTGCCCGCCGTGGCCGGAGGCTGATCGATGGCTCGCTTCGAGTCGCTGCTCGACGCGCTCGGCGGCACCCCGCTGGTCGGCCTTCCCCGGCTTTCGCCCACGCACGACGTGCGGTTGTGGGCGAAACTGGAGGATCGCAACCCGACCGGTTCGATCAAGGATCGCCCCGCGATGGCGATGATCGAGGCCGCCGAGCGTGAAGGCACCCTCCGGCGCGGCTCCACCATCCTGGAGCCGACGTCGGGGAACACCGGGATCGCGCTCGCCATGGCCGCGAAGCTCAAGGGCTACGGCCTGGTCTGCGTGATGCCGGAGAACACCTCCACCGAACGCAAGCAGCTGCTGCAGGCGTACGGCGCGCGGATCGTCTTCTCCCCGGCGGCAGGCGGGTCCAACGAGGCCGTGCGCCGGGCGAAGGAACTGGCCGAGGCCAACCCGGACTGGGTCATGCTCTACCAGTACGGCAACCCG
This sequence comes from Amycolatopsis alba DSM 44262, assembly GCF_000384215.1. Classification (NCBI taxonomy): domain Bacteria; kingdom Bacillati; phylum Actinomycetota; class Actinomycetes; order Pseudonocardiales; family Pseudonocardiaceae; genus Amycolatopsis; species Amycolatopsis alba. Next base: position 2,091,124 of record NZ_KB913032.1, on the reverse strand, counting down.
GCCAACGCCGACGCGCACTACCGCGGCACCGGGCCCGAACTGCTCAAGGACCTGCCGACGCTGACGCATTTCGTCGGCGGCCTCGGCACCACCGGCACCCTGGTCGGCGTCGGGCGGTACCTGCACGAGGCGAAGCCGGACGTACAGATCGTCGCGGCCGAACCGCGCTACGGCGAGCTGGTGTACGGCCTGCGGAACCTCGACGAAGGCTTCGTCCCGGAGCTCTACGACGCCAGCGTGCTCAACGGCCGGTACTCCGTCGGCGCGTACGACGCGCTTCGCCGGACTCGCGAGCTGCTGGAGCACGAAGGCATCTTCGCGGGCATCTCGACCGGTGCCGTTCTGCACGCGGCGCTGGCCGTCGCCGAGAAGGCCGCCGCGTCGGGGAAGCCCGCCGACGTGGCTTTCGTGGTCGCGGACGCCGGCTGGAAGTACCTCTCGACGGGCGCTTACTCCGGCTCGCTCGACGAAGCGGCGGAAAGGCTCGACGGGCAGCTCTGGGCCTGATCTTCGCTGTCCGCGTGACGGGATGGACGACACGCGTGAGCCGATGGACGACTCGCGTGACTGAACGGACGACACGCGCGTGGCCACTCACGCCCCCCGGACCTGAGCGTTGTGACTGCTGGTGCGGTTGGGGCGGTCCGCAAGGCCACCTTTGAGACCTTCAACGTCTCAAAGGTGGCCTTCAGGACAGGGCTGCCCAGCGGTCGGGCCCGTGAGTGGCAAGGCTGCTGCCAACGCGGCTCACCGCTCACGAGGTGCATCGCGCTGGCACGATGGTGGGCGTGAAGGTCATCGGGTTGCTGGGCGGGATGAGCTGGGAATCGTCGGCCGAGTACTACCGGCTGGTCAACGAGCGCGTCCGCGAGCTGCGCGGCGGGTACCACTCCGCGCGCACCGTGCTCTACTCCGTGGACTTCGCCGAAATCGAAGCGATGCAGGCCGACGGCCGCTGGGACGACGCCGGACGGGAACTGAACCGTGCCGCGCGCGGTCTCGAAGCCGCCGGAGCGGACTTCGTCGTCCTGTGCACCAACACGATGCACAAGGTCGCCGACCAGCTCACCGAAGGCCTCGGCATCCCGCTGCTGCACCTCGCCGACACCACGGCCGTCGCGATCAAGGCGGAAGGCGTCGGCCGCGTCGGGCTCCTGGGCACCGGCTTCACCATGGCCCAGCCGTTCTACCGCGAACGGCTCGCCGCGCACGGGCTCGACGTGCTCGTGCCGGACGAGGACGGCCGAGAGGCGGTGCACCGGATCATCTACGACGAACTCGTCCACGGCGTCGTCACCGAGGACTCTCGCGAGCGATACCGCGAGGTAATCGCGAGGCTCGCCGAGGCGGGGGCGGAGGGCGTGATCTACGGCTGCACCGAGATCGAACTGCTCGTCGGCCCGGAAGACAGTCCGGTGCCCACGTTCCCCACCACCAGGCTGCACGCCGAAGCGGCCGTGGACTACGCGTTGGGCAAGTCCTCGCTCCCTCCTGCCGTGTGACGTTCGTGCTGGGAGACGGCCTGCCGCCACAGCCTGTCCTGTTCCTCACCGGTGAAGCCGCCGCGAGGCACGCCGAAGACGTCCTCGATCGCCGTCCACCACTCTTCCGGTGAGTCCAGCACCGTCTTGCCGCCGGGCAGGCCGGTCAAGGTCAGCGCGCGCAGCGAGTCCACCCCGTCGGCGTCCCGCCGTTGCAGCACCAGCGTGCGGACAAATCCGGAGTCTTCGGACGTGGACAGCTCGACGTGCTTTTCGGCGAAGTCCGCCATCACGGCCGTCTCAGGCGCGAAGTCCATCCCGACGAAACTGCCCTGCGCATCGTGGTCGAACCGCCAGCCGCCGGGCGTGACCTCTGAAGCCCGCATGCGGAACACCAGCGGCCCCTGTTTGTACTCGCCTTCACGAAGGGGGAGCGGCTCGTGGATGCCGTCCCCGAGCCCCACGTCGACCAGCCAGCCGACCTCGGGCGTCTCCGGCAGTCCGGTCACCGTCAGCGCCAGATGGTTGAGGTGGATGCCCGCCCGGTCGCCGGAGAGCTGCGCCCCGCTCGGATGCCGGGTGACCTGGTAGCCCAGCGCCCGCAGCAGCGCCGAGAACGCGCCGTTGAGGTGATAGCAGTAGCCGCCCCGGCCTGCGGCGATCCGGCCGAAGGACACCGCCGGATCCAGCGAGGTCACCCGGCCCAGCTGGACTTCGAAATCCTCGTACGGCACCCGTTCCACATGCGCCGCGTGCAGCCGGAAGAGCGCGTCGAGGCCCGGCGGCTCCTGCTCGAGGCCGAGTCGCGCGAGATAGACGGGCACGTCGACGTGCTCGGAAGTAGAGATCCCCATGCGAGTGACCGTAGCGGCACCCACCGACAATTCAGGGTTCTCACGGAGGCGGGCCCGCGATTCCGCTCGTAGCCTGGGCAAGTGACCACTTTGCCTCCCCAGCCGGTCCCGGCGAGCGAGTCGCCCGGTACGGATCCGGCCAAACGTGTCCTGCCGCCGAACCCGAAGGCCGCCGCGATCGTGGCGCTGGCCTTCACCGCGCTGCTCTACCTGATCGAGCTGGTCGACGTGGTGCTGCCCGCGGACCTCGACCAGGGTGGCATCCTCGCCCGCGACTTCTCCGGGCTCGACGGCGTGCTGTGGGCGCCGTTGCTGCACGCGGGCTGGGGGCATCTGTTCTCCAACACCGTCCCGGTGCTGGTGTTCGCCTTCCTCGCGATGGCCGCGGGCATCGGCCGCTGGGTGGTGGTCACCGCGATCATCTGGGTGCTCTCCGGCCTCGGCGTCTGGCTGATCGCGCCGAGCGGCACGGTGACCGTCGGCGCGTCCGGCGTCGCCTTCGGATGGCTCGCGTTCCTGCTGGTCAGGGGCATCTTCAACCGGGCGGTCGGGCAGATCCTGGTCGCACTGGTGCTGCTGGGCATCTGGAGCGGAATGCTCTGGGGACTGCTTCCGGGTGATCCGAACGTCTCGTGGCAGGGCCACCTGTTCGGCGCGCTGTCCGGGATCTTCGCGGCCTGGGTGGCGGCGCGGATGGACAGGTCCCAAGCCAAGCGAACGACCGGGGGCTCTCCCGGTAACCTCGCCGTGTGACCAAGTCGAGCGCCGACGCCCCGATCGGCGTCTTCGATTCCGGAGTGGGCGGGCTCACCGTCGCCAGGGCGATCCTGGAGCAGCTGCCCGGTGAGCAGTTGCGCTACGTCGGTGACACCGCCCGCAACCCGTACGGTCCGCTTCCCATCGCGACGGCACGCCAGTACGCGCTGGAGGCGCTGGACGACATCGTCGAAAGCGGGGTGAAGGCACTGGTCATCGCCTGCAACACCGCCTCGGCCGCCTGCCTTCGCGACGCGCGGGAGCGCTACGACGTCCCCGTGGTCGAGGTCGTCCTCCCGGCCGCGCGCCGGGCCGTCTCCGCCACGCGTTCCGGCCGGATCGGCGTGATCGGCACCGAGGGCACCGTCCGGTCCCGCGCCTACGACGACGCCTTCAACGCCGCGCAGAACGTCGAGATCACCAGCGTCGCGTGCCCGCGGTTCGTGGACTTCGTGGAACGAGGGATCACCACCGGGCGTCAGGTGCTCGGACTCGCGCAGGGTTATCTGGAGCCACTGCTGGACGCGCAGGTCGACACCCTGGTCATGGGCTGCACGCACTACCCGTTGCTGTCCGGGGTACTGCAGATCGTCATGGGTCAGGACGTCACCTTGGTGTCCAGTGCCGAGGAGACCGCGCGTGATCTCGTGCGCGTCCTCACCGAGGACGACCTTCTCGCCGAACGCGACACCCCGCCGCGGCACGAGTTCGTCGCCACCGGGTCCGCCGAGCCGTTCACCAGGCTCGCTCAGCGGTTCATGGGGTTCGCTCCGGGTGTGCTGGCTCCCACCAGTGCGTAAAATCGCCGATTTCGTGCTTAAGGTGTCACAGTGCGTCTCACGATCCTCGGCTGCTCAGGCAGCATCCCCGGACCCAACGCCGCCGCGTCCGGCTATCTGATCGAGGCGGACGGGTTCGTCCTGGGGCTCGAACTCGGCAACGGGACGCTCGCCGGGTTGCAGGCCCTGCGTGACCCGTTCGATCTGGACGCGCTGATCCTTTCGCACCTCCACCCCGATCACTGTGCCGACGTCAGCGCGCTCACCGTGCTGCGGCGCTATCACCCGGCGCTCCCGTATCCGGCGAGGCCGCGGCGGCTGCCGGTGTACGGGCCGTCGGACGTGCACGAGCGGCTCGCCTGCGCCTACGCGGCGAACGAGGAGGAGCGGGCGAGCACCGACCTCTCCGACGTCTTCGCTTTCGACACCCTGCGGACAGAGCCCATGGAGATCGGGCCGTTCGAGATCACCGCGGTCCCGGTCGACCATCCGACCCCGGCGTTCGGCCTGCGGATCGCGCACGGCGGCAAGACGCTCGCCTACACCGGCGACACCGGCGTCTGCGACACGCTGACAGACCTCGCCGACGGTGCCGACGTCTTGTTGTCCGAAGCGTCCTGGACCGACTCGCCCGACCGGCCCGTCGGCGTCCACCTGTCCGGCAAGGAAGCGGGAGAGCTGGGGCGCAAGGCCGGGGTGGGGCGGTTGCTGCTGACCCACGTCGCGCCCTGGACCGACCGCGCGGCCGTCCTCGCCGAGGCGGCCGTCGCTTTCCCCGAAGCCGAGCTGGTCGAGCAGGGCGCTGTCTACGACCTCTGACACGGGGTTCTAGAGTGGCGGCCGTGGCGAGAAAAGACGGCAGGAACGACGACCAGCTTCGCGACATCAAGATCACCCGCGGCTTCCAGCGGTGGCCCGCGGGTTCGGTGATGATCGAATTCGGCGACACGCGGGTGCTGTGCGCGGCGAGCGTCACCGAAGGCGTCCCCCGCTGGCGGGCCGGTTCCGGCCTCGGCTGGGTCACCGCCGAGTACGCGATGCTGCCGTCGGCGACCAACACCCGTAGCGACCGCGAATCCATCAAGGGCCGCGTCGGCGGCCGCACGCACGAGATCTCCCGGCTGATCGGCCGGTCCCTGCGCGCCTGCATCGACCTGGCGGCGCTGGGGGAGAACACGATCGTCATCGACTGCGACGTCATCCAGGCCGACGGCGGCACCCGTACGGCAGCGGTGACCGGCGGCTATGTCGCGCTCGCCGACGCCGTCACCTGGCTCGGCGCGGCAGGCCGCCTCGCCGACCCGCAACCGCTTTCGTCCTCGGTGGCCGCGGTGAGCGTCGGCGTCGTCGACGGCCGGGTGCGCCTCGACCTGCCTTACGAAGAGGACTCGCGTGCGGAGGTCGACATGAACGTCGTCGCCACCGACGCGGGCACCCTGATCGAGGTGCAGGGCACCGGTGAGGGCGCCACCTTCGCGCGGTCCACTTTGGACACCATGCTGGACATGGCGCAGGCCGGTTGCGAGGAGCTGACCCGGCTGCAGACCGAGGCCCTCGCGCTGCCGTACCCCGGCGAGCTCCCCGAGCCGCGTCCGGACAAGAAGAAGGGCGCGAAGTGACCAAGCTGCTTCTGGCCACCCGCAACGCGAAGAAGCTCGGCGAACTCCGGCGCATCCTGGTGGCCGAAGGGATCGAAGGCGTCGAGGTCATCGGCCTCGCCGACGTCCCCGAATTCCCCGAAGCGCCTGAAACCGCTCCGGACTTCGAAGGCAACGCGCTCGCGAAGGCACAGGACGCGGCCGCCGCGACCGGTCTCCCGGCCATCGCCGACGACTCCGGCATCGCCGTGGACGCGCTCAACGGTATGCCGGGTGTGCTGTCGGCCCGCTGGTCCGGCAAGCACGGTGACGACGAAGCGAACCTGGACCTCGTGCTGGCACAGCTGTCCGACACGCCCGACGAGCGCATGGGCGCGGCCTTCGTCTGCGCGGCCGCGCTGGTCGTCCCCGGCGGCGACGAAACCGTGGTGCGGGGCGAATGGCGAGGCACGCTGATCCGGGAACGCCGTGGTGCCAACGGATTCGGGTACGATCCGATCTTCGTGCCCGAAGGCGGAACGCGTACCTCGGCCGAGCTGGAACCGTCCGAAAAGGACGGCGCTTCGCATCGCGGCAAGGCGCTGCGGGCTCTCGTAACCGAGCTGCGAAACCTGGCCGGCTGACAACTCTCGGAAGTCCGTGAAGGCCTCCTTGAGGGACTCTGAGTCCCTCAAGGAGGCCTTCACGGACTTGGCTTCACGCCAGAGAGAGGTCCCGCAGCAGCTTCGCGACGTGCCCCGTGGCGCGCACGTTGTACTGCGCCACCGCGATCTTGCCCTCGGCGTCGACGACGAACGTCGAGCGGATGACGCCTTCGTAGACCTTGCCGTAGTTCTTCTTCTCGCCGAAGGCGCTGTACGCCTTGAGCGCGGTCTTCTCCGTGTCGGAGAGCAGCGGGAAGGTCAGCCCCTCCGCCTCGACGAACTTGGCGAGCTTCGCGGGCTTGTCCGGCGAGATGCCGAGGACCTGGTAGCCGGCGTCGTTGAGCTGCGCGAGGCTGTCCCGGAAGTCGCAGGCCTGCTTCGTGCAGCCCGGCGTGCCGGCGCTCGGGTAGAAGTACACGACGACCGACTTGCCGCGGAAGTCGCTGAGCTTGACGTCGTTGCCCTCGCTGTCGGGGAGGGTGAAGTCGGGCGCTTTGTCGCCGGGGGAGAGTCGCTGCTCGGTCATGACGCACACGGTAGCGAATCGGCGGCGTCAGACCTTCCCGCAGTACTTCGCCGCGACGGGCTCCGCCGGGCTCGGCCGGACCTGCAGGCGCAGCTTCACCGGCTTGTCCGGAACGGCGAAGGCCAGGTTCAGACGGACCGACCGGCCGGGTGCCACGTCCTTGCCGGCGTCCGCGACGCCGTTGTAGCCCTGCGTCGGGTCGACGACCTGTTTGACCGACGGGGTTTCGCCGTCGACTTCGCCGGTCACGGACAGACCGGAGAGCCGGTACGTGCCCTCGCCCGCGTTGGTCACTTCGATGCCGAACGCCACCGCACGCGGGCTCTGCGGGTACGCCGACGCGCTGGGGCGGAACGACTTCGGCGCGGACACGGCGATCGTCACCCCGGTCGCGAACCGGTGCGGGGCGCCGAAGGCGAGGTCACCCTCCGCATGCGTCGCGGCCAGTCCCTGTGCCGGGGCGTCCGCGCCGAGCACGGCGGCACCTTTTTCCGGTGCCGGAACCCCGCACGCGGCCGCCAGCATCAGTGAGCAGGCGGCGATCAAAAGCTTCGGGGTGCGCGGGGGCGCCATGTGCGGTTACTCCAGTCGGCGGTGCGGGTGGGCCGTTCGAGGTAGTCATTAGTGCCGAAGAGTCCAGAGTGACGGTCTTCCGCAGCCGAGAGGAGCGGCACGGCCGGGTTGACGCGCACCTGGTGTACAGCCGTGGCCGATCCGTGATCGGCAGGGTACGGCTAGTGACAGTGGTCACCTGAGTGACACACCGGCGAAGGTCAAACCGCGAAGGCGAAAAACAGGATGAAGATCGCCAGACCGGACACCCAGGCCACGATCAACCAGCCGAAATCGCGCATCGGGTCGACCGCTCGGCTCTCCTCGCCGGGGACGTAGACGCCGCGCTCTTCGAACCAGTCCGCCCACCGGGTCATCCAGCGAAAGGGGCTTCGAGACGCCATGACACTCACAGTACGGGCACGGGTGAACCGGGTCAGCCAGGGAGGGGCCGCCCGAAAGGGCGAACCAGTCGTACCGGTAATCGCCCACTAGGCCCTTTTGTCCAACAGGTTCACCCGTCAGGCTGTAGCGATGGCGCTGGGAATAGATATCTACAGTCGCTTTCAGACCGTTACCAATTGGCAAGCCGTCAAGGATCATGGGGTGACGTTCGTCTACGTCAAGCTCACCGACGGCGGGGGTCTGCCGAACGGTGGCCGCAACACCGGCGAAGCGCTGGTGGCGGGCGCGAGATCGGTGGGAATTCCGGTGGGTGGCTACCACTTCGCTCAGCTGACTCCTTCACCCGAGGCGCAGGCGGACGTGTTGATCAATGAGGTCGGGCGGCTCGGGGCGACCGGATGCGTTCCGATGCTCGACCTCGAGGACAACCCGCCCGGTTCGGGCCCGAACATTCCCGACGGGCGCAAGCGCGACTTCGCGATCAGGTTCTGCAACCGCGTGGCGGCACGCGGGTTCCGGCCCGGTGTCTACATGAACAACGCGCACGCCAAGATGCTGCGTCCGGACCGGTTCGGCGTGCCGGACCTCGTCATCTGGATCGCGCGCTACGGTGCCAAACCCGATCCCGCCGCGGGCCGCTATGACCTTCACCAGTTTTCGGACGCGGGCCACATCCCCGGTATCCGCGCGAGCAGTGTCGACCTCGACGAGTCCTACACGAACGCCCACTTGACCGGCGGCGGCGCCGCCCCGAAGCGGAAGGCGACGACAGAACTCATGGAACGCAGGACCATTCCGGCCAGCCCCTCGACCACGTCCGTGCGGCTGCTGCTCTCCGGCAGCGAGTCGGCCGCGATCGTCGTCCGCCCGCGTGTCGACGGGGACGGGATCACCGACGCGCCCGTATGGCAGGGCAACATCTACGCCTGGGGCAGCGACAAGGTCGGTGTCGGCGGGAATCCCATGCAGACGCCCGGATTCAACCCGAAGACGGTTTCGCACCGGCGGTACGCCCTGCCCGGCGCGGTGTGGGCCGACTACGAGTACAGCTCGAACGTGGAGTTCGAGATCGACATCGTCGGCTGAGCTTGGAGGTCCGTGAAGGCCTCCTTCCCTACTCTCAAGGTAGGGAAGGAGGCCTTCACGGACTTCGGGCTCGTGGCACGATGGCGGGATGACCGACTTCCGAAAGGACGATGCCGCGTAAGGCGCCCGCGCGGGTTCGGCAGGGGCTGCGACTTCGGCCCCCGCCCGATCACCGCGACCGGCAAGAGTTCACGCCCGCGCTCGCCGCGGAACTCTCCCGCCTGGAACGCGCTCGCGGCTACCTCGGTGCCGGTGCGATCCGGACCGCGCTTCGCCTCTGCCGGGAGTTCATCGCCGACCCGTACCGACGACTCCGGGTGGACAGTGAAGGATGCGGGGTCTGGGAGTGCTGCGGCGATCCCCAGGAGGCGAGGGACATGCTCGAAGGCGTCCTGCTCGCCCTCCCGGCACGGCTCACCCCTGAGTTCCGGGGATACCTCCAGCACATCGACGAGCGATGGTGACCGCCCTGGGCCTCGGCCGGCCTTCACGGGGTCATGGCCTCCCGGTCCGCCACCGGGAGCCACTGCCGTTCCGCGTCGAACGGCCGGTACGCGGACCGCACGTGCCCGATCAGCAGCGGCAGCGTGGGATGGCGGTTCTCGTGCCGCCACAGCAGCGAGAACGGGTACACCGGTGTCGGGTCGACGAGCGGGATCTGGACGACGTCCGGATGCCAGGGCACGTGCATCTTCGCGCCGACGAAACCCAGGCGGTCCTTCGACTGTCCGAGCACTTCGATGTGGTGTTCCAGCCCGAAGTTCGGGCCGTCGGTGTCGACGAGGATCCCGAACGCCGGGCACAGTTCCTGCCAGAACTCCGCCCATTCGCTGGCCCGCGCGTTGTAGGGCATCCAGGCCGTCAGTCCGGCGAGTTCCGCCATCTCGACCCGGCGTCGCCGGGCGAGCGGGTGCCGGCGCCCGACCAGCAGGTTCGCCGGTTCCAAGTAGGCGGGGGTCCGGCCGATCCCTGGGTCCGTCACGGTGTTGACGCGCGCGAAGGCGGCATCGACCGACTCGGGCAGCATCGACCGGCGCACCGCGCCCAAACCGGGCGTGACGAGTTCCAGTTCGTCGTCGTGGTCGGCGTGGAAGGCCCTGATCACCTCCATGGTCGCCAGCCGCGTGCCGAGGACGTCGACACGCAGGGGGCGGCGCCTGCCTTGAAGGCGTTCGACGGCCTGGTCCGCGAGGCTGACCAGCGCACGGGCGTGGACCAGGAACTCCTGGCCGTCTTCGGTCGGCTCGGCCCCACCGCGCGTCCGCGACAGCAGCCGCACGCCGAGATCCGCTTCGAGCTTCGCCACCCGTTTGGAGATCGCCTGCTGGCTCACCTCCAGCCGGATCGCCGCCTCGCCGAAGTAGCGGTCCTCGGCCACCGCGACGAACGCGCGCACCGCGCCCAGGTCCAGCTCCACTGTGTCCTCTCCCTACAACTTCCGGTTGTCGCCGTTCGCGTGTCGCTTGTTGGACAACACCTGCACGCCTTGGGTCCAATCGCCGCGTCGGACCGGAATCGTACAACCGTGGGGAGTGGCCGGTGGACTCCTTCGTGCACCTGCACGTTCATACCGAATACTCGATGCTCGACGGCGCGGCCAAGATCGCGCCGCTGTTCGCCGAGGCCCAGCGGCTCGGCATGCCCGCGGTGGGCATGACCGACCACGGGAACATGTACGGCGCGGACGAGTTCTACCGGCAGTCCGTCCGAGCCGGGATCAAACCGGTGATCGGCATCGAGGCCTACCTCGCGCCCGAGTCCCGTTTCCACAAGAAACCGGTCTTCTGGGGGCGGCGAGGCGACGGCGGCGACGTCTCCGGAGGAGGGGCCTATACGCATATGACCATGCTGGCGGAGAACGCGACCGGGTTGCGGAACCTGTTCAGGCTGTCCTCCCTGGCCAGCCTGGAGGGCTACTACCGCAAGCCCCGGATGGACCGGGAACTCCTCGCCCGGCACCACGAAGGCGTCATCGCCACCACCGGTTGCCCGTCCGGCGAGGTGCAGACGAGGCTCCGGCTCGGCCAGCCGGAAGAGGCGATCCAGGCGGCCTCGGACTACCGCGACATCTTCGGCACGGACAGCTTCTTCCTGGAGGTGATGGACCACGGCCTCGCGATCGAACGGTCCGTACGGGACGGGCTGCTGGACATCGGCCGCCGTCTCGGCCTGAAACCCCTGGCCACCAACGATTCGCATTACGTCACCCAGGATCAGGCGGCCGCGCATTCGGCACTGCTGTGCGTCCAGTCCGGCAAGACCCTCGACGATCCGGGCCGGTTCAAGTTCGACGGCGACGGCTACTACCTCAAGTCCGCGGAGGAGATGCGCCGGTACTGGGACGCCGAAGTCGCGGGCGCGGCGGATTCCACTTTGCTCGTCGCGGAAAGGATCGAGCCCTACGACGACGTCTACCGGCACGTCGACCGCATGCCGGTCTTCGCTGTCCCCGCGGGACACGACGAGGAGTCCTGGCTGCGTGAGGAGGTCGCGGCCGGGCTCAGGCGGAGGCTGCCGGACGGCGTTCCCGACGCCTACGTCGCCCGCGCCGGCTTCGAGATCGGGGTGATCGCCGAGAAGGGTTTCCCGGCGTACTTCCTGATCACCGCCGACCTGATGAACCACGCTCGTGAGGTCGGTATCCGGGTCGGGCCCGGCCGAGGTTCGGCGGCGGGCTCGCTCGTCGCGTACGCGCTCGGCATCACCAACCTGGACCCGATCGGCCTCGGCCTGCTCTTCGAACGGTTCCTCAACCCCGAACGGGTCTCCATGCCGGACATCGACATGGACTTCGACGACCGGCGCCGCGGCGAGATGATCCGCTACGCCACCGACAAGTACGGTGCCGAGCACGTCGCGCAGGTGATCACCTTCGGCACGATCAAGACCAAGGCGGCCATCAAGGATTCCGCACGTGTCCACTATGGACAGAGCGGGTACGCGATCGCCGACCGGATCTCGAAGGCGCTCCCGCCGCCGGTCGCGGCGAAGGACATCCCGCTCGCCGGGATCGTCGAGCCGGGCCACGAGCGGTACGCCGAAGCCGCGGAGGTCCGCGCACTGCTGGAAGGCGACGGCGAGGCGGCCAGGATCTTCGAGACCGCCCGAGGGCTCGAAGGACTGATCCGCAACGCGGGGGTGCACGCCTGCGCCGTCATCATGTCGAGCGAGCCGCTGCTCGACGCGATCCCGTTGTGGCGGCGGGACGACGGCGCGGTCATCACCGGCTGGGACTATCCGTCGTGCGAGGCCATCGGCCTGCTGAAGATGGACTTCCTCGGCCTGCGCAACCTCACCGTCATCGGCGACGCGCTGGACAACATCAAGGACAACCGCGGCGAGGACATCGACCTCGACACGCTCGGTGTCGACGATCCGGCGACCTACGAACTGCTCGCGCGCGGCGACAGCCTGGGCGTCTTCCAGCTCGACGGCGGCGCGATGCGGGATCTGCTGCGCCGCATGGGGCCCACCGGGTTCGGCGACATCATCGCGGTGAACGCGTTGTACCGGCCCGGCCCCATCGCGATGAACACGCACAACAACTACGCGGACCGCAAGAACCGCAGGCAGCCGATCGAGTCGATCCATCCCGAACTGGCCGGGCCGCTGCGCGAGATCCTGGCCGAGACCCACGGCCTGATCGTGTACCAGGAACAGATCATGCAGATCGCGCGAGACGTCGCCGGGTACTCGATGGGGCGTGCCGACGTGCTGCGCAAGGCGATGGGCAAGAAGAAGAAAGAGGTGCTGGAGGAGGAGTTCGAGGGCTTCCGGGACGGCATGGCCGCCAACGGATTCTCCCACGCGGCCGTGCAGGCGCTCTGGGACGCGATCCTCCCGTTCGCCGGGTACGCGTTCAACAAGTCCCACGCCGCGGGGTACGGCCTGGTCGGCTATTGGACCGCGTACCTGAAGGCGAACTACCCGGCGGAGTACATGGCTGGCCTGCTGACTTCGGTGGGGGACAACAAGGACAAGTCGGCGGTCTACCTCTCGGAGTGCCGCAGGCTGGGGATCAAGGTGCTGCCGCCGGACGTCAACGAGTCGGGGCTCCGGTTCTCGGCGGTGGGGGACGCGATCCGCTTCGGGCTCGGCGCGGTGCGCAACGTCGGCGCGAACGTCGTCGATTCGATCATCGCGACACGGCGGGAGAAGGGGAAGTACGCGTCGTTCACCGATTTCCTCGGCAAGTCCGAACTGGTGGCGTGCAACAAACGTGTCATCGAATCACTGGCGAAAGCGGGCGCGTTCGACTCTCTCGGGCATACGCGGCTCTCGATCCAGCAGGTGCACGAAGAAGCGGTGGACGCCGTGGTGCCGCTCAAACGCAAGCAGGCGATGGGGCAGTTCGACCTGTTCGGTCCGGGCGAGGAGAGCGGGGACGACACCTCGCCGCTCGCCCATCTCGGATTCGGCGTCGAGGAGTGGCCGCGCAAGGAACTGCTCACCCACGAAAGGGAAATGCTCGGGCTGTACGTCTCCGCGCATCCGCTCGACGGGGCGGAACGCGTCCTGCGCAAGCACGCGCCCCGCCCGATCGCGGCGATCCTCGACAATCCGCCGAGGGAAGGGGAACTGGTCGTCGCCGGGCTCATCACGGCCTTGGAGCGGCGGGTGAACAAGAAAGGCGAGCCGTGGGCGATCTGCACGATCGAGGATCTGGACGCCGCACTCGAAGTGCTGTTCTTTCCCAAGGCGTACGCGTTGTTCGTGACGGAACTGGTCGAAGACAACGCCGTCCGCGTCAGCGGCCGGGTGAACTGGCGGGAGGACAGGATGTCCGTGTTCGGCGGCGGCCTGGTACCGCTGGATCTTTCCACGTCCGGGGACGAGGAACCGCCACTGACGCTGCACGCTGTCGCCGCGAGACTGACCGAGGACGTGGTCCTCGACTTGAAGCGGACTTTGCTGGCGCACAAAGGAGAGACACCGGTCCGGGTGAAGCTCGCCGGGTCGCTGTACGCGCTCGACGACTATCCTGTGGCGGTCAGCTCGATGCTTCTGGGGGAGCTGAAGTCCATTCCCGGCATCGCGCCCGAACGACCTTGAAGGGAAAGACGCCGATGAAGATCCTCGTGGTAGGTGCCACCGGGACGATCGGGGCCGCGGTCTCGTCAGCGCTCACCGCACGCGGGCACACCGTGCTCCCCGCGTCTCGCTCCGGGGAGGTCAAGGTGGACGTCGAGCGGCCCGACACGCTCGACGCCGTCTTCGCCGCCGAACCGGGGATCGCCCACATCGTGTGCTGCGCGGGGAGCGGCTCGCTGGTTCCGGTCGACGGCGGTACCGATGAAGAGTTCGTCCAAGGGCTGCAAGGGAAACTGCTCGGCCAGGTGTTCCTGCTGCGGCACGCGGTCCCGTATCTGCCGGATGGCGGCTCGGTCACGCTGACCGCGGGCCGGATCCCGGAGACGTTGCGCGGCAGCGCGTTCGGTTTCCTGACCAACGCCGGCCTCGAAGCGTTCGTCGCCGCCGCGGCCCGTGAACTGCCGCGTGGCCTCCGGGTCAACGCTGTCAGCCCAGGCTGGGTGCGCGAAACGCTCGCCGCGCTCGGTGAACCGGAAGGCGGCACCCCGGCGGCGGACGTCGCGCGGAGCTACGTCGAGGCGGTGGAGACCGTGAGCCTGACCGGGAGCACCCTGACGCCGTAAGTGGACAGTGTGACCGGTTATCGGCTAACTTCGGTGAAGTGGACACGGTGTTCACTTAAGGAGGATCCCGATGACTCCGTTGCCGCGCGAGCAGTTCCCCGCCGTGAACCGCTGGGCCTACCTCAATCACGCCGGGATCTGCCCGCTGCCGACGTCGTCGGTGGAGGCCATGCACCGGCAGGCCGTCGAAGTGTCGCTGGACGGCGAGTTCACCTATGCCGCGCACAGTGCGGCGATCGAAGGGGCGCGCGCCTCGGCTGCGGCGCTGATGGGGGTCCCGGCCCGTGACATCGCCTTCGTGAAGAACACCAGCACCGGCCTCGGTTTCGTGGCGAACGGGCTGGAGTGGTCACCCGGCGACCGCGTCGTCATCCCCGACGGCGAGTTCCCGTCCACCTTGTATCCGTGGCTCGCGCTCGCCGATCGGGGCGTGGTGGTGGACCGCGTGCGCGGACCTCTCACCACCGAGGCCTTCGCCGAGACGATCGCCGCCGGTCCGCCGCCCAGGATCGTGGTGACCAGCTGGGTCCGCTTCGGTCACGGCGGGCGGGTGGATCTCGCGGCGCTGAGCCGGGTGTGCCGGGAAGCCGGGGCGCTGTTCTGCGTCGACGTCATCCAGGGGCTCGGCGTGATCCCGGCGCGGCTGGAGGAATGGGGCGTCGATTTCGCGATGGCCGACGGCCACAAATGGCTGCTGGGGCCGCAAGGCTGTGGCGTGTTCTACGTGCGGGAGTCCTGTTTGGACCTTCTGCGGCCGCTGGAGCCGGGCTGGAACTCGGTCGCTCATCGAGAAGACTGGGACAACCTGGCCTACGTTCCCGATGTCACGGCCCGGCGGCTGGAAGGCGGTATGCCGAATATCGCCGGGATCGCCGCCCTCGGCGCCTCGATCGATCTGTTGCTGTCCGCGGGAATCGAGGAGATCTGGTCGCATGTGGACGGTCTCTGCGAACGGGCGGCCGAAGGGCTCGCCGGGATCGGTGCGACGGTGCTTTCGGAGCGCGATGCCGGGTATCGCTCGGGAATCCTGTCCGTGCGCGTCGACGGGATGCCGGTCCCGCTGCTGGCGGAACGGCTCAAGGCGAGAGGGATCGCCTGCTCGGCGAGATCGGGCGGGCTCCGGATCTCGCCGCACGGTTACAACACCGAGGGCGAAATCGATCGCCTGATCGTCGCGGTGCGGGAGATTTTCGCTTGACCGCGCTGCCACAGTAGATCTTCGTGGCGAACCATGACAACGACAGAAACGATCTCCTCCGACTTGCCGGGCTGGCGACGCCGATGGCGCTGCGGGTCGCGGTCACCCTCGGGCTGCCGGACCGGCTGACCGGCGACGGCGCTTCCGCCGCGGACCTGGCAGCGGAACTCGGCCAGTCCCCGCTCGCACTCGATCTGCTGCTGGGGCACCTCACCACTCTCGGCGTCCTGGAACGGACATCGACCGGCTATCGCACCACCGGCTACGGCGCGAACCTTCGCGCCGACGCCGGAAACGGCCTCGCGGGCCTTCTCGACATGAACGCGGCCGGCGGGCGGGGCGAATTGGCGTTCGTCGAACTCGCGTACAGCGTCGCCACCGGCCAGGCGGGCTACATCCGCCGCTACGGCCAGGACTTCTGGGCCGATCTCGCCGAGCACCCCCACCTGCGGGAGACGTTCGACCGGCAGATGACCCAGCGGTTCCTGAACCAGGTGCCGGGGCTCGTCGCCGGTTTCGACTGGTCCCGCTTCGACACGATCGTCGACGTCGGAGGGGGTCACGGCAGCCTGCTCGCCGCGATCCTGAAGGCGAATCCCTCGGTGCGCGGCCATCTCGTCGACCTCGCGCCCACCGCGGCCGCCGCCGAGAAGGAGCTGCGCGAGCAGGGCCTCGAAGACCGGACCGAGGTGACCGCGGGCAGCTTCTTCGACCCGCTCCCGGCGGGAGCGGACGCCTACCTGCTGTCCGACATCCTCCACGACTGGGACGACGAGCACGCCCATCGCGTCCTGGCCCGGTGCGCCGAAGCGGTCCGTCCGGGAGGACGTGTCCTGGTCATCGAGGCGGTCGGCGGACTCGGGGCGCAAACCGAATGGGACCTGGTCATGCTCGTGCTCTACGGCGGCCGCGAGCGACGTCTCGACGAGCTCCGCGATCTCGCCGCCGCGCACGGCCTGGTCTTCGACTCCGTCACCACGCTGACCGAGCAGCGCAGCCTGCTGGAGTTCCGGGTCCAAGATATTCCTTGACAAGAATATTCTGGCGAGTGAATACTTCTGGGCATGGAGCAGATCGCGGCAGCGCTGGGAGACGGAGCGAGGTGGCGCATCGTCGAGCTGCTCGCCGAACGGCCCCGGTCCGTCGGTGAGCTCGCCGAGCTGACCGGCCTGCGGCAGCCGCAGACCACCAAGCACCTGCAGACCCTCGCCCGTGCCGGTCTCGTGACGGTCTTCCCGCTCGGGCAGCGTCGCGTCTACGCGGTCGAGGCGGGCCGGCTGAAGGACTTCGAAGGACAGTTGCGGGCGCTGATCGCGACCATCGAGGCGAACGAGGGCGAGCGAGATGTCCTCACGCGCTATCAGGCCGCGATCAGCGAGAGCGTGGCGGTCGCGGACCACGACCGGTGGGCGGACGGGCGGACGTTCTCGTTCGACCGTCCGCTGGCCGCGTCGCGGCACGACGTCTGGCGGCATTGGACCGAGCCCGCGCTGCTCGCGTCGTGGTGGGCGCCGCCCTCGATGACCGTCACCGACTGCGTCCTCGAACCGTGGGCTGGTGGACGAGCGGTGCTCGACTACCGCGACGCGGAAGGGCGGTATCGCTCCGCGGGCGAGGTCCGCGCCGCGACCGAATTCGAACACCTTGAGTTCGACCTCTCGGTGCTGGACGCCAAGGGGGCAGTCTTCTTCACCGGTCACTACGACCTGAAGTTCACCGAGGTGCCGGGCGGGACCCGGCTCCGGCTCGATCTGCGCGTCACCGAAACCACGGTCGAGGCCGTCCCCTTCATCGCCGGGATCGAAACCGGCTGGGGCCAGGTGCTCGACAACCTCGCTGCCCGGCTCACTCAAGAAAAGGACTGAACGACATGTCGAACCCGACCGGCCGCCGCGTCACCGCGAACATCAGCCTCACCCTCGACGGCCACTACAGCGGTCCCGGCGGTCCCGGCGACATGGGCGCGATCGTCTCGTACGCCACCACCGACGTCGCCCGCGCGCACCTCGCCCGCATCCACGAAACCGCGACCACCGCGGTGCTCGGCAGACTGAACGCCGAGGGATTCCTGGGCTTCTGGCCTGCCGTCGCCGTCGACGAGAACGCCGACCCACGCGACCGCGCCTACGCGAAGTGGCTGGTGGACGCCGAAAAGGTGGTCTTCTCCACGACACTGACCGACGCACCCTGGGACCGCGCCCGCGTCGTGAACGCCCCGGCCGCCGACGTCATCGCCGACCTGAAGGCGAACGGGGAAGGCGACATCCTGGTCAACAGCAGCGCCGGCGTCATCAAAGCCTTGCTGGCGGACGACCTGATCGACCGGCTGTACCTGATGATCTGCCCCGAGATCACCGGCGGCGGGCAGCGGCTGTTCGTCGACGGTCTGCCCGCGTCGAAATGGACGCTGGCCTATCAGGAGGTCGGGGAGCCGGGAGAGATGGCGCTGGTCTACGACCGGGTGCGCTGATCATCCGGACTCGTGATTGGTACGGATGGTTCTAACGGACCCGTATTTGCCTACCCACTGGTGTGGCTGGCGGTCGGGTGTGGAGGATCTGGGACGTTGAACGTCCTGATTCCTCCACGCTCGGTCTCGGTGATGAGGGATTTGGGACGTTGAACGTCCGGAAACTTCCCTCGTCGCGTATCTGCCACTGGTCGTGACCGGTGCGACCTTGATCAACGGAGGATTGGGGACGGTGAGTGTCCCGGATCTTCCGTTGATCAAGATTCAAGACCGGGCGACCCGCTCGACGGTGAAGGAATCAGGACGTTGAACGTCCCAATTCCTTCACCGTCGAACCGACAGCGCGGAACCGCCACCCATGCGCAGGTCAGGCGTGGGTAGGTAAATGCTGGTCCGCTCTAACCGTCCTTACCACTCACGAGGCGCCCTGATCCTCCGGTGGTTCGCCTTCCAGGGCAGGGCGCCGATGCTCACTCTTCTCGATCAGTTCACCGATCTCGCGGATCACGCCCTGAGCGTCCTTCGCCCGGTTCACATTGATCTTGATCTGCGTTCCTTCACGGCTCTTGATCGTGAGAGTGATGTCGGCCCGCGTCTGCGTGAGCCAAGTGGTCACCGAGCGGGCGAGCACCGTGCCCACTATAAGACCGCTATATGTACTATAGTTGGGCATCCTGTACTATAGTTGTCACGGCTTCCCTGAGGAGTTGGACCGTGGACTTGAGCCGGCCGTTGATGACGGTCACCCCAACGCTCGACGGCGACGTCCTCGCCGTGCTCGCCAACCATGACGGCATCTTCACGACCGGCCAGTTGCATCGCCTTCTGACGAGGCATTCGGAGGAGGGGATTCGCAAGGTGCTGCGGCGCCTGACGAAGCAGGGTGTCGTGCTGTCCGACCGGGTCGGCAACGCGTTCGCGTACCGCCTCAACCGTGACCACCTCGCGGCGGAGCACATCATCGGGCTCGCGCAGCTTCAGAAGACGCTCTTGGAACGCATCGAGGACCGCCTCGAGTCCTGGGAGATCCTGCCGGTCTATGCCGCGGTGTTCGGCTCGGCGGCACGTGGCGGGATGGCGGAGGACAGCGATGTGGACCTCCTGCTGATCCGGCCGGATGACGCCGACGACGACCGATGGGAAACGCAAGTCCATGAACTGGCGGTCGAGGTGACCCGCTGGACCGGCAACGACGCTCGCCCTCTGGAGTTCGCCGAAGCTGAACTCGCCGACCGAGCGTACGACGAGGCTGTTCTGCGCGATGTGGCACGAGATGGGCTGACCGTGGCCGGGAGCCGGGCATGGCTGACCGGTCGCTTGCGAAAGAGAAAAGGCTGACGTCGGGTCGTCCGGCAGTTGTGTGCTCGGGTTCGCTCGTCTCATCAGGCTGGGTAAAGTATGATTCAATCTAAGTAAGATTAGATCATACTTAGATAAGGTCAGAGGTTGTGAGATTTCGAGGACGTTCGAACGACCTGAAGCTGCTGGACAGGCAGCTGTGCGTGGTCCGCGACGGGGTCGCGACGACCCCTGGGCAGGCCGTGATCGTCACCGGTCGCCGCCGGGTGGGAAAGTCCCGGCTGGTCCAGGAGTTCTGCGACCGCTCGGATGCGCCGTATGTGGTGTTCCAAGCCTCGCGTGGTCGGAATCCGGCCGCTGAGCGTGGTGACTTCACCGCTGCGCTCGCCCAGTCCTCACTCCCCGGTGCCGATCTCGTCGCCGGGGCGGTCGGCGCCGATTGGAACCAGGCCTTGCGAGCCCTGGCGATCGCTGTTCCTGAGCGCGAACCGAGCATCGTCGTCCTGGATGAGGTGCCCTGGCTTGTTGAGCAGGACAGCGAGTTCGAGGGTGCCCTTCAGACCGTTTGGGATCGGTACCTGTCCGCCAAGCCTGTGCTCTTGCTGCTTGTCGGCAGTGATCTTTCGACGATGGAGTCCCTTCAGGAATACGGCCGGCCCTTTCATGGCCGTGCCGCCCGTATGCTGGTTCGTCCTCTCAACCCTGGCGACGTGCAGGAGATGACCTCGCTCGAATCCGCCGAGGCGATCGACGCGTTCCTGATCACGGGCGGCTTTCCCGAGATCGTCCAACGCTGGAAGCCGGGCACCGACCGGCAGGCGTTCCTGTGCGACCAGCTCTCGGACCCGCTCTCCCCGTTGCTGATGGCCGGGGAGCTCTCGCTGCTCGGCGAGGTCCCCGAGCCATCGCACAGCCGCTCGGCTCTGGAGGCGATCGGTACCGGTGAACGGACGTTCAGCACGATCGCCAACCGGATCGGAGCCGGTGACCCGATTCCGTCGGGCACTCTCGCACCCATCCTGAACACCTTGACGGCCAAGCGCATCGTCGCCGTCGACACCCCACTGGCCACTCGCCCCGACACCAAGAACAAGCGCTACCGGATCGAAGACTCGTACCTGCGGTTCTGGCTGGCCTTCCTGCAACGGGGAATTGGCGAGGTCGAACGCGGGCGCGGTGATCTGGTCGCCGCGCGGATCGAACGATCCTGGACATCATGGCGCGGCCGCGCTGTCGAACCGGTCATCCGTGCCGCTCTCACTCGGCTGTTGCCCGACGACCGCCTGCCCGACGCGGAGTTCGTCGGTGGCTGGTGGAATCGGCAGAACAACCCTGAGATCGACCTGGTCGGCGCCGACCGTGAACAGCCCGCGGCGACCCGCATCGCGTTCACCGGCTCGATCAAGTGGCTGGAGAACGACCTCTTCGGAAGGCGCGAGCTGGAAAGTCTCATCGCCGGATCCATGACGATCCCTGGACGTGACCACATCACTCCGCTGGTCGCCGTCTCCCGCAGTGGTGTTGAGGAAGGACTGCCGCTGGCGGCCACTTTCGGCCCGGACGAGCTCATCGAGGCATGGCGGCGCTGAGGACGCTCGATCCGATGATGTCCCTGGGCGACACGAGTGATCTCATCTGCGGCCGCTAGCTCTGAGAGCTCAGTTTCACGTGCTTGCTACTGGAGCCTGCGGTCGTGATCTGTGACTCCGGTCACGCTTCGGTCTCGTGCATTGCCGGACTCCGGAAGCTGCGCGTCGCTTGCCGTGTGCCTGTGAGCAGCCAGATCGCTAGCTCGACTGTGCGCAGCATGGCTGCGCATGTAACCAACGGGTCGGCGAGGTGAGTCGTACTCGTTAGGCCTGGTCGAATCTGGCTGCTAATTTGACCTTCGTTCGGCCGCTGCCTCCGGTGGACGTGCGGCGAAGGCGGTCAGGGATTGAAGACGGGGTTATGCGCAGCCCTGCTGCGCACAGCTCCAAAATTGAAGGCGAGGGGAGCCTGAGAGTGAAGTCGTTCTTTGAGCTGCTTGGGAAGGCGATGCAAAGCACGGGTATGACGCTAAGGCTGTGTCTGTTGGTGCTTGTCGTCGCGGTGGCGTACCTCATCAGTCAGAAGTAGGTCAGGTCGGAAAGAGGAGATTTCACGTGGAGAACATGGCGGCGAAGAGTCACGCAGCTGACGTCGTTGACCGGCTTTGGCGAACGTACGCGCCCTATCAGCGGGGCAGGAACACGTTCGGTGACCTCGCATCCATGCTCGCGATCCTGGTACTTGCACGCTTCGTCGAGTCGGAGGGAGATCCGGAGGACGAGTTCGTAAAGCGGTGGGGGCGCGCTGTCGCGGAGGCCGGAATCGGCCTCTCGCCGCTGATCGATCTGCGGGCTGCGATGACGAACGCCAGCCGGCATGCGCGCTTTCCCGTGCCCGACCTTCGCGATCTCAACGTCGGGTGGCTCGCCGGTGATGAAGAGTCGGACGACATCCCATGGGCGGCCGCGTTCCTCGTCGCACTGGGCCAGCGTCCGACGCTGGCCGAGGCCGGATTGCCGGAGGTCGGCGAACTGCTCCTCGAACGCCACGTCCAGGAGGGCACCGTTTCCGTGGGAGAATTCTACACTCCGCGTGCTGTCGTACGCCTGCTCGTCGAGCTGGCGTCCCCGCAGCCTGGAGACCGGATCCTCGATCCGGCCTGCGGGTCCGGTGGTCTGCTCGCGGCTGCGGCACAGCGAATCGCCGGGTCCGGTCGGGTCGATGGCGCTTCCTTCGAGGCATACGCCACGGATCGCAGTAACCCGCGGTTGGCGATGATGAATTTGGCCATCCATGGCGTGGATCGGCCCGTCGTACGTGCCTCTGATCCGGTGTCGTTGTTCCAGGGCCGGAACAGCGGCCTTTTCGACCGGGTGATCAGTAATCCACCGTTCAATCAGCGCGTGGAGGACATCGACGCCGTAGGCTGGCCCTTCGGTCAGCCGTCTGCGTCCAATGCGAATTTCGCCTGGCTTCAGCTTGCGTGGACCCGGCTGAGCGAGGACGGGCTCGCAACGATGATCATGCCGCCGCGGGCCGCCTGGTCCGACGGCCGTGAGGCGGAGATCCGCAAAAGAATGATCACCAGCGGCGCGCTCCTCGGCATCATCGCGTTGCCGCCGAATCTTTTTCCGCACACTTCGATCCCGGTGCACATCTGGATGCTCGCCCGCGACAAGTCCCGCCATTTGCCGAGCGATGAGGCAGATGCCGTTCTCTTCATCGACGCCAGCCGGCTTGGGACGCAGGTGCCTAGGCAGCCACGTGTGCTGACCACGGAGGACAAGAACCGCATCGACGGCCGGCTTCATGCGTGGCTGCGGTCTCCTCGTGCAACGCCCGATGAAACAGGGTTTTCCTGCTCGGTCACGCATGAGGAGATCCTTGAGAACGATGGCAGCCTCGACCCCCGGTTGTACGTCGACGTCGAGCAGGAGTGGTCGACATCGACGCAGGACATGGATCTATTGCTGGGTGAGCTGGTTCGGCATGACGGAGCCATGTCTGATTCCAACGCCGACCTCCTGAGGAACTTCAGCCGGTGCGAGCGATTGACTCGCAGCGGGATCGAACCTCCGAGGGTGTCGCTCGTAAGCATCGTGAGCGGCACCGGAGAAGGCGCGGTCGAAGACTCGGGCCCCGGTCTGCTCGTCGCCGGGCCTTCGGGAAGCCTCATCCGTGCCGAAGACTACGTGGATGCCGGCGGTGTCCCTGTCGTCATGCCCAAGGACCTGACAGGTAACGGTTTCAGCGTTGCGAACATCAGATACATCACTGAGCGGCAGGCCGAGAGTCTGGAACGCTTCCGTCTCCGCCGTGGTGACGTCGTGCTGGCACGCCGTGGAGAGCTGGGGCGATGTGCTGTTGTTCGTCAGGAACAGCAGGGCTGGCTTTGTGGAACCGGCTGCTTCGTGCTTCGGCCTCCCGCCAGGCTCAACGCCGACTATCTCGCGGCGTACCTCCGTAGCCCAGAGGCGCGTAAGTGGCTGGAAGCCCACTCCACGGGAAGCATGACCATGAAGACCATCTCGCTCAACGTGTTAGGAGAGTTACCGATCGTGCTACCTGATCTCGGGGTGCAGCAGGTGATAGCCGACGCGATGACGCGGCTGGATGAACATGAGCGACTATTGCGAGAGCAGCTCGCACTGGTGCAGAAGATCCGCCGTGACGCGCTGACCGGGTTCTTTCCGAGCTAGGCGTGGTCGTGAGTCGGCCAGACTCGGATCAAACCAGCCTGGATATCAATGATCCGTAGTCAACCCGAGACCTCGGGTGCTGACGTGCTGGGTGGGCCCGGAGAGACTCGAACTCTCACTGGCACGGACCTAAACCGTGTGCCTCTGCCAATTGGGCTACGGGCCCCCAGTACTGCCCTGAAATCGTATCGTGCGACACGATCGGCGTTTCTCGGCGTGGCCGGTGCCGCCGCGGGGGGTGGCGTCCTCTAACGTGGGCTTCCAGCAAGTCCGTCGCGGCGAGGAGGACACGTGGCTCGCGATCCCGAGACCATCGAGCGTGAGATCGAGCAGGCCAGGAACGCGCTGGTCGCCACGCTCGACCAGCTGGGCACGAAGGCGAACCCCGCGAAGCTGGTGGATTCCGCGAAGTCCGGTCTGCGCGCGAAGCTGGACGAGCCCAAGGTGAAGTACCCGCTCATCGGCGGGGCGGTGCTGATCGGCGTGCTGCTGATCCGCAAGCTCCTGAAGTAGCTCTCAGGAGGTCTGGGCCGCCTTGGCGGGTGTCTTGGCAGGCTCGGCCTTCTCCGGGGCCTTCGCCTCGTCGACGGCCTTCGGGAGCTCCTTGCCTTGCGGCACCGGGGGCTTGGCGTCGATCTTCTCTTTGGCCTTGCCGTTCGCCGGGGGAGGAACCTCGAGCGGTTCGATCTCCGGGAGCGTCAGCCTCGCCGTCATGTAGGCGGCGGTGAAGTCGAACGCACTGCCGTTGAGCAAGTGCACCACGGTCGACCTCTCCGGCGGGGACAGTTTCTCGACCAGCTGGTCGGCCCGGTCCCTCGCCGCGATGATGCCCGGTGCGCGACCGGTCAGTTCCTTACCGGAGCCGCTGACCGTGACCTTCCAGTCGTCGTCCTCCTGGACGTACGACGCGGTGATCGGTTCGGTCATCCGCCTCACCCCTCTCCTCGCGAGCATGCGTCACTCTGTGGACTTCGCCACGCCCTCGTCATGACGCCACTTTCGGGTAGTGGCGCCCCCTCCTGACCGAGGCCGTGACTGTCCATCAGAGTTTCTACAGTGTCATCGATACAGTAGGACAACTCTGTGTCACAAGACACTGGCGGCAATGTGCTCTGAGTGACGACCGAATGGCCTAATGCACGCGCATCTTCACAGTCGTTTCAGCGGGCCCGCGCGGACAGGCCCGGCCAGAGGACGTCCATCGCGTAGTCGGTCGCCAGTTCGGGGCTGACGTCCTCGTGCCGCTCGCACCAGATCGCGAGCCGTTCGCACGCGCCGACGACGAATTCCGCGGACGCCTCGGCCCGCAGGTCGTCGCCCGCGTCGAAGTAGTCGCTCATCAGCGCGGCGATCAGGTCGGTCTGCTGGCGCCGGGTCTGCTCGATCTCGTCGGCGGCGCCGGCCCCGATCAGCGCCATCTCGTGGCGGAGCAGCGACCAGGCCTGCCGTCGTTCCCGGATGAAGACGAAGAAGGCGAGCAGGCCGCGCCGCAGCGCGTCCTCGGCGGACGTCGCGCCGGCGGTCGCCCGTTCGGTGACCTCGCGCAGCGCCGCCCGCGACTGCTGGATGCAGGCCAGCAGCAGCCCCTCTTTCGAGTTGAAGTACTCGTAGAGCATCGGCTTGGAGACCCCGACGCGTTCGGCGATGTCGTCCATCGACGCCGCGCCGTAGCCGCGTTCGGCGAAGACTTCCTCGGCAATTTCGATCATCTGCCGCATTCGCTCTGCTCGTGGCATGCGTTTGCGCTTCGCCGTCGTCACGGCGACATTCTACCGAAGGTAACCTACTTTGAGTAAGAAAGAGGGAGGGTCCGTGAAAGCCAAGATGGGGGGCATGGCCTTCACGGACCGGGGAATGCCGCGCTCATGAGGGGTTGAGCCGGCGAAGCCTTCCGATGAGATCGACGGTGGGGATGCCGCAGAGTTCGGCCATCCGCTCCAGCGCCGCGAAGTCGAGATGGACTTCGGCGGAACCGTTGTCGCCCGGCCGTTTGAGCCGGTCGTCCGCCCACCGTCGCAGGGGGAGCAGTTCTTCCTGGTCGTCGTCGATCACCAGGCGCAGGTCGATCCGGACCCGGCCCGGTTCGTCCACGAACACCCGGCGGTGCACCTTGGCCAGCAGGTCCTGTGGCAGCTCGTCCATCGCGACGCACAGTTCGACCAGCCGCACCACCGAACAGTGGCGGGTGCCCAGCTCGTAGGTGGCCAGCGTCTGGAGCGAGATCTCGCTCTGCAGATGCTGGTTCAGTTCCTTGCGTGTCCAGCCACGTTTACGGCGGAGCTTGCGGAGCTCGTCTCCGAGTATCCGCTGATAGCTCTCAGCGTCGATCAGCACTCTCCCCGACCCCTCTTCCACCGGCTCGCTCCCTGTGACAAAAAGCGGCACGAGCGCACTCACGTGTATGAAAGTCGGCAGGTCGCCCGCTCTTACGCGGTTTCGGGGGTGCTTTTCATACCGATTTTGACCTGTTGGGCCGAACGGGTGAAGAAAAGGCGTGCGGAGGGCCGTTTCGGTGGCCGCCAGGGTTCATCCGGGCCCCGCGCCACCTGGGGCGCCGTGTCGCGAAAGCCACTTTCAGGACATCTGACGTCCCGAAAGTGGCTTTCGCGACGCTCGCACGGACAGGATCACGCGCGCTGGAGGGCGCGTTAGTTGACGCAGGGGACACCTTCGGCGGTGATCGGCTGCTCGTCGGACTGCTGGGGCGGCGGAGCGGCGGCGTTCTGCGAGGAGCCGGAGCCCTCCGCGCCGCTCGGCGCCTTGAAGTCCGAGCCGAGGAAGACCATCACATGCCCGGCCTCGACGCTCTTGTCCTCTTGGACCGTGGGGTTGCCGCCGAGCGCGTCGGCGACGGCCTGTCCCGCCGCCTTCTCGCCCTTGGCGACCCAGACCACCGTCTTCTTGCGCGCGCTCGCGGTGGCCGTGTCGCCCGCGGTGAAGCCCTTGTCGACGAGCTGCTTCAGCACCGCCGAGGCCAGTCCGTCCCGTGTCGTGGAGTTCCGGACGTCGACCGTGGTCGCCTTGTTGGGCGACTCGGCGGACGGCGGCGGCTGCTCGCCGGGCTGCGGGCCCGCGAGCCCCTGGACGAAGTCCTTGACCTGTTTCGGGTCGACCTGGATCGCGACGCCGTCGTTCGGGGTCTTGTACTCGATGTTGACGACCGGGATCGTCCGGAACTCGAGCTGCCCGCCGGTCAGGCCCTTCATCTGCTGCGCAAAGCCGAAGATGTCCCAGTTCTGGTTGAGCACGACCGACTTCTTGATGGCCGCGATCAGGTCGTTGAGCCTGCCAGGATTCGTGAGCGTGCCCGCCGAGAGCACCTTCCGTGCCATCCCGGCCATGAACACCTGCTGCCGGACGACGCGGTCGAGGTCGCCTCGCAGCAGCCCGTGGCGCTGCCGGACGAAGCCGAGCGCCTCCACGCCGGAGATGGTGTGCGGGCCCTTGGTGAACTTCGCGCCGGAGAACTGGTCGTCGACGTCGTCGTTGAGACAGACGTCGACCCCGCCGATGGCCTGGGTGATCTCGCTGAAGCCCAGCAGGTTGATGGCGGCGTAGTTGTCGATGGTCGAGCCGGTCAGCTGCTCGACCGTCTTGATCAGGGTCTTCGCTCCGGCCTCGTTGGCCTTCTGGTCGAGTTCCTTCGGGTCGGAGACGCCGTTCTCCTGCTGCTTCTTGCGCTCGTCGAGCATCGCGCGGGCATACGCCGAGTTGATCTTGTGCTTGCCGAAACCGCCGGGAATGTCGACGTAAGAGTCGCGCGGCAGCGAGATCGCGACGGCTTTCGAACCGTCGTTCGGGATGTGCACGAAGATCAGCGAGTCGGTGTTCAGCTCGCCGTCGGCCTGCCCGGCGCGCAGCTGGGCGAGGACCTCCTTGGACAGCGGGTTGCCCTGCGCGTCCGTGCGGCTGTCGAGGCCGACCAGCAGGATGTCGCGGGCACCGTCGGCGGGCTTTTCGCCCTCGTCGGCGCCGATGCCGACGTTCGCGAAGGTCAGTCCGTCCATCGCGGCCCACGCGTATCCGGTCAGGCCCATCACCAGCAGCGAGACGATGCCCAGTGCGATCTTGGGCCCGCGGAACGGGCGTCGCGGGGAACGCCGCGGTTCGGGGCGGCGGGGCGGTGGACCGGCGGCCTGGCGGGCGGGCGCCGGGCGGGCTCCACGAGGCGGGGCCGGGCGGGAAGGAACGCGTCCGGGCGCGTCCTGCCTAGGCCGGGCGGGACGTCGATCCCCATGCCCATTCCGAGGCGGGTACTCCACGCGGTCTGCTCCTTCTGCTCGTACCGGTCGACGGTCTTCTCAAGGGACGCATGGTGCCTGTTGCGGGTTGTCGCAGGATTACACATCCCCCCGAAGATGTGGCACGCACCACCGGTTTCTCCTCAATGGTACGGAGAATGCCTGGTCAGCGCTGTACGACTCAGGGCAGGACCCGCCGGGCCGCGCGGGCCGGGACCAGGGTGGCGGCCGCCGCGAGCATCGCGACGACGATCGTCGCGACCGGCAGGGCGACCGAGGCGGCGCTGACGTGCTTCCCGTCGAGGGCGCCCATCAGGGGCGGCGCGCACGCGACCGCACACACCAGCCAGGTCCCGGTCATCCGGCTGGTGCCGTTCCGCACGGTGTGCAGCAGGTACACCCCCAGCAGCAGGTTGACCAGGCTCTGGACCGGCCCGAACCGGAGGCCGAGGAGGTCGGCGTCGGCCGACGCGCCACCGAACCGGGTCAGCGCGAACCCGAACACGCCGAGCATCGCGTACGCCATCCCGACCGTCGCCGCCGCACGGCAGAACACCGCGGCGCGCAGGCCCGGCTCGTCGACCGCCCGCTGCTGCGGTCCACGCGGTTGAGTGTTCCAGTGCCGCTCGAACCACCAGAAGACGAGGACGGCGGGCACGGCCAGCAGGGCGAGCGCGAGCAGGATCCTCGGCCGGACCAGCCAGCTGAGCCCGTCCACGAACGGGCCCGGCAGGTAGACGACCGCCACGAGCAGCAGCATCGCGGACAGGAAGCCCAGGTAGAGGCTCATCGGGGCGCGCAGGACGAGGCGGGCGGCGGCGGCGATCGCGGGACGTCCACCGAGCCGCGCCAGCGGCCGGGCGAGCAGGCCGAGCAGCGCGAGCTGGACCAGGCCGAGCAGGAGCACGCCCCACGGCGGGCCCGACAACGCGGCCGGGGCGCCGGGACCGCCGAGCAGCATCGGCCCTTCGCCGCGGACGGCGACCGCGAGGCCGAGCCCGGCGGCGCCGGTGAACGCCGTCATCAGGAGAACACCACGCGGCAGGCGGACGCCGTCGGCGTGGGCGAACGCCAGCTGCTGGACGAACAGCGCGAGGAACAACGTCTCCGCGTAGCGCGGGACAGGCGAACCGGACCACTGCGCCGCGGCTTCGCTCGCCAGGGTCAAGGCCAGCAGCCCGGCGATGGAGACGGTGCGCGTCCGGCGATAGAGCGCCAGCAGCGCCGGCGCGAGGACGACGGTCAGCAGGAAGACGCCGAGCAGCCAGAGCGGGTGCAGCGCGATCCGCATGACGGTGGCGTTCGTCCCCGTCGGGATCCCCAGTACTTCCAGCGCGAGCGGGACGACCAGCGCGACGACGGCGAAGATCAGCGCCGGGCGCAGCAGTGGGCTCGCGCGGTCGGCGAGGTACTGCGGATAGTGGCCGCTCCTCGCGCGGATCGAGCGCCAGCCCGCTTCGTTGATCCGGCCCACCGCGAAGAAGATCAGCGGGCAGAGCTGGGCGAGCCAGGTGAACGGCCACAGCGACCGCTCCGGGGCGCCCGCCCAGTGCGCGAGGGCGACGGCGGATTCGCCGAGCAGCATCAGCACGACCCCGGCGACCCCGAGCAACGCCCAGCGGCCGACCGGACGCACCGGGCGCGGCTCGCGGGGAAGCGTGACGGTGGTCCGGCGGAGGCGGGCCCAGCCGCGCAGGCGGAACACCAGCAGCGCGCCGATCACCAGCACCCCGACGATCATCGGGCCGAGCGGGTCGCCGACCGGCGGTCCCCAGCGCTGGTGCCAGGAGTTGAGCACGAGGCCTGCGGTGTAGAGCGAGGCGACGACGTCGCAGGTGCCGCGTGAGTCCATCGGGTTGATGACGCAGGTGTGGTGCATGTCGGCCGAGAGCCGGTCGTCGAGCGAGGCCCTGGCCTCCTGGCCGAGCGGGTGCCCCTTGCGTTCGGCGTAGCGGAGGATGTCGTAGCCGAGGTCGTGGGCCTTGCAGGGGATCGCGTAGTCCCATTTGGTGTTGTCGTCGCCCCAGGGCGCCGAGCAACCCCCGTCGGTGTGGACGGCGCGCACGGTGCCGTCGCGTGCCGTCATCACACCGGGGGTGATCCCGCTGACCGCGGTGAAGTCGGCGGGCAGTTCGGCGATGACGTTCTCGACCGGGCCCGGCCGGACCAGCGCGTCGACCGCGTTCTGGGCGGCGAGGAGATCACCCGTCGGCGGACCCTGGTCCGGCGGCGAGGCAGGCCGCGACGCGATCAGGCCGAACCCGAACACCAGCACCGTGACCAGCAGCAACCAGCCGGAAGTCGACCAGGGCCGCCGGATCCGGGCAGGCGGGCCGTCGGATTCGGCTGTCGCTGACATGGCGTCCAGGGTGCCATCCGCCGATCGGGGCCGACATCCGGATAACCCCCTGGTTCACCCACCGGGTGCCCGGATGGCCTTCAGTCCGACGGAGCGGGCCGTTCCACGTCCTGGGCGAACCGCACCTGGTTCCGGCCGTTCTCCTTGGCGACGTAAACGGCGGCGTCGGAGGCGTGCAAGAGCTCCTCCAGTGATTCACCGTGGCGAGGGAACAGTGCCGCTCCGATCGAGGTGGTACGGCCCGAGATCGTGACGCGGCTGCCCCGTTTGTCGGTGGTCACTATATGCAGTTCGGCGATAGCGCTGCGCACTCGCTCGGCGGCGAGTTTCGCCGCCGTTTCGTCGATATCCGGGAGTAGTACGAGGAATTCCTCGCCGCCGAACCGGCCGATCACGTCGGCGGGCCGGGTGACCTCGTCCAATTTCTGTGCCACATCGCGGAGGACGTCGTCGCCAGCGGGATGTCCATAAGTGTCGTTAATCCACTTGAAGTGGTCGAGATCAATCATCAGAAGTGCGAGGTTGTCGTCCGATCGGGCGGTCCTTCCGAGCGCCCGATCGGCCGACTCCGACCATCCGCGCATGTTCAGAACACCGGTTTTCGGGTCCGTCCGCGCATCGTTTTGCAGTTGGTCGATCTCGGCGAGGCGATTGAACACCACCGTCACCACGGCCATCACGATCACCATCGGCGGCATGATCAACAGCAGTACCGCGGTGACCGCGCCGAGGCCGATCGTGATGGCTTCCAGCAGGTTGTCCGCCGTATTGCCCAGTACGGTCGACATCGAGGGCCGCTTCGGCGAGCCGATCGCGAGGATGCCGCCGATGTAGGCGATCTGGACCGCTTCGAAGACCATCCCGGTGAGGATCAGGACGCCGAATTCGCCGAAGGTGTCCCAGCCGGAAATCCGGCCCCATTCATGCGGCCCGAACGCGGCGAAGGTGAGCGACGCCAAGGTCACCGAAACGCCGTGGGTGACCGACGAGAACACGAAGTTGTGCGCGGGCCGCCGGGCGATGAACCAATGCTGGATCCGGACGATCGCGATGATGGAAAGCGTCAGTGAAAGCGGCAGGATGACCGCCGCTGGAAATGTCCAGACCGCGGTGAGGTCGATGAGGACGGTGCGACTGCGATCGCGTCGCCTTTCCTCTTGGCGCTGGGTGAGCTGAATATGTGCCGTCGCGCCGACGGCGAGAATCGCGAAACGAACCCAGTCTGTTTTTCCCGGATTCGTGGAATGCATCGTCGCGAAGACCATGATCGCGATTCCGATGACCTCCATCGCGAAAAGGAACGCGATGAACCGTTTCGGCCGCTGCCACAGGGCCCACGCCCTGGGATCGTACGGATGGCGCTGCGGGGGTTCACCCTGGTCACCTTCCGGGCTTGTCTGCCCGCGTTCGGTCACCGGTACACCGCTCTCCGCGTCGGCCGTCGCCGCTCGCTCGTCAAGGTCGCCGGTGCCGTCGCCGTGCTGGCGGCCGTCGCCGGTCTCGGCTGGCAATTGCTACCTCTTTTCCGCGCGGAGGGCACGGTTGAGTAATCTCACCGGTACCGACTGATACACCGTTCGTATTCCACGGCCGGTATCATCCCATCGCATCAGTTGTTCGACACCGGCGAGGGTGCCCGTGAACACCGACCGGAGGTGGCAATCGTGTCCCGTGATTTCTGATCTTGACAGCTGAATGTTTTTCGAGAAGCGACGCGGAAGGGGTGACGGATAGTGTCCAGTCGTGACTTCTGAGCCCGGACAAGGTATTAGTTTGCAGCAACGAGGTGGCCGGGAGGTGTGTGACCGTGTCGAGCCGTGACTTCTGATCGAGTGTCGTTTCTTTTCGCCCGTGTACCGAAGACCCTGGTGTTGAAGCGGTGTTCCGTCGAGATCTCCGAGTACGAACCCACCGGGCGGCTGTGCCGCCTCAGGGGTCGTCCAGTGTGGATTCCTCATGACGGCAACGGTTCCGGGGTGGATCCGTTGAGATGCCCCCAGCTGAGCGCGACCAGTACGGCCAGCAGCAGGCCGACCATGCCTGCCAGCGCGATGGCCGAGGTCGCGGCCCCGAGTCGATCGGCGGCCAGCCCGCCGAGTCCCGCCCCTATTCCCTGAGCCACCCGCAACCCTGTGCGATAGACCCCGCCGGCACCGCCCCGAAGCCCGTTCGGGACCCAGGTGATGAACGTGGCGCTCACCGTGATCAGGTACGCCCCCGCGGCACCCGCCGCCGCCAGCAGGAGCAGCGCCGGGATCAGCCCCGGTTTGAGCGCGAAGGCGATCAGGGCGACCATCGGCAGTGCGGCCAGCACACCGAGCAGTTTCCGCCGTTGTTCCGCCGAGACGAACCGGGACAGCAGGAAAGCCCCGATGACGAAACCCAGCGGATCGGCGGCCAGCAGCCAGCCGACGGCCTGTTTCCCCACGCCCATCTCCGCGGCGAGCGGCGCGGCGAGCCCTTCGGGGACGACGGCCAGGCCGACCAGCCACGAGAACCAGACCAGCACCCGCAGGTGACGGTTGCCGAAGACCTGTTTCACCGCGCCGAACCAGCTGCCGTTGCCGTCGGACGCGGCGGCCCGCCGGGAGACGGAGAACCGGACCAGGGCCGCGCTCAGCAGGAACGTCGCGGCGTCCAGGGACAACGCCCAGCTCACGCCGACCTGTGAAACCAGCAGCCCGCCGCCCGCCAGGCCGAGGAGCATGGCGGAGTTGGTCGAGATGCCGCGGATGTCCTGGCTCTTGAGATAGAGGTCGTCGTCGGTGAACACCTCGCGGGTCAGCGCGTTCTGTGCCGCGTTGCCGGGCGCGTTCGCGAGCCGGGCCAGCACCACCAGCCCGCACAGCAGGGGGAGCGGGGTGCCGGGGATCGCCATGGTCGCGATCAGCACGCCTTGGAGCAGCGACGAGTAGACGAGGACGGTGCGTCTCGGGTAGCGGTCGGCCAGCTGGGAGAGGCCGAGACCGCCTGCCAGCGCGGGCAGGAAGGTCAGGGAGTAGACCACCGCGGAAAGCAGCGCGGAGCCGGTGCGGTCGTAGACGAGGATCGCCAGCGCGACGATGGTCAGCTGGTCCCCGATGAGGGACTGCACCTCGGCGAGCCAGAGCGCGCGGAACTCGCGGTTGGCCAGGGCGGCGGTCATCCGTGGCGCCGCGTTCGTCTTCACTCTGTGACCACCTCCCCCCGATCGGGTGAACTTCTTTCCCTCGCATTCTTGCCTGCCTTGTTACGCGGCCGACGAGGGAGTCACATTCGCCGTCCCGCCGAACAACGTTCAGTATGCCTCTGACTACAGGGAGACGAACAGAAGACCAGTGAATCCTTCCCCTGTTAGGCCGATCAAGCTACGCCGTCTGACCGTTGAGTGACGTCGGCCTGACTTGCCCGCCGGTATCCGTGCGCCGATCGGTCCGCCCTCGCTCGGCGCAGTCTGGACGCCGTTCGCCGCCGCCTGAGTTTCGACTGGGCCGAATGGGCCAACACTGAGTAGAGACCGGCCTGGAGGTGGAGGCCGGCTGGGCCAAAGGGGTGAAGGCGATGAACGGTTTGCTCGACGACAAGGCCGTCGTCGTGACCGGGGCTGGTCGCGGCCTCGGCGAGGCGTTCGCGGTGCACGTGGCGAGGGCGGGCGGGGCCGTCGTGGTCAACGACGTCGACGCCGGACTGGCGGAACAGACGGCGGAGAACATCCGCCGGTTCGGCGGGAGGGCGGTGGCCAGCGGGCACAGCGTCGCGGATCCGAAACAGGCGCAGGAGATCGTCGACCTCTGCGTCGCCGAGTTCGGCGCGATCGACGGGCTGGTCAACAACGCGGGCCTGAACTACGAGGCGTTGCCGTGGGAGGACGATGTCGAGCAGGCCCGCGAACTGGTCGAGGTGAACGTCCTCGGCGTCATGTACACCGGGCTCGCCGCGATCAAGGCGATGGTCGCACGCGGCGAACCGGGCTCGATCGTCAACATCTCGTCCGGGGCGTCACTCGGGCAGCGCAAGCTCGGCGTGTACGCCGCCAGCAAGGGCGCCGTCGCTTCGCTGACCTACTCCTGGGCGCTCGACCTGGAGGAGAGCGGGATCCGCGTGAACGCGGTCTGCCCGCTCGCGCACACCCGGATGGTGTGGAAGTCCGAACGGTCGCTGCGGTCGTGCCCGCCGGACCGGACGCCGTCGCGGATCGCGCCGGTCGTCCTCTTCCTGCTCGGCCCCGGATCCGACGGGATCACCGGGCAGATGATCCGCTGCAACGGGCCGCAACTGCACGTCATGGGGCAGCCGTACCTGAAGCAGCCCATCCTCGAGCGGCCGGTGTGGGACACCGAGACCGTGCAGCGCGCCTTCGACGAGGTCTTCAGCGCGCACTTGGAGAACTACGGACTCGAAAAGCGTGTCCCGCCCCGGCTGCGCAAGTGGACGGAGTCGACCCGGACCGCGTGACTCGCGTGATCAGGGACGTGACTCGGGTGTTTGGCGGCGGAACTCGAGTGTTCCGCCTCCAAGCACGTGAGTTCCGGATCTGATCACGCAGGTCTCCGCTAGCCGACGACGAAGGGGAGCTTCGCGGCGAGGTCGCCGAGGGCGTCCTTTTCGGTGTCTGTCGGCGTGCGGCGGCCGGTGCCGACGAGGAGCGCGTCCGTGTCGGAGAACGACGCGGGGAACGTTTCGCCGGTGCGCTGCTCCAGGATCTGACGTGTCTTGGCGAGGCTGTCCGCGGCGGGCCCGTCGAGGTGCGGCAAGTGCGCGACGAGGTCGAGGTGGTGCAGTGTCCATTCCAGGACGTACGCGGCCAGGAAGTCACCCGCGGACAGGACGATGTCGCGGGTGGCGACCATCGTGCCCTGGTCGGCGAGGCGGGCGGCGCGGCCCGCGGCGGAACCGACGTCGTCGAGGTGGAACTTGAGCAGCCGCGGTTCCCGGTACGCGGCTGCGAGCCGCACGATCAGCGCGTCGAGGTCGTCTTCACCGGTCGGCGGTTTGGTGCTGACCTCCCAGTAGGTCACCGCGTCGCGGGTGGGCGCCGTTTCAGCGGGGGTCGCGAGAGTGATCAGGACGTCCTGGGCATCGATCACCAGGTGACACACCAGGTCCTGCACCAGCCAGCCGGCGCAGCCGGACGGTTTGGCGAAGTCTTCGTCGGGGGTTTCGGCGACAGCGGCGAGGAGCGCGGCCCAAGAGCGGGAGAAGAGATCCACCGCCGCAAGTTAGCAGCGGCGCCACCCCGCGGCGACCGTTTTTCCCGGTGGCTCCGGCGATGCGACCCGACAATTCGGTGGCTCACCCGGAGACGCATCGTTAGCCTCCGGCGAGTGATCTATGAAGACCCGCGGGCGTATCTGCTCGGGCTTGAGGGCATCGCGTTGTTGCGCGCGTTCACCGGAGAGTTCGACCGCGACTTCGTGGAGGCCCGAATCGCGGAGATCCGCAGGGTGCTCGCCGACGAGACGTTGGCAAACGCGGCCGTGGAGGTCGACCGGGTCGACACGGTTACCGGCTACCGACTGTGGTCGGAGACGTATGACCAGCCCAACGCGGCGTTCGACATCGACGAGCCCGTGGTCAAGGAGATCGTGGACTCGCTGCCCGTGGGCGTTGCTCTGGACGCCGCGTGCGGGACCGGTCGCTATGCGGAGTTCCTGGCCGGGCGTGGCCATCGGGTCATCGGCGTGGACGGCTCGCCCGACATGCTCGCGCGGGCGCGTGTCCGGGTGCCGCAGGGCGAGTTCCTGGTCGGTGATCTGCACCGGCTCCCGGTGGCCGACGCTCAAGTCGATCTGGTCGTGTGTGCCTTGGCGCTGACCCACATTCCGACGCTCGAGCCGGTGATGGCGGAGTTCGCCAGGGTTCTGCGTCCAGGCGGGCACCTGGTGATCGCCGACATGCACCCCGAGCGAGTGGCGCAGGGCGCGATTCCACCCGTGCGCAGTGCTGATGGCCGACCTGGACGGCTGAGCGCTTACCGCCATTCGATCGGGGACTACCTGCGTGCCGCGTTGCCGGTGGGACTGCACGTGCGTCGCTGCGAGGAACCTCTCCTGCCGGCGAACGGACGGTCGGGGCCCGCGGATCGGACAGGCACGTTCGGGGCGGTGGGACCGTGGGAGCTGTGGCCGTGGTGTCTGGCCGACATGGTGCCCGAAGCGGCACGAGCCGTCAGCGCAGGCGCGCCCGCGCAGGTCATCTGGCATTTCCAGCTGGGTGGTCTGTGACGTCGACTCGTCGTCGAACGAGGCAGTCCGTGAAGGACTCCTTGGGGGAGTTTGGGTCCCTCAAGGAGGCCCGGTATTGCGCGGATATATCCGGTCACAGACCTTGATCAACGGAAGATTCGGGACACTCAACGTCCCCGATCCTCCGTTGATCAAGGTCGTGCCTGCCATGCCTGTGGCAGACAACCTGACGGGGGAAGATTCCGGACGTTCAACGGCCGGAATCTTCCCCCGTCGACAACGAGACCGAGCGTGGAAGATTCAGGACGTTGAACGTCCCAAATCCTCCACACCCGACCGCCAACCGCACCAACGGGTAAGCAAATACTGACTCCCTCAAGGAGGCCTTCACGGACTTCAGGAGCCGGCGGCGTACAGGTCCGCGATCGTCGGCGCGTACCGGTCGTTGATGATCCGCCGCTTCAGCTTCAGCGTCGGGGTCACCTCACCGGTTTCGGGCGTCCACGCCTTCGGGACCACGTGGTACCGCTTGATCTGCTCGATCCGGGCCAGCCGCGCGTTCGCCGCCTCGACGGCCTTCTCGATCTCCGCGCGCACCTGGGCGTTGTCGGCGAGCGATTCGCCTTCGGTGAGCTGGATGCCGTTCGCGGTCGCCCAGCCCGGCGCGATCTCGTCGTCGACGACGATCAGTGCCGTGACGTACGGCCGTTTCTCGCCGATCGCGACGGCCTGCCCGATCAGCGGGTGCTCCTTGAGCAGTCCTTCGATCTTCGTCGGTGCGATGTTCTTGCCGCTCGAAGTGATGATCAGTTCCTTCTTGCGGTCGGTGATCGTGACGAAGCCGCGTTCGTCGATCGTCCCGATGTCGCCGGTGGCGAGCCAGCCGTCGGCGTCGACGTCCGGTTTGATCGAGCCGTCCTCCTGCAGGTAGCCGAGGAACACGATCGCGCCGCGGACGAGGAGCTCGCCGTCCTCGGCCACCTTGACCTCGACGCCGTCCAGCGGACGGCCGACCGAACCCGCCTTGAACGCCGACGGCGTGTTCGAGGTGACCGCGCCGGTGGTCTCGGACAGCCCCCAGACCTCCTGGATCTCGACGCCGAGCCCGGCGATGAAGTACAGGATCTCCACCGGCAGCGCGGCGGCACCGCTGGAGGCGACCTCGACCTTGTCCAGGCCCAGCATCGCCCGCACCGGCGCGAGCGCGGCGGCGTCGGTCTGCGCGATCTTCTCCGCGAGTTCCGGCGGGACCTCCTTGCCGTCACTACGCAGTTTGTAGCCCTGTTGCAGCAGCTCGTTCGCGGCGATCAGGCCGTTCCGCTTGTCCTCGGGCAGCGAGCCGAGCAGGTTCTTCAGGCCCGCCACCATCTTTTCCCACACGCGCGGGACACCGAAGAAGCTCAGCGGGTGCACCTGTCCCAGCGCGCCGACGACGGCCGTCGGGTCGCCGACGGTGTGCACGTGCCCGGCCCACACGATCGGCATGTAGATCGACAGTTCGCGTTCGGCGATGTGCGCGAGCGGCAGGTACGCGATGTTGGTGGCGTGCATCGGCGAGTCGTGCAGCCGCATGACCGCGGTGGCCTCGTGGATCGCGTTGCGGTGCGACAGCACGACACCCTTGGGTTCGCCGGTGGTGCCGGAGGTGTAGATCATCGACAGCGGGTCGTCCGGGCCGATCGCGGACCATGCCGTCTCGAACGCCTCCGGGTCGTCCGCGTGCGCCTCGGCACCCGCCGCGCGCAGGTCGGCGAAGGACAGGAACCGTTTGTCGTCCGGGGGGATCACGGACGCGTCGAGCAGGACGACGTGCCGCAGCGCGGGCAGGTCGTCGAAGATCCGGGACCAGCGGCCGAGTTCGTCGGCACCGGCGAGCACGACGACGCCGGCGGCGCTGTGCCGGGCGACGAACCCGATCTGCTCCGGGCTGAGCGTCGCGTAAGCGGTGCAGGGGATCGCGCCGAGATGGGCGGCGGCGAGGTCGGCGATCAGGTGTTCGGGACTGCTCGGCGCCATGATCAGCACCCGGTCGCGGACACCGACGCCGAGCCCGGCGAGACCGCGGGAAACCTCGGCGATGGCGGCGCGGAACTCACCCCAGTTCAGGGTCGGCTTGCCCTCGGCGTCGAGGGACGTGACCGCCGGCAGGTCACCGAACTCTTCGGCGTTGCGGTGAAGCAGGGCGGGGATGGTCTGGCCTTCGATCTGCTCGGCGACGGTCGGCTGGTTGGTCAACTCTGGCCTCCTCGATGCTGCCTGATCAGGCACACTGTAAGTGCTCTCGTCAGTGGTGGATAGAGAATCGCGGCCACGGTTGAGCTACGCGAAATGTCCACCTTTTCCGTTTTCAGCGCGTCAGCACCGAACAAGGAGGAACCTCGGCGATGACCGGTTCGGCACGTGAGCTGATCGACGCGGTACAGGCGGAACTCGCGCCCCACGACGACGACAACCGGCTCGTCCCGCTGGTCGAAACGGGTGAAGCGCCACGGGAGGTCTTCGCCGCGATCGCCGCGGAGGAGTACCGGATCGTCCGCAGCGACTGGCGCAGTTTCCTCCACCTCGCCTCGCGAGCCCAGGAGCGGAACGCGCGGGAGTTCTTCGCGACCTTGGCCTCGGGCGAGGGGCTGGCGCTCGGCAAGCTGCCCGCCCTCGCCGGGGAATCGCCCGGCTTCGAGCCGCGAGCGGGCTGCCAGGCGTATCCGGCGTTCGTCGCCTGGCTGGCGCTCAACGGCGAACCGGCCGACGTCATCGTGGCGATCGTCGCCAACTTCGCCGCCTTCGGCCGGTACTGCGCCGCGATCGCCGCCGCGATGCGCGAGCGCTACGGCTTCGACGACGAGGCGTGCGCCTTCTTCGACTTCTTCGGCGCGCCGTCGCCGGAGCTGGAGGACCTGGCCGTCAAAGCCGTCCAGGCCGCGCTCGACGCCGGGCGGTTGTCCGGAAAGGACGCCCGGACCCACGCGCGGCTGTTCCAGGCGTACGAACTGGACTTCTGGAACACACTCGCCGACGATGGCGGACGTGACTGACCTCGTAGCCGAGGCCGCGGCACTGGACGCGGCCGATCCCTTGGCGCACAAGCGAAACGAATTCGACCTCGACGCGAGCGTCGCATACTTCGACGGCAACTCGCTGGGCGCGCCGCCGAAGCACGTGGCCGAACGGGTCGCCGCGGTCGTCCGCGAACAGTGGGGCGGGCGGCTCATCCGGTCCTGGTCGGAGGGCTGGTGGGAGGCGCCGGTCCGGGTCGGCGAGCGGATCGCGCCGCTGGTGGGCGCCGCGCCGGGGCAGCTCGTCGTGGCGGATTCGACCAGCGTGAACCTGTTCAAGGCGCTGGTCGCCGCGACCAGGATCGACCCCGGCCGCGACGAGATCCTCGTCGACGCGGACACGTTCCCGACCGACGGCTACATCGCCGACGAGGTCGCCCGCCTGACCGGGCACACGGTGCGCCGGGTCGTCGCCGAGGACATGCCGGACGAGGTGAGCGAACGGACGGCCGTCGCGCTGATCAACCACGTCGACTACATCTCCGGGCGCGCCCACGACATGGCCGCGCTGACCAGGGCGCTGCACCGTGCCGGGGCGCTGGTGCTCTGGGACCTCTGCCACAGTGTCGGCGCGCTCCCGGTCGAACTGGACGCGACGGGGGTGGACCTCGCCGTCGGCTGCACCTACAAATTCCTCAACGGCGGCCCCGGCGCGCCCGCTTTCCTTTATGTGGCAACGAAATGGCTGGACCGGTTCGAGCAGCCGCTGGCGGGCTGGGCAGGCGACCGCGACCCGTTCGCGATGCGGGGCACCTACGAGGCGCACGCGGGGATCGCGCGTGGCCGCGCGGGCACGTCCGACATCCTTTCGCTGCTCGCGCTGGACGCGGCCCTCGACGTCTGGGACGACGTGGACCGCGGGCAGCTGAGGAAGAAGGGGCTCGCGCTCGGCGACTTCTTCTTCCGATGCGCGGACGAGCTCCTCGACGGCGCGACGATCGCGACGCCGCGCGGCGCGGACCGCGGGCACCAGATCTCGGTCGTCGACGCCGACGCGGCCAAGACGATGGCGGCCCTGATCGAACGCGGGGTGATCGGGGACTTCCGGCCGCCTGACGTGCTGCGATTCGGGCTGGCGCCGCTCTACACGACCTACGGCGAGGTGCTCCGCGCCGTCACGACGCTTCGAGACGTCCGAGCATGACACTCGGAGTGGTGAAAATGGTGAAGCTCATTCGGAAATCGGTGGCAAATAGGTGATCACCTCGCCCCAGTGGGGGAGATCCGGTGATCGTTCCCGAATTCGCTGTTAATCTCGACGTTCGCTCTCGCCGCGAGTGTGACGTAGATCCTTCCCCTGTGGCGTAAGGGAAACCCGCGTCACCCGTCTCAGCGGCAAGGCGCGGGCCGCAGCGCCGGGAGGAGGAGGGATCGTGTCGTTCACTTATTTCGCCGTCGCCGTATGCGGGGGCGTCTCCGGTTTCCTGCTCAACGAATTCGGCTCGCGATATCCGGTCGAGACGGCACTCGTCGTGATCCTGGCGGCCGGGGTGGTGACGTTGTGCTGGGCGGGCGTCCGGCTGCTCCGGGACGCGTCCGGGAGGGTCGACGCGGTCCTGGAGGACGAGCTCGGCCGCCCCGACGAAGATCATTTCGCCGAATCGGCGGCAATAAGCTTCGGAAATTCTCGATTCCGTGGTTCGAACGGCGTTACGGCGGCGTTGCTCCGCGGTGATGTCGTTCGCAAACCGAACGGTATGTGAAGCTCTGGTCCGAAAGCGTGAGCGAGGTCACGGCGAGTAGTTTTCGCCGACTTTTC
Source organism: Amycolatopsis alba DSM 44262 (assembly GCF_000384215.1). Classification (NCBI taxonomy): domain Bacteria; kingdom Bacillati; phylum Actinomycetota; class Actinomycetes; order Pseudonocardiales; family Pseudonocardiaceae; genus Amycolatopsis; species Amycolatopsis alba. Next base: position 2,050,017 of record NZ_KB913032.1, on the reverse strand, counting down.
GGCCGGGACGCGAACGTTCGAAGGTGTTACTTGATCGAGTCCGACGATCGTCGATCAAGCCGCTGCCTGCGGTAAACCGCCAGGTGATCTACTGGCGGGTCACTTGTGGGACCGCCCAGGTCCACGTGGTGGACTTTCGAGGTTCTCCCGCGTCTCGTCGCCTGGTCACGGCCATACGCGACTACCCTTCGCGTCCGGACTTGACTCACCCGTTTGGGTCTCCTAGCGTCTTCGCGGGCGGAGCGGACCACGCTGTGTTGATCCGGCTATCGGATCCCGCGGGTACTGAGATATCCCGGCGACCCGACACCAATAACTGCCGGAAGGAAAACGGACCACGGTGAAGCAGATTTCCCTTGGACGAGGCCGCGGCTCATCGATTCGTTCGCGCGTTCTGACGATCGCGCTCATTCCGAGTATCGCGCTGATGCTCGTCGGTCTCGCGATCGGCGGCTACTTGATCTCCGACGCGGTCAACGGCCGCGACTACGCGCAACGGATCCGTGACTCGGAAGCCCCTTCTCTCCCCTTCTTCGTCCAAGTACAGGAAGAGCGGCGCCTGGCGCTGCGCGAGCTCGCGGGCGACCGCTCGCAGCACGCGTCGCTCGTGGAGCAGCGTGCCAAGACCGACGCCGCCGCCCAGGGCGTCGCCGCGCACCTGCAGAAGTTCATCGGGGACTCGCCCGACAGCGTGCAGCGCAACATCGCCACGCTGAACGGGCTGTTCCAGAAGATGCCGCAGATCCGCCAGTCGGCCGACTCCGGTCAGCTTCCGCTGCTGGACGCTTTCACCTTCTACAACCAGATCCTCGACCAGTTCGTCGACGGCCTCACCGGGCTGGCCCAGGACGCGCCGAACGCCGAGAACGCGTATCAGCGGATCACGGCGGTCCCGCTCTTCACCGCGATCGACCAGATGCAGCGCGCGAACGCCCTCGCCGCCGCGGCCGTCGCGGGCGGCGGCTTCACCGACGAGACTTACCGCGCCTACATCACCGAGGTCGGTTCCTACCGCTCTCAGCTGGAGTCGTCGGTCTCGCGGATGATCCCGGACGTCAAGGCGAAGTTCGACCAGCTCGTCGCCAGCGATCCGTGGAAGGCCGTCAACACGGTCGAGAACACGTTCCTGCAGAACAGCAAGGCCACGCTCCCCATCCCCGAGCAGACGTGGCTCCAGGCCGCGCGCGGCGTCAGTGACGCGATGATGCGCGGCTTCGTCGAGCAGAGCGGTACGGCCACGACGCAGGCGGTCGACGAGGCCGACCGGACGCTGATCACCTCGGCCATCGCGGCGGCCATCGCGCTGCTGGTGGCGATCGGCGTGTTCATCGTCGCCCTGCGACTGTCCAACCGGCTCATCGGCAGGCTCGCCCGGCTGCGCGAGGACACCCTCGACGTCGCCGAGATCCGGCTGCCCGAACTGGTCGACCGGGTGCGGGCGGGCGAACCCGTCGACCTCGACGACAAGGGTCACTTCCTCGACCACGGCGACGACGAGATCGGCCAGGTCGCCGAGGCCTTCAACAAGGCGCAGCAGACCGCCATCGCGGCCGCCGTCGAAGAGGCGAGGACCCGTGAGGGCACCAAGACGGTGTTCCTCAACATCGCGCACCGCAGCCAGGTCATCGTGCACCGCCAGCTCAAGGTGCTCGACCAGGCCGAGCGCAAACAGGAGGACCCGGAGCAGCTGGACACGCTCTTCCAGCTGGACCACCTCTCCACCCGCGCCCGCCGCAACGCCGAGAACCTGATCATTCTCGGTGGCGGCCAGCCCGGCCGTCAGTGGCGCAAGCCGGTCACGCTGGCCGAGCTGACCCGTGGTGCCTCGGCCGAGACCGAGGACTTCGCCAGGGTCAAGACGGCGAAGATGCCCGCGATCGCGGTGCAGGGCCCGGTCGTCGGCGACCTCGTGCACCTGCTCGCGGAGCTGATCGACAACGCGACCTCCTTCTCGCCGCCGCAGTCGCGCGTCGAGCTGCGGGGCAACGTGGTCGGCAAGGGTGTCGTGATCGAGGTCGAGGACCAGGGCCTTGGCATCGAGCCGGAGCAGGCCGCCGAGCTGAACGAGATGTTGGCCGATCCGCCGGATTTCGGCATCATGGCCTTGTCAGCCGAGCCACGGCTGGGCCTGTTCGTGGTCGCGCGCCTCGCCGCGCGGCACGGGATCTCCGTGCACCTGCGCGAATCCGCGTACGGCGGCACCAGGGCCATCGTGCTCGTCCGCACCGACCTGCTCGCGCCGGTCCCGTCTGATCAGCCGGAGGACGAGGTGGACCCCGAGAGCACCGAGGTGCCGGACGCCGCACCGCTGCTCCCTGGCCGTCGCGCCCGCCATCGCACCGAATTCCCCGCGGAGCGGCCCGAACTGCCCGTGCCGATGCCGGTCGCGCCGCAACCCCAGTTCCAGCAGGAGCAGGAGCAGCCCGGTGGCACGTTGCCGCCGCTGCCGTCGCGCCAGCCGCGAGTGCCCCGGCCCGAGACGCCGCGAGTCGACCCGGCCCGGCCCGAGCCGATCCGTCCGGAGCCCGCGCGTGCCGAGGCCCGGCCGCAGGCGGTGCAGCCGCCCGCGTGGCCGCCCGCCGACACCCGACCGCAGGACGGCCGTCCGCCGCAGACCCGGCGGCCCGGCCCCGAGGCGCCGGGCAGGCCACCGCTGCCGCAGCGCCGACGTCAGACGAACCTGGTTCCCCAGCTGATGGAGGACCGGCCTGCCGTCCAGCGCGAGGAGGTCCGCGAGGACACCCCCGAGCTGGCCAGGAACCGCCTCGCCGCGTTCCAGCAGGGGACGCGCCGCGGCCGGGACACCGAACCCACCGACGAGTACACCGACCACGACATGTACGGAGATCGTGACTAGATGGCCAACGCGGGAGTCAGTGAACTCGACTGGTTGCTGGACGACCTGGTCAAGCGTGTCAGCGGTGCCGACAGGGCGGTAGTCCTGTCCGCCGACGGCCTGCTCATCGGACGGTCCGGCAACCTGTCGGAGCAGGACGGCGAGCATCTGTCCGCGGTCGCGTCGGCGTTCCAGAGCCTCGCGCGGGGCACGGGACGGCATTTCGGTGGCGGCAACGTCCGGCAGACCATGGTCGAGATGGACCACGCCTTCCTGTTCGTCACCGCGGCGGGCCGCGGCGCGTGCCTCGCGCTGCTGGCCAAGGAAGACGCGGACATGGGCCTGGTGGCCTACGAGATGAACCTGATGGTCAAACGGGTCGGTGCCGTGCTCACTTCGGCGCCCCGCGCCGCGACTCCACTTTCGCCATGACCGGGCGGCACGAGTCGTGGTTCGAGGAGGAGGCCGGGCCGCTTGTCCGGTCGTACGCCGTCACGGGCGGGCGCACCCGTTCGGACACGCTCGGCCTCGACCTGATCACGCTGGTGGTCGCCATGCGCACCGCGCACGAGGTCGCCGGCTTCGAGCCGGAGTACGGGCGGATCCTCAACCTGTGCCAGAGACCGACCTCCGTCGCGGAGGTCGCCGCGCGCATCGATCTGCCGCTGCCGGTGGTGAAGGTGCTGCTGAGCGACCTCATCGAACAGAACCTCGTGCTGTTCCGCACCGCGACCCCGGTCACCGACACCCCCAACAAACACGTACTCCAGGCGGTTCTTGATGGCATCCGGAAACTCTGAGCCCCGGCGATCCTTGACCGCGAACGCGGTCAAGGTCCTCATCGCCGGCGGGTTCGGGGTCGGTAAGACCACGATGGTCGGTTCGGTCAGCGAGGTTCCCCCGCTGCGGACCGAAGAGGTCATCACCGCGGCGTCCGAGGGCGTCGACGACCTCACCGGTGTCGAGAAGAAGACGACCACCACGGTCGCCCTCGACTTCGGCCGCATCACCATCAACCCCGAACTGATCCTGTACCTGTTCGGCACGCCCGGACAGGACCGGTTCTGGTTCATGTGGGACGAACTGGCCGAAGGCGCGCTCGGCGCCGTCGTGCTGGCCGACACCCGACGGCTCGACAGTTGCTTCGCGGCCGTCGACTTCTTCGAGCGCCGCGGACTGCCGTTCGTCGTCGCCGTGAACTGCTTCGACAACGCGTACCGCTATGGCACCGAAGAGGTCCGGCAGGCGCTCGACGTCGGCATGGACGTCCCGCTGCTGCTGTGCGACGCGCGGGAACGCGAGTCGACGAAGCAGGTGCTGACCGTGCTGATGGAACACGTGCTCGCGCTGTCCGACCTCGCCGCGGGCCTGCCACAGGGCCGCTGATCTTTTTCAAGTACATGAAGGCCCCCTTCCTTGCGACAGGCGCAAGGAAGGGGGCCTTCGTGTACTTCAGGACCGACGGCGGCGGCGCAAGGTGTCGAGCGCGTAGGTGCCAGGGCCGACCACTGCGAACAGCAGGAAGACCCACGAGTACAGGGCGGCCGTCTCACCCTTGTTCTGCAGCGGCAAAAGCGCGTCGGGCTGGTGGACGACGAAGTACGCGTACGCCATCGTGCCCGAAAGCAGGATCGCGACCGGGCGGGTGAACAGGCCAGCCAGGAGCAGCACCGAGCCTGCCAGCTCGATCACTCCCGCGTACCAGCTCGGCCAGGTGCCCACGGGAACGGCGGGCTTGTCGAAGAAGCCCATCGCCTGCAAACCGTGACAGAGGAACAGGAACGAGACCACTACGCGAACGACAGAGAGGGCCAGTCCGTGCCACTTCGGGGCGGTCGGACCGACCTCGGTGGTCGTGGCGGTGGCTGTCTGGGTCATGACGCATCCTTCCGGCTCAAGGTGGTCTAAACCATTGATGTGCTAGAGGATGCCGGATACCCCCATCCGTAGGGAACTTTCTTTCGGGGGGTAATTCCGCGGTCTGGCCGAATTTATTGACAGGAAATCGACAGGTGCGCGATAAAGGCCCCTTTCCTGGAATCATTCCAGGAAAGGGGCCTTTCGATTCCGGGTCAGCGGCGGCGGCGAAGCGTGTCGAGAGCGAAGGTGCCCGGACCGATCGCGGCGATCAGCAGGAAGATCCAGCAGTAGAGAGTCGACAGCTCGCCCATGTTCTGCAGCGGCAGCAGGCCTTCCGGTGCGTGGACGGTGAAGTAGGCGTAGGCCATGACACCGGAGAGGAGCACCGCGACCGGGCGGGTGAACAGGCCCACCAGAACCAGTGCGGCGCCGACGACCTCGATCACGCTGCCGTACCAGCCGGGCCAGGAACCGAGCTCGACGGAGCCGCCCGCGCCGTCGACGCCACCGAAGAATCCGAATCCCTGCAAACCGTGGCAGAGGAAGAGGAACGAGACGACGATCCGGACGGCCGACTGGATGGCGCCCTGTGCCTTGGCGGCGCGCGGGGTGGTCGCGGTGGCGGTGGTCTCGGCGGAGGTGATGGTCTGCGTCATGGTTCCGGTCCTTCCGGGAAGTTCTGTCTGGCTGCTTATGCCCATGCGTCGGATGGGCTCGCCGCCAATCGACATCCGCGCGGAAACTTTTTTCGCGGGCCGGTCACATCACCCGTTCGGACCAGCGTCAGACTGGACGTCATGGCGGGTAAGACGAGTGCCGGGATCCTGCTCTTCCGCAGGCCGGGCGAGGTGACCGAGGTGCTGCTCGGGCATATGGGCGGGCCGTTCTGGGCGAAGAAGGACGCGGGCGGCTGGTCGATACCCAAGGGCGAGTACGAGCCGGACGAGGCGCCGGAGGACGCGGCGCGGCGCGAATTCTCCGAAGAGCTCGGGTTGCCGGCGCCGGAGGGGGAGTACTTACCTCTCGGTGAGGTGAAGCAGTCCGGCGGCAAGGTCGTGACGGTCTGGGCGGTGGAGGGCGACCTCGACCCGGCTCAGGTCGTCCCCGGCACCTTCGAGATGGAGTGGCCGCCGCGGTCGGGGCGGACGCAGGAGTTCCCGGAGGTCGACAGGGCCGCCTGGTTCGGGCTCGCCGAAGCGGAGGAGAAGCTGCTCAAAGGTCAGCGCCCGTTCTTGGTCCGGCTGGGTGAACTGCTCAACGACTGAGTAACTCGCGCCGGTGATGCTTCGGTCGGGGCTTTCGTGTGTCTGAGTGGACGGCACGTGTGATCCGATGGACGACACGCGTGACTGGCTGGACGACTGTAGGTACCTAAGACGCGCTTGGCTCTGACCCCGAATCGCCACTCGCGACCACCTCGACCCACTCGGTACCGGCGCTTGCCCGCCTTCACGGACCGAGTAGTTCGCCCAGCGGTTTGTCGGCCAGCGATCCCAGTACGAGATCGGCGTGGTCGAAGTTCAGTACCGCGGTGATCGGGTTCGGCACCGCGACGCAGGTCAGTCCGGCCGCCTTCGCCGCGGTGACGCCGTGCGGCGAGTCCTCGAACGCGATCGCCTCGGCCGCGGGCAGGTCCAGTGCGGCGAGCGCGGCCAGGTAGAGGTCCGGGCTCGGCTTCGCCTCGTGGAGGTCGCCGGTGAGGACGGCCTCGAAAACGTCCGCGAGGCCCAGCCGGTTCAGATGGGTGGAGACCCAGTCGCCGGTCGAACTGGACGCGATGGCCAGCCGCAGGCCTTGCGTCCTCGCGTCGTCGAGGTATTCCTGGACGCCGGGACGTGGTCCCTCGGATTCCAGCAGTTCGGTGACCCTGGCGCGGACGCCGGTGCGGACCGCGATCCGGTCGAGGTGCTCGTCGTCCTTCTCCAGCAGTTCGAACATCGCGATCGCGGTGTTCTGCGTGCCGATCACGGTGTGCCAGACGTCGAGGGGGAGTTCGCCGCCGCGTTCGCGGAAGGTCTCCTGCCAGGCCACGAGCACGGCCGCCTCGGTGTCGACCAGCGTTCCGTCGAAGTCGAAGATCAGGGCGCCGGTCATGGGACGAGTCTACGTCTTGACTCACTGAGTGGTACGGATTACCGTACGCATTCGTTAGGAAAGTTACCAAACGAATAGTGTACTAGAAGTGAACGCCGCGCACCCGTCCCTCTCAACCCGCCGCCACGGATTTCCGGGGAGATCGATGTGAAGGCCAGAACCCGACTACTGCCCTTAGGCGCGGCCGTCATCTTGTTGCCGACGCTGCTCAGTGGCAACGCGCAAGCCGCCGACGTCCTGTTGTCCCAGAACAAACCCGTCATCGTCTCCTCGGTGGAGTCCTCCGCGTACGGCGGCGCGCTCGCCGTCGACGGGAAGACCAGCACCCGCTGGGCGAGTGCCGAAGGCGCGGAACCGCAGTTCATCCGCGTCGACCTGGGCGGTCCTTCCGCCGTCAACCGGGTCAAGCTGAACTGGGAGGCCGCGTACGCCACCGCGTACAAGCTGGAAGTCTCCAACGACGGCTCGGCGTGGACCTCGATCAAATCCGTCACCAACGGAAACGGCGGAACCGACGACCTCACCGGACTGTCCGGCAAGGGTCGCTACCTGCGCCTGGTCGCGACCAAACGGGCCACCAGCTACGGCTACTCCCTTTGGGAGATGCAGGTCTACGGAACGTCGGACTCCACCGGTGACACGCAGGCGCCCACCGCGCCCGCGAACCTCAAAGCCGGTTCGATCACCGCGTCCACAGTGGACCTGACGTGGACCGCGTCGACGGACAACGTCGGCGTCACCGGCTACGAGGTGCTGCGGAACGGCCAGGTCGTCGGCACCACGGAAAGCGCTTCCTTCACCGACACCGGCCTGACCGCCGCGACCGCGTACACCTACAGCGTCCGGGCGAAGGACGCCGCGGGCAACACCTCGGCCGCCAGCGGCGCGATCCAGGCGACCACACAGGCGGGCGGCAGTTCGTCGTTCGTGCTCGCCGCCTCCGGTGACATCGCGGAGCAGTGCACCGCGTCCTCGTCGTCGTGCATCCACCCGAAGACCGCCAACCTGGTCGGGCAGATGAACCCGGCCGCGGTGATCACCATGGGCGACAACCAGTACGACGACGCCCACATCGAAGACTTCACGAAGTACTTCGACAAGACCTGGGGCAAGTACAAGAGCATCATGCACCCGATCCCAGGCAACCACGAGACCTACGACGACACCCCGCTGGGCGCCTACAAGAAGTACTTCGGCAAGATCGCGACGCCGAACGGGAAGACCTACTACAGCTGGGAAATGGGCAACTGGCACTTCGTCGCCATCGACAGCACGGAGTTCTCGCCCGGTCTCGCCGCGAACGCGGTCAGCGACGAGCAGCTGAACTGGATCAAGCAGGACCTGAAGAACAACACCAAACCCTGCGTCGCCGCGTACTACCACCACCCGCGCTACACCTCGGGTGACCACGGTGACAACGACAAGATGGCCACCCTCTGGGAGACCATGGTCCAGAACAAGGTCGACCTGGTGCTCAACGGGCACGATCACCACTACGAGCGGTTCTACCCGCAGAACGCCGACGGTGACAAGGACGCGGCCGGTCCGGTGCAGATCATCGGCGGTGGCGGCGGGGCGACCCTCTACCCGGTCAAGACCGAACACCCGGCCACCGCGAAGGCGATCTCGACCTACGGCGTGCTCAAGCTGAACATGTCGGAGAACGCCTTCTCGACCCAGCTGATCGGTCTCGACGGCAAGACCATCGACTCCTCTCCCACCTACACCTGCCACTGATCCTCGCGATCAGGTGCCGGGTCGCGGCCGTGTGCACCGCGACCCGGCACCTCCTCACGGCGCAGGAGGTCTCCCATGTACATCGCTACCAGTAGGGGAGCGGACACCGCGGCGGAAGTCCCGAAGAGCGGCGTGAAACGGGCCGTCACCGGGAACGTCGTCGCGCTCGGCCTGGTCAGCCTGGTCACCGACATCTCGTCGGAGATGGTGACCGCGGTCCTCCCGCTTTACCTCGTCCTCGGTCTCGGCCTGAGCCCGCTGCAGTTCGGCGTGCTCGACGGCCTCTACTCCGGTGTCACCGCCGTCGTCCGGCTCGTCGGCGGGCATCTCGCGGACCGGTGGCAGCGGCTCAAAGCCGTCGCCTGCTTCGGTTACGGGCTCTCGGCACTGGGCAAGATCGGCCTGATGCTGGCGGGTTCGTCCACCGTCGCGATCGGCGCCGTCCTGGCGGCCGACCGCACCGGCAAGGGGGTCCGGACCGCGCCGCGGGACGCGCTGATCACCTTGAGCAGCGACCCCGAACACCTCGGCCGCGCGTTCGGCGTGCACCGCGCGATGGACACCTTCGGCGCGTTCCTCGGCCCTCTGGTCGCCATGGCCGTCCTGTGGCTCAGCCTCGGCAGCTACGACTCGGTCTTCTTCACGAGCTTCTGCGTCGCCGCGATCGGCGTGATCATCCTGCTGGTGCTGGTCAAGGACCACCAGCCGAAGTCCAAGGCCGACCGGCCCAAGGTCTCGCTGCGGGAGACCGCCGGATTGATCCGCCAGGCGCCGTTCCGCCGGATCTGCGTCTGGGCGGCCCTGCTGGGCTTGGTCACCCTCAGCGATTCGTTCCTCTATCTGGTTTTGCAGCGCCGCTGGGACCTCGGCGCGGTCTTCTTCCCCTTGCTGCCACTGGGAACCGCCGGTGTCTATCTGCTGCTCGCCGTCCCGTTCGGCAGGCTTTCCGACCGGATCGGCCGCTGGAAGGTGTTCCTCGGCGGGCACGTCGCGCTGGTCGTCGCGCTGCTGGCGCTGCTCGGCCCGGTGGACGGCGGCATCCTCGCGGTGCTGGCGCTGGTGCTGCACGGTGTCTTCTACGCCGCCACCGACGGTGTCCTGATGGCCGCCGCCGGGCCGCTGCTGCCCGAGCACCAGCGGGCGAGCGGACTGGCACTGGTGCAGACCGGGCAGGCGACGACGCGGATGCTCGCGTCCGTCCTTTTCGGACTCGCGTGGACCACGTGGGACCTGCACGCAGCCGTCCTGGTCGCCGCGGGCGCGCTGGCCGTCGTGATCGCCGCGGCCGCCGTCCTCCGTCCTTTGCGGACTTACGCATGAGGGCGCGGATCCTGGGCGTGGTGGCGGCCGTCGTCGTCCTGATCGCGGCGGCCGTCGGCTACGGTCTCTACTCGCGGGACCGCGGGCCGGAGGTCAACGCCGTCGCCGTCGTGACCGGGCAGCCGGTTTCGGTGCAGGCGAAGGGACAGCTGCTGTTCCGCAACACCGCCGAAGGCCCCGACTTCGGGCATCTGGCCACCGTCCCGGCCGATCGTCCCGGCGAAACCCGGAAAGTGTCCGGTCTCAGTTGCGACCGGTTCGCCGCTTCGGCGGGGACCGCGCTGTGCCTGGCCGCGCAGCCGGGGGTGCTGCCGCCGATGACCGACGTCATCGTGCTGGACAAGGACCTCACCGAGATCCGCCGGATCGAACTGCCCGGCACACCCAGCCGCGGCCGGGTCTCGCCGGACGGCAAGCTCGCCTACTGGACCTTGTTCGTCAACGGGGATTCCTACGCGGAGACCGGGTTTTCGACCAGGGCCGGCATCTTCAACCTGTCGACCGGGAAACTGACGAAGAGCATCGAGGAGATGACCCTCCTGCTCGACGGCAAGCCGTACTACTCGTCCGACGTGAACTACTGGGGGATCACCTTCGCCGCCGACGGCAAGAAGTTCTACGCGACCGTGGGGACGAAGGGGAAGACCTACCTCGTCGAGGCGGACTACGAGAAGCTCGTCGCGAGGATGATCCGCGAGAACGTCGAATGCCCGTCGCTCTCGCCGGACGGGAAACGGGTCGCCTTCAAGAAACGCGTCTCCGCCGACGTCGCGGCGCCTTGGCGGCTGGCCGTCCTCGACCTGGCTTCCGGGCGGGAGACCATGCTGGCAGAGACGCGGAGCGTGGACGACCAGGCGGCCTGGCTCGACGACCGGACCGTGGCCTACGGGCTGGAGTCGGGGATCTGGGCTGTTCCCGCAGACGGGAGCGGGACGGCGCGGGAGCTGGTCCAGCGGGGCTCCTCGCCGGCAGGCGTGTAGCCACACCGAACTCGCGTGCTTGGAGGCGGAACTCACGTGATCAGAGGCGGAACTCATGAGTTCCGCCTCTGATCACGCGAGTCACGTCTTCAAGCACGCGAGTCACGTTTCTGATCACGCGAGTTCGGTGTGGCTACACGCCGAGCGCGTCCGCCTGGTCCCGGAAAATGTCGTAGGCGGCCGTCTCGAACAGCACGAACCGCACCAGTTCCACCGAACACGATCCGGCCGAAAGCGTGCTGAGCACGGTTTCGAGGGCGATCTCCGCGGCGGATTCGACCGGCCACCGGTAGATCCCGGTCGAGATCGCGGGGAACGCCACGGTGCGGGCGCCGAGGTCGGCGGCCACGTGCAGCGAGTTCCGGTGGCAGTTGGCGAGCAGCGCGGACCGGTCTTCGGAGTCGGACCACACCGGCCCGACGGTGTGCACCACCCAGCGCGCCGGAAGGCGGCCCGCCGTGGTGGCGACCGCCTCTCCGGTCTTCAGTCCCTTGCCGTAGTGCCCCGCGCGCAGGGCCCGGCATTCGGTGAGGATGTCCGGTCCGCCGCGGCGGTGGATCGCGCCGTCCACCCCGCCGCCGCCGAGCAGTGACGAGTTCGCGGCGTTGACCACGACGTCGACCTGCTGTTCGGTGATATCGCCTTCGACAAGTTCGATCATCGTGATCGCTCCGTCAGCCGTTGAAGTACTCGATCAGTACCGGGGCCACCGCCTTCGGCTTGAGCATATGCGTCTGGCCCTCGATTGTCCGGTGCTCGGCGCCGGGGACAGCCTTCGCCAGCGCGGCGACACCGTTGCGGATCCACGCGGGGCTCTTGCCGCCGTCCATCACCAGCGTCGGCACGGAAACGCCCGCCCAGCGCCCTTCGGGGAGCGGGGTGCCGTCGTGCAGACCGTCGAACAGCGCCGCGTCGTAGCGCAGGGTCGGCGCGACCTTCTTCAGCTTCGGCCAGGCGGGCGTGAACGGCATCATGAACACGACCGGCGCCGGGACACGGACGCCTTCGCGCATGAAGGTCTTGATCGCGGTGCCGGGCTTCCCGGTGGCGATGGCCTTTTCCAGCCGTTCGGGGTAGTCGGCAGGCACCGGCGGGCGGGTGTCGTCGACGACCAGCGGGAACTCGTAGACCGCCAGTTTCGTGATCGGCAGCCCGGCTTTCGCGGCTTCGAGGGCGAGCGCGGCGCCGGACGAGATCCCGTAGACGTGGGCTGTCCCGCCGGCTTCCTTGATCAGTGCCGCGATGTCCTCGACTTCGCGGGCGACGGAGAACGGCTCGGTGTCGCCGCTTTCGCCGCGACCGCGGCGGTCGTAGGTGTAGACGGTGAAATGCGGGGCCAGTTCGGCGGCCAGCGGCGTCGCCGGGCCGAACTCGCGGTGGCACATCGCGCCGTCGACCAGGATGACGGCGGGGCCGGAGCCGGTGCGGGTGTAGGCGATGCTGGTGCCGTCTTGCGAGGTCACGGTGCTCATGGCGGAGATTCTCCTAGGGTTGTCTAGCGGGAAGCGCGGAGGATGACGGCGGTGACCCAGCCCCAGGCCAGCATCACGGTGGCCCAGAAGGCGAGCATCACGACGGCGTTCGCGTTGCCGGAGCTGATCCCGGCGAAGGAAGCGAAGAACGCGATGCCGGTGGCGCGGGAGTAGACGGCCCAGCCGCGGTGGCCCTCACGGGAGAAGCGGCTCGCGAACACGAAGGTCGCGACGATCAGCGAGAGGAAGCCGACCGAACCGGCGGCCATGTGCAGGACGCCCGCGGTGCTGATGGTGGCCGGGCCGGCGCCGACGGGAAAGCCGTTACCCGGATCGGCCTTGAAGACGGCGGCGAAGAGCAGGCTGACACCGAAGGCGCCCAGCAGCCGTGGTCCCCACGTGCTGCCTCTGCCCGGCTCGAGCGTCCGGCTCAAGCCGATCGCGCCCGCGATCATCAGGACGCCGGTGACCAGGAAGTTCGTCACCTGGATCCAGCCGGCGTCGCCGTTGCTCAGCATGCTCGCCGGGTGCTTCGTCACGTCGAAACCGTCGCGGACGGCGGCCTGCGTGAGCGAGGTCAGGAAGTACAGCGGGCCCGAGACCGCGCCGCAGGCGAGCAGGGCGCGGGCCGGGACGGCGGTGGTGGTGGTTCGGGTGGCAGCGATGGTCATCGTCTCGGCCTTTCGGAGCGGGGTTCGTCGGGCACTACTTTCGCTCCGAAAGCTCCAGTTGTCAAGACAAAAAAAGTTGTCGGTGTGCGTGAGGCGACGCCGGAGGGCGTCGCGGTCAGTCGACTACTTGCCGTTTCGCAAGGTCAGGAGGGTGATCTCGCTCGGTGCGAAGACGCGCAGCGGCGGTCCCCAGAAGCCGGTGCCGCGGCTCGTGTAGAGCTGCGTGCGCTCGCCGTGGCGCGAAAGCCCGGCCAGGACGGGCTGGTCGAGCCGGACCAGGAGATGGAACGGCCAGATCTGGCCACCGTGGGTGTGCCCGGAGATCTGGAGGTCGATGCCCGCCTCGGCGGCCTGCTTGACCTGCTTCGGCTGGTGGGCGAGCAGGACGACCGGGGTGCTCGCGGCGACGCCGTCGAGCGCGGCGGGGAGGTCGGGGCCGTGGCCTGGCAGGCCGGAGGCGGCGCCGGTCGGGTCGTCGATCCCGGCGAAGACGAGCGTGTCCCCGCCGCGGGAGACCGGCAGATGCCGGTTGTGCAGCGGTTCCCAGCCGAGGTCGCGCATGTGGTCGAGCCAGGCCTGCGCCTCGCCGAAGTACTCGTGGTTGCCGGTGATGTAGAACTTGCCGAGTTTCGCGCGCACCTTCCCGAGCGGCGCGACCTGCTGTGCGCGCTTGGCGACGGAACCGTCGGCGAGGTCGCCCGCGTGGGCCACGACGTCGGCGTCGAGCTCGTTCACCACCTCGACGACCTTCTCCGACCACGTCGTCCGGTTCAGCGGGCCGAAGTGGGTGTCGGTGATGATCGCGAAACGGAGACCGTCGAGTCCGGCGCCGAGACGGGGGATCACCACGTCGAGCTCCTTGAGCCTCGGCACGCGCCGGGCTTCGGCCATCCCGTACGCCGCCAGTGCGACGAAAGCCACCAGGACGACGCCGGATGCGATCCCCGCCGCGCTGTCCACTCCGGACAGTGCGAGCACGAGCCGCAGCACGTTTCCGAGCACAGACAACGAGAACAGCAGCCAGATCAGCCCGAGGGAGAGGTCGCCGACCTTCGCGGCGAGGTCGCGCTGCCACAGGCCGTGCCCAAGGATCATGCACGCGGGCACGACGATCACCGCGGCGGCGAACACGATCGTGCCGAGGACTTCGAGCGCGGCCGGGAGTTCGGGTGCGCCGACGATTGTCCACCACGGCACTCCGAACAGGAGGGCGAGAACGGCGATCAAGGCGGCGACACGGGCAAGGATGCGAGGCATGATGGCGGCCAGACTAACAGACCATCGGTCTCTACCGCCGTCTTCGCTGAGGGGCTCTCAGGTACGCAGGCGGACGTAGCCGAGGTGTCGCTTCACGGCCGACGCTTTTCGCGGCGTCCCGGAAGACACTCGAAAGCATGATTCGGACGATCGAACGCGTCGCCTACGTGACCGGGGCGCTGCTGTTTCTGAGTGGTCTCGTGCACGCGGTCGTGCTGATCGCGTCCGGCGGGTCGTGGACCGGGCCGTTGTCGATGCGGAAGGCGGTCTCCTTCGGCTTGTCGTTCGGGCTGACGCTGGCCACCGTCGCCTGGGCGACGTCGTACGTCGCGGTGCGGCCGCGCGTGCGGAACGCGCTGCTCGGCGTTTTCACCGGGGCGAGTGTCGTCGAGACGGCGCTGGTGAGCATGCAGGCCTGGCGCGGGGTGCCGTCGCACTTCAACTTCGAGACCGGTTTCGACAACGCGGTGTCGACGACACTCGCGGCGGGCGGCGGCGTCATCATCCTGACGGCGGTCTCGTTCACCGCGGCCGCGATGCGCGGCGAAGGGGAGACGACGGCCAGCATGCGGCTCGCGGTGCGGTTCGGCTTCGTCGCGCTGCTGGTGGCGCTGGGCGCGGGCGCGGCGATGATCGCGAGCGGCGTCGTCGAGGCGCGGAGCGGGAATCCGCAGGTCGCGTACACCACGGCCGGCGCGCTGAAGCCGCTGCACGCGGTGGCGATGCACGCGATCCTCATCCTGCCGGGGCTCGCCTGGCTGCTGCGGTTCACGGACTGGACGGAACGGCGGCGCGTGCGGCTGGTGTGGGTGGCGATCGGCGCCTACGCCGTCCTGACCGCGGTGGTGGGGGTGGAGTCGGTGACCGGGGTTTCGCCGCTGGCGGCCTCGCCGGTGGAGATGGTGACCTCGGGGCTGGCGCTGGGGGTGCTGGGGCTGGTCGGTGCGGTGGCTGCCCGTGAAGCGGTTCGGCGTCGGTCCGCGGGGGTCGTGAGTGGCGATTCGGGTTAGAGCCAACCGTGTTTCAGGTACCTGCGGTCGGGCGGTTTCGCGTGACCGGTGGGACGACACACGTGATCAGATGGACGACACGCGTGACTGGGCGGACGACACGCGGAGGGACTCGGCCGTGGCCGAGTGACGTCCGTCTGATCACGTGTGTCGTCCGCTTGGTCACGCGAAAGTCCCGGCCGGGCTCGCTCTGGTGCGCCGACGTCGCGAAAGCCACTTTCGGGACATCAGACGTCCCGAAAGTGGCTTTCGCGACACCCGAGCAGGCGGGCACGCGAGCGGTCGAGCACGACACCTTTCGCATGGCTCTCCGCGACGCCCGCCGACGCGCTACTGGCCCACGTAGGCGCGAAGGTGCTGCGCGGTGAGCGTGTCACCGGAGGCGACCAGATCGGCCGGAGTCCCGGTGAAGACCACCTGGCCCCCGTCCGAACCGGCGCCCGGCCCCAGGTCGATGATCCAGTCCGCGTGCGCCATCACCGCCTGGTGATGCTCGATGACCACCACCGTGTTGCCGTCGTCGACCAGCCGGTCCAGCAGTCCGAGCAACTGGTCGACGTCGGCGAGGTGCAGGCCGGTGGTCGGTTCGTCGAGGACGTAGGTCGCCGACTTCTCCGCCATCCGGATCGCCAGTTTGATCCGCTGCCGTTCCCCGCCGGACAGCGTCGTGAGCGGCTGCCCGAGCCCGAGATAGCCGAGGCCGACGTCGGAGAGCCGGTCCAGGATCGTCCGCGCCTGGCCGGAGGGGAAGAACTCCCGCGCTTCGGCGACCGGCATCGCGAGGACCTCGCTGATGTTCTTGCCGCGCAGCCGGTAGGTCAGCACTTCGGCGGTGAACCGCTTGCCCTCGCATTCCTCGCAGACCGTCGCCACCCCGGCCATCATCGCGAGGTCGGTGTAGATCAGCCCGATGCCCTTGCACTTCGGGCACGCGCCTTCGGAGTTCGCGCTGAACAGGGCCGCCTTGACGCCGTTGGCCTTGGCGAACGCGGTGCGGATCGGGTCGAGCAGGCCGGTGTAGGTCGCCGGGTTGCTGCGCCGCGAGCCGCGGATGGCCGACTGGTCGAGCACCACCACGTCGTCCCTTGTGGACAGTGAGCCGTGGATGAGCGAGCTCTTGCCCGAACCGGCGACCCCGGTGACCACGGTCAGCACGCCCAGCGGGACGTCGACGTCGACACCGCGCAGGTTGTGCCGGGTCGCGTTCCGGATCTCGACCCGCCCGGTCGGCACGCGGACGTCGGCGCGCAGCCGCGCCCGGTGGTCCAGATGCCGCCCGGTCAGCGTGCCGGACGCGCGCAGCCCGGCGACGTCACCGGTGAAGCAGATCTGCCCGCCGTTCGGCCCGGCGCCCGGCCCGAGGTCGACGACGTGGTCGGCGATCTCGATGGTCTCCGGTTTGTGCTCGACGACGAGCACCGTGTTCCCCTTGTCCTTCAACAGGAGCAGCAGGCCGTTCATGCGCTGGATGTCGTGCGGGTGCAGCCCGACGGTCGGCTCGTCGAAGACATAGGTGACGTCGGTGAGACTGGAACCCAGGTGCCGCACCATTTTCACGCGCTGCGCCTCACCGCCCGAGAGCGTCCCGGACTCGCGGTCGAGGCTCAGGTAGCCGAGGCCGATCTCCACGAGCGAGTCGAGGGTGCCGCGCAGGGTCTGGATCAGCGGGCCGACCGACGGGTCGTCGAGTTTGCGGACGACGTCGGCCAGGTCGCTGATCTGCATCGCCGAGCACTCGGCGATGTTCAGCCCGTCGATCTTCACCGACAGCGCCGCCTCGTTGAGCCGGGCGCCGTCGCACGCCGGGCATCGCCGGAAGGTGATCGCCCGGTCCACGAACGCCCGGATGTGCGGCTGCGTCGCTTCCTTGTCCTTCGACAGGAAAAGCCGCTGGACCTTCACCAGCAGGCCCTCGTAGTTCGTGTTGATCCCGGCGAGCTTGATCTTGGTGGCGGGCTTGTGCATGAAGTCTTCCCACTGCTGCGGGGTGTAGTCCTTCAGCTTGACCGCGGGATCGACGAAGCCGGACTCCGCCAGTCCCTTCCAGTACCAGCCGCCCGGCGCGAAGTTCGGGACGGTGATCGCCCCTTCGTCGAGCGAAAGCTCCTTGTCGACGAGCTGGTCGACGTCGATGGTGGAGACCTTCCCCAGCCCCTCGCATTCGGGGCACATCCCCTCGGGAAGGTTGAAGCTGAACGCGCCGGACGTGCCGATATGCGGCTGTCCCAGCCTGCTGAAGACGATCCGCAGCATCGTGTGCGCGTCGGTCGCGGTGCCGACCGTGGACCGGGAGTTGGCTCCCATCCGTTCCTGGTCGACGACGATCGCGGCGCTCAGGTTCCGCAGCGCGTCCACGTCCGGCCGTCCGACCGGGGCCATGAAGGACTGGATGAACGCGGTGTAGGTCTCGTTGATCAGCCGCTGCGACTCCGCGGCGATGGTGCCGAACACCAGGGACGACTTCCCCGAGCCCGAGACACCGGTGAAGACGGTGAGGCGGCGCTTGGGAATGTCGACCGAGACGTCGGCGAGGTTGTTCTCTCTGGCTCCGCGCACCTGGATCATGTCGTGGCTGTCGGCGGCCGAAGGCATGGCTCTCCCCTGGTTGGAACTCTTTAGCCTGTAAAGTGAGGGTAGCAGAGGTTGGTTTATGCTGTAAGGAGTTGGGCAAGTGGTCGTCTACGCGGCTCAAGGGGACCCTCGGCGGTCGATGGCGCTGCTGTGGCGGACGGAGTCGCCGGACGTCGAGCGTCCCGGTCCCAAGCAGGGACTTTCGGTGGAGCTGATCGTCGAAACGGCCATCACCATCGCGGACGCCGAAGGGATGGCGGGCCTCTCGATGCGGGCCGTCGGGGACAGGCTCGGCCGGACGGCCATGGCGCTCTACACCTATGTCCCGAGCAAGAGCGAACTGCTCGATCTCATGTACGACAAGGCGCTCGCCGAGTTGCCTGCTTCCCGCGACGGTGACGGCTGGCGGGCCGACGTCACGCAGTGGGCGGAGGATCTCTGGGACTTCTACCTGCGGCATCCGTGGGTCCTGCAGATCTCGCAGGCCCGGCCGGTGCTGGGGCCGAACGAGTACGTCGTGCTGGAGGCGCTCGTGAAGATCCTGCGCCGGACCGGGTTGCGCCCGGTCGTGCTGCGGCGGCTGGTCAGCGCGCTGTACGCGTGCGTGCGCGAGCCCGCCAGGACCGCGTCGGAAACGCGGCTGGCCGAGAAGGTGACAGGGCAGTCCGGCGACGAGTGGTGGTACGCGCGGTCCGCGCATCTGCGCGAGGTCTCGCCGGACTTCGCCGACCGGTTCCCGACGCTGACCTGGATGGAGGCCGGGCACGCGTTCCGGATGGAGGACGAGACGGTGTCCTACCTGGAACAGGAGGCGCGGGAGGCCTTCGAGCTCTCGCTGACCGTTCTCCTGGACGGAATCGAAGTCGCGATGAAAGCGGAGTAGCCTTCTCCGCATGCCCAGTGATTTCGCCTTGAAGACCATGAACGCCGTCCACCGCGTCATCCAGAAGGTCAGCGGCGGCCGCGCCGGCTGGCAGGTCGCCGGGATGACCGTCCTGGAACTGACCACCATCGGCCGCAAATCCGGCCGGCCCCGCACCGTGCTGCTGACCTCGCCGCTGCGCGAGGGCGACGCGTACGTCATCGTCGCCTCCCGCGGTGGCGACGACCAGCACCCGGCGTGGTTCCTCAACCTCCGCGACAACCCCGAGGTCCAGGTCACCCTGAAGGGTGAGACCGCTCAGCCGATGGTCGCGAGCGTCGCCGACACCGAGCTGCGTGCCCGCCTGTGGCCCGAGATCACCGCGGACTTCAAGAACTACGCCCAGTACCAGACCAAGACCGAGCGGGAGATCCCCGTGGTCCTGCTGTCGCCCAAGCCGTAGCGCCGCATCCCCCGCATGAGGCGGGTCCATTGGCCCTACCGGTGAGTCGGCGGGGAAGGGACCGTGGATCTCGACGAAGCACACGACGAGAACGCGGGGATGCCGAATGTCCGACTCCTTGGGTCTCGAGACGCTCGACCGCGAGCAGTGCCTGGCGCTGCTCGCGGGCGCCGGGCTCGGCCGGGTGGTGTTCACCTCCCGCGCCCTTCCGGCGATCCAGCCCGCGCGGTTCGCGCTTCACCACGGCGCGATCGTGGTCCGGACGCCGCCACAGAGCGCGCTGTTCGCCGGAGTGCTCGACAGCGTGGTGGCTTTCGCCGTCGACGAGTTCACCACGGACCTGGGGAGCGGTTGGTTCGTCACCGCCCTCGGCCGCGCTTCCGAGGTGCGTGATCCGATCGTGATAGCCGAGCTCGCGACCTTGCCGCTGGGCTGCTGGACTGGGCGAACGGACTCGCGGTACCTCCGGATACCGATCGAGTCGGTAACCGGACGAAGGATCCTCGGCGTGTGCAGTAACGAAGCACTGTCCGTGATCGACGCACCAGATGAGCGTTCCGGGCGCGTCTGCCATTCCTGACCCCCTTGTCCGGAGCGTTACTCCGGGACGGTGACGGCGGTGCGGCGGGTGAGTGCGGCGAGTGACGCCAAGGCGCCCAGGATTCTGGACGCGGTGGCCGGGATCGCCCACGATCTCAGCCTCTCCGACGTGCTGCGGCGGATGGTCGAATCCGCTTGCGAGCTGACCGGTGCGCCGTTCGGCGCCTTGAGCGTCCTCGATTCGGGCGAATTCATCCGCGTCGCCGACGCCTGGGAAAAGGCGCCGTCCGAGGACGAGTCCCGTGTGATGCCGCTGCGCGTGCGCGGCCGCATCTTCGGGATGCTGTACCTCGCCCCCAAACCGGACGGTGCGGAGTTCACCGAAGCCGAGGAGGACCTGCTCGTCGCGCTCACCGCGGCGGCCGGGGTGGTGATCGAGAACGCGGCGCTGTTCGACCAGGTGCAGCGGCGCGAGCGCTGGCTCGAAGCCTCCTATCACGTCACCGGCGCACTGCTGACCGACCAGGATCTGACCGCGACCCTGCATCTCATCGCCGAACGCGCCCGTGTCGTCGCCGGTGGCACCGCGGGGGCGGTGGCCCTGCCCCGCGGCGACGGTCAGCTGGTCTTCGAGATCGTCGAGCCGCCGGGACCGGACGCGGACAAGCTCGCCGGCGTCGCCGTGCCCACCGAGGGCACCGCGACCGGGATGGCGTTCACCACCGGGAAACCCGTCGTGGTCCGGGACTACGGCGAGAAGGTGCTCGACTACCAGGGCGACAACGCCTCCACGATGCCCGCGGCGATCAAGGACCTGGACTCCACGATCGCGGTCCCGCTGATCGTCGGCGAGGAGAAACTCGGCGTCCTGCTGGTGGCGAAGTTCCGTGACAGGACGCCGTTCTCCGCCTACGACGTCCAGCTCGCCGAGACCTTCGCCGCGCACGCCGCGCTCGCCGTCGAATTCGCCCGCGCGCAACAGGACAGGCAGCGGCTCGCCGTCTTCGAGGACCGCGACCGGATCGCCCGCGACTTGCACGATCTGGTGATCCAGCGGTTGTTCGCGATCGGCCTCGGCCTGGAGGGCCTCAGCAGGCTCGCGACCGAACCGGCCGTCGCCGACCGCGTGACCGGTTTCGCGCACGAGATCGACCGTACGATCCGCGAGATCCGCAACAGCATCTTTTCCCTGCAGGAACCGGCGGAGGCTCAGGGCAGCCTCCGGTCGGAGCTGCTGCGTGTCGCGCTGGACGCGGGCTGCGCTTCCGAACCCAGGGTCGGGTTCGACGGGCCGCTCGACTCGGCCGTGCCGGACACGGTCCGCTCGGATCTCATCGCGACCCTGCGCGAAGCACTGTCCAATGTGGTCAGGCACGCCGAGGCGACGACGGTGTCGGTCGACGTCTCCGTCGACCGGGACGGGCGGTGGCTGAAACTTTCGGTGGTGGACGACGGGGTCGGCATGCCCGTCGAACCCGGCCATCGCAGCGGGGTCGCGAACCTCGCCGAACGCGCGGCCCGCTGGAACGGGTCGTTCAGCGTCGAAGCGAGACCGGAAGGCGGGACGAGGCTCGACTGGTCGGTGGAGCTACCGGCCCGACAGGGGAGTGTGGGATGACGATTTCGGTGTTCCTGCTGGACGATCACGAACTCGTCCGCACCGGGCTGAAGACCGTCTTCGAGGCGGAAGACGACTTCACCGTGGTCGGCGAGGCGTCCACGGCCGCCGAGGCCTTCGTGCGGATCCCCGCGGTCAAACCGCAGGTCGCGGTGCTCGACGTCCGGCTGCCGGACGGCGAGGGGGTCAGTGTCTGCCGGGAGATCCGGGCGTCCATCGACCCGCCGCCCGCCTGCCTGATGCTGACGTCCTACTCGGACGACGACGCGTTGTTCGGCGCGATCATGGCGGGCGCGGCCGGGTACATGCTCAAGCAGGTCTCCGGCGGGGCGCTCGTCAAGGCCGTCCGCACGGTCGCCGCGGGGGGATCGCTCCTGGACAGCACGCTGACGGCGTCGGTGATGAACCGTCTGCGCGGCGAGAGCGACCTCCCCGACCCGCGGTACGAACAGCTGAGCCCGCAGGAGCGCCGGGTGCTCGACCACATCGCCGACGGGCTGACCAACCGCCAGATCGCGGAAAAGCTGTACCTGGCGGAGAAGACGGTCAAGAACTACGTGTCGTCCTTGCTGCACAAGCTCGGTTTCGAACGCCGCACCGCCGCCGCCGTCTACGCCACGCAACGCCGCAAGCCCTCCGTCTAGAGGAAGGTGAACCCGCCGGCGAAACCGGGATCCTCGCGCAGCACCCGGCGCAGTTCGTTGAGCGCCCGGTGCTGGGTGACGCGGACCGCGCCCGCGCTCGCCATGCCCAGCGCCTTCGCCGTCTCCTCGGCGCTGAACCCGTGGATCACGCGAAGCACCAGCACGTCGCGCTGCCTCGCGGAGAGGACCTCGAACAGCTGTGACAAGCGGCGGTTGCGATCCGCCTTCTCGACCTCTTCGAACGTCGGGTTCCACGGACCGTCCTGTTCGGGCTCCGGATCGGGGACCGGCGCGGACGGGTCGCGGGCGAGGTTCCGGCGGACGTCGGCGACCTTGTGCGAAGCGATCCCGAAGACGTAGGGCAGGAAGCTGTTGTCCTGGTAGCTGTAGCGCGGCAAGGCGACCAGGACGGCCATGAGGACTTCCTGCGCGCAGTCCTCGGCGTTGGAGATGCCGCGTATCGTTCCGCCGAGCCTGCCCGCGCAGTACCGGATCACGATCGGCCGGAGCAGCGTCAGCAGGCTCCCGATGGCCCGCCGGTCACCGCTGATCGCCGCGCGGATCATCTCGCCGTCCGGCTCTCCCGGCCGGGGCACGCGCGAGGCACCCTTTCCCGTCGAGTGCGCATCCGCGCTGTATACCGGGCGCACGGCTTCTGCCACGGCGGTCACGCCGGATGGGCCGTTCTCGGTGTGTCCCTGTGTGTTCCCATAGTCCCCACCTCCCGAAAGCCCCCAGCCCTCGTTTGCCCTTCCGACGTTACGGAGCGCGCTCGCGCGTCACACCGGTACAGCAGCCCGGAGTAGTCAGGTCTTTAGGCCCTGGTGGTGCCAGGGTATGGACTTTCCCCGGATTGGTCTAGACAATTAGCCCAGTGCGGCGGCAGGCCGCCCTTTCACGGAGGAATCGCGATGAGGCGTTCCAGATCCCTGGCCTTTCTGGCCGTTTTGGTGCTCACCTTCACCGGGCTGATAGCGGGGGGCGGCACCGCGAGCGCGGCCAACCTGCTCCTCAATCCCGGTTTCGAGGCGGGTTCGACGTCCGGCTGGTCCTGTGCGGCGGGCGCGGCCGTGACCACACCGGTCCGTTCGGGCGGTTACGCCGTCGCGGTCACACCCGGTTCGACGATCGGGAAGTGCACACAGACGGTATCCGTCCAGCCGAACACGACCTACGCGGTTTCCGCTTGGGTGAACGGGAATCCGGTGTACCTCGGGGTCACCGGCGGGCCGTCGACCTGGACCGCCGCGACCTCGTACACGCAGCTTTCGCTTTCGTTCACGACGACGGCGACGCAGACGACGGCGGAGGTGTACGTCCACGGCTGGTACGGGGCGGGCACCTTCTACGCGGACGACGTCAGTCTCGACGGACCCGGCGGCGGGACTCCGGGAGCGCCTCCGGCGCCGGGGAATCCGGCCGTGGGCACGGTGACGAACTCGTCGATCGCGCTTTCGTGGGGAGCGTCGGCGGGCACTGTGACGGGATACCGCGTCTACGAAGGCGGGAACGTCGTCGCGACGGCGACCGGGACTGCGGCGACGATTTCGGGGCTGACGGCCTGTTCTTCGCACACCTACTCGGTGGCCGCGTACAACAGCGCAGGCGAATCGCCGAAGACCACCGAGGTGGGCGGTACGACCACCGGCTGCGTCGACACCGGTCTGCCGAAGCACGCGCTGATCGGCTACCTGCACACGAGCTTCGCCAACGGCTCCGGGTACACGCGGATGGCCGACGTCCCGGCCGCGTGGGACATCGTCAACCTGGCCTTCGGTGAGCCGACTTCGGTGACGTCGGGCGACATCCGCTTCACGCGATGCCCGGTGGCGGAATGCCCGACGGTGGAAAGCGACGCGGACTTCATCGCCGCGATCCGCGCGAAACAGGCGCAGGGCAAGAAGGTCCTGATCTCCATCGGCGGGCAGAACGGCCAGGTCCAGCTGACCACGGCCGCGGCGCGCGACGCCTTCGTCAGCTCGGTCTCCGCGATCATCGACCGGTACGGGCTGAACGGGCTCGACATCGACTTCGAGGGACACTCGCTGTACCTCAACTCCGGTGACAACGACTTCCGGAACCCGACAACGCCGGTGATCGTCAATCTCATTTCTGCGCTGAAGACGCTGAAAGCGAAGTACGGCGCGGGATTCGTGCTGACGATGGCGCCGGAGACGTTCTTCGTGCAGACCGGGTACCAGTACTACGGCGGCCTCGGCGGCGCCGACAACCGGACGGGCTCGTACCTTCCGGTGATCCACGCGATGCGGGACGCGCTGACCGTGCTGCACGTCCAGGACTACAACTCCGGGCCGGTGATGGGGCTGGACAACCAGTACCACTTCATGGGCGGCGCGGACTTCCACATCGCGATGACCGACATGATCAAGGCGGGCTTCACGGTGTCCTCGACCGGATTCCGGTTCCCAGGGCTGCGTGAGGACCAGATCGCGTTCGGCCTGCCCGCCGCGGTGAGCGCGGGCAACGGGCACACCGCGCCGGCGGCGGTCCATTCGGCGCTGAACTGCCTGGTGAAGAACTCCGGATGCGGATCGTATTCCTTGCGGGGCGGTGCTTCTCCGGCGCTGCGCGGGCTGATGACGTGGTCGATCAACTGGGACCGGTACTACGGCTGGGAATTCCAGAACGCTCACGAACCCTTCCTGAACGCCCTGCCCTGACCCCGCATTTCGTCACTTTCGGGACAGCAGTACGTCCCGAGCGCCACGTTCGAGACGGTGAGCGTCTCAGGCGTGGCGTTCGGGACACACTCACGATCAGAGGGCGAAGTGGGTAGAGGAGCGGGCCCGCACCGTGCAGCATCGGTGCGGGCCCGCAGTTTCAGGGGAAGGGACGTCAGAAGCCTGCGGTGATCCGCGTGAAGTCCCAGTCGTTCTGTGCGATACCACTGCAGTTCTCGGCGACGCCGCCACCGGGACAGGGCCGGTCGCGGTTGGCCGACCAGAAAGCGAGCCTGGCGATCTTGTTCGTCTTGGACCAGTTGGTGATCTTGGTCCAGGCGTCGAGACTCGTCAGCTCCTGCTGATCCGAAAGGCCGTTCATCCCGCTGATGCCCAGGTGGCCGTACGCCGTGGCGTCGTCCCACCCGAAGGTCGACTTCAGCTTGTCCCGCAGGCCGTTCGAGGCCTTGATGGTGTTGCCGTACATGTCCGCGCCGCCACCGAAGTCGAACGGCATGATCGTGTAGACGTCGATGCCGGCGTTCAGCGCCTTCGACTGGTCGATGAGCCGGTTGCCCCAGGAGTTCGGGCCGCTGGTCGTCGTGCCGAAGGTGAGAATGGTCTGGATACCGGGGTTCTTCGCCTTCACGATCTTCAACGCGTTGAGGACGCGGTCCTGCACTGTCGCGTTCTCGAACTCGTCGGTGTTCTCGATGTCGATGTCGATCGCCTTGAGACCATAGGCGTCGATCACCTTCTGGTAGGCACCGGCGAGCAATTCCGGCGTCGAGCAGTTCGGGCCGAGCTTGTTGCCGCTCCACCCGCCGAAGGACGGCACGACCTGCCCGCCCGCGGCCTTGATCTGCGCGATCGCGTTCGCGTCGGCGCCGCCCTGCAACGGACGGCTGCCGTCCCACGCGGGGTTGCAACCGTTCGACGCCAGCACGAACGCCAGGGTGAACCACTTGATGCCGGTCGCGTTCATGACCGTCTGCGGGTTCGGCGGGCTGCCCCAGCCCATGTACAGATACGGCGCGCCACGACCGCCGGGCAGCGGCGGGTTGCTCGTGGTGGTCGTCGGCGGGTTCGACGTCGTCGTCGTGGTGGTCGGCGTGGTCGGGGTGGTGGGAGTGGTCGGCGTCGTGGTGGGGCCGCCGCCGCCCGGATCACAGGAGCCGCCGTTGACCTTGCAGTTCGCCGGGGCGACATAGCTCCCGGAGTACTTGACGTTGAACCCGAAACTGGTGCTGCCCCCGTTGCCGAGGTTGCCGTTCCAGGTGTTCTTCACCGTCACGTGCTGTCCGGAGGCGGTGTAGCTGCCGTCCCACAGCGAGGCGATCGAATGTCCCGCGGGAAGGTCGAATTCGACCGTCCACGTGGGAAGGCTCGATCCGGAGTTGTTGCTGATCGTGTACTTGCCCTCCCAGCCGGAGCCCCAATCGGAGCCCTTGCTGAAGGCGGCGCCGACGCCGCCGGCCGCGGAGGCCGGCGCGATCACGAGGACCGCACCGGCCGTTGCGGCAGCGGCGGCCAGGCCCACGGCCTGGATCCAAGTCCGCTTAGCCACTGTCAAACCTCTCAGTTAAGGCCGTTACGCATGGCCGTGACGAGCTCGCCGTTGCTGGTGTCGCCGGTGAGTTCCCAGAAGAACGCGCCGCCGAGACCCTGGTTCTTGGCCCAGCCCATCTTCGAATTGATGGTTGCGGGAGTGTCGTAGCTCCACCAGTTGTTGCCGCACTTCGCGTACGCGGTGCCCGCGATCGTGCCGGTTGTCGGGCAGGAGTTCTTCAGGACCTTGTAGTCCTCGATGCCCGCTTCATAGGTGCCGGGTGCCGCGCCGGTCGCGGTGCCGCCAGGGGCGTCCTGTGTGACGCCGGTCCAGCCACGGCCGTAGAAACCGATACCCAGCAACAGTTTGCTCGCCGGAACACCCTTGGACTTGAGCTTCTGGATGGCGTCGTCGGAGTTGAAGCCCTGCTGCGGGATGCCGGGGTACGCGGTCAGCGGCGAGTGCGGGGCCGTCGGACCCTTTGCCGCCCAGGCACCGAAGAAGTCATAGGTCATGACGTTGTACCAGTCGAGGTACGCCGACGCGGGGCCGTAGTCGGCGACGTCGAGCTTGCCGCCGCTGCTGGCGTCCGCGGTGATCGCGGCGGTGACCAGGAACGAGGAGCCGAACTTGGTGCGCAGCGCCTGCGCCACGTCCTTGATGGCACCGGGACCGCTGGTGTCACAGGAAAGACCGCAGGCGTTCGGGTACTCCCAGTCGATGTCGATGCCGTCGAAGACGTCGGCCCACCGCGGGTCCTTGATCAGGTTGTAGCAGGAGTTCGCGAACGCGGCCGGGTTCTTCGCCGCCTGGCCGAAGCCGCCGGACCAGGTCCAGCCGCCGAACGACCACAGCACCTTCAGGCCGGGGTACATCTTCTTCAGCTTGCGCAGCTGGTTGAAGTTACCGCGCAGCGCGCCGTTGTCCCACGTGTCCGCGACACCGTCCACACTGGACCCGGCGTCGTAGAACTTGTCGTAGTCGGCGTAGGTGTCGTCGTTCGCGGTGCAGGAACCGTTGGTGACGTTGCCGAAGGCGTAGTTGATGTGCGTCAGCTTCGCCGCGGAACCCGAAGTGTGAATGTTCTTCACGTGGTAATTGCGACCGTAGACGCCCCACTGCACGAAGTAGCCGAGGTTCTTCTTCGCGCCGGGGTTGGGGTTCGAAGTCGTCGTGGTCGGCGGGTTGCTCGTGGTGGTCGTCGTGGGCGGGTTCGACGTCGTCGGGTTGGACGTCGTGCTCGTGGGCGGATTGCTCGTCGTCGGGGTGCCCCCACCCGGATCGCAAGAGCCGCCGTTGATCTTGCAGTTCGCGGGCGCGGTGTAGGCGCCGGAATACTTGACGTTGAAGCCGAAGCTGATCGAAGCTCCGTTGGAAATGTTGCCGTTCCAGGTGTTCTTGACGGTCACATGCTGGCCGGAGGCGGTGTAGCTGCCGTCCCACAGCGAAGCGATCGAGTGGCCTGCCGCGAGGTCGAACTCGAGCGTCCAGGAGGTGAGGCTCGATCCCGAATTGTTCGTGATCGTGTACTTGCCTTCCCAGCCAGCGCCCCAATCCGAGCCCTTGGTCAGCGTGGCCCCGACCCCACCCGCCGCGTTCGCCGGCACGGTCACCAGACCGACAGCCAGCGCCGCGACGGCCGTGAACAGGCCGACCAGATGCCATCTCTTTCTTGACATTTCACTCCTTACAACACGGTGCAGGGAAATGATCTTGGAGAGGGATTTCGTCAGTGCGAAATCGGCGACATCGCGTTGCCGCGGCCGGAGCCGGGCAGGCGGGGATGCGTCTTCATCGACCACCTCCATGCGGAACGCTTTGTTGCGGGAGACGGTACGTGGTCTGGACCAATATGGGAAGCGTCACTACGTAGCGTGGTGATTTTCCTGCGAACGGCCTAATACGTTCGACAGCGTTAACCGTTCACAGGTCCGGTGCCGTCTACCGACGGAATTCGTCCATTTCGCCGAGCCGGGCGATATTCGCCGATTCGTCGGCGTCCGGCTCGATACCGGAAAGGAAGACCTCGGTGATTTCGACGGCCACGTCGGGGGAGAGCCGTTTGAGGCTCAGTGCCAGCACGTTCGCGTCGTTCCACTTGCGCGCGCCCGCGGCGATCCAGGTGTCCCAGGCCAGCGCGGCACGCACGCCGGGGACCTTGTTGGCCGCGATCGCCGTGCCCGTCCCGGTCCAGCACATCACCACGCCGAAGTCGGCCTCGCCGTCGGCGACCGCCTTGCCCACCGCCGCGCCGAGTTCCGGCCAGAGTTCCGACGTCGCGGGGCGGATCACCTCGTGGCCTGCCTCGGCCAGGAAGGCCTGGACGGCGTCCGTGGTGGCGTTCCGGTCGTCGGCGGAGAAGGCGATCCTCATGCCTCGATCGTAACGCCGCGTCAGCGGGTGTCGAACCGGAAGTCATGGGAAGATCTCGTCGTGGACTCGTCTGCGGAGGAGCGCCAGGTCCAGCGTGACCAGGAGGCGGCCAGGACACGGATTCTCGACATCGCCGCCCGCCTCATCGGCGAGGCCGGTTTCACCCGGCTCAAGATCGGCATGATCTGTGCCAGGACAGGCTATCCGAGCGCCGTCGTCTACCAGCTGTTCGGCTCGAAGGAGACGCTGGTGCAGCGGCTCGTCGAGTTCGCCGCGGAGAAGTTCGCCGACGCCTTCGGTGCCGCCGTCGCCACCCGGACCGGTGGCCTGACCCCCAGCCCGATGGACATGCTGCGCGCGCTGCTGGACGTCTTCTTCGAACTGCTCACCGACATGCCGCCGCTGAACCGGGCTTTCGTGGTGCTGTGGACGGACGCGACCGTCGGCGATCCGGCGGTGCGGTCGGCGATGACCGAGGCCGACCGCCGGTACCGGTTCGCCATCGCGCAGACCGTCGCCGCCGGGATCGCCGACGGCTCCATCGCCGGAGTCCGGGATCCGGACGCGTACGCGGCGGCGCTGGTCGGACAGCTGCGGGGGATCGCCGTGGCCGCGATCATCGATCCCGGCGGAATCGACCTGCGAGCCGTCCGCGCGGAACTGGAGTACGCCGTGAACCGGCTCGCCTAGGCGGTTTTGATCAGCTGGGCCGCGCCGAACGAGACGTCGAACCGGTCGCACCAGATGCTGACACTCGAATAGCGCGTCAGATCGGTGCCCTCGGGCAGGGTGTAGTTCTGGCTGCCCTTGTTGCCCTTGAGTTTCCCCGCGCTCACGTGCGCGCCGTCGTCGAAGACGAACCAGCCGTCCTTGCCGGGGAGCACCGGCGCGTCGGAGAGCAGGACCCGCAGATCCGGACCGTTGCTCGTGTCGAGGTTCTCCAGGCGCAGCACCAGCGATCCGTCGTCCGCGCGCAGGATCCGGACGCCGCCGCGGGTCTCGTGCTCGTGGCTGATCAGCTCGCCGGTCGCCACGATCATGGGCTTTTTCGGGGCGGGCGCGGCACTTTCGGAGGTTCGGGCGACGGGAAGCGCCTCCTGCACCGTTTCGTTCACCCAGAGCTTCCACGGCTGGAACCAGTAGAGGCCCGCCGCCACCGCCACCACCAGACCGGCCGCCAGGACGGCGAGCACCCGCTTGCGTTTCATGTCCTCATTCAACCGCCCGCGGGGCCCGGAACGCGGTTACCGAACCCTTACGGCGTGAGCACCACCTTGCCCGCGACCGTCCCGGATTCGGCCAGCCGCATCGCTTCCGCGACCCGGCTCAGCGGCAGCCGCGCCGCGACCTGGGCCGTGATCGTGCCGTCCTTCAGTGCCGCGAAGACCTGGGTGAGGTCTTCGCGCAGGCGGGCGCGGAACCGGTTCTTGGCGAAGGACCGTCCCGCCCAGACGTTGAAGAAGTACGCGCTGCGGCCGTTCGGGAGGCTGTTCCACACCATCACCCGCGCGAGGATCTTGAGCACGGGCAACTGCTTGGAGCCCTCGTCGTCACGGGTCGCGGCGCTGCCGTAGGAGACGAGGGTGCCGCCGCGGGCGAGCAGCTTCCAGGACGCGGGCACGCTGGCGCCGCCGACGTGGTCGAAGACGGCGTCGACACCCTCGGGTGCGAGCTCGCGCACGCGGGCGGAGATGTCTTCGGTCCGGTAGTCGATCGGCGTGACTCCCCAGCGCCGCAACGCTTCGTGATGCCGCTCCGACGCCGTGCCGATCACCCGCACGCCCGCCTGGGTGGCTAGCTGGACCAGCAGCGAGCCCACCCCGCCGTTCGCGCCGTGGACCAGGATCGTCTGCCCGGCGCGCACCCGCGCCTTGCGGTGCAGCATCTGCCAGGCGGTGATGCCGTTGACCACCGCGGTCTCGGCCTCCTCGGCGCCGAGGCCGTCCGGGACGGGGACGACGTCGGCGGCGTCGAGCACCACGTGGCTGGCCCAGCTCCCGACCTTCGTCAGCGCGGCGATCCGTCGGCCGGCGAATGCGTTGTCGACCCCGTCGCCCGTGGTCAGCACCGTGCCGACCAGGTCGTAGCCGGGGACGAAGGGGAAGGGCGGCTGGTCGTAGTACTTGCCGCGGCGCATCTGCTGTTCGGCGAAGGAGACCCCGGTCGCCTCCATCGCGACCACGACCTGGCCGGGGCCTGGCTCGGGGAGCGGGCGTTCCCGCAGCTCCAGGCCTTCCGGCTCGACCTTGCCCGGCAGTACCACCTCGGTCAGCGTGTTCATCCCGATCTCCTTGAATGCTTGTCGTGTTCGTTAGAGCCTGTAGCTATAGTGAGCACTGCTCTCGGAAATGTCAAGCGGGGTCACGTCTGGGTTTCGGTGGCTTGACCGGGTTCTCGCCGCTTGACACGATTTGCCGAGCTGAAAAGGGCATATCGGACGGAGGCCCCACGATGGGTTCGGCGATGTTTTCGGTCCTCTTGCCCGTCGCTTTGGCGCTCGTCATGTTCGGGCTGGGGCTGACCCTGACCGTCGGTGACTTCACGCGCGTGGTGAAGTACCCGAAGGCCGCCGTCATCGCGCTGGTGTGCCAGATGATCGTGCTGCCCGCGATCTGCCTCGGCCTCATCCTGGTGTTCGGCATCGAAGGGGTGCTCGCGGTCGGGATGATGTTGCTCGTCGCTTCGCCGGGCGGGACGTCGGCGAATCTGTTCAGTCACCTCGCCGGCGGTGACGTCGCCCTCAACGTCACGCTCACGGCGATCAACTCCGTGCTGGCCGTGTTCACGCTGCCGTTGGTGGTCGGCCTGTCGATGGCCGGGTTCCTCGACGGCGGTGCCTCGGTCGGGCTCCAGCCCGCGAAGTTCGTGCAGGTGTTCGCGATCGTGCTGATCCCGGTCGTGATCGGGATGGCGGTGCGGAGCCGGTTCACCGGCTGGGCCGAGCGGATGCGCAAACCGGTCAAGATCGGCTCCGCCGTGGTGCTCGTGCTGGTGATCGCGGCCGCGATCGCGCAGGAATTCCGGACCCTGGTGGACAACATCGGGACACTCGGGCCGGTGGCGCTGGCGCTTTCCGTGCTCAGTCTCGCGATCGGGTACTACGTGCCGCGTCTGTTCCGGGTGGACCGCGGGCAGTCGATCGCGTCCGCCATGGAGATCGGCGTCCACAACGCCACCCTCGCGATCGCCGTGGCGATCTCCGTGCTCGGCGACAAGACGATGGCCGTGCCCGCCGGGATCTACGGCGTGCTCATGTTCTTCCCCGCCGGCATCGTGGCTCTGGTGTTGTCCCGCAGCAAGGAGACCGCGCGGGTCTGAGTTACGTTGGGAGCGTGCAGCGTGCTCCCATCGGCGACTTCCTCGACGTGAACGGTGCCGCCGTCCACGTCCGTCAGGACGGCGCCGGGCCGCCGGTGCTGTTGCTGCACGGGTATTGCGGGTCGGTGCACTGGTTCGACCGCCTGACCCTCGGCCTGGCTTCGGGGCATCACGTGATCCGGGTGGATCTGCTGGGGCACGGGTGCACCGGTGGTTCTTCCGGCCTCGACGCCGTGTCGCAGGCGCGCATGGTGGCGGGTGTCCTCGAGACGCTGGACGTCGAGGACGTTCTGGTCGCAGGTCATTCCTTCGGCGCCGACGTCGCGCTGGCGCTGGCCGAGATTTCGCCGCGTGTCAGGGCTTTGGTGCTGATCGGGCAGGCTCCGGACTACAGCTACGCGTCCTTTCCGCCCGGTAGCCGGGTTCTGCTGCCGATGGCCGGCGCGCTCGTCCGGTCGGTGGCCCACCGGCGGTGGATCCGGTCCGCCGCCCGGTTCCGCCGGGTGAGCTGGTTCGAGGATCCCTTGCAGGACTTGGCCGATCACGCCGTCACCGCGCCGTCGATGGCTCGGGTGGTGCTCGTGGATCGCGCGCGACGACTCGCGTCCAGTCCTCTCGATGCGCAGGTGGCGGCTTTGGGCTTGCCGTGCTTGGTGATCCTCGGTCGGCGGGACCGGTTTTACGACTGTGACAGGACTTTCGCCCGGTACTCGGCGGTGGGAGCACGGGTGGAGGTCGTGGAAGGCGTCGGGCACTCGCCGTTCCTGGAGCGGCCTGGCGAGGTGGCCCGGTTGCTTCGGGAGTTCGTGGTCGTGAGGGGCAAGGACGATTAGGGCGGACCGGTATTTGCCTACCTGCGCGTGGGTGGCGGTTCTGCGGCTGCCGGGCTCGACGGTGAGGGATTTGGGACGTTGAACGTCCTGATTCCTTCACCGTCGCGGGCTCGCCCGGTCTCGGTTCTTGATCAACGGAGGATCCTGGACACTCACCTTCCCCGCTCGACCGCCAGTCGCACCAGTGGGCAGGCAGATACGGGTCCACCAGAACCAGCCTTACCACTCACGAGCCCTCACGCGGAAGCGTCTCCGATGGCCTGGTCCAGCACGCCCAGCCCCTCCGCCAGTTCCTCCTCGGTGGCCGTCAAGGGCGGAGCGATCCGGAAGACCCCGCCCATCCCCGGCAGCTGCACGATGTTCATGTGCAGCCCCAGTTCGAGGCAGCGCCGCGTGACCAGCGCGCCCAGTTCGTCTGAGCTCTGCTTCGTGGCCCGGTCGACGACGAGTTCCACCCCGACCAGCAGGCCCCGGCCGCGGATGTCGCCGACGACGTCATGACGACCGGCGATGTCTTCGAGCCCGCGGCGGAGGAAGGCGCCGAGTTCGGTGGCGCGTTCGTCGAGACGGTCGCGGGTGAGGACGTCGAGCACGGTGTTCCCGACCGCCGCCACCAGCGGGTCCGCGACGTGCGTGGTGAAGAACAGGTAGCCGCGGTCGTGCGCCTCCTGCTCGATCTCCGCGCTCGTGATCACCGCCGCCAGCGGGAGCCCGGCACCGAGCGTCTTGGACAGCGTCAGGATGTCGGGGACGACGCCGTCGCGTTCGAAGGCGTACCAGTTTCCCGTGCGGCACAAGCCGGTCTGCGCCTCGTCGAGGATCAGCAGCATCCCGCGTTCGCGGCACTTCTCCCGCAGGGCGGCGAAGTAGCCCATCGGCGGCTCGATGATCCCGCCCGAGCTGAGGATCGGTTCGACGACGCACGCCGCGAGGCTGCCGACGGACTGGGCGTCGATCATCTCGAACCCGAAGTCCAGCTGGCGCCGCCAGTCCAGTTCTCCCTCACTCGTAAGGAAATCCGGGCGATAAGAGTTCGGCGCGGGGATGGCGAAGTTGCCCGGCGCGGACGGGCCGTAGCCCTTGCGGCCCGCGCTGTAGGTCGCGCTCGCCGCCGCCTGCGTCATCCCGTGCCACGACCGGGCGAACGACACGATCTCGTGCTTGCCCGTCACCAGTTTCGCCATCCGGATGGCGGCCTCGTTCGACTCGGCGCCGGTGGTCAGCAGCAAGGCCTTTTCCAGCGGTGACGGCAAAGTCTCGGCCAGCCGCCGGGCGAGGTCGACGACGGGACGGCTCAGCATCCCGCTGAACAGATGGTCCAGCGAGCCGATCTGCCGCCGGACGGTCTCGACGATCTCGGGATGCGAATGCCCGAGGATCGCGCTCATCTGCCCGGACGTGAAGTCGAGGATCCGTCGCCCGGACTCGGTGAACAGATAGCTCCCGGCGGCGTGATCGATGATCTCGCGGGTGAAGTCGCCGGCCCCGGCGTAGCGCACGAGGTGCCGGTCGGCGTCGGCCCAGAAACGGTCGGCGGTGGACAGGTCAGTGGTCGGAGCAGCCATGCTTCGACGGTAAAACGGAGCCGAGCGACACGTCCATCTCACAATTCCGGCTGTGCTGTTCGGCTGATCCGTACAACAATGGCCGTCATGCTCAACCCTTGGAGGCTCAGCCTGCTGAGCAGGCTGGACACGCTCGGCACCGTCCGCGCGGTCGCGAAGGCGGCCAACCTGAGCGCGTCGAGCGTGTCCCAGCAGCTCGCGGTCCTCGAGGCCGAGACCCGCACGCAGCTGCTGGAACGCACCGGCCGCCGCGTCCGGCTGACCCCGGCGGGGCTGATGCTGGCCCGCCGCGCGCGGGCGATCCTCGACCACATGGACACCGTCGAGGCCGAGTTGCGCGGCCTCGGCGAGGCACCGGCCGGGCTCGTCCGCCTCGGCGCCTTCCAGAGCGCGATCCACACCATCGCCGTCCCCGCGGTGACCCGGCTGGCCCGCTCGCATCCGCAGCTGGACATCGAACTGCTCGAACTCGAACCGCACGTGAGCATGCCCGCGCTCCGCGTCGGCGACGCCGACGTCATCGTCACCACCACGGACTTCGTCGAACAGCCGCTGGGGGCGGACATCGACCTCGTGCCGCTCGCGACCGACCCGATCGTGCTCGTCGTCCCGCCCGGCCATCCGGCCGCCGGGCGGGGCCCGGCCGACCTCGCCGCCTACGCGAGCGAGCCCTGGACGTTCGACATCCCCCAGTCGTACATGGCGAACCTGGCCACCCGGCTCTGCCGCGAAGCGGGCTTCGAGCCGCGCGTGGTCGCCAGGTTCAGCAACTACATGATGACCTTGCAGCACGTCGAGGCCGGGCTCGCGATCGCGCTCCTGCCCGGCCTCGCCGTCGACAAGCGTTACCGCGTCGCCACCCGTGAGCTCGCGACGCCGGTCAACCGCTCCATCACCGCCGCGATCAGGCGCGGGTCCGCTCCTCGCGCGGCTGTCGACCTGGTGCTCGAAGCGATCCGGAGTCATCCCGAACTGCCGCTGTGAACCCGTGCCGCCGCGCCACCAGCACCACGGCCAGCGTCGGCACGAGCAGCACCAGGACGCTCCAGGGGAAC
Source organism: Amycolatopsis alba DSM 44262 (assembly GCF_000384215.1). Taxonomy (NCBI): domain Bacteria; kingdom Bacillati; phylum Actinomycetota; class Actinomycetes; order Pseudonocardiales; family Pseudonocardiaceae; genus Amycolatopsis; species Amycolatopsis alba. The sequence goes on along the minus strand of NZ_KB913032.1, from coordinate 2,014,708 downwards.
GACTCCGCGCCGAGGCCGTCGAGGAGGACTCCGCCCGCGATCCCGCCGCCCGCCATCGCCGCGTTCCACAGGGTGACCAGCATGGCCTGCGCGATGTCCGCCGCGCCGCCCTTGTCGCCGGCCTGCGCGGCGGCGGTCTGCAGCAGCGTCGGTACGCCGCCCCAGCCAAGCCCCCACAGGATCACCGCGATATAGACCAGCGCCGGACTTTCTCCCAGCAGAGCCAAAATCGTCGCCCCGAGCGCGACGAGGAGAGTGCCCGCGACGGTCAGCGCGCGCAGCCGCCGGTCGATGAGCACGCCGACGAACCAGATGCTGACCATCGACGCCAGCCCGAACACCAGCAGGATCAGGTCGACCGAGCCGCCCATCGACACGTGGTCGAGGAAGGTGGCGATGTAGGTGTAGAGGATGTTGTGCGCGAGCACGAAGGCCAGCGTCACGAACAGGACCGCCGTGACGCCGGGGACGGCGAGGGTCTTGCGCACCGGAAGCCTGCCGCCCTTGTCCTGACCAGGGAAATCGGGGACGGCCAGCGCGATCCAGCCGAGCAGGCCGAGCGCGAGCGCCGACATGATCGCGAACGTCACCTGCCAGCCGAAGGCGCCGCCCAGGAACGTGCCGGCGGGGATGCCGAGCGAGAGCGCGAGCGGGATGCCGGTCATCACGACGGCGATCGCCTTGCCCTGGACCGGTTCCGGCGCCAGCCGCCGGGCGTATCCGGTCAACAGTGCCCACACCACGCCCGCCGCGATCCCGGCGACGAACCGCGCGCCGAGCGTCAGCGGGTAGTTCGTGGACAGCGCCGTGACCGTGTTGGCGACGGCGAAACCGGCCACTCCGGCCAGGAGCAAGCGTTTGCGGCGCCAGCCCGCCGTCGCGGCGGACAGCGGGATCGCGGTGAGGGCGGTGCCGATCGCGTACACCGTCACCAGCTGGCCTGTCGCCGCTTCGCCGACGCCGAGCCCGGCGCTCATCGCGGGCAGCACGCCCCGCTGGCAGGGCTTCGGTGAGGACGGTGACGAACGCCGCCGTGGTCAGCGCGAGCAGTGCGCCGAGGGGGAGTTTCGGAGTCATGATCCGTATGCTCGAACCATCACATAAGTGTGATGGTCAAAGTCGGCCGGGGTGAGGTGGCGCACATGCGGATCGGGGAGCTTTCGGAGCGGACGAGGACGTCACGCCGTCTGCTGCGGTACTACGAGGAGCAGGGGCTCATCATCTCGCAGCGGCAGGCCAACGGCTACCGCGACTACGACGAGCCGTCGGTCGACAGGGTCATCCAGGTCCGCGGGCTGCTCGACGCCGGGCTGCCGACCCGGATCATCAAGCAGATCCTGCCGTGCCTGGACAAACCCCGGCAGATCTACTTCCCGGACGCGACCAGGGAGATGCTCGAAACCCTGGAGGGTGAGCGCGACCGCATGACCAGGCGCGCCGAATGCCTGCTGCGCAACCGGGACGCCATCACCGAGTATCTCGACGCCGTCCGCGCCTACGACCCGGCGTCCTGAGCCGGAGGGACATTCCTCGCACCGGGCTTGACAGTACGAGAAAGCGCTTTCAGGATGAGTGCAGGAAAGCGCTTTCAAAGGAGAACGGATGACCACGCGGAAACTCGGCGTCGTGATGAACGGCGTCACCGGGCGGATGGGCTATCGGCAGCACCTGGTGCGCTCGGTCCTGGCGATCAGGGAGGCGGGCGGGGTCGAGCTGTCCGACGGATCGCGGGTCCAGCTCGAGCCGCTGCTGGTGGGGCGCAACGCGGACAAGCTCGAAGAGATCGCCACGCGGCACGGGCTGACCCGCTGGACCACCGACCTCGACGCCGCGCTCGGCGACGAAGACTTCCCGCTCTACTTCGACGCGCAGCTGACCGCCGTCCGGGAGAAGTCGATCGTCCGCGCCATCGACGCGGGCAAGCACATCTACACCGAGAAGCCGGTGGCGGAGTCGGTCGAAGGCGCGCTCGCGCTGGCCCGGCACGCCGAGGCAGCCGGGGTCAAGAACGGCGTCGTCCACGACAAGCTGTACCTCCCCGGCCTGCTCAAGCTGAAGCGGCTGATCGACAGCGGCTTCTTCGGCCAGATCCTGTCCGTACGCGGCGAGTTCGGGTACTGGGTCTTCGAGGGTGACTGGCAGGCGGCGCAGCGCCCCAGCTGGAACTACCGCGCCGAGGACGGCGGCGGCATCGTCGTCGACATGTTCTGCCACTGGAACTACGTGCTGGAGAACCTCTTCGGCGCCGTCAACGCCGTGACCGCGAAGGCCGTCACCCACATCCCGGAGCGCGTCGACGAGAAGGGCGAGCGGTACGCCGCCACGGCCGACGACGCCGCGTACGCGATCTTCGAACTCGAAGGCGGCGTCATCGCCCAGCTGAACTCGTCCTGGTGCGTGCGGGTCCACCGCGACGAACTGGTGGAGTTCCAGGTCGACGGCACCAAGGGCAGTGCGGTCGCGGGCCTGCACAAATGCGTCATACAGCCGAGGGAGGCCACCCCGAAGCCGGTGTGGAACCCGGACCTCGCCGAGACGCGGTCGTACCGCGCGCAGTGGCAGGAAGTGCCGGACAACGAGGACTTCGGCAACGGTTTCCGCGCCCAGTGGGAGCAGTTCATCCGCCACGTCGAGGACGACGCGCCGCACCCCTACGACTTCATGGCGGGGGTGCGGGGCATCCGTCTCGCGGAAGCCGGCCTCGAGTCGTCGAGGGAGAACCGCCGGATCTCGCTGGGCTAGCGGCCGGCCTAGCGCCCGAAAACGGTTCCGGGGTCCTCGGCGATCAGCACCGAGATCTCCCGGATCTTGCGGTTCGTGTGCTGCGACGCCTCGGTGAGCCAGCGGAAGGCTTCCTCGGCGTTCAGCTCCAGACGTGCCATCACGATTCCCTTCGCGGTGGCGATGGCGTCCCTGGTCTCCAACGCGGCGACCAGGGTCTCCGCCTGTCGTTCGGCGGCGGCCCAGCGGGACGCGGTGAGGATGATCGCCGAGATCGCCGAGGTGAACATCGCGACCAGGGCCGCTTCCACCGGGTCGAAGGCGTTCTCCTGGAAGCTCCAGACGTTGAGCGCGCCCGACAACGGCTCGGTGTCACGCCGTCTGAAGTCGGATTCGTCGGGGACGAACAACGGGCAGGCCAGCGCGGTCCGCACGCCGAGCTGTTCGGCGGCGGCCGCGAACTCCGGCCAGCGGCCTGCCGCGTCGACGTCCAGCCGGGTCCGGACGATCGTCCCGCTCTCGGTGGCCTTCAGGCAGGGGCCCTCGTCCGCGCTGTACTGCGCTTTGTCCAGGGGAAGCAGGGACTCGTCGGTGGCGGCGACGGTGCTCGGCTCGTTGTCGGAGTACAGCGTGACCGTGGCCGCGTCCGCGCCGGGCAGCAGGCCGACCACCTTTTTCGCCACCCGTTCCAGCAACTCGTCGCGGGGTTCGTCCAGCCGCATCGACTCGGTGAGCTCCCGCAACGCCGACGCGGTGTCGCGAAACTGATCCATCGTGTCCCTTTCCCACGGCCTGCCCGGTCGGACGGGCCTCCCCGAAAACGTACTCGTTCCGGCTAGCCGGGGATTGGCCGATTCGGGGTAACCGGCTGGTATCCAGCCGGTCCGGTGGTCACCACTCCCTCGCCGTGGGTGATGCCCGGCAGCTGCTGCTCGAACCGGGTGACCTCGCCCGTGGGAAGGACGCCGGTCAGTTCGGCCCGGTCACCGCGCGTCGTCGAGCCGGTGATCGTCCCACCGTGTTCGACCAGCCGGGAGAGTGCCGCGGTCACCGAGTCGGCAGGCAGTTCCACCTCGACGTTGCTGACCGGTTCGAGCACCTCGGTCCCGGCCTCCCGGAGCGCTTCCGCCAGGACGAGCGGGGCGACCTTGCGGAAGTCGCCCGCCGCGCTGACCGGGCTGAAGTAGCCGGTATGGGTGACGGTCACCACGCAGTCGATCACCTCCCGGCCGTCCGGGCCCCGCCGGAGCGTCGCGTCCACGGTCTCCTCGATGGCCTTGTGGAAGGCGAGCGGGAGAGAGCCGAGTTCGACGTCCAGGCCGAAGGTCAGCCCGGAGCCCGGTGTACCGGGGCCTGCCCGCAGGCCGAGCGTCGCGAAGTACGGATTCCGCTTCTCCGTGATGAGCCATACAGAGTGCCCCGTGCCGGTCGGCCGTTCGACGCAGACCGGCCGGGTGAGACTGAACCCGACGTCGAGGCCGTGCTGGGCGGCGAGGGTCTCCGCGATGATCTCCTTCTGCACCTCGCCGTAGAGCCGCACCGAGATCCGCCGTGTCTCGTCGTCCTGCCGGACGGTGATCAGCGGATCCTGTTCCGCCAGCTCCTGCAGGGCGGCGAACACCGACGGCGTTTCCGCGGGCCGCGCGGGACTGACCACGGTTTCCAAGGCGGGCGGCGGAAACCGGGTGGCGGCCTCGCCGGTGTCGGGGACACCGACGACGTCGCCGATCCGGATCTCCTTGAGCCCGGTGACCTTGGCGATCTGCCCGGCCCGCGCGCGGGCCTCGACGGTGCCGTCGCCGAGTTCGAAGACGCGCACCGCGCTCACTTTCGCCTCCGCGGTCACCGTCCCGCCAGGGCCGCGGCGATGAAACTCGACGTGGTCCCGCGCGCCGATCTCGCCGGAGAACACGCGGAGATAGGCGATCTTCTCGTGCGCGCGGCCGCGTTCGATCTTGAACACCGAGGCGCGCAACCGGTCGTCCAGCGCCGGCTTCCCCGCTCCGGCAAGGAATTCGCGAACCCCGGAGGTCAGTTCGGCGATCCCCTCACCACTGCGGGCGGAACCGAAGAAGACGGGGGAGACGACGCCGAGCCGGGTCTGGCGGACGACCTCGGCCCGGTAGTCCTCCGTCGTCACCGTGTCTTCGAGGTATGCGGTGAGGAAAGCGTCGCTGTGTTCGGCGAGCTGTTCGGCCAGCACCGCCGACGGTGAGACGTCGCGCGGCCGGACCATCGCGGTCGTCGTGCCGATGCCGTCGACGTCGGACATCGGCACGCACGCGACGCCGAGTCGTTCGGTGAGGTCGGCGAGGAGGCCGTCGTGACGGGCACCCGCCCTGTCGACCTTGTTGACGAAGATCAGCACGGGGATCCGCTGCCGCGCGAGCGCGCGCATGAGCACCCGTGTCTGCGCCTGCACCCCCTCGACGGCGGAAACGACGAGGACGACGCCGTCGAGCACCCGCAGCGCACGCTCGACCTCGGCGATGAAGTCCGGGTGGCCGGGCGTGTCGATCAGGTTGACGCGCAGGTCGCCGATGCGGAAGGCGACGACGGCCGAGCGGATGGTGATGCCGCGACGGCGTTCCAGCTCCATCGTGTCGGTGCGGGTGTCCCCGGCGTCGACGCGGCCGAGGGTGCCGATGGCACCGGTGTGATGGAGCAGGCGCTCCGTCAGGCTCGTCTTACCGGCGTCGACATGGGCGAGGATCCCGATGTTCAGGTACTCCATGGATGAACGGCTCCAGGGCTGTCGAAAGGTCCGTACGACTGGGGAACTCGACAGCTCGGCGCACGCCGCTCTCCTTCTTCCGGGACACCTGGTCGCGCCGGACGCTAGCAGCGCACTTCCAACCAGTCACGCCATTTACCCCCCCGCGCTTACCGCAGCCCAGGTCCGTGAAGGCCTCCTTGAGGGACTCTGAGTCCCTCAAGGAGGCCTTCACGGACTTCCGGCGAGAGCCCATTGCTGAAGTGCGGAATCCGTGCTTCACTCCTTCCGTGCCGTACCGACGTACCGAGAAGACGCAGGCCAGGCTCGACTCCCAGCGAGGCGAGATCCTGGCCGCGGCCATCGCCCTGCTGGCCGAGACCGGCTACACGGGCTGCTCCATGGCCGCGGTCGCCGCGCGGGCGGGTGTGGGCACAGGCAGCGTGTACCGGCAGTTCCCGTCCAAGGCGGACCTGGTCGTCGAGGTCTTCCGCGAGGTCGTCTCCCGTGAGATCTCCGCGGTCGAGGCGGCCGCGGCGCACGGCGACGTCCGGGACCGGGTGGTCGCGGTGGTCGAGACCTTCGCGGGCAGAGCGCTGAAGGCGCCGAGGCTGGCGTACGCGTTGCTGGCCGAACCGGTCGACGCCGTCGTGGAGGCCGAGCGCCTGGTGTTCCGCCGCGCGTTCCGCGAGGTCATCGCCAGGGCCATCGCCGACGGCGTCGCGAGAGGCCTGCTGCCCCCGCAGGACGCGGAAGCGACCGCCGCGGCACTGGTCGGCGCCGGCGCGGAAACGCTGGTCGGCCCCCTTGCCGGGGACGGCGGCCCGGACACGATCCCGCATCTGGTCACCTTCACCCTGCGCGCGCTGGGAAGTTCCGATCCGAGGAGGTCGTCATGACCGCGAACACCGAAAGCGAACGCGTCGCCGAACGCCTGCAGCGCTCCTCCGCGCGCCTTTCGTACGACCCGGACGTCGACGTCGACTGGCTGGCACCGCTGGTCGACGGCGCCTACGGCAAGGCGCCGGAACGGTGTTCCTTGTACGGCACCGAGTTGTGGGACCGGCTCGACGAAGACCAGCGCGGTGAGCTGAGCCGTCAGGAGGCCGCGGCCGCGGCGGCGTCGGGTATCTGGTTCGAGCTGATCCTGATGCAGGGCCTCGTGCGCCACGTGTACAACAGCGACCCGACGACGCAGAACGCCCAGTACGCGCTCACCGAGATCGCCGACGAATGCCGTCACAGCACCATGTTCGCCCGCTCGATCGAGAAGAGCGGCGGCGTCGTCCGGCGGCCGAGCCGCACGGCGCACCGGGCGGGCAAGGTGTTCGGCGCGATCTGCGGTCCGGCGCTGCTGTTCGCCGGGGCGATCTACGTCGAAGAGCTGGCCGACGGCATGCAACGCGAGATGATGCGCGACGACAGTCTTCAGCCGATGATCCGGATGATCTCCCGCATCCACGTCATCGAAGAGGCCCGTCACATCAGCTTCGCCAAGGACGAACTGGGCCGCGCCTGGGCCCGGCACGGCCGGATCGGCCGTGAGCTGATCCGCTGGGCGATCGCCGGGATGGCGTACGTCGCGACGTCGGAGTTGCTGCACCCCAAGGCGTACACCTCCGTCGGGCTCGACCCGCGTGAAGCCCGTCAAATCGCCGACGCGAACCCGCACTGGCGCCGGACCAAGGCGGCGTGGGCGGCCAAAGCCGTCGAGTACTTCACCGAAATCGGCCTCATCGGCGGCCCGAGCCGACGGCTCTGGCGCCGCGCCGGCGTCCTCGACTGAACAAGGAAGGCAACTCCATGTCCGCACGTACCGGCAAGGTCCTCGGCCTCGGCATCGCCGCGACCGGTCTCGCCCACTTCGCCGCTCCGGCGGCCTTCGAACCCGTGACGAAGATGGCCTTCGCCGACGACGTCCGCAACTGGACCTATCGCAACGGCGCCACCGAACTCGCCATCGGACTGGCGATCGCGGCCCGCCCCACCCGGAAGGCCGGAGTCGCCGGGCTGGCCGTCTACGCCGGATGGCTGGCCAAGCGCGTCCTCGCCCGGCGCTAGCCGGTCACCGGGGAAGCGGGCCGCCGTCAGACGGCCCGCTTCGTCTCGGTCAGACCCCGCTGGTCTGGCGGATCCAGTCACGGCCCGCGGCGACGCTGCCATAGCTGGTGGTGCTGGACCGGTCGCTGGTCGAGCACACGCCGACCTGGACGCCGTCGTCGATCATCGGGCCGCCGGAGTCCCCGCCCGCGACCGCGCCGTTCGGGGTGTCGGCGTCGATCGCCGGACCGCCGTAGTTGTCCCTGGCGTTCGTGTCGGAGATGCGGACCGTCGCCTGCTTGAGCACCTTCGACTGGTGGTCGCCTTCGTGGTCGGCCTGGGTCGCGCCCCAGCCGTACACGCGGGCGGAGTCGCCTTCCTGAGCGTCGGAAGAGCTGCTCGCGAGCCGCGCGAAGGTGCTTCCACCGTCGGCGTTCAGTTTGATCAGGGCGAGGTCGCCGCCCGAGTACAGGTAGGTCGCCGAAGCCTTGGCGTGCACGCCACCGGAAGCGCTGTTGGAACCGATGTAGAGGTCGATGTCCTTCAGACGCTGCCCGTTGTTGTCGTACAGGCAGTGCTTGGCGGTGAGCACCCAGCGCGAGCTGATCAGCGTGCTGGTGCAGAAGAACGTGTAACCGTTGGCGTGGCCGTTGAACCGGGTGATGTAGCCGGGGTTCTGCGCGGTGCTGCCGCCGATGATCGACGGCGCGGCACCGGGCGAGACCGGGGCGGTCGGGGTGCTCGCCGCCGCGGGTGCCGCGGCCAAGGTCGCGAACGCGGCACAGGTGCCGGCGAGAAGAGCGATCGCACGGGCGACGCTGCCGGTGTTTTCACGCATGGGGACTCCTCGGGAAAACGCAGGGGAGGGGGACGCTTCAAACGTATTCGGACGAGGTGTCCCAGGAAATCCGCGAAAAGACCCGAACCGGTCAACGGGAAAGAACAGTTCTTTCGGAGGATTGCGCGGCGCGCGATTGTCCAAAATAGACGAAAAACGGCACGCCCCGGTGATCGAGGCGTGCCGTTTTCCGTTGTTCGGTACTCAGAGACCGGTCTGCTGCTTGATCCAGCTCAGGTGCTGGGCGATGCCGGTGTAGAGGGTGGAGGTGGCGCATTCGCCCCCGTTGTCGCCGGGGCCGTGCGTCTCCCCGACCAGGGTCCAGCGTCCGGTGGTGCCGACGACCGCCGGTCCGCCGGAGTCGCCGTGACAGGCGGAATGCGTGCGGTCGCCGGAGATGCAGACGTCACCGGCGCCGCCACCGCCGGCGCGGCAGGAGCTGCTGGCCAGCACCCGGAGGTCGATCTGGCGCAGCGTGGTCGGCGTGCTGCAGCTCGGCCAGCTGGTGCAGCCCCAGCCGAGGAGCCGCGCGGTGGTGTTCGGCGCCGGGTTGCTCGTGGCCATCGGGACCGGGGTGGAGCGGGCGGCCGTGGACAGGTGCATGAGCGTGAGGTCCGTGCCGGGTTTGGTGACCCGGCGGTCGATCCTGCCGACCTCGCCGCCGGAGTTCTTGTTGATCGAGCCGATCCGGCCCTGCGACGCGCTGCCGCAGTGGTTGGCCGTCACGATCCACTGGGGTGCGACGAGGCTGCCGCCACAGCCGTTGTTGAGCGAGACCATGAAGCTGTAGGTCTCCGTGGCGGAGCCGCCCCCGATGATCGAGGGCTGGACACCCGAGTCCGTCTGCGCGTTCGCGATTCCGGGCGTGGACACCGCGAGTGCCGCCGCCAGGATCCCGAGAGCGACTGAAGCCAGTTTTCGCATGTTAGCTCACAATCGGGCGGCCGAGCCGCCTGCTGGTCGTTGCTGAGCGAGGGTGATGCGGGAATCCGGCAGAGGTGCTCGATGCCGGTGAGCAAAGATTTCCGGCAACGGGAGACGCGGAAAACCTTCCTAGGTAGGGAGACGAAAGTCGGGGATCGTTCCGGCCATAGGCAGGTACACGGAACGGCGACTGCCTCCTGCTTCCGGTCAGGACTGCGGTCGACGCCGCCGAAACCCAGGAACGTTCACGGACTCACCGGGATCGTGAACGGCCGGAAGCGTGTCGCGGTAATGGTTTCTCCGAATTGTCCGGAATTGTCAGCCGGTCATCATCGAATGCCCCGTATCCGGGACTTATGTGCGTCAACGGAAAAGGACAGTACTTTCTGCGGATTGCACATCCCTCGAAAGGAAGTCCAAGATCACCGCGGAGGTCGAGAAGCCGATGTCGCTGTTCTCCGTCACCCCAGGGGCCCGCGCCGAGGGGGAGCTGGCGCGCGTGCTCGCCACCGGTCCGTTCAGCAAGGCGTTGTCGCGGGCCATCGACCACAGCGGCCTGGGCCTGGGCAGGGTGAAGGAGCGGCTCGCCAGAGCGGGCGTGTCTATCAGTACGACGACGCTGAGTTATTGGCGGACAGGGAGGACCCGGCCCGAGCGGCCCGAGTCGCTGCGGGCGGTCGCCTTGCTGGAGGAACTGCTCGGTCTCCCCGCGAAATCGTTGCTCGATCTGCTTCACCGGCCGGAGGACGACCTCCCCGCGTTCCGTCGCCTGGTCGGCTGGGACCGGCTGTGGGATCCGCGAGAGCCGGTGCTTTCCGTACTGCATTCGTTCGAGTCTTCGGATGAACCGTCCCTCATGTTGCTGAGCCTGCACGAATCACTGCACATCGGGACCGACCGGGCGCTGACCCGGCAGCGGGTGCGCGAGGTCGTCCGTGCCACCGACGAACCGGTCCAGACCAGGGTCGTGGTCCTGCGCGGCTGCGCGCCGGGAAGCCCGCCGAGGCTGTCGGCGACCCGCTACTGCGTGCCCGGCCGCACCGAGGTGCTCCCCGATCAGGCGCTCATCGTCAGCGAACTGGTGTCGGACAGGCTGCTCGCCCCAGGGGAGACCGCGATCTTCGAATACGAATTCGAGTACACCGACGGTGTTCCCGACGACCGCTACGACCGCCGGTTCCGCCACTCGATGCCGGAGCACCTCCTGGAGATCCACTTCGCCCCGGAGGCGATGCCGGAGCGCTGTCATTCCTATCGGCTGGACCACGCTTCCGGCCCGGAGCGAGACGTCACCGACGTGCCGCTCTCGACGCTCTCCCCGGCGATCACGTTCACGTCGGCGGTGCGGCCAGGGATCCGGGGGATGTCCTGGACCTGGCCCGCCGAGCCCGGTTGAGCCGGGTTCGGCGGGCCGGACCCGGCTACTCCGCGTAGAGCTGGTCTGTGCCCTGGGAGCTGTAGCCGAGGCTCCAGACATAGCCGTCCGGGTCGGCGAAAGTGCCGCCGTAGCCGCCCCACGGCAACGCGCCGGCGGGTTTGAGGACGGTGGCACCCGCCTTCTCGGCTTCGGCGATGATCTCGTCGACGCGCGCCTCACTGCGGACGACGTAGGTGAGCACCAGCCCGCTGAAACCGCTGCCTTCCGGGCTCGTGCCCACCTGGTCGGCCAGGCCTTCGCGCCGGTAGAAACCGACAGGCGACGCGCCGTCCGATTCGAAGAACACGGAGACGCCGTAGTTGTTCTTGATCTTCCAGCCCAGTCCCTCGGTGTAGAACTGCTTGGCCCGGTCCATGTCCTCGACGGCGAGGAGGATCGAGCTGACGTGCGCTTTCATTCCCTGTCTCCTTCGTGCTGTCACATCGGCGTGGCGTCGCCGGTCAATCGGAATGACAGGCCCGGACGGAGGAATGTGACAGATGGTCGAACAGGACTGGCTGACCGAGCGGTTCGCCGAGCACCATGATCGCCTGCGGGCGGTGGCCTACCGGATGCTTCGCTCTCCCGGTGACGCCGAGGACGCGGTGCAGGAGGCATGGCTGCGGGTCAGCCGCGCCGACACCGGACAGGTGGAGAACCCCGGCGGATGGCTGACCACGGTCGTCGCCCGCGTCTGCCTGAACATGCTCGAGGCACGTCAGGTCCGGCGTGAGGAGCCCGCCGGGGCGCTGCCGCCCGAGCCCGTCGCGCCGCATCCGGGCCCCGAGGACGACGCGCTGCTGGCCGACTCGGTCGGGGTGGCGCTGATGGTGGTGCTGGACACCCTGACCCCCGCCGAGCGGCTGGCGTTCGTGCTGCACGACATCTTCGCCGTTTCGTTCGGCGAGATCGGTGAGATCATCGACCGCTCCCCGGCGGCGGCCCGGCAGCTTGCCAGCCGGGCCCGGCGGCGGGTGCAGGGAGCGGCCGCCGCGTCCGATGCCGCGAGATCCCGGAAACGAGAGATCGTCGCCGCGTTCCTGGCCGCCTCCCGCGACGGGGATTTCGCCGCCCTGCTCTCGCTGCTCGACGCGAACGCCGTCCTCGTCGCTGACCCGGCGGCCGTGCGGATGGGCGCGACCGCCGAAGCCCGTGGCGCCGACGCGGTGGCGGCCGTCTTCGCCGGTCGGGCCGAGGCCGCCCGGCTCGCCCTGGTCGACGGCGTTCCGGCCGCGGTCTGGGCACACCGCGGCAGGCCGCAGGTCGTCTTCACGTTCACCGTCACCGACGGGCAGATCGCCGGCATCGAACTGCAGGCGGATCCGGACCTCCTCCGCGACCTCGACGTCGTCTATCTCGGTGGGGCGTGACCGCGTGGAACTCACGCTCACGTGCTGCGCTCTCGTCGTCCACGACCTGGACGAGGCGATCGGTTTCTACCGTGACGTGCTCGGCTTCGAGGTCCGCGACGACGGCCGGCTGGTGAGCGTCGGCCCGCCGTCCCAGCCAGACCTGCGGATCGTCCTCACGCCGTCGGACGTGGAGCACGTGCCGCTGGGCGGTCTCGGCTTCGTGACCGACAACTGCGACGCCACCTTCGAGCACATCGAAGCCTCCGGCGCCGAAGTGATGCAAGAACCCATCGACCGGCCCGACGGTGTCCGCGACTGCGCGTTCTTCGACCCCTCGGGGAACGTGCTGCGGTTCAGCCAAAAACGCGTTGCGGACGTGCTTCCCGACGCCGAGTTCGGCGCGGGCGATGTCCGGGTCCAGGACTACGGCCGGCCCTTCCCGGAAAGCGTCAGTCCCAGCCGGGAACCTCGCCGTTGTCCCGGTAGCTGCTCGGCGGCAGGCCGAACTCGCGGCGGAACGCGCGGCTGAAGTGGAACTGGTCGACGTAGCCGACGGTGACGGCGACAGCGGCGACGGACATTCCCGTGCCGGTCAGCAGCCGGGCCGCGCGGTGCAGGCGGCGGGCGCGCACCTCCTGCATGGGGCTGTGGCCGGTGGTCTTCGCGTAGAGGTGACTGAAGCGCGACGGTGACAGCCCGGCGATGGCGGCGAGCGAGTTCAGGGTGTGCGGGGCCTCCGGTGTCTCGGCGATGAGCCGCTGCACGCGGGCGATGCGCGGGTCAGGGCCCGGCGGCGCGGCGGGGGCACCGGCGAGGTCGGCCAGGCGCACGATCTCTTCGAGCGCGCACAGGGCGAGGGCCTGCTGGTCGGGGCGGGTGGCGAAGGCCGGGAGGCGGACCGGCGACGGCGGGATGTGATCACCGGTGAGCCGGGCGTAACGGCGGAGCCGGTCGAAGGCGGCGTCGATGGCCTCCGCGGCGCCACTCGCCGCCGGGGTCAGCCGGCGGCTCGTCCCGAGCCAGTTCCCTCGTGGTGCCCGGAAATGTGCCCACTGCAGCGACCATTCCGCGGCGCCGGGCGCGACTCCGTAGCTGTGCCGCACGCCGGGTTCGATCAGCACGAGCTGCCCCGCGCCGGTGGTCAGGGCCGTGTCCCCGTGCTGCACGGCGCCGTGCCCCCGCGTCGTCCACATGAGCAGCCAGCTCGGCGAGCCGGTCGGCCGGATCGCCTCGAAGCGTTTGGTGAAGGTGCTCTCGCCGACGACGAGCAACCCGGCCGGAGGCGAGGGCGTCGCAGCAGGATCTGTCATCTCCCCGGCAGGTTCAGCCATGTCCGCGATGCCCCGCCCTTCCTACAGTCGAATCCGTCGAGACCCCCATTGTGGAGGCAGAACATGAAGCAGTTGATCGATTCCAGCGACATCGCCGACGACGTCGCGACGCTGCGGGAGCGCATGTCCGAGGACGGCTACCTCTACTTCCCCCGTCTGCTGCCCGGCGACTACGTCACCGGTGTCCGCGCCGACATCGCGGCCGTGCTCCACGACAGCAGGTGGCTGGCCTCCGGCACCGAACCGCACGAGCTGCGGGCGTCCGACCGGGCGGTCGAGGAGGGCAAGTCCACCTTCTTCGGCATGTACTCCGCCGTGCAGGCGACGCAGTCCTTCCACGAGCTCTGCGAACGGGAGGAGCTGCGCGGCCTGGCTCAGCGGCTGCTCGGCGAGGAGGTCTTCTGCCACCCGATGCACATCGCCCGCGTCACGGCGCCGACGCCGCGGGCCACGCCCACGCCCGCTCACCAGGACTACCGCCTCATCCAGGGCGCGGTCGACACCCTGACCATGTGGATCCCCCTCGCCGACTGTCCCGCCGACGCCGGCGGGCTCGAGGTCCTCGCCGGATCGCACAAGCTCGGCGTGCTCGGTGTGTCACGGGCGGAGGGCCCCGGCGGGGTCACCGCGCAGGTGGCGGGCAGCGGTGTGGACGACTGGCGCAGCACCCACTTCGGCCAGGGGGACGTGCTCATGTTCACCAGCCTCACCGTGCACGGGGCCCGCCCCAACCTCAGCGACCGGCTGCGGTTGTCGGCGGACATCCGGTGGCAGGCGAGGTCGGAACCGGCCGCCTTCATCGACGGCTACGAGCCGTTCCGGCCGCACTTCCACCCCGACGTGCCCGACTGGCCCACCCTGACCCGTGGCTGGACCTCGACGACCAGTGTCGAGATCCCGGAGGGGCTGACCTATGTCCGCAAGTTCGACTCGATGAGCGAACATGTGCCGACCCCTCCGTCCCGGTTCAGGTGAGCTAGGGCCGGACCCGGTCGAGCTTCGGCGGCCGGACCGGCGACTTCGCCTCCATGTACTTCCAGAGCGCGTCCGCACCGGAGTAGATGCTCCGATCCTGGTTCCTGGCATCGAAAAGCGCCGTGAACCCCGGTGTGGCGTTGCGGGCGAAGAAGTTGTTGGCCAGGGTCGCGATCCGGTACTCGCGGCCCGCCTTCACCGACTTCCCGTTGACCCGGATCTTCTTGATGTCGACGTGCTGCCCGAGCGGGGCGCCGGGGTCGTAGGTGTAGGAAACGTTGCCGGAAACGGCCATGTGCCGATACTTCACGGCACCGTCGGCGCCTCGCTGCCATTGGCTCTCGATCAGCTCGTCGAGTTTCTCGCCGGTGATCGTCCCGCGCACGACGGCCGGGCCGATGCCGTTCTCGTAGACCGTGCCGAAGACCAGTTCGGAGAACAGCACCCGTCCCGGAGCGTCCGCGGGTTTGGCTGGATCGGGAGCGAAAGGTATGTCGCGTAACAAGATTCCCGGCATCGCGACCGCGAGATCGGCTCGTCCGTCCTTGTTGGCCGCCCAGAGGAACGCGTCGGCGGTGACATTGCCGAGCGTGGACTCCTCGTCGGTGCCGGAGGTGCGGGTGAGATCGCCGGTGACCGTGGCGACCCGCTGGTCACCCCGCGCGGGGAGCCGGTCCTTCCAGTACTTCGCCATCCGCTGCACCTCGGGATCCGGCGCGACATCACGGGTGTTGGCGTGGCTGACCGACTTCGTCCGGTCCCGGCGGACATCGCCGGTCGCCGGGTCCAGCTCCAGGTTGATCTCGTTGATCAGCCTGCCGTGGTTCGCCGCGTCCACCACGGGGCGGGGATGACCGGCCGGGTCGGGCAGCATGCAGTTCACCAGCGCGTGCCAGTGCCCGCCGACGATGGCGTCCACCGCCGGGCTGATCCGCTTGTTCATGTCGGCGAGCGGGCCGAACGGTGCGGTGCAGTCGTTGAAGCCCGCCCCGTCCGCTTGCGAGAACCCTTCGTGCACAACGGCGACGATGGCCTCGACGCCCTGCCCGCGCAGCTCCTCGGCGTAGCGGTTGATCGTCTCCACCTCGGGCAGGAACTTCAGTTCGCTCGGCCAGTAGGAGAGCTGCTCTTCCGGCGTGTGGGTGGTCGTGGCGTGGATGAATCCCACCGGGAGCGTGCCGCCGCGGCCGTCGTCGACCTGCCGCACGTGGTACGGCTTGACCAGCGGCCTGCCGGTGGCTTCGTTGACCACGTTCGCGGAGTAGTAGTCGAAGTCCGCGCCCCGGAAGCGTTTCCCGGTCGAGTCGGTGAAGCAGAGGTCGCGATCGGGGCGGCCCTGGCAGGTGCCCTCCATCATGTGCTTGAGATAGGCCGGTTTCCGGTCGATCTCGTGGTTGCCCACGGTGGAGAATTCGACGCCGAGCATGTTCATGTATTCGATCGTCGGCTCGTTCCAGAACCACGCGGTCTCCGGCGGCCAGCCGGAGAAGTCGTCGCCCGCGGAGAACAGGACGGAGTTCTCCGGTGCGCGCAGCCGGTCGAGGTGCGAGGCGAGGTACGCCCCGCCACCGACGGTTTTCGCGGGCTCACCGGCACGCGAGCCGGGCACGGTCGTGGTGTACTCGCCGAAGTAGCCGTGCAGGTCGGTGATCGACAGCAGCTGCACGGGCACCCCCGGCGCGGGCTCGGCCGTCGCGGCCGGTGCCAGTGAGACGGCGAGCGACGCGGCGATGGCGATCGCCGCCCCGCGCCATCTTTTGGGTGATGCGGACATGGCGACCTCCTTACTTCTCGGGCTTGAGCAGGGCGTTGCCCTCTTTGACGGCCGCGCTGGCGGCATCGGAGACCTTGCCCGATCCGAGGTACATGTCGTTGAAGATCTGGTTGATCTTGGGTTCCGCCGCGGTGAAGCCTGACACGATCGGGAAGTTCACCGTCTTGCCGCGCGCCTCGTCCAGGAACGGCTGGGTGTCGATGCCCTTGGCCTTCCAGTGCTCGACGTAGCGCGGGGCGAGGTCGTTGATGGCCGGGAAGACGTAGCCGCCCTCGGCCATGATCGACTGAGCCTCCGGGGTGGCCAGGAACGACACGAGCTGCTTGGCCTGGTCTGGATGCTCGGTGCGGGAGTAGACCGACTCGCCGAGGCCGTTGATGATCACGACGCGGCCCGCCTTGCCCGCGGGAAGCGACGCGGTGCCGATCGGGAAGGCCGAGCCGGGAGCGACGAAGGGCAGCAGCGCGTTGTTGGCCGGGAAGACCGCGACCTCGCCGCGCTGGAACATCTCGGTCGCCCGGCCCGCGGGCGGGTTGGTCTGCTCGGCAGGCGGGGACACGTGCCACTTCTTGATCAGGTCGACGCCCCACTGCAGCGCCTCGACCGAAGCGGGTTGATCGAAGTTGAACGTGCCGTAGGGCTTGGTGATCGTCGTGCCGCCGTTGCTCGGGATCCAGTTCAGCCACTGCGTGCCAGAGTGGTTCCAGGAGGCGAAGCCCCACCGCTTGACCTTGGCCGGATCGAAGCCGGGTTCATCGGGGTGCTTGCCGTTCGCGTCGACGGTGAGCTTCCGCATCAGCGGCAGGAACGTCCCGGATCCGTCGGGTGCCCAGGTCAGTGGCTCGGTGGGCATCTCGACGCCTGCCTCGGCGAAGACCTTCTTGTTGTAGAGCATCCCCGGCACGCCCCAGTCCTTGGGGACGGCGTACATCTTTCCCTTGTAGGTGAACGAATCCACCACGTTGGGGTGGTACTTGTCCTTGGCCGTGCCGGACTGCTCCACCGCGTCGGAGACGTCCATCAACCCGCCCTGCGTCGCCAGTTCGGGGAAGTTCGCGGGCGTCATCCAGAACACGTCGGGCGCGGTGCCGGAGACCATCTCGGTGACGAGCTTGGTCCAGTATTGGTCGTAGGGCTGAAGCTCGATCTTGACGTCGATGTTCGGGTGCTTGGCCTTGAACGCCGCGAAGACCTTCTCGTAGCCCTTCTCCTGCTGCTCGTCCCAGATTCGGTAGGTCAGCGTCGTCTTGCCGTCGCTGTCGCCGCTGCCGCCACAGGCGGCGACCAGCCCGGCCAGCATGCCGACCGTCAGCACGCTGAAAATCTTCCGCCGGAAAGCCGAGAGCTTCATGAGGACACTCCTTTGTGTCACTTGAGTCCGGTCAGGGCGACCGACCGGACGATGTAGCGCTGGAAGAAGACGAAGACGAGCAGCATCGGCAGCAGCGTGAGCAGGCTGCCCGCCATCATCCGGGTGTAGTCGATGCCGATCTCCGAGCGCAGGGCGGCGATCGCGACGGTGACTACGCGGGTGTCCTCGCTGCTGGTGATGATCAGCGGCCACAGGAAGTTGTTCCAGGACGAGATCACCGTGACGATCGCCAGCGTGGCCAGGATCGGCCTGCTCATCGGCAGGATGATCCGCCACAGGATGGTCAGGTGCCCCGCGCCGTCCACCCGCGCGGCCTCCTCGATCTCGCGCGGGATGCTGCGGAAGAACTGGCGCATCAGGAAAATCCCGTACGGCGTGCCGAAGACGTACGGCGCGACGAGCCCGTACCAGCTGTTCACCAGGCCCAGCTCGCGCATGATCAGGAACAGCGGGATCAGGGTCACCACGTTGGGCACCATCAGGGTGGCCAGGTACAGCCAGAACAGCGAGTTGCGGCCCCGGAAGTCCAACCGCGCGAACGCGTACGCCGCCAGCGTGGTGAAGATCAGCTGCCCCACGGTGAGGACGGTGACGAAGAGGAAGGTGTTGAGAATGGACCGCGCGAAGTCCGAGCTCAGCAGCGCGCCGAGGTTCTCCAGCGTCGGCGAGGACGGCGGCGCCCACGGTGCCGCCTCGAAGAGCTCACCGCGCGGTTTCAACGCGGTCGAGACGATCAGCCAGTACGGGAAGACCGACATGGCCGCCCCGATGATCAGCGTCGCGTAGAGGGCGGCGCGGCGGGAGGGCCGCCGTCGCCGGGTGGTCGTGGTCACGGTCGGCCCCTCTCAGGTGAGGTCGTAGGTCGTGGTGCGGTTGAAGTACCGGACCTGCGCCATGGTGACCGCGAGGATGATCAGGAACAGCACCATCGCGATGGCGGAGGCGTAGCCGAAATCGAACTGCCGGAACGCGGTCTGGTAGATCGTGTAGTTGATGACCTCGGTGCTGTTGGCGGGGCCGCCGTTGGTCATCACGAAAACGGTGTCGAACACCTGGAACGAGCCGATCACGTTGGTGACGAGGACGAAGAACAGCGTCGGGCGCAACAGCGGCAGCGTGATCGAGAAGAACTGCCGGACCGGCGACGCGCCGTCCAGCGCGGCCGCCTGGTAGTAGTCCTTCGGGATCGACTGCAACCCGGCGAGGAAGAACAGCATGTTGTAGCCCGCGAACTGCCACACCTGCGTCGCCGCCACCGCGGGCAGCGCGAGGCCCGCCGAGGACAGCCAGCTCGGCCCGTCGATCTCGAAGAGCCCCAGGAAGGAGTTGACCGCGCCGTTGGCCGGGTCGAAGATCCAGCCCCACACCAGGCCCATCACCACCGGCGTCGCCATCCAGGGCAGGACGAACAGCGCGCGGAAGATCTTCACGCCGCGCACTCGCTGGTTGAGCAGCAGCGCGAGCAACAGGGCCAGCACCGTCTGCACCGGGATGGTCAGGACCACGTAGGCGACGGTCACCAGCAGCGAGTGGCCGATCCCGCCGTCGGCGAAGAGCCGCTCGTAGTTGGCCAGCCCGACGAACTCCGGTGTGGCCAGCAGTTTCCAGTCGAACAGGCTCAGCCCGGCGACGATCAGTACCGGCAGCAACAGGAACGCGACGACGCCGAACAGGCTCGGGGCCACGAAGGCATATGCCGTCAGGGTTTCCCGCACCCGCCGTCGACGTCCCCGTGGTGGCGCCGTCCGGGTCGAGACCGGTGGCGGCGGGGTCGGCACCGTGAGGATCTGAGCCATGGCGGACTCCCTTCCGGAGAGATCAGGCGGGACCGGTCGACGGCGTGAGCAGCTCGCGGGTGCGCGCGGCTCCCCATTCGTCGAGGTCGGCGAGGCGATCGCTCGAACACCTCCACCCACCGCTGGAGGCAACGTGATCCGCCCAGCCGGCGCGGTCTTCCACGCGCGGGGACACCAGCAGGCAGTCGGGATCGTTGACCCACAACCGGCCGTGCATGAATTCCCGCGCGGCCCCGGCCAGCCGCGCACCGAGCTGCGAGGGCTGACTGACGTCCCCGGACTTGGGTTCGACGGCGACCGCGGTGTCCGGGCTGACCCGCATGGCGTCGACGAGTCCCACACTGGGCAGCATCGGTGCGCCGCAACCGAGAACGGTCGAGTCCGGCCCGACAGCCTCGCGGATGATCCGCATCCCCGCCACGTAGGCGTCGTGCCCCGACACGTCGGCGTGCCGCCTGCCTGGGTGCGCTCCGGCGTAGATGTAGTCGATCTTGAAGAACGAAAACCCGGTCGCCACCAGGGATCTGAACACGCCGCCGAGATGCTCCGCCGCCTCCGGGTGCGTCACGTCGAGCACCGCGATGTCCCGGTCCCATTCGCGCATCGCGGGCGTGTCCCGCACCAGCCAGTCCGGATGCTCTGTCGCCACCCGGCTGTCGGCGGCGACGAAGAAGGGCGTCAGCCAGATGCCCGCGCGCCGCCCGGTGTCGGCGACGCGTTTCGTCACTCCTTCAAGGGATCCGAAGCCCGGCCGGATGTCGAGCCAGTCCCCGATCGCGTTCTGGTAGCCGTCGTCGAGCTGGATGATCTCCAGTGGCAGCTCCAGCCGATCGGCGTGCACCAGGGTGTCGGCGATGTCCTGCTCGGTGACCTTGTTCCAGTGCCCGTACCAGCTGCTCCACCCCGGACCGAGCGGACCGACCGCGGTCACGCCACCGGCGGCCGCCACCTCCTCGGCCCAGGCGGCGAGCGCGCGCGGGAGGTCGGCGTGCTCGGCCTCCCGGACAGCACCCAGGCTGGAGACGACGAGCCGGTCCGTGAGCGCCTGCACGCGGATGGAGGGGACTTCGGCGGAGTGATCCACCGCGGACCACGACCGCACCGGGCCGCCGTCGCCAGGGTCGATCACGACGAGTCCCTCGCCCTGGAAACCGGACTCCGGCATCGGACGGTCGAAGCGGAAGCAGCTCGCCGCGATCTGCGCCGAGGACGGCCGGGGCGAGGTCGC
Organism: Amycolatopsis alba DSM 44262; assembly: GCF_000384215.1. Classification (NCBI taxonomy): domain Bacteria; kingdom Bacillati; phylum Actinomycetota; class Actinomycetes; order Pseudonocardiales; family Pseudonocardiaceae; genus Amycolatopsis; species Amycolatopsis alba. The sequence continues at coordinate 1,994,227 of NZ_KB913032.1, read as the reverse complement.
GTCACCGGGGTAGGTGCCGGTGGGACTCCAGGACTGCCAGCCCTGCTCGAAGACGCGTGCTCGGGCCGGCACGCAGGCGACCTCGGCGATCGGAAGGTACATCGTCGTCCCTTCGTGATGGTTTTCGTTTATTTCTGCGCATAAAGTGCCTGAAATGCGCATTATGTGCTTACTCTAGAGGGTGAATGAACAGAAAGAAACATGTTTACGCAGCTAAGGAGGCAGCGACCATGAGCCACGACGACGCGCGAAAGCGGGCGGCGCACCTTGTTCCTCAACCGGATTCGGTGTTGCTCGGCGCGGGGGTGCTCCAGCTTCCGGCCGAACTCCTGGTACGCCTGGACGTGCCGTCGGAGGAACTGGCGGCGGTCCTTCGGGCGATCGCGCTGCTGCCCGTGACCAGCAAGGTCGTCACCGAACCCGCAGTCCTGCAGGTGCTGCTCCGCGCGGGCGCGACCCCTCCCGAGGGTTACGTGCTCGACGTGACCGAGGCCGGCGTGACCATCACCGCGGCGGACCGTTCCGGTGTCGTGCACGCCGTGCAGACCCTGCGCCAGCTCCTGCCCGACGCCGCTTACCGGCAGGCCGCGCCGTCGGACGTCCAGTGGGTCGCACCGGTCGTCCGCGTCGAGGACAGCCCGCGATTCCGCTGGCGCGGAATGCTCCTCGACGTCGCCCGGCACTTCCTGCCCAAGCGGGAGGTGTTGCGCCACCTCGACCTGATGAGCGCGCACAAGCTGAACACCCTGCACCTGCACCTCAGCGACGACCAGGGCTGGCGGGTGGAGAGCCTGCGCTTCCCCCGCCTGCACGAGGTCGGTAGCTGGCGGGCGACGAGCCAGGTCAGCCACTACTCCGACGAGGCCGTCCACGACGGCACACCGCACGGCGGCTACTACACCCGCGACGACCTCGCCGAGATCGTCACCTACGCGGCGGACCGCGCGATCACGGTCGTCCCGGAGATCGGCGTTCCCGGCCACACCGGCGCCTTGCTGGCCGCCTACCCGGAGTTCGGTTCCCCGGCCGTGCCGGATCGCGCGGTGCACACGGACTGGGGTGTGCACGACGCGCTCCTGGCCCCGTCGGAGCGGTCCCTGGAGTTCCTGCGCCTCCTGTTCGACGAGCTGCTCCCGCTGTTCCCTTCCCCTTACGTGCACGTGGGCGGCGACGAGTCCGTCCTGCGGGCGTGGGACGACGATCCGGTGGTGCGTGCGTTCGCCGACGAGCGGAGGCTTTCCGGGAGCGCCGAAATCTTCGCTGCTCTGATGGCCGAAGTGCGGCAGATGCTGGCCGAGCACGGCAAAACACCGGTCACTTGGGACGACAGCTTCGCCGCGCAAGGAACCGCCGCCGACGCGGAATCGACCACCACGCTGGTCATGGCGTGGCGTGGCGCGGAGGTCGCCCGCCGGGCGGCGGCGGCCGGTCACGACGTCGTGCTCTCGCCGGTCATGCCGACCTACTTCGACTACTTCCAGGAGGCCCACCCCGACGAGCCGCTCGCGATCGGCGGCCCGGTCACCCTTGGCGACGTCACCTCGTGGGAACCGGTCCCGCAGGACTGGTCCGAGGCCGAAAGTGTTCGTGTGCAAGGGATCCAGTGCCAGATGTGGACCGAGTTCGTCGAGGACCCGCGACTGGTCGACTACCTCCTGTACCCGCGAACGTGTGCCTTCGCGGAGATCGCCTGGGGCTCCGGCACGCAGGATCTCCACCGGCGGCTGCCCCGTCACCTCGACCGGCTGGCGGCGGCCGGAGTCGAGTTCCGCCCGCTGACCGGTCCGGCGCCGTGGCAGCGCGGCGGCACCGGCAGGCGAGCCCATCGCGCCGGGGTCCCGATGGCCGAGCGTCTCGCGAACTACGCCGACGCGGCCGCGACCGGAACCGTGGCGGACAGCCCTGACGTGTAAGGAATCCCGCACGCGGTGACGGTGCACAGACGCCGTCACCGCGTCGGAGTCCGGATCGATCGGGCGAGGTCCAGCGCGTCGACGTGGTGCGGATCCTCGACCAGCAGCGCGGCCAGCCGGTCACCCGCGTGTGCGTGCTGCCCGTCGAGAATGTCGAGCTGCGCCCGCAGAAAGCGGACTCGGCGCAGCTGCGCGGCGGCCAGGTCCTCGGTGAACAACAACATCGACGGCAGCGAAGTCGCGAAGTAGTCCACGGTCGCCGGGCTCGCCTCCAACGTGTCGCAGAAGGCGCGCAAGGACTCGGTGAGCCGGTCGGCTTCCTCGGTGCGACCAAGCCTGCGCAGCGCGAGCACCGAAGAGTAGGTCGCCTCGGAGTAGGGCTGAGCGCTCATTCCCAGGAAGTCGCCCTGCTGCGCGGCGGCCAGCTCCCACGCCGCCCGGTCGCCAAGCAGGTCACCCCGCATCAGGTGCAGCTGCGCGGTGTTCGCGAGCGGATGCCTTGCCTCGCTGAGGGATTCCGGCGGTGCCAGCGCATCGTCCACTGTGGATTGTGAGCGGCACAGCCGGTCCCACACGCGCAGCACGTCGCCCTCACCGCCCTCCCACGGTTGGAAGGTGCGGCCGAGCAGCAGTTCGCGGGCCTCGTCGAGCCGGTCGGCGGTGATCAGGAGATGCGCGAGCTCGATGGTGGCGTCGTCCCGCGTCTCGACCAGGGCGCGGTTCCGCAGGAGCCAGTCCAGCCGTTGCGCGGGCGGCACGCCGAGCCTCGCACTGAGCTGGTCACGCTCGAAGATCAATCTGGCGTCGTCCCCCGCGACGGCGAGCGCGGTGTCGTAGGCCGCGCACGCCTGGTCGGCGTCACCGAGGTGGTTGAAGGCCGCGAGCCCCAGGTTCCGCCACACCACGGGATCATCCGGGTCGATCGCCGCCGCGGCGTTCCAGGCCGTGCACGCGTCATCGGGGCGTCCGTTGGCGTAGAGCCAGTGTCCGAGCAGCGCGCGGGCCCGCGCGTCCGTGTCGTCGGAGGCCGCCGCACGCTCCAGCGTCAACGCGTCGTCCAACCGCGAAGGAAAACACCACGTCGCGTCGAGACTTTGCGCCCTCTCAACGGCTTCGCGCGCCTCGCGGTCCCTGCCCAGCTCGCGCAGCACCTCGGCTCGGTAGTACTCCAGCAACGGCCCGGCCGCTGTCTGTCCGATCGCGCGAACACCCTCCCGCTCGCGGGCGACGTCGAGCACCCGCAGCGCCGCATCGCGCTCACCGACGCCGATGTACTCCAGCGCGATGTCAAGGCAGGTCTGCGCGTCCGTGCCGAGAGGCAGGCCGAGCAGATCGCGCGTCCACCAGTCCAGGGGATCGAGCGCATGGGTGGCTTCGGCGAGTTCTGCCGCTTGACCGTCTTTTCCGATACGGCGCAACACGATCACCCGGAGCGCACGGGCTTGGAGGTGCTCCGGCTCGGTGCGCAGCACATCCTGAAGCCGGGCCAGTGCCTCCTCGTTCCGCCCGTGTGCGGTGTCGATGCGTGCCATGCGATAGCCCGCCGGCGCCCGCCACGCCCGCGCCCAGGAGCTGGAACCGTAGGCGTCGTAAGCCTCTTCGGCCCGGCCGAGCCGCTCCAGCACGAGACCGAGACAGTACAGCGCGGTCGTGTCGACCGGATTCGGGTTCAGCGTCGTCAGCCGGGAAACGGCCACCCGCAACGACTTCTCCGCCTCGGCGAAGTCGCCACGCTGATACGCGCGCCCGGCGAGCCCGACATTGGCCGCGACCTGTGCGGGATCGCGGCGCACCGCCTCACGCCAGTACAGCTCCGGCGAGCGCGTCGCGTGCCGGTACTGATCGAGGTGCGCGCCGATCACGGCCAGCTCTTCCACGGTCGGCACGTCCTCGGGCGCCGCCGGCTCGCGCGCCGGGGTGACTTGATCGTCCGCGCTGGGGACCACGGAATCCCACTCCACCAGCAGTTCGTCACCGTGGAGGACGCGCAGCACGAGTCGATCGGCGGGCTGTGGCAGCGGGATGCTCTCCTGGAAGGGCTTGCCCGGCGCGAGGTCGGCGCGCACCTCGGCGACCTCGGCCCCAGCGCCGTCGACGAGCACCATGCGGCAGCCGGGGCGGTCAGCTGTCACTGCGACTCCGACCCGCGCGCTCGTTTCCCGGAGGTCCACCCGCACGGCGGCGTCCACGGTCGCCGCCTGCACCGGGCCGATCTCCTGGATCGGATACCAGAACTGGGAAAACACCTTCGTCTCCCCAGGCGCGATGAAGGAGAAGTCCGGCTGGTTGTCGGTGAAGACCCCGGCCATCAGTTCGACGTAGGCCGAGCCGTCGTCGGTCAGATTGCGGCCCCACGCGTCACCGAACTCCGAAGCGCCCCAGGTCCACTGCTTCTTCCCGACGGCGATATGCCGGTCGGCGACGTGCACGAACCCGGCCCGCGCGGCATGGTCGTAGCCGCCGAAGAACGTTTCCTTGCTGCCCACGCACATGTACGAGGTCGGCACCGGGATGTTGCGGTACCAGTCGAGGCGGTCGCCGCGGACCCGCGCGCCACCGGCGACCGTGCCGACCTCGTCGTGCCGGGCCGGGTAGCCGACCCCGTAGTAGGGCCTATCCGCGGCGGGGAAGCCGGTCGTCGCGCGCTTGGCGTGATCGGCGACCACGCGCACGTCACGGGGGAAGAACGACTGGTAGTTCTCGTCCGCTCGCGCGGCGATATTCGTCCACCACAGGAACGTCCGGGTCCGCTCGCCGCGGTTGTACAGCCGCACCCGCAACTCCATGACGGCGCTGTCGGGCCGCATCCGGACGCCGTGCATCCCCTTCATCCGGTCGAAGGGGTCGTGGTCGGAGCACCACACGGTCACGGCACCATCGGGCTCGTGCTCGATCTCGACGTCGGCAGGCAGGAACGTGGCGGGGCGATGGTGCTGCGGCCAGTTGAACTCGACCCCGCCGGAGACCCACGGACCGGCCAGGCCGACGAGAGCGGGCTTGATCACCTGATTGCGGTAGAAGAAGTCGTAGTTCCGGGTGCGGTCGAAAGCGACGTGGATGCGGCCACCGAGTTCGGGCAGCACCATCAGCCGCAGCCAGCGGTTCTCCAGGTGCACCGCGTCCCACTCCGCCGGGGCCTTCACCGGGCTGATCCGGTCATGGAACGGCAGTGGGTACACCCGCCCGGAGGAGCCCTGATAGACGCGCCGGTCCAGGTAGGCGGGATACCGGCCGGGCGCCTCGGGAAGGTAGCTGTCGATCGTCACCCCCGCCCGCCACGCCGCGACCCCGGCCTCGGCGTGCTCGGCGGGTCGGGGCGGCAGGATCAGCGTCGATTCACCCTGTGACATGCGGCAACGCTATGCCGGGGCACCCGTTCGGCGGGATGGCCGATTCGACCGAGTCACCTGGACGATTCGACTGCCGGCTGTACGGTGAGCGGATGCTGCTGCCCGATGGCTTCCCAGGTCAGCGGTTGCGCGTGGTGCCGCGGCCGCTGGTGGCGTCGGCCCTGCGCAGGGCCCCGACCTCGGGCCTGCTCGTCACCGACGCCGGGTACTTCCCCAGCGCGGCCAACCACGGCATGCGCCGCCCGCGCAGCGCGCCGGAAGCCATCGTGATCGTCTGCACCGACGGGGTCGGGCACTGCGAGGTCGACGGCAGGGTGAGCGTGATCAGGCCGGGAAACGCCCTGGTCCTGCCCCCGTCCCGCCCGCATTTCTACTGGGCGGACTCGCGCGACCCCTGGACGATCTGGTGGCTGCACGCCGCGGGCTCCCAGGTCTCGGAACTGCTCTCGGTCGTCACGCCGGACGGCGGAGCAGCCATCGTCGAGGTGCGCGACGCCTACCGGGCCGTCGCGGCGATCGACGACGCCATCGGCTTCCTCGAACGGGACGAGACCTTCCCGCACCTCATCTCGGCCTCCGGCGCGGGCTGGACCCTGCTGTCGCAGCTGGCCGCGGACGCGCTGACCGAGGTCCACCGGCCCACCGAGCCGGTTCGCCAGGCGCTGGAGTACCTGCGGCACAACTTCGCGAAGCCGGTGATCGTCAAGGAGCTGGCGCGCACGGCGGGACTGTCTCCCTCGCACTTCGCGGCCCTGTTCCGGATGGCGGCGGGCTGCGGCGTGGTCGAATACGCCAAACGCCTGCGGATGGCCCGAGCGCGCGAACTGCTGGCCACCACGTCCCGCGACATCTCCGAGATCGCCAGGACCATCGGCTACAACGACGCGTTCTACTTCTCGCGCACTTTCCGCAGAGAACACGGTTGCAGCCCCAGCGAGTACCGGCGCGGAACCGGCCACAATGGACAGTGAGCCCTGCCGGTTCTGGTGCCCTCGGCCGCACTTCGGGATGTCTCAAAGGGGGCCTTCAGGACGTTGAACGTCTCAAAGGGGGCCTTCGAGACACGGTGCCCCACCGTCGGAAGTCAGGCTCGGGTGCCGATCACCGCGTTGTTCCGTTGCTCCGGTTGGGGGGCAAGTTCACCCGGTTGTAGGACATGACGGCTGCTGCGTCTGCGTGCCAAGGTGATCTCTTGTCCACAGGGTTGAGTGGGGCGGAAAACCCAAGCACCTCATACTTGTGATCAAGATCCATCGGCCTGGCCTGGGGAGGGGCAGAGACGGTGCCGTCCAGAACGCAACCCGCTGGTGTGTCGGTTGCCGAGTTACCGGAAACGCTGGCCAGGATCGCCGAGGACGGTGACTGGTCCGCGCTCGAAGCCTTGTGCGACCAGCACATCCTCGCCGTGGAGGGTGACCTCGCCGGTCGGCTGCTTTTCGTGCTCAGCCAGGTGCCGGACGAGGAGCTGCGCGCTCGTCCGCGCCTGATGATCTCGTGGATCAGCGCCTACCACGCGATGAACCAACCCCACGTCAGCGAACTCAGGCCCTATCTGCGCCACTACACGGAGCTCGGCACCCGCTTGGCCGCGACGATGGACATCGCGGGCGAGACTTCGGTGGCGACACTCGTCACCGTCGGCACCGCGGCGATGATCGGGTTGCGTATGCGAGGGGCGAGCGCCGAGGCCGAGGAGCTGGGCGAGCGCCTCATGGTCCGTGCGGCGCAGCTCAGCTCGCTGCCCGGCGCCGATGTGGAACCGCGCACCGGATGGCTTGCCATGCAACGAGGTCTGACGCGTTCGCTGATGGACGACTTCCCGGCCGCGGTGGGGTGGTACCGCCAGGCGTACGAGCGCGCGACGGTCGCGCCGGAAACGGCGGCCACCGCCCTCAACGCCGCCGCGAATCTCGCCATGATCTTCGCGCATCTCGGTCACGGTGCCCTCGCTCATCAGTGGCTTGAACGGATGCGTGGTTTCGAGTCGCCCTCCGAGCGGGTCCGTTTCTTGCTCACCGTCGGCGGGACGATCGCCGAGGGCTGGGACGCGCTGGACCGCCACGACCAGGCGGGCCTCGCGGACTGCCTGGAGATCACCGGGGACGGTACGAAGCAACTGGAGGTCTGGCCGTTCGTGGCGGCCTTGACGTTCGCGCACGGGTTGTACCTCGGAGATCCGGCGACGTCGCTGGCCCATCTGGGCACGCTCCCGTTCGGCCACGCGCCCGAGCTCGTCGAGCAGGGCACCGCCTTCCAGGTGATCCGACGTGCCCACATCGAGCTGCTGATCGCCACCGGCCAGGCCACCCGCGCACTGCGGTTGATCAAGGAGGCGGACCCGCAGGGATCGTGGCTGGCGCTGCCGACCGCCCGGCTCCGCCTGCTCAACGGCGAATACGAGGTGGTCCGCGCGATGGCCTCGCGTACGTCCTGGCACGAAACCACATCGCGCCGGGACGTCCGGCAGATGCTGCTGCTCAAGGCGATCGCCGCACTGCGTATGGGTGACGAGGACGAGGCACGCCGGTCGCTCGTGCCGGTCCGCCGCGTGCGGACGCCGGATGAGGTGCTCTCGCTCGCCTCGTTGTCGCCGGGCGATCGCGATGAGGTGATCCGGCTGGGCGAGCTTCCCCTGACCGATGAGGCGGTACAGCGTCTGGCGCGGGCCCGTCCGGTGTTCCCGGAACGCGTCGAGCTGGTGGAGCTGACCAACCGGGAGCAGGTGGTCCTCGGCGAACTGGACGCGGGCCTGACCATCGCGGAGGTCGCGCGCAAGCTCGTCGTGTCCGTCAACACCGTGCGCACGCAGGTGAAAAGCGCCTACCGCAAGCTGAACGCGTCCAGCCGCGAGGACGCGCTGATGCGGGCTTACGAACTCGGCGTGCTCTAGCGGAAGAGCGTGGCGCCAAGCGGCTTTTGCCGGTCGAACCCTGGGAGGATCAGGAAGCTCGCGCCGACGGTGGTGGTGGTGAACGGCAGCAGCGCGTCGCCGCTGTCCATCCGGGTGAGGGTGTTGGTGAATGTTCGGATGTCGTTCTGGAAGCTGACGAAGAGCAGGCCGGGTGCGGGTTCGTCGATGTTGTAGGAGCGGCGCAGCATGAGGCCGACGCCGACCGCGGTGGGGTGCGCTCTGCGCAGGTGGGCATCGGCCGGGATCAGATAGCGCCCGTCCGGCGTTTTGGCGCCGAGGTCTGGATCGGCGGCGATGGCGCCGCCGGAGAGGGGGGTGCCGGTGTCCCGGCGTCGACCGAAGACCGCCTCCTGTGCGGCGACGGGCAACGCGGCGAACCGTGACAGGTCGAGTTCCATGCGCCGGAGCACGGCGATGGTGCCGTGGGTGACCGGGGACGGCCCGGCCAGCCACAGGTCTCGTTCCTGTTCGGCGGCGGTGTGCGGACCCACGATGCCGTCGATGAAACCGAACACGTTTCGGGGCGCGGTAAGGCCCGGAGCCACTGGAATGGTCGAACCGCGACGCCCGGACTGGCGCCAGCGTTCGCGGACCCTGTCGCCTGCCTGGTGCAGGAGTGCGGCCGCGACGACCGGTATGACGACGGCGTCGCCGGCACAGATCTGCATCAGCAGGTCCCCGCCACGTGCCTGTGGGGCGATCCGTTCGCGGGAGAACTCGGGGAGTTCCGTGGTGCCGGGTAAGGCAGGATCGGCCATGCGCACCAGCCGGGGGCCCACCCCGATCGTCACGGTGAGATCGCCCGGTGACAGGCCGAGAAGTCGTGTGTCGGTCCCCGCGGTGAGGGTGCCGACGGCCTCGCCGAGTTCGGCCAGTAACGGGCCCACCGCCACACCATCGGCGACGTCGGCCACGACGGCCAGCAGGTTGGGCTGGGCTTGTTGCGGGAGCGTGATTCCAGCTTGATGAAGACCTGCCGGCGGCACCGGCGTGGTCGACGCGGAAGTGTCGGCCCGGCCCGGCTGGGCGGAATCCGATTCACACCCCGCGGTGAGGCCGGCGGCCAGCACGGTGGCGGTGGCACCGAGAAACGCACGGCGTGACGGGTTGTTTTCGGCTTGGCGCACGGATGTGGAGCGTGCCATATCCGCCCAGCCGCGGGCGAATTCGGCGGTGGTGCCAAACTGGAGAGCATGCCTCGTTTCGGTTTTCGCGTGATCGTGGCGGTATTCGGCACACTGACCCTCATGGTGGCGGGCTGCGCCGTCGATGCCGGATCGGGCCAGGGCAGCAGGCCGGCCGGTGCGCACGTGACGATCCGAGTGCCGTCCGACGCCTCGACGATCTCCGCCGCGGTATCCCTCGCCCAGCCCGGCGACCTGGTCTTGGTCGCGCCCGGTGTCTACCACGAGTCGGTCAAGGTCGGCACGGCTCAGATCACTCTTCGCGGCGAGTCACGCGACACGGTCGTGATCGACGGGCAAGTGCGGCAGCCGAACGGGATCGTCGTCACCGCGCCAGGGGTGGCCGTGGAGAACCTGACCGTGAAGAACAATACGCAGAACGGGGTTCTGGTCACCGGTTCGGCGAAGGCGGCCACCGGAACTCCGGGGCAGGGCGGCTACGACACCGGCGACGAGCCGGTCGCCTTCCTGAAGTCGTTCCTGGTTTCCCACGTGACCGCCACCCGCAACGGGCTGTACGGCATCTACGCGTTCTCCGCCCAAGACGGTGTCATCGAACACTCGTACGCGTCAGGTTCGGCTGACTCCGGGATCTATGTCGGGCAGTGCAAGCCCTGTCGCATCGTGGTGCGGGACAACATCGCCGAACTCAACGCGGTCGGTTACGAAGGCACCAACGCCAGCGGGGACATGTACGTGGTCGGTAACCGGTTCGTCGGTAACCGGGTCGGGCTCACCACCAACTCCGACCATCAGGAGAAGCTTCTCCCGCAGCAGGGTGCCCATGTCGCAGGCAACCTGATCGCGGCCAACCAGCAGACCCCGACTCCCGAACAGGCGGACGGCGGGTGGGGGATCGGCATCGGCATCGATGGCGGCAGTGACAATCAGGTCGTCCGCAACCGGATCGACGGCAATGTCAACGCCGGGCTGGTGCTCACCGCGACCGCCGACATCCCGCCGAACGGCAACCAGATCGTGGACAACACCTTCGCCGCCAACGGTGTCGATGTCGGCTGGACGTTCCCCACCGCCACCCAGGGACAGGGCAACTGCCTGCGCGGCAACGGTCTCGCGACGACGGTGCCCGCTCAGCTCGCGACGACCGCGTCCTGCCCGGTCGCCGACCGGTCGTCCGCGCCGTCCGGCACGTGGACGAGCCCGAAGCCGCCTCGCGGTATCCCGTTCACCGACGTGGCCGCGCCCGCCCCGCAGCCGCTGTTCCCGAATGCCGCCACCGGCGCCACCGCTGTTCCGGCCGTTCCCGTGCTACCGGACATCGCGAAGATCCCGCTGCCGTCGGCGTCACTGCTGGCCGATGGCGCGCTGGTGCGGACATCCTGAGCGGCGGCTACCGCGCCGGGGTGACTCCGGGTGCCGGCTGGACCGGAACGTAGGCCCTGGTGTCGAAGTCGATGGTCACCGGCTGCGGCTCGGAAGCCACGTCGGCCTGAACCCGGTGCATGGTGCCGTCCGAGCCGATCCAGTAGCGGACGTTGCCCGCTGTACCGGGCTTGGCAGGAGTGCCCGGCCCGGACATCACGTCCACCTGATGGCCGCTCACCTGGTCCGGACCAACCCAGGCGGCGCCGTTCTGCGGCAACAGTTCGGCGTTGTCCGGCCGGTCGCTACCGAGACCGAGCGCGATGAGCAACGAACTGTCCAGCGAACTGCCTGCCGTTTGCAAAGGGCGGCGATGCCAAGCAGATCCGGGTGGCGATGCCGGTGCCTCCGTCGGCGCGTTCGTCATCGGATGGACGAACACGGTGGCGGTATCCCATTGGATCAGCCCGTCGCCGGACGTATCCCGCCCGGTGCCGCGCACCACTCCGTAACCGAGTTTGGCCCGGTAGTCGATGGATCCGGTGATGACCAGCCCGCCGGCGGTGGTCGGCACGGTGATCGTCACCGCGCGGCCTCCCGCCTCGTAGTTGCGGAACCGCGTGATCGCCAGCCGGTTCACCTCGTCCGAGGTCAGCGCACGCGGACCAGAAGGCCCGGAATCGCCGCCGATGACGACGAACGTGGCAACGCCGACCGCCGCGATGACGATGACGGCCACCACCCAGCGCGGCCGCAGCCGTCGGTGCAGTGGGAAACGTCGCCGGGTTCTCGTGGTCCGCACGCGGCGCGACGTTAACAGGTTCGCTGATTCACCCCCTGATTCACCCGATTTCCGACACACGGGACAACGCCGCTCTGGTTGGCTATGACGGTTCACGACGACTTCACAAGGGGATACCGATGAGCCGAGCCGGCAGGAGAGTGAGCCGGAGAACCCTGGCGCGTATGGGTTTGCCGGCGCGGGTGGGGTTGGCTGGTCTGTTGTTGGCAAGCAGCGCCACCACCGGGGCGACGGCCGGGACAGCCGCCGCGTCGCCTGCTGACGGAACGCTGACGGTCCAGGTGTTACGGGACTTCTTCGGCACCGGCGTGATCAACACGACGATGGACGTGCCGCAGCAAGGCATGCGGGTCGACGTCTCCGACCCTGAAGGTCGTCACGTCACCGGCGTCACCGATGCCACCGGAAAGGTCGTCGTGCCGCCGTCCGCCGTGCTGAACGGTGGCCACTACCGCGTCGACGTCACTGTCCCGGCGCCCTACAGCAACTATTTGCGGGCAGCACCTGCCTCGACGGCGGCCAATCATTTCGACAGCTTCACGACCTTTGTGGACGTGTCGAACGGCGAGAACGATTCGGTGATCACCGGGGTCTGGAATCCCGCCGATTACAGCCTGCCGGATACCCGGTATTTCGTGCCGATCCAGAACGGTGCCGGCGGGGCGGACACACGGGCGCTGGTGGCGTTCGGGGTGAACACCCGCGGTACGTGTCCTGAGGATGTCGCGTGCCCGACCACGCTCGCCACCCAAGCCCAAGTGGGCACGACGTTCGGGCTGGCCTACGACAAGCACCGTCGCCAGTTGTTCCAGAGCGCGTTCGCCCGGCGGCACGCCTTGTACGGGCCGGGTGGCGGGGACGCGATCTACACCGTGCCGGTCGACGGCGGCGGCGCACCGACCCTGTTCGCGAAGGTGCCGGGCACCGCGGTGACGCCCCATGAAACCACCAACATGATCAAGGACGGCGGGTTCGTCGACGCGCCGGGCAAGGAAAGCATCGGCGGCCTGGCCCTCTCAGAGGACGGCTCCTCGCTGTACGCGCTGAACATGTTGACCCGGAGCCTGGTCAGCTTCGACGCCACCAGTGCCACCGCGCCGGCAGCACGGGCCACGGTCCCGGTCCCGGACCCTGGCTGCGCGGCGCCCACCGACTGGCGGCCCTTCGCTGTCGCCGCACACGACAGCACCGTGTACGTCGGTGGTGTGTGCAGCGCGGAAAGCACGCAGAACCGCGCGGATCTGAAGGCTGTCGTCTACGCCTACGACGGCACGCGGTTCACCACCGTGCTGACCCAGCCGCTCGACTTCAAGCGCGGCGAGGTCCTCAGCGGCCGGTCGGCTCCCGGCCAGACCGACCACTGGAACCCGTGGAACAACGACCTGGCGACCTGGGACGAACACGCCGTGGGCAGTGGCGGCACGATGATCGGTCCGCAGCCGGCACTGGCCAGCCTGGCCTTCGCGCGTGACGGGTCGATGATCCTCGGCTTCCGCGACCGGTTCATGGACGTGGTGGGCTGGGATTCGCTGGACCCCCGTCCGGGCAGGGACACCACGGAACGCGGCTTTGCCGGTGGTGACATCAACATGGCCTGTGTCAACCCCGCCGGTGGGTACTCCTGGGAAGGCACCGGGAACTGCCCCAACCACGCGAACAACGACATCACCGGCGGCCAGACAGGCGACGTGGTCGAGTACTTCCCCGGTGACTACTTCCGGCGCCCGGCAGCGCACCAGGAATCCGCACTGGGATCGGTCGCCTACATTCCGCAGCAGCAATGGGTCGTCAGCACGCAGATGGACCCGACCGTCAACGTCGCCACCGCCGGGACCGGTTACTACGACATCAAGACCGGGGTGGGGCCCGGTAACAACCCTGCCGCCAACGCCCACGAGTTCGTCGGTCGAAACCCGAGCCACGGGTTCGGCAAGGCCGGTGGGCTCGGGGCCATCGCGTACCAGGCGGCGAACGCGCCGATCCAGATCGGCAACCTGGTGTGGTTCGACGGCGACCACAACGGCATCCAGGATCCGGCGGACGTGCGGCTACCGGGCGCGACGATCAGCCTGGTGGACTCCACCGGTAAGAAGGTCGCCACGACCAAGACCGATGCGGCGGGCGAGTACTACTTCGGTGGTGTCGGTGCCGCCTACCAACTCGAGCCAGGCGCCAAGTACACCGTGCAGTTCGACGTCTGCACCGTGGACACCGGCAAGGTGCCAGGCCGCCCGCCGGCCACCGACCTTCGGTTCACGCTTCCGCTGGTCAAGACCGACCGGGTACACGACTCCAATGTGGACCCGCCGACCACCGGGCGACTCTGCGACGGATATGCCCCGGTCACGGCACCGGCAATCCCCGGAGGCGTTGATCACACGATCGACGCCGGTGTCTACATCCCACAGGCACCTCCGACGTCGACACCACCCGCGTCGACACCACCGACGTCCGTCCCGCCGACAACACCGGCCCCGTCCGGGAAAGCCTCGGGGCCACTGGCCTCCACCGGCATCTCCGGCCTGCCGTGGATTCTCCTCCTCGGTGTCCTGCTCCTCGGCACAGGCGCGACACTCGCGTTGCTGAGCCGGAAACGCCGCGCCAAGCAAGGCTGACAACAGGTGGTCTGCCCGCTCGCGATCCGGAGTCGCGCGGGCGGGCAGACCGCGTGCCGCGGCAGACGACACCAGCGTGTTGCCCTGCTTGGCGCATAACGGCGGAGCTGGCACTGGAAGCGGCCCGTATGCGCGGCCAGGCAGGCAAGAAACACGCCCGGCGACAAAGGAGACCGGAGTCGACGCAAAGAAGGCCAAGAAATAAAAGAGTGGCTGGTACGGCCCCACTCATGAGCAAAGCCCACCGGCAAGATCCTCTTCAAGGAGAAATCCTGCAGGTGGGCTTTGGTTTCTTACTGTGCGCCATCAGGGACTCGAACCCCGAACCCGCTGGTTAAGAGCCAGCTGCTCTGCCAATTGAGCTAATGGCGCCTGCTTGTTCCGTCGCTTTGGTGTTCCCCTTGGCGACGTGGAAAACATTAACACAGGGTTGCAGAGGCCCGTTTCAGGGGGGTCCCCTTACGGCGGGCCTGCCTGGATTCGGCCATCCGGCCGCAGGCGTTGCGGCCGGTCAGGCACACTATAGCCAGACGTTGGGGTTGGTACCACGCGAAACGGGCGGTGTGCATGAGGGTCTGGGGAGCGACGGGGCGGTCGCGGGTGGCGTTGGTGGCTTTGGTGGCCGGGTTCACACTGGCGGCCTGCACCAGTACACCGTCGGGTGAAACGCCGTCTCCGGGTGGCGCTCCTGGTGGCTCGCAGCAGAGCGGCGCGCCCGCTCCCGAGCCGAGGCCCGCCGCGGTGACGCTGACCCCGGCGCAGGGTGCGGCGGACGTGGCGCCCGGCGAGCCGGTCACGGTCGCCGTCGCCGACGGCAAGGTGGGCGAGGTCAAGCTGGCCGGCGCCGACGGCAAGGTCGTCGCGGGCAAGCCGAAGGAGGACGGTTCGGGCTGGGAGTCGGCGGAACCGCTCGGCTACGGCAAGACCTACACCGTCACCGCGGCCGCGACCGGGACCGACGGCAAGCCGGTCACCGCGACCTCGACGTTCTCGACGTCCAAGCCGGGCAAGCAGATCGGTGTCTCGATCAACCTGGTCGAGGGGGAGACCGTCGGTGTCGGGTTGCCGTTGATCTTCACCTTCACCGGCAACGTGCCGGACAAGGCGGCGACCGAGAAGGCGCTGAAGATCGTCACCGAGCCGCAGGCCGAGGGCGCGTTCCACTGGTTCGGCGAGAAGACCGTGATGTGGCGGCCCAAGGAGTACTTCAAGCCGGGCACGAAGATCTCGGTCAACGCGGCGATCTACGGCAAGAACCTCGGCAACAACACCTTCGGCCGTGAGGACAAGCCCGCCAAGGTGGTCGTCGGCGACAAGCTGGTCGCGACCGCGGACGGTGGCACGCACCAGATGAAGGTCGTGGTGAACGACCAAGAGGTCAAGCAGATGCCGATCTCGATGGGCAAGCCGTCGAGCAGCACCCCGGCCGGGACCTACACGGTGATGAGCGAGCACACCGGGTACACGATGGACTCGGGCACCTACGGCGTCCCGTCGGACAGCAAGGCCGGTTACCGGACGTTCGTGAAGTACGCGGTGCGGATGTCGAACAGCGGCATCTTCTACCACTCGGCGCCGTGGTCGGTCGGCTCGCAGGGCAAACGGAACGTGAGCCACGGCTGCATCAACCTGTCGACCGAGAACGCGAAGTGGCTGATGGACACTTCCAAGAAGGGCGACATCATCACGGTCGCCAACTCCGGCCCGCAGGTGCTGGAGCCGACCGACGGCTGGTCGGTGTGGCAGATGTCGTGGGACGACTGGAAGACCGGCGGCGACCGGAACTGACCTGATCCCCTGAGGGGTCCCCTTAGGACGATTTCCGTCCCAAGGGGACCCCTCATGGCGTTCCGGGCAGAGGTGTTCCGTTGAAGTGTTCCCACTGTGTCTCGCCGCTGGTCTTGTAGCGGCACTTCTGTGTGTGGGTGTCCCAGATCTTCTCCGGATCGCGTCGGCACTTCTGGTACTCGAGGTCGGCGAGGTACTTCTGGGACTGAGCCTTCGTGCAGTTCGGATAACCGGGCTCGCATCGCCACGGTGACTTCAGCGCCGAGGTCGACGGCTTCGCCGGTTTGGGCGGGCTCACCGTCACGGTCACCGGCGGCGGCGCCGAAGTGGACGGCGTCGCTGTCACGGTCGTGACGGGTGTCGACGCCTTCGCTGGTGCTGGTACTTGGTCCGGCGGGTAGGCCGTGCAGGCCCCGGCCAGTACGAAGAGTCCCGAGATCATCAAGACCGGCCATCGTCCCATGGCGTCCTCCGCGCGAGTTCTCCTCTGAACTCGCGTGAGGGCCACGCCGCGTTACCGGTACCCCTGGAAAAGCGAAACCCCAGCCTGCCGGAAAGACCGGCCGAACTGGGGTGATGGGGTGAGCGACGGGTTTCGAACCCGCGACCTCCTGGACCACAACCAGGTGCTCTACCAGCTGAGCTACGCCCACCATCGCCGGGCTCGGGAAGCTTCCCATCACCTCGGCCGCACTATATTAGCGTGCCCGTTTCCGGGGCTCGCAACGGGTTACCGTTCGTGGCGTTCCTGCACTTCAGCGGCCGCGGCCTTGGCCTGTTCGGTGGTCGGGCCGGGCTGCGGGACGAAGGCGGCGCGCCGGTAGTAGTCGAGCTCGCCGATGGACTCCTTGATGTCGGCGAGGGCGCGGTGCGCGAGGCCCTTTTCGGGCTTGGCGTAGTAGATCCGCGGGTACCAGCGCCGGACGAGTTCCTTCACCGACGAGACGTCGACCATGCGGTAGTGCAGGTGCCCGTCCAGGGCGGGCATGTCGCGGGTGATGAAGCCGCGGTCGGTGGCGATGGAGTTGCCGGCGAGCGGGGCGACGTTGGCCTCGGGCACGTGCGCTCGGATGTACTCGAGCACGCGCTGCTCGGCTTCTTCCATGGTGACGGTGGAGCGCCGTACCTCTTCGGTGAGGCCGGAGCGGGCGTGCATTTCGCGGACGACCTCCGGCATGCCGTCGAGGGTTTCGTCGTCGGTGTGGATGACGATGTCGACGCCTTCGCCGAGGACGTTGAGCTCGGCGTCGGTCACCAGCGCGGCTATTTCGATCAACGCGTCCTTGCCGAGGTCGAGCCCCGTCATCTCGCAGTCGATCCAGACTAGGCGGTCGTTCACTCCGAAACCCTAACCCGACACGGGGATTCGCGGCGCGCGACGTGCGGGTTCGGCGCGTTGCTGGCAGCGTGTGCATCCTCAGGTGAGCCATATCACAGACCAGGGAGCGACAGTGGCCGAACAGGGTCCAGCCCAGGAGATCGCGCAGGGTTACGTGAGCGAGGGGGCGGCGGTGGAGCTCGGCGCCGTCGTGATCGACGGGAAGGCCGACGCCGGGGCGACGGTCCGGCTGCCGCTGGCGACGCTGAACCGGCACGGGCTGGTCGCGGGCGCGACCGGTACCGGCAAGACCAAGACCTTGCAGCTGATCGCCGAACAGCTGTCGGCCGCCGGTGTGCCGGTGATGCTGGCGGATGTGAAGGGCGACCTGTCGGGTCTGGCCGCGCAGGGCGAGAGCAACGACAAGATCGCCAAACGCGCGGACGAGCTGGGGGACTCCTGGGAGCCTGCCGCGTTCCCCGTGCAGTTCCTGTCGCTGGGGACGGGTGGCAAGGGGGCGCCGATCCGGGCGACGATCACGAGTTTCGGCCCGATCCTGCTGTCGAAGGTGCTGGGGCTCAACGATACCCAGGAGTCGACGCTCGGCCTGATCTTCCACTGGGCCGATCAGCGCGGCTTGGCGCTGCTGGACACGAAGGACCTCCGCTCGGTCATCACGCACCTGACCAGTGACGAGGGCAAGGAGGACCTCAAGGGCATCGGCGGCGTCTCGGCCGCGACGGCCGGGGTGATCCTCCGGTCGTTGTCCAATCTGGAGGCTCAGGGCGGCGAGGACTTCTTCGGCGAGCCTGAGCTGGACGTCCACGACCTGATGCGCGAGGTCGACGGCAAGGCGATGGTGACCCTGCTGGAGCTGGACAACCTCCAGTCGAAGCCCGCGCTGTTCTCGACGTTCCTCATGTGGCTGCTGGCCGAGTTGTTCGAGGAGCTGCCCGAAGAGGGTGACCTCGACAAGCCGAAGCTGGTGTTCTTCTTCGACGAGGCACACCTGCTGTTCAACGGGGCGTCGAAGGCGTTCCTGGAGCGTATCGAGCAGACCGTGAAGCTGATCCGGTCGAAGGGCGTCGGCGTGTTCTTCTGCACGCAGCTTCCGACGGACATCCCGAACAACGTCCTGTCCCAGCTGGGCGCGCGGGTGCAGCACGCGTTGCGCGCGTTCACGCCCGAGGACCAGGCGGCGCTGACGAAGACGGTGAAGACATACCCGAAGACGAAGCACTATGAACTGGACTCGGCGCTGACTTCGCTCGGTATCGGCGAAGCGATCGTCACCGTGCTGTCCGAGCGTGGTGCTCCGACGCCGGTCGCGTGGACCCGCCTGCGCGCGCCGCGTTCGAAGATGGGGTCCATCGGCGCCGAGGCCATCTCCGCGGCGACGGCCTCTTCGGACCTGCACGCGAAGTACGCCGAGACGATCGACCGTGAGTCGGCCTACGAGAAGCTCGCCGCGAAAGTGGCGGCGCCGCCCGCCGGTGAGGCTCCGCCGCCGGAAGCGCCTCCCGCTCCGAAACCGGAGAAGGAAGCGCCGGGAATGGTCGAGCAGGCGATGAGCAACCCGGCGGTGAAGTCGTTCCTCCGCTCGGCGGCGAGCGCGCTCGGGCGGGAGATCACGCGCGGCCTGTTCGGGAACCGGAGGCGGTGAAAATACCTGACGCGTTCTGTCAGGTATGTCCGGCAGACTCGGAGTCATGACCAACACCGCGACAGCCGCGTTCACCGTGGACGGCTGGGACCCGCAAGCCACCGAGAAGCCCGAAGGCACCGAGTTCTCGCGTGTGCTGCTGACCAAGACGTTCACCGGAGCCGTCGAGGGGACCAGCGCCGTCGAGATGCTCACGGCGGTGAACGAGACGTCGTCGGCGTACGTCGCCTTCGAGCGGCTGACCGTGTCCGTCGACGGCCGCAAAGGTGGCTTCGTCCTGCATCACTCGGCGGGGGAGAACGGGCATCACCTGATCGTCTTGCCGGGCTCCGGTCACGGTGAACTGGCCGGCATCACCGGGACGGCGGAGATCGTCCAGGACGACGAGGGAAACCACACCTTCACCCTCACGTACGAACTCTGAAATCCGTGAAGGCCTCCTTCCCTACCCTGAAGGTAGGGAAGGAGGCCTTCACGGACATCGCCTGCTGGGCCGCCCCCTGACAGCGGTCCAGACGGCCGGGTCAGCCGACGATCTGCTCGACGATCTTCTTCGCGTCGTTGATGGGGATCGCGAAACCGATGCCGATGCTGCCCGTCGAGGACGGGTTGTACAGCGCCGAGTTGATGCCGATGACGTTCCCTTGCGCGTCCACCAGCGCTCCGCCCGAGTTGCCCTGGTTGATCGGGGCGTCGGTCTGGATCGCGGTGTAGCTCGGCCCGGCTTCGTTCGTGGTCCTGCTGTACGGCGAGCGCCGTTCCTGGCCGCTGCTGAGCTCGTCGAGCTTGCGGTTCAGCGCGCTTACGATGCCGGTGGTCACGGTGTTCTGCAGCCCACCGGGCGAGCCGATCGCGACGACCTGCTGGCCGACGGCGAGCTTGCCGGAATCGCCGAGCGAAGCCGCTGTCAGCCCGCTCGCGCCCTTCGCCTGCAGGACGGCGATGTCGGCCTTCGTGTCGGCGCCGACCACGCTCGCCTTGTACTGCTTGCCATCCGACAGTGTGACGGTGACGTCGCCTTGGGCGTCGGCGACCACGTGGGCGTTGGTCAGGATGCGCCCGTCCGCCGTCAGGATGACGCCGGAGCCGACAGCCTCACCCTGCGCGGTGGTCACGTTCACCTGGACGACGCTCGGCGTCACCTTCGCGGCGACCCCGCTGACGTCACCCGAAGTGGTGTTCCCGACGGACTGCCCGGTGGCCACCGTGGACGAGCCCGTGCCGGACGCCGACGACGCGGAGTTGAAACCGACGAGCGCCGCGCCGCCGACCCCGCCGACGAGGGCGGCGGCGAGCGCCGTCGCGCTGACGAGGACGGCGACCCGGCCGCCCTTCTTGCGCGGCGGCGGTGTCGGCGCCTGGGTCTGGGCCTGCTGCGGCGTGAAGAGCGGATTCGGCGCGGCCTGCCAAGGGGTGTAACCGGGGTACTGCTGCTGATGCGGCGGCTGGTGCCCACCGGTGGAGGCGGGGCCGGGCCGACTCTCGTTCTCGGTCATGGAACAAGATTCGCGCCCGTACTTGTGAACCTCCTGTGGAAAACCCCTGTGCTTTCCTGAGAAGAATTTCCTGAGAAAACTAAGCGTTCCTCAGCCAAAGAACGTGGGCACGTCCAGGGCGCCGCCCGACGCCTCGAATTCCTCGTGCACCGCGGCGCGGAGTTCCGCGTCGGCCAGATAGTCGACGGCGGTCAGTGCCAGTCCCAGCGCGCCGTCGACGACCGCGCGATCACCGTCCGGAGAACCGGCCGCGGCCGCGAATTCCTTGGTGTGCAAGGCGGTCGTCGGCCCGGCGATGGCGATCATCGGGTGGATCGCGGGCATCCGATAGGAAAGGTTTCCGAGATCGGTCGAGCCGGTGAGAAACTCGGGCACGATCCCCGGCGGCAGCGGTTTGCGGCCGGCGTCCACCTGATGCACCGACCAGCGCCCGGCGAGCGTGGTGTTGAACCGGATCGGCAGGTACGCGGGCTGGGCGTCCCATTTCAGTTCGACACCGCAACCGGTCATCTCCGCCGCGCCGCGCGCGATCGCGGAAACCCGCTCGGCGAGGTCGCGCAACGTGTCCGGCTGTGCCGACCGGAGGTAGAACAGCAGCGCCGCGCGTTCGGGAACGACATTCGGCCGCGCTCCACCGTCGGTGAAGACGCCGTGCGCGCGGTCGCTGGAGGGCAGATGCTGCCGGAGTGCCGCGACACCCTGGTACGCGGCGACGGCGGCGTCGAGCGCGTTGCGTCCCATGAACGGCTGAGCCGAAGCGTGCGCGCCGACACCGTGGAACACCATTTCCAGCTGCCGCCTGCCGAGGAACGGATGCATGGCGATGTCGTGGCTGAACGGGTGCAGCATGACCACCGCGTCGACGTCGTCGAAGACGCCCGCGCGGGCCATCGTCTCCTTGCCGCCACCGCCCTCCTCCGCAGGCGTGCCGATCAGCGAGACCCGGCCGCCCAGCCGCTCGGCGACCGCCGCGGCGCCGAGGAAACCGCCCGCGCCCGCGGTGCAGATGACGTTGTGCCCGCAGCCGTGCCCGAGTCCGGGAAGGGCGTCGTACTCGGAGAGGACCGCGATGTGCGGGCCGCTTCCTGGAGTGGTCGCGACCAGGGCGGTGTCCAGCCCGCCCGCGCCGATCGTCACCTCGTGACCGTGCCGCCGGAGCAGGTCCCCGAGAGCGCGAACCGAGCGGTGCTCGGCGAAACCCTCTTCCGGATGAGCGTGAAGGTCTTGGCTCAGCCCCACCAGATCCGCGGTCAGCGCGCGGATCTCGGCGCTTACGGCGTCACGGGTAGCGGGGTCCGCGCCCTCGTGCGGTGAGCCGAGCGGTTCGGCCGCGGCGACGGCGTCCGCGGTCGCGTCGACCAGCGAACGGAGGTAGCTGTCGTCGGGAGGAGTCGGCGAAGCGTGCTCAGAGCGGATCATTTCCGGATGTTAACCGGTAGCTGCCCCGCGACGATCTGCGTGACACCGGAATACCGCTCGTCGACGTGGCCGAATCCGCGCCGGAACAGCTTCAGCGCGATCTCGCCGCGGTCGAACATCCGCTGTCCGCTCAGCCTGCCGAGGAAGGTGTCCGCCAGCCGCATCGGCTGGTCACTGTGCCGGGCGCTGGTCAGCAGCACCAGTGAGCCACCGGGCTTCAGCACGCGGGTGAAGGAGTCCAGTGCCGCGTCGGGGTCGGCGAACATGTGCAGCGCGGCGAAACAGCAGACGGCGTCCACAGTGGAATCTTCGAGCGGAAGGTCGACGGCGTCGGCACGCAGATAGGTCACCGCGGCCGGATTGGGCGCGGCGAGCGCCTTCTCCAGCATGGTGACCGAACCGTCGAGCCCGATGGACAGCCCGTCCGGGCCGACCGCTTCGCCGAACGCGCGGGTGAACCGGCCGGTGCCGCAGGCGACGTCCAGCGCGACTTGGCCTTGGCCGAGGCCGAGCGCTTCGATCGCGATCCGGACCTCGTCCGCCATGCTCGGGCCGGTCAGTCCTTTCGCGACCCTGCCCAGCGTCGGCCGCCAGTACCGCTCGTAGATCATCGGCACGGCGGAGGTGCGCATCAGCCGCTGCGCGAGTCCGGTCGGCGGTCCCGCCTGCGGGATTTCGCCCAGCAGATCCAGGAAATCCTGCTCCGGCCCGGCAGTCGTGATGCCCGGCCGCAGCAGGCTCTGAAGACGTTCGCGATGGTCCGGCATGACTGCTCCCTTCACGGTGGTCACCCGAGAATCTGCCATGACCGGCCCGTTCGCGACATTCCCGCCGCCGCGACCCGAAACTGTCGGTGGCCGTCTCTAATCTCCCGTGAGTCGCCGTTCCCAGCCAAAGGAGCCCGAAATGACCGGCTCGATCCTGCAGCACACCGCCTCGACCACGCTTCGCATCCCGGTGCGCGGCCCGTTCGATCTCGACAAGTCCATCCGCTTCCTGACCGATTTCCCGCCCGCGTGCCGCACGGACGCCGCCGCCGAACCCGGCACCCTGCGCTTCGCCTTCCCCGCCGAAGCGGGTTGGGAGCACGTCGGTGCGGCCGTCAGACAGAGATCGCCGGGCTCGATCGAGGTGGAGGTCTTCGCCGAAGAAGGGCTCGCCGTCGAGGTCGGCG
This sequence comes from Amycolatopsis alba DSM 44262, assembly GCF_000384215.1. NCBI lineage: Bacteria > Bacillati > Actinomycetota > Actinomycetes > Pseudonocardiales > Pseudonocardiaceae > Amycolatopsis > Amycolatopsis alba. Next base: position 1,971,271 of record NZ_KB913032.1, on the reverse strand, counting down.
CCCAAGTGCGGCGGATCCTCTCCGTGGACGTCGACGGCGTCGGCTTCGCCAAGATCGGCACCGCGGATCCGGTGGTCCGCCGCCTGCAGCAGACGTTCCCAGGGCTGCGGCCCGTCCTGTTCCACTCCCCGTACGAAGCGGCCTGCTGGGCGATCCTGAGTCACCGGACGCAGATGTCGCAGGCCGCCACGGTGAAACGACGGCTCGCCGAGGAGTTCGGCAGGCCGGTGGACGTCGGCGGGAAGGTCCTCATGTCGTTCCCGGCGCCCGACGTCCTGGCCGGGCCGGAAGCCGGGCGCGGACTGCCGGAGGTGAAGGCCGAGCGGTTGCGCGCGGTGGCCAACGCCGCCAAGGACGGTCTGCTCGACGCCGCGTACCTGCGCGCGATGCCGGTCCCGGACGCGTTGCGCTGGCTGCAGCGATTGCCGGGGATCGGCCCGTTCTCGGCGCAGCTGATCCTGATCCGGGGCGCCGGGCATCCGGACGTCTTCCCCACGGGCGAGCCTCGGCTGCAGGAAGCCATGCGGGCCGCGTACGACCTGCCGGAGGCGCCACCGGAGGAACTGGAGGAGCTGTCCGCTGTGTGGCGGCCGTTCCGGAGCTGGGTGGCCTTCGCCCTGCGGAACGACCGGAGTTTCGCACGCGCGGGAACGGAGGTTCGATGACCGCCTGACACGGGACATATCCGGTCTGTGGTGAGCTGGTGGGGTGAGCTCGTCTCCCGCCGAAACGGTTTCCGACATCGCCCAGTCCACCCCGCCCGGCACGATCACTCTGGTCACCGGTGGTCTCGCACTGCTCGTGGTGCTGTCGGGCAGGCCATGGCGGATCGCCCGCAACCTGATCACGCTCGTCCACGAGGCGGGCCACGCGCTCGCGGCGGTGCTGGTCGGCCGTCGGCTGCAGGGCATCAAGCTGCACTCGGACACCTCCGGGGTCACCGTCTCCCGCGGCAAGCCGGAGGGACCGGGGATGGCGTTCACCGCGCTGGCCGGGTACCCGGCGGCCGCGGTGCTCGGACTGGTGTTCGCCGGACTGCTCTCGTCGGATCTGATCACCGTCGTGCTGATCGTGATGGCGCTGATGCTGCTGGGCGTGCTGGTGATGGTGCGCAACACCTACGGCGTGTTCGCCGTGGTCGCCAGCTCGGTGGTGCTCGGACTGGTCGCGCTGGTGGCGCCGTCGTGGTTCCAGGCGATCTTCGTCTACCTGCTGACCTGGTTCCTGCTGTTCGGCGGCGTCCGGCCGGTGGTCGAGCTGCAGATCAAGCGGCGCCGGGGAGCGGCGAGGGATTCGGACGCCGATCAGCTCGGCAGGCTCACCGCGGTGCCCGCGGTGCTGTGGGTGCTGGTGATGGCCGTGCTGACGGTGAGCTGTCTCTTCGCAGGCGGGTTGTGGCTGCTGGAGCCGACCGTCGCCTGACCGGGGCGGTACGGCAGACTGATGGCTCGTTCCGCGCGGAAGGAGTCGGAGATGGACGAGGTCGCCAAGGCCGTCGAGGAATGCGCTCGGTCGGCGAAACGGGCCGCGCCGTCGCTGGCCGCCGCCTCCGCGGAGGCGATCGACGCCGCGCTGAACGCCATGGCGGACAAGCTGGTCGAGCACGCCGACGTCGTGCTCGAGGCGAACCAGGCCGACATCGCCAAGGCGCGCGAGGACGGCATGAGCGCGGGCCTGCTCGACAGGCTCACCATCACCCCCGAGCGGCTGACAGGCATGGCCGAGCAGCTCCGTCTCCTGGCCGGTGCGCCGCACCAGGAGCGGTCCGTCGACGTGTCCACTTTGGACGGTGGACTGCGGCTGGTGGAACGCCGCCGCCCGGTCGGCGTGATCGGCGCGAACTACGAGGCGCGCCCGAACGTCACGGTCGACGTCGCCTCGCAGCTGGTGAAGTCACGCAACGGTGGCGTGCTCCGCACGGGTTCCGCCGCGCTCGGTTCGGCCCAGCGCCTGCGCGAGACCGTGATCGCCCCCGCGCTCGCCGAAGCGGGTATCGACGCGGACGTCATCCAGCTGGTGCCGCGCGCCGAGCGCGAAGCGGCTTCCGCGCTGGTCCGGTTCCCCGCGCTCGTGCCGCTGGTCATCCTGCGCGGCAGCGGTGACAGCACCCGTGCGCTGGCCACCGAGGCGGCCGTCCACGGCGTCCGCACGCTCGCCCACGCCGACGGCGGTGGCGTCCTGTACGTCGACGAGGCCGCCGACACCGACAAGGTGAGTGACCTGGTCTTCAACAGCCTCGACAGGCTGGGCGTCTGCAACCGGCTGAACCTGCTGCTGATCCACGAAGACGCCCACGACCGCGTCTGGCCCGGTATCTCGGGCGCGCTGGCCGAACGCGGCGTGACGCCGTCGCTCGCCCCGCACGAGCACGCCATCGGCTACGAATGGGCGCTCGACTCCGACCGCGAAGCGACCGTCACCGTCGCGAAGGTCTCGGGCCTGCCCGAAGCGGCCGAGATCGCCAACGAGCGCACCTCGGGCCTGGCCGCTGGCATCGCCACTGAAAGCAGCGAGGCCGCCGACGCGTTCTTCGACGCGTACACCGGCACCGGCGTGTTCTGGAACGCGCCCACCCGGCTGCTCGACGGCTTCAAACTCCTCGCCGTCCCCGAGACCGGCATCAACCTGGACAAGGTCCCTGGCCCGCGCGGTCCGGTCACCTACACCGACCTCTACGTGCGGCAATACGCCGTTCTCCCCGCCTGAACTCGCTTCACTCCGGCGGCTCCGCGGCTCCTCACTTGAGTGTCCCGAGCGCCACGCTCGGGACACTCAACGTCTCAAGCGTGGCGCTCGGGACACGAAGGCTGGCAGGGAGTCAGCGGCGTCGACGTCGCTTGGGCCGGGGCGGCAAGGAGGCCGCGGTGGCGTCCTCGACCTCGTCCACGACAGGGTCAGGAGCAGGAGTTGAGTCACCCAGCCCCAGCATCTCCGAGGCAAGCTGCTGCGAAGACGCGAACATGCCCGAAGGCCGCTCCCGCGCTCGACGCAGGGAAGAAGGCCGAAGCCGGTTGTAGCCCCGCACCGAAACCGGCCGCCGCGTGCGGACCTCGTACTGCGGGAGCCCCAGGAGTTCGGTGGCGAGTTCCTTGTCCACCAGGATGGTGCCCGGCCGCGCGGTCGAGGTGAGGCGGGCGGCGAGGTTCACGACCGAGCCGTAGACGTCGCCGAACCGGCTGAGGATCCGGCCCGAAGCGAGGCCGGCGCGCACGGCGGGCAGGGTCTCGTCGGCGTCGGCGCGTTCGGACAGGGCGAGGGCGATCTCGGCGCCGTCGACGGCGGAGTCGGCGACGAACAGGACCTCGTCGCCGATCATCTTCACGATCCGCCCGTGGTGATCGGCGACCACCTCGCTGGCGACGGATTCGAACCGGTCGAGGATGTCGGTCAGCTCGTCCTCGCCGACCTGCCTGGTCAGCCGGGTGTAGCCGACCATGTCGACGAACCCGACCACCTCTGTCCTCGCTTCGAGGTCTTCGTCGGGCAGGGCCAGCGCGCGGCCGGCGTAGGCGGCGAGGTGGCGGCGCCAGACGAAGTCCTGCACCTTCTGCAGTTCGGGAAGCAGCCTGTCGACGAGCCGCCCGATCTGGCGTTCGCTGCTGCCGATCTCCTTGTTCTCGGTGATCATCGTCCACAGCATGTGGACTTGCCATTCCGCGAGCCGCGAAAGGTGCTGGCCCAGCGCGCGCGTCACCGCCAGCTCGATGCTCGGGTCGACCAGCCCCGAGCTCATCAGCTGGTCCGCCGTGCGGATCGCCTCCACGTCGGCGTCGGTGAAGACGACCTCGTCGTCCTCGACGGTCGCGAAGCCCAGCGCACGCCAAAGCCGCCGAGAGCGTTCCTCGGAAACGCCTGCCTTCTCGGCGACTTCGAGCCGGGTGTACTTGCGCTTTCCGCCGAGCAGGATCCGTTCGAGACGCTGTTGCAGCGCGTCGGACGAGATCTCGCCGGGTTCGGGCATCAGGTGGTGTGGACGATGAGCACGTCCACCCCGGACTTTCGCGCGACCTCGGACGGTACGGAGCCCAGGATGCGGCCCGCGAGCGTGTTCAGCCCGCGGTTGCCGACCACCAGCAGGTCCGCGGAACGGTCGGCGACGACCTTGCGCAGCGCATCGACAGGGTCGCCGACGACCGCGGCGGTCTCGATGTTCTTCGCGCCGGCCTTCGCCGCCCTGTCGCGGGCGGACAGGAGGGTGTCCTCGGCCGGTGCCGAGCCCACCACCTGGTACGCCTCGTCACCGAGGACGTCCTGCGCCTTCTCCACGTCGCCCTTGTTGGCGGGGTAGTAGGCGCACACGATGACCAGGGTCGCTCCGGAGTCCCCGGCGACACCCGCCGCCCGGTCGACCGCGGCGAACGAAGAATCCGAGCCGTCCGTGCCCACGACCACGGTCCGATATGCAGCCATCCGCAACCTCCACCGATCTGACAGCCCGCGCCTGCGCGCGAGCAGCGACGATAACCGCTCGACGACGGCCTCGCAGGCCGTCGTGAGCTCGGTCGGGTGAGAAGGTTACTCGCCAGTCGGTTTCTGCGCTGCCGCAGGTCGCGGTGAAGGCTTCGCGCCGGATGTGGCCTTCGGCACATCGGCCGTGCGGAGCTGCACGGTGGCTTCCGAGTCGGGCGACGGCTTCGCCTTCAGGTCCGCCGGGACGTGCGGTTCGTCGCCGAGCACGTGTGTCGCCTCGGCGAGCGCGGTCCGCGCGGTGCGGACCTGCTCGGCGAGGCTGGAGCGCACCTTGCGGAGCGCTTCCACCCGTTCGGTGGCCTGGGTGATCCGCCGGTTGGACTCTTCGGTGGCCTGCCGGACGCGGCGGCGTGCCTCGTCGGCCGCCTCGGCGAGCCGGGCGTTGGCCTCGGTGATCGAGTCCTGCTTGCGCTTGTTGGCGTCGGCGACCGACTCCCGCTGGCGGCGCTCGATGTCGGCCTTGGCCGTTGTCTCCTCTTCGAGCACCTTCGCGCGGATGGTGGCGGCGTCCTCGGTGGCCTCGCGGACGCGGCGGGCTGCCTCGGCCTTGCTCGCGGCCTCCTGCTCGGCCAGCGCGTGCATGGCCTCGGTGCGCCGAGACGCCATCGCGATCTCGAAGTCCTCTTCGACCTGCGTGCGGCGCTGCTGCGACTCGGCGTCGAGCTTGTCGCGCTCGGCCTTCGCCTTGTCGGTGATGTCCTTCGCCTCGGCGCGGGCCGTCTCGAGCACACCGCGGTGCTCGGCCTCCATCTCCTTGCGGCGGAGGTCGAGCTCGTTGAGCAGCTGCTCGTAGCGGGCCCGCATGGCGCTCGCGTCGGTCTCCGCCTTGGCGCGGATGTGCCCGGCTTCGGCTTCCGCGCGCGCCTTGGTGTCGGCTGACTCGTCCTGCGCGAGCCGCAGCATGCGCTGCAGCCGCTCGGACAGGCCCTCGACGCTCGTCGGCGGCTGCGCGAGCCTGTCGACCTGCCCGCGCAGATCCGCGATCTCGCCGCGCGCGATCTCCAGCTGCCGTGCCAGGTCGCCCGACTGCCCGATGGCGGCATCGCGATCGGCGGTGAGCATCTTCAGATCGGCGTCAAGCCGTTCGAGATGCTCGTCGACCTGCGCACGGCTGTAACCGCGCTTCGCCACGTCGAAGCCGGCTCCCAGCGGCACTAGCTCCCGTTCCTCGCCAAGGCTCATCCTTCTACCGTAGTCGAGCAGCGGTCACGGAAGGGTGAGCACCCACGCAACGCGCGGCGAAAGTGCGTTCCGGCGCGCTAAACGTTCCGGAAAGCGTTGATCCCGTCGATGTGCTTCTCGCGCAACTCGTGGTTCCGGACGCCCAGACCTTCTTCCGGCGCAAGGGCGAGCACGCCGACCTTGCCCTGGTGGGCGTTGCGGTGCACGTCCAGCGCGGCCTGGCCGGTGTCTTCCAGCGTGTAGGTCTTCGACAGCGTCGGGTGGATCAGGCCCTTGGCGATCAGCCGGTTCGCTTCCCACGATTCGCGGTAGTTCGCGAAGTGGCTGCCGATGATCCGCTTCAGGTTCATCCACAGATAGCGGTTGTCGTACTGGTGCATGAACCCGGACGTCGACGCGCACGTGACGATCGTCCCGCCCTTGCGCGCGGCGTAGACCGACGCGCCGAAGGTCTCGCGGCCAGGGTGCTCGAAGACGATGTCCGGGTCCTCGCCGCCGGTCAGCTCGCGGATCTTCTTGCCGAACCGCTGCCACTCCTTCGGGTCCTGGTTGTTCTCGTCCTTCCAGAACCGGTAGCCCTCGGCATTGCGGTCGATGATCAGTTCCGCGCCCAGTTTCCGGCAGATCTCGGCCTTTTCGGGGCTGGAGACCACGCACACCGGGATCGCGCCGCCGTTGAGTGCGTACTGCGTCGCGTAGGAGCCGAGGCCGCCCGAGGCACCCCAGATCAGCACGACGTCGCCCTGCTTCATGTCCGCGCCGTTGCGCGACACGAGCTGGCGATAGGCCGTGGAATTCACCAGACCGGGGGAGGCGGCCTCTTCCCAGGTGAGGTGGTCCGGCTTCGGCATCAGCTGGTTCGCCTTCACCAGCGCGACTTCGGCGAGGCCGCCGAAGTTCGTTTCGAAGCCCCAGATCCGCTGCTCGGTGTCGAGCATCGTGTCGTTGTGCCCGTCCGGGCCCTCGAGCTCGACGTTGAGGCAGTGCGCGACGACCTCGTCGCCCGCCTTCCAGTTGTGCACGCCGACACCGGTGCGCAGCACGACGCCGGACAGGTCCGAACCGACGACGTGGTACGGCAGGTCGTGGCGCTTGGCCAGCGGCGAAAGCCGCCCGTAGCGCTCCAGGAACTTGAAGGTCGAGACCGGCTCGAAGATCGAGGTCCAAACGGTGTTGTAGTTGATCGCGCTCGCCATGACCGCGATCAGCGCCTCGCCGGGGCCGAGTTCCGGGGTCGGGACCTCGTCCACGTGCAGCGACTTGCGCGGGTCCTTGTCCCGGCTTTCGAGGCCGTGGAACATGTCGGCCTCGTCCTTGTGCACGGTGACGCCGCGATAGGACTCCGGCACGTCGAGCGACGCCACGGCGCCGAGGTCATCGTTCAGAATGGCCTGCTGGATCTCGCCGAGCTGCGACATCGGAACCTCCGCGAAAGGGGTGACGGCGTTGTGGCGCCTTAAATTACTCACGGGTAACCAAGACCACAACTGTACGAGACGTGGAGCACGTCCACATCCCGAAGCGTTATCGACCGGTCTTGACCGGCTGGCCAACCAAGCGGACCATGGGTGGTGGAGATCTCTCCGACCTGCAGGTTCAGTCGAATTTCGGAGGTGAGCACGCATGAACGAACCCACGACGCGCCCCTGGACCCGCCCCCATGACTGGGCGGAGGTGGTCATCGGTGTCGTCGTCGCGCTTTCACCCCTCTGGATGACCACGGACAACATCGCCATGTGGTCGCTCGTCGTCCTCGGCGCGCTGATCGCTCTCGACGGCCTCGCGTCGCTCGCGATGCCTGGCATGGTCTACGGCGAAGGCATCCAGATCGTCCTGGGCGCGCTGCTGTTCATTTCGCCATGGGTGATGGGCTTCGCCACCTTCATGGGCGCGTCCTGGACCGCCTGGGTGGGTGGTGTCCTGACCGTGGTGGCCGGGGCGGCCGCGATGCCGATCGCGCAGGCCACGCACAAGACGGCGGGACAGCACTGACCCCAGAGGAGAAGGCGTGAAAGAGGATTCGGCGAAACAGCGCATCCTGCGGGCCGCGGAGGCGCTGTTCGCCGAGTCCGGTTTCGACGCCACGCCCACGTCACGGATCGCCGAACAGGCGGGCGTGCCCAAGGGCCTGGTGCACTACTACTTCCGGCGCAAGTCGGATCTGCTGGCCGCGCTGGTCGCCGAACTTCCGGACGCCCGTATCGAACCGGCGGTCGTGGTGGTCCCCGGCGACCTCGCGGGCAGCCTGCGCGGCCTCGTCGTGGAACTGGACAGGCGGTTCAACCGGTCCTTGGCGCTGTCACACCTGCTGTGGCGCGAGGCCGACACGCACCGCGCGGTCCGCGACGCGCTGGCCGAACGGTTCCAGCAGCTCGTCCGCCAGGTGAAGGCGGTGATCGTCGCCGCGACCGGCGGCAAACTCGCGATCGCCGACGTCGATTCGGCGTCGGGCCTGCTCGCGCGGGCCGTCAGCCATCGGCACGCGACAGCGCGGCACAACGAAGACGGCGACCCCGCCGAGATCGATCGCGAGGTCGCCTTCATCGCCGAAGCGTTGACGCGGGGTCAGTGACCGTCTTTCGCGGGCTCGACCAGTTCCACCAGCACACCGCCGGCGTCCTTGGGGTGGACGAAGTTCACCCGGCTGTTGGACGTGCCCCGCTTCGCCTCGTCGTAGAGCAGCCGGAGTCCCTGCGCGCGCAGGGCCGCCGCGGCAGCGTCCACATCGGACACCCGATACGCCAGCTGCTGCAACCCCGGACCGCTCTTCGCGAGGAACTTGCCGATCGCGGAATCGTCGCGCAGCGGCGCGAGGAGCTGGATCGCGGTCTCGGTACCGGCGGTGCCCGGCGCGCGCAGCATCGCCTCGCGGACCCCCTGCTCCTCGTTGATCTCCTCGTGCGCGACCTCCAGGCCGAAATGCTCGGCGTGGAAGGCGATCGCGGCGTCGAGGTCGGGCACCGCGATGCCGACGTGGTCGATGGCGGTCACGAACGGTTTCAGCGCCTGGTTCATGCACAGCAGGATAGGTGCGCGGGCGGGCGGACCGGCGTGCGCCGCCTCACACTGGCTCCATCAAGACGCCCGTGAGCCGGGTATGGTCGCCGAGACCCCCTTTGCCCTTGCGCCGATGCTTGGAGGACGCCGTGTCCGGTTCCGTGATCCTGGGTGCCGCCCGTACACCGATCGGGCGATTGCTCGGTTCCCTGAAGGACTTCTCGGGCGCGCAACTCGGCGGCATCGCCATCAAGGCGGCGCTGGAGCAGGCCGGTGTCTCCCCGGACGCGGTCCAGTACACGATCATGGGCCAGGTGCTCACCGCCGGCGCGGGCCAGATCCCGGCCCGCCAGGCCGCGGTCGCCGCCGGAATCCCGATGAGCGTCCCGGCGCTGACCATCAACAAGGTCTGCCTCTCCGGTCTCGACGCCATCGCGCTCGCCGACCAGCTCATCCGCGCGGGCGAGTTCGACCTGATCGTCGCGGGCGGCCAGGAGTCGATGACCCAGTCGCCGCATCTGCTGCCGAAGTCCCGCGCGGGCTTCAAATACGGCGACACCACGCTCGTGGACCACATGGCCTACGACGGTCTGTTCTGCGCCTTCGACCAGGTCGCGATGGGCTCCTCGACGGAGAAGTACAACAGCCGCTACGGCCTCACCCGTGAGCAGCAGGACGAGTTCTCCGCGCGTTCGCACCAGCGCGCCGCCGCCGCCATCGAGGCAGGCCGGTTCGACGCCGAGATCGCGCCGGTGTCGATCCCGCAGCGCAAGGGCGACCCGGTCGTCTTCTCCCAGGACGAAGGCGTCCGCGCCGACACGACCGCCGAAGGTCTCGCGAAGCTGCGTCCCGCCTTCGCCTCCGACGGCACCATCACCGCCGGTTCGGCCTCGCAGATCTCCGACGGCGCGGCCGCGGTCATCGTCGCGAGCAAGGCCAAGGCCGAGGAGCTGGGCCTGACACCGCTCGCCGAGATCGGCGCGCACGGCGTGGTCGCCGGCCCGGACGCCAGCCTGCACGAGCAGCCGTCGAACGCGATCCTGGCCGCGCTGGCCAAGGAGAAGCTGACCGCGGACGCGCTCGACCTCGTCGAGATCAACGAGGCGTTCGCCGCCGTCGGCCTGGTTTCGGCCGACAAGCTCGGGCTCGACCCGGAGAAGGTCAACGTCGACGGCGGCGCCATCGCGCTCGGTCACCCGATCGGCGCGTCCGGCGCCCGGCTCGCCGTGCACCTGATCCACGAACTCCGCCGTCGCGGTGGCGGCCTCGGCGCGGCCGCTCTCTGCGGCGGTGGCGGCCAGGGCGACGCGCTGCTGCTCCGCGTCCCGTAAAGCCCTTGCCGGTACAGCTGGACATCGACGAACTGGTCGGTCGCGCGCGGGACGGCGTTCCCCGCGCGATCGCCCGGTTGCTGTCGCTGGTCGAGGACGCTCATCCGCAGTTGCCCGAGGTCGCGGCGAAGCTGACGCCGCATACCGGCAACGCGCGGGTCGTCGGGCTGACCGGTCCGCCCGGTGTCGGCAAGTCGACATCGACGTCCGCGCTGCTCACAGCCCTGCGAGCGCAGGGGCTGCGGGTCGGTGTGCTGGCGATCGACCCGTCGTCGCCGTTCTCCGGCGGGGCGCTGCTCGGCGACCGGATCCGGATGACCGAACACGCCACCGATCCCGGTGTGTTCATCCGTTCGATGGCCACCCGCGGGCATCTCGGCGGGCTTTCGTGGGCGACGCCGCAGGCCGTCCGTGTACTCGACGCGGCCGGTTTCGACGTCGTGCTGATCGAGACCGTCGGCGTCGGACAGTCCGAAGTGGACGTCGTGAAACTGGCCGACACCACGGTGGTCCTGCTCGCGCCGGGGATGGGTGACGGGATCCAGGCGGCCAAGGCAGGCGTGCTGGAGATCGCGGACGTGTTCGTGGTCAACAAGGCCGACCGTGAGGGCGCGGACGCGACCGTCCACGACCTCAAGCAGATGATCTCCTTGGTACGCAGGGAAATTCGCGGTCCGAGCTGGCGCCAGCCGATCGTGCGGACGGTGGCCTCGCGCGGTGAGGGCGTCGAGGACGTCGTCCGCGCACTGGGTGAACACCACGAGTGGCTGGTCCAGCGCGACGAACTGCCCCGTCGCCGCGCGGCACGGGCCCGTGACGAGGTCGAGGCGATCGCCGTGCAGCGGTTGCGCGCGGAGATCGTCGACCTGCGCTCCGGCGACCGGCTCACCGAACTGGCCGAACGCGTGGTGGCGCGGAAGCTCGACCCGTTCGCGGCGGCCGAAGAATTGATCGGGGACCTTCGCGACTCGTGAGTACGGCTATTGAGGGGCAGGGCGAACACGTCGTGCCCGGCTTCTCGGGTGTCTTGTCGGCTTCGGGTGTCGCGAAAGCCACTTTCGGGACGTGTGATGTCCCGAAAGTGGCTTTCGCGACACCTGCGGTGGTGGTGAGGCGTCGGCAGGGGTGGGGTTGCGTGGTTACGTGCCAGCGTGTTGTGAAAGCCACTTTCGCAACGCTGAAGGTTACGAAAGTGGCTTTCACAACCCCTCCCCGAGGAGCTTTACTCAGAGGATTTCGATGACGCGGACCTTCGGCGGGCGATTCGGGAAACTGATGTCGGTCCACCGGTTGATTCTGACGTCGGAACCATTGCTGTCGTAATAGATCAGGTCGTTGTTGCCGGTGTAGATCCGGTCGATCCACCAGTCGCCGAAGCTGATCCTGCCGCGGTTGGCGTAGCAGTCCACGCTGCTGCTACCGCCGAGATGCGACCAGATCTTGAGGAAGTTCTCCCCGTCCCGGCAAGGGATGTGGTCGATGGCGAAAGACGTGCCGGTCGGCACGAGCAGGCTGAACGCGGCGGCAGCGGCGGCCGCCGCGGCCAGAACGCGCCGCGCCGTCTTCTTGGTCGAGATCACGGTTTCTCCTTCAGTGCGAGGTCAGAGGATCTCGATGTAGTTCACGCGCGGCGGGCGGTTCGGGTACGTGATGATCGTCCACCGGTTGACTCTCACCGAATCGCCGTTGGCGTCGCTGTAGATCAGGTCGTTGTTGCCCGTCTCGATCTTGTCGACCCACCAGCCGCCGAACCCGATCTTGCCGCGGTTGGCGTAGCAGTCCACGCTGTCCCGGCCGCCGAGATGCGACCAGATCTTCAGGAAGCTCTCCCCGGCGCGGCAAGGGATGTGGTCGATGGCGAACGACGTCCCGGTCGGGACGACCATGGTGAACGTGGCGGCGGCCGCGGCCGCCACGGCCATGACGCGGCCGGCTGTCTTCTTGCTCGAGATCACGGAATTCTCCTTTAGTAAACGGAAAAGGAGGTGCATCGTGCGCTTTCGAGCATCTCGATCAGGTGTGGCGGTGTCAATTTCCCGGCGGTTTCCAGGGTGCGTTGGGACAGGCAAGTCTGGCCGTCCGTGCAGCGGTCAGAATTCGACGTACATCTTGATGTCGCCGAAGTCGCTGTCGAGGTTGTCCAGATGGGAGATCGCGTCCTCTTTCCAGACCTCGAGCTGGTTGGTCTCGCCGTAGGTGAGTTGTTCGCCGTCGGCGACCTTGTTCGCGTATTTCGTGATCGTGACCGTCTGCCCCCGGCAGAATTCGACGCGTTCCAGGAACCTGTCGGCCATGTCGGGGTCGAAGACGCGGCCCATCCGGACGTAGCCGTTGTTGATGTGCTCCTCGCAGTAGAAGTGCGCCGCGGCGGAGGCGACCCACTCGGTCAGCGACGGCTCGCGAGGCGGCCACTTCTCCCGGACGTGCGACTTGATCTCCCTGGCGAGCCGGATGACCCGGCGCCGTTCGAGGTCGGTCAGCCCGTCCTCCCTGCGGAAGTCGAGGATCATGTCGTCGACGACCTTGGCGAGCCGGAGCATACGCGGTTTGTCGAGGTCGGCCGGTTTGTCCGGCGGCAGCCCCGCCATGACCCTCTCGTGCACCAGGACGTACTGCGTGTACGCGTAGAGGAAGGTCAGCGCGTTCAGCTGCCACTGGTTCCGTTCGGCGATCTCCACGATCCCGACCCTAACCGCGCACCTACTTCCGGACCTGTGTGAGTGGAGGGGATTCACCCTATGCTCTCTTCTTCGTCCACGGCTGGGAGGCAGGAACCGTGCAGAGGATCGCGAAAGTCTTTGTGGCTGTGCTGGGCGCCGGGCTGATGCTCGCGGCCGGTACCGGAACGGCGTCCGCGGAGGGTGTTCCGCCGAAGGTCACGAAGGGGCCCTGTCAGTACACGCAGACCCCGGAGGACCCGGCCGTGCGCCCGGTCCCGCTGCCGCCGGACCCCCGTCACACGCCGAGCCGGGGCAAGGTGCCGGTGCAGCTGAAGACGAACCAGGGCAAGATCGACCTGACCCTCGATCGGGCGAAGGCGCCCTGCACGGTGCAGAGTTTCCTGCATCTGGCGACGCACCGGTTCTACGACCGCACGACGTGCCACCGGCTGACCTCGTACCCGACGTTGAAGGTGTTGCAGTGCGGTGACCCGAGCGGCACCGGCGAGGGCGGCCCCGGCTACAAGTACAAGGACGAACTGCCCGTCGGTCTCCCGCCCGCGCCGACCGACCCGACCGGCGAGCGCAAGGTGTACTCGCGTGGCGTCCTCGCGATGGCCAACGCGGGCCCGGCGACGAACGGGAGCCAGTTCTTCGTCGTGTACGGCGACTCCGCGCTGCGCCCGAACTACACGATCTTCGGCACGGTCGGTCACGAAGGCCTCGAAACCCTCGACGACGTCGCCGCCGGCGGGATCAAGCCGACCCCGGAGAACCCCGCACCGGTCGACGGCGCCCCGGTCCTGAAGACCGACATCCTCCGGGCACGCCCCTGGTTCTGCTAGGTGACCTCGAAGATGGCCTCACGCAAGGCCTGGGTGGCGCCGCCGAAAGCGTGCTTCGCGGCGGCGCCGTACCCGATGATGAGCCCTTCGCGCTGCGGCTCGCCGATCCAGTAGTTGCTGAGGCCTTCGACCCCGATCGCCCGACGGCGGCAGGCGGCGATCACCTCCATTTCACGGGGGAGCTCACCGGGGAACTGGAGGACCAGATGCAGCCCGGCGGAGATTCCCTGTGGCAGCACGGAATCCGGTAACGCCGCGAGCAGCCTGTCCCGCCGGGAGCGGTACTCGGCGCGGCAGCGGCGGATGTGCTGGTCGTAGGCGCCCGATTCGATCAGCTCCGCCATCGCCAGCTGGTCCAGCAGCGCGGGCCGCGCGCCGCTCGCGACCATCGCCGCGCGCACCGGCTCGACCAGGAACCGCGGCAGCACCATCCAGCCGAGGCGCAGGGCGGGCGCGAGCGTCTTGCTCGTCGTCCCCACGTACACGACCCGTTCCGGTGCCAGCGCCTGCAACGCGCCGACCTGTTGATGGTCGAACCGGAACTCGCCGTCGTAGTCGTCCTCGATGACGACGGCGCCGGTCTCCTCCGCCCATCGGGTGAGTTCCGCCCGGCGCCCTGGAGCGAGGGTGACGCCCAGCGGGTACTGGTGCGCCGGGGTGACCACCACCGCCGGACTGTCCAAAGCGGACACCGTGATCCCGTGGTCGTCGACCGGCACGCCGACCACCCGCGGACCGTTGGCGGCGGTGATGTTCCGGTAGATGTGCAGCGACGGGTTCTCGAACGCGATCTCGTCCGCGCCGCGCGCATGCAGGACCCGCGCCAGGATCGCGATCGCGTGGGAGAACCCGGAGCACACCAGGATGCGTTCGGGGTCGGCGACCACGCCACGGCTCCTGGCCAGATACGCGGCCAGTGTCTCGCGCAGTTCCGCCGAACCGGAGTCCGACTGGTAGTCGAACGCCGAATTCGGTGCCCGGTGCAGGGCCCGGCGGGTCGCCGCGAGCCAGGCCGAACGGGGGAACGCCGACAGGTTCGGCCTTCCGGGACGCAGGTCCCAGCGCGGGGCCGGGTCGCGGGGGACGGGCCTCGGCGGCGACGCTGGAAGCGCGCCCGCCGTCGCGACACGGGTCGGCGCGCCTTGCGCGGTCCGCAAGTACCCCTCGGCGGCGAGATCGGCGTAGACGCGGGTGACCGTTCCTCTGGCCACCCCGAGGTCCTGGGCCAGCGCCCTGGTCGAGGGCACCGCCGCGCCCGGCTGCCAGCGTCCCTCCCGGATGGCCGCGCGGATCGCCGCCGCGAGCCCGGTCCGGCCGCTTTCGGGCCGCCAGTCCAGGTGGACGTCCATTCCCGAACTGGACCAAGATTCCGCCATGCGACTGGACCATACTCGTGGGCCAGTTGGCACTAGATTCGCAGGTATGACAGAGCGAATCCACCTGGGCAAGCGAGTGCCCGAGATCTACCAGGCCATGGCGAAACTGCAGGCCGAAGTCGAAAAAGCCGCCGTCAACGCCGGTGTCGACCAGAAGATCCTCGAACTGGTGAAGATGCGCGCGTCGCAGATCAACCACTGTGCCTTCTGCCTCGACATGCACTCCCACGACGCGGTGCAGCAGGGCGAGTCGCCGAGGCGGCTGTACGTGCTCCAGGGCTGGCGCGAGACCGAGCTCTTCACCGAGCAGGAGCGCGCCGCGCTGGCGCTGACCGAGGCGATGACCAACGTCGCCACCCTCCACGACGTCCCGGACGACGTCTACGAGGAGGCGACCCGTGTCTTCGACGAGGCGCAGTACCGCGCCGTCGCGTGGGAGATCATCGCGATCAACAGCTGGAACCGGATGTGCGTGACCAGCCACGCGCCGCTGCCCGAGCGCGCCGAATGACCGCAGCCCGGCTGCGGGAGCTGCACGTCCCTGGCGAGCCGCTCCTCCTGCCGAACGCGTGGGACGCCGACAGCGCGCGTCTCGTGGAAGCCGCGGGTTTCCCGGTCGTGGCGACGAGTTCTTTCGCCGTCGCCAAGGTCCTCGGCTACGACGACGGGGAAGCCGCGCCCGTCGACGAGATGTTCGCCGCGGCGGCGAGGATCGCGCGCGCGGTCTCGGTCCCGGTGACCGTCGACGCGGAAGGCGGGTATGGCCTCGAAGCGGGGGAACTCGCGTCGAGCCTGGCCGAGGCGGGCGCCGTCGGCTGCAACTACGAGGACACCGATCACGCTTCCGGTGGACTCCGCCCGCTGGAGGAGCAGGCGGAGCGGGTCGCGGAGCTGCGCAAGGCCGCCGGGGACGCACTGGTGATCAACGCCCGTGTCGACGTCTTCCTCGGCGCGTCCGACGAGCGGGCCGTGCTGGACGACGCGATCGCGCGGGCCAAGGCGTATTTCGAGGCCGGGGCGGACTGCGTCTATCCGATCCTGGTGAAGTCGCCGGACGTGCTCGGCGAGTTCGTGAAGGCGGTCGCGCCGGGCGCGGTCAACGTCGCGCCGCTGCCGGGAGGCCCCGATCTCGCCGCGCTCGCCGCACTGGGGGTAGCGCGGATCTCCCTGGGCACCGGGCTGTGGAAGTCCGTTCGCGCGGACATCGAGGCGAAACTGGCCGGGATGGCAGCGGGGAAGCTGCCGTATTGAGAACCGGGACGGTGCGGCCGGGGGCGTTGGATGCCGGCCGCACCGCCCCGGCGACTAGTGGGAGACCGCCTTTTCGGCGCCCGCACCGGTGAGGGAGCGGACCTCCATCTCGGCGTACTTCTTCTGGTTGTGCTCCTTGGACAGCACGGTCCCGAGCCAGCCGAGGAAGAAGGCGATCGGGATCGAGACGATGCCGGGGTTGTCGAGCGGGAACCAGTGGAAGTCGACGCCCTGGATCATCGAGGCGCTCTTGCCGGTCTTCGCGTCGACGGGCTTGCCCGAGACCGCCGGTGAGAAGACGATCAGGATGATGCAGACCGCGAGACCGCCGTAGATGCTCCATAGCGCGCCTTGGGTGTTGAAGCGTTTCCAGAACAGCGAGTAGAGGATCGTCGGCAGGTTCGCCGACGCCGCCACCGCGAACGCGAGCGCCACGAGGAAGGCGATGTTCTGTCCGTTGGCGAGGATGCCGCCGAGGATCGCGACCGCGCCGATCACCAGCGCGGTGATCCGGGCGACCTTCACCTCCGAAGCCGGTGTCGCCTTGCCCTTCTTGATCACGTTGGCGTAGACGTCGTGCGCGAAGGACGCCGACGCGGTGATCGTCAGTCCCGCGACCACCGCGAGGATCGTCGCGAAGGCGATCGCCGCGATCAGACCGAGCAGGATCGGCCCGCCGAGCTCCAGCGCCAGCAGCGGAGCCGCCGAGTTCACGCCACCGGGCGCCGCCTTGATCTTGTCCGCGCCGACAAGCGCGCCCGCGCCGTAGCCGAGCACCAGGGTGAACAGGTAGAAGACGCCGATCAGGCCGATCGCCCACACCACGGAACGACGGGCTTCCTTCGCCGTCGGCACGGTGTAGAAGCGCATCAGGACATGCGGCAGGCCCGCGGTGCCGAGCACCAGCGCGATGCCGAGCGACAGGAAGTCCAGCTTCGTCGTGCCGGTCTTGCCGTACTGGTTGCCCGGTCCGAGCAGCGCCTCGCCTGCCTTGCCCGCCTTGTCCACGGCGCCCTGCAGCAGCGCGGAAAGGTTGAAGCCGTACATGCCGAGTACCCACAGCGTCATCGCCAGCGCGCCGACGATGAGCAGCGCCGCCTTGATGATCTGGACCCAGGTGGTGCCCTTCATGCCGCCGATGAGCACGTAGGCGATCATGATGATGCCGACGATCACGATGATCACGGCCTGCCCGGCCTTGCTCTCGATCCCGAGCAGCAGTGCGACGAGGCCACCGGCGCCCGCCATCTGCGCAAGCAGGTAGAAGAATGAGACGGCCATGGTGGACGTCGCCGCCGCGGCCCGCACCGGCCGCTGCTTCATCCGGAACGCGAGCACGTCGCCCATGGTGAACTTGCCGGTGTTGCGCAGCAGTTCCGCGACCAGCAGCAGCGCGACCAGCCACGCCACCAGGAAACCGATGGAGTAGAGGAAACCGTCGTAGCCGTAGACGGCGATCGCGCCCGCGATCCCGAGGAACGACGCGGCGGACAGGTAGTCACCGGCGATGGCGACACCGTTCTGCGGACCGGTGAACGCGCGGCCCGCGGCGTAGTAGTCCGACGCCGTCTTCGTGTTGCGGCTGGCGCGGAACACGACGAACAGCGTCACCACCACGAAGAGGCCGAAGATGGTGATGTTGAGTGCGGGGTTGCTTCCCTCGACTCCGGCGGCGAGTGTCATTTGGTCTCACTCTCGAGGTCCGTGCGGATCTTCTCCGCGATGGGGTCGAGTTTCTTGTTCGCGTAGCGGACATAGAGCCCGGTGATCACGAACGTCGAAACGAACTGCAGCAGACCGAAGACCAGGCCGACGGTGATGTTGCCGACCAGCTTCGTGCTCATGAAGCCGTGCGCGTAGTCGGCGAGCAGCACGTAGAGCAGATACCAGACGAGGAACAGCGCCGAGACGGGGAAGACGAACCGGCGCAGTCGCGAGCGCAGCTCCTTGAACTCGGGGCTGTCGTGGGCCTTGTCCCAGTCCACCTCAGGCGGACTGGGAGCGTCCGTTTCGGTACTCATCGTGCTCTCCTCGCGCCGCGAATGTGTTCCGCGACACGTTAGGGAGGGGGCATGAGGACCGGAACCTTCAGCGGTTCAAACGCCTGCCGAGACGACGAACGGTCGACGAACGGTACTCGGACCACGACGAAGGGGTCTCGGCTGTGCGATCGTCCAAATGCAGCCGCAGCATGGCGGCCGTGGACCAGGCAGGAGGCCTGCCCCGCCAGGAAACCACGATCATTACGCCGAATGCCAGTGGAACCGACCACGGCGCGGGCTGTGAGATCAGGATCGCGGGCAGGCCGCTCAGGCTCGGGGCGAACAGGGCGACGAGAATCGAGCCCGAAGACGCGACCAGTCCGGTGAGGACACCGCTGATCGCGCCTGCCGCGGTGAGCCGGTTCCACCAGATCCCGAGTACCAGCAACGGGCAGAACGTCGACGCGGCCACGGTGAAACCCCAGGTGACCAGGACGCCCGCGTCCAACCTTGCCGACGGCAGCGCGAGCAGGACCATCACCGCCGCGGCCCCGAGCACCGACCACCGCAGTCTCCGGAGGCCGCCGGGCGCCAGGTCGTGCGCGATCGCGCCGGAGATCACCAGCAGCAGCCCGAGCGACGTCGCCAGGAACGCGGCGAACGCGCCCGCGGTCAGCAGGCCGGTGAACAGTGACCCCGCCCAGCCGTCGTCGACCTGCGCCGGCAGCGCGACGACGACGGTGTCCGTCGCGCCGGAGACGTACAGCTCAGGCACCAGCACCCGGCCGAAAACGCCGTAAACCCCTGGGAACAGGTAGAAAACGCCGAGCAGGGCGACGGTGATCGCCGCGGTCCGGCGGGCGGCGCGGCCGTCCGGGCTGGTGTGGAAGCGCATCAGGACATGCGGCAGGCCCATCGTGCCGAGCATGGTGGCGATCAGGATCGCCCACGTGCCCAGCAGCGGGTAGCCGTGGTCGCCGAGGTCGAGCAGTGGCCGCTGCCAGTCCGGCCCGCCGAGCGGGGCACCGCCCCGGACGGCGGGAACCGGTGCACCCGCGGCGAATTCCACCGTCTCACCGCTCCTGGCCACGAGCTCTCCCGGCGGCACGACATGCTTTTCCGGGGTGAGCAGGGTGGTCGGCTCGCGCAGGGTCAGCGTCACGTCGATCTCGAAAGACAGGCTGGTGTCGCGCGCGAAGTGGGTGAACTCCACCGGGTGCACCGAAGCCGAACGTTCCTCGGGAGAGACCTGGGAGACCAGCCAGATCGCGGGGACGAGGAACAGCAGCAGTTTCAGCACGAACTGGAACGCCTGGACGTAGGTCGCCGCGCGCATCCCGCCGAGCGCCAGTGTCGCGCTGACGGCGGCGCCCGCGATGACGACGCCGACCCAGTACGGTGTGCCGCCCACGGCGGTCAGCACGAGCCCCGCGGTGCGGAATTGCGGTACCAGGTAAAGGGTTCCGATCACCAGCACGACGAACGCGGCGAGGCGGCGCAACGCGGGGGAGGCGAGCCGGGCTTCGGCGAAATCCGGCACGGTGAGCGCGCCGGAGCGCCGCATCGGCGCCGCGACGAGCACCAGCATCGCGATGTACCCGGCGGTGAACCCGACCGGATACCAGAGCGCGCCGATGCCGTCCTTCACCACCAGCCCCGCGACGCCGAGGAACGACGCCGCGGACAGGTACTCGCCCGAGACGGCGGCGGAGTTGACCAGCGGCGAGATCCGGCGCGAGGCGACCAGGAAATCCGACGTCGTGCGCATGGCGGCGACACCGCGCAACCCGATCAGCAAGGTGACCAGCACGACGGGGGCCACCGCGAAAGCCGCGGTGCTCATCTGTCGCGCGCTTCCGCGATCCCGTCGCCAGGGCGCGCCTTGATCGAGACGGTGGTTGACTGATTGCGGCGCACCCTGCCGCCGCGATCGCGGGGCCTGTCGGCCGACCGAGGGCGCGCGACGGTGAAGTCTTCGTCAGCGCTGGCGCGCTTGTGAAGACCGTGTGGCCGGTTCACCGTTCGTCCTCGATCTTTTCGGCCCGGCGCAATTGCCACCACGAAAGCAGCGCCATGGCCGGGTACGGGAGGACGGCGATCATCAGCCAGGACAGCGGGATCCCCAGCAGCCGCACCGAATCCAGACCGGGGAACAGCCCGAACACCAGCGGGAGCCCGAACACCAGCCCGAACATCCCGGCCAGCGCGGGAAGCCCGCGACGGCGCTGGGCCCGGTACAGTTGATCCGCGCGTTCGGCGTCGCCCGCCGCCAGCCGGGGGACACGCCAGCGCCCGCGTGCCCGGCGCCGCGAATGCGCGAGCCGGGTCTGCGGGCTGGTGACGGCCACCCGTTTGACGCGGCTCACGCGCGGCTCCCCCGGCCGAGTTCACCGCGTTGCGCGGCGGCGAGCAGCCGGTCACGCAGGTCACGGGCGTGGCGGCGGCTCACCGGGACGTCGCCTGCCTCGGTATGCGCGAGCAGCCCGCCGGTGGTGTCGCTGCGCAGTTCGAGCACCGCGTCCACGGCCAGCAGGAAACCCCGGTGCACGCGGGTGAATCCCGTTCCCTCCCAATACTCTTCGAGCCGGGAGATCGGCATCCGCGTGACGTGGACGCCGGATTTCGTGTGCAGCCGGACGTAGTCGCCGTGCGCCTCGACGAACTGGACGTCGTCGCGCCGGACGTACCGTGTGCGGCCGCCGGATTCCACCGGCAGCGCGGACATCGCGTCCGGCGCGGGTTTCGGCTCGTCGGCCTGGTTGCCCGCCATTCTGACCACTTTGGACAGTGCGGCGGACAGCCGTTCCGCGCGGACCGGCTTCAGGAGATAGTCGACAGCGCCGATGCCGTACGCGGCGACGGCGTGACCGTCGTGCGCGGTGACGAACACGATCACCGGCGGCACGCTGAGCCGGGCCAGCAGCGAGGCGAGTTCGAGCCCGTCGAGGCCGGGCATGGAGATGTCAAGGAAGACGGCGTCGAAATGACTGCCCTGCAACATCTTGAGCGCGGTGAGCGCGTCGCCGGCCGCGACCACCTCGGCGACTTCCGGTGCCTCGCGCAGCAGGCTGCACAGTTCGTCGAGGGCGGGCGGGACGTCGTCGACCGCCAGCACCCGCAACCCGTTCGTCACGGCAGCACCCCCGGCTGGAAACGGGGCACGCGCACCACGACCCTGGTGCCCGCGCCGGTCTCGGTCTCGACCGTCAGGCCGTACCACGGCCCGTAGACGCTGCGCAGTCGTCTGTCCACATTGGCCAGTCCGACGCCGTCGCCGCGGCCTGCCAGTATCGCCGCCGCGCGGGCCGGGTCCATGCCGGGACCGTCGTCCTCGACGCTGATCACGCAGTCGTTCCCTTCCGCCATTCCCTGCACCTGGATGAACCCGGCCTCCGCGCGCTGCTCGATGCCGTGCCGGATCGCGTTCTCCACCAACGGTTCCAGCACGAGATACGGCACCGCGACCGCCAGCACCTCCGGCGCGACCCGTACCTGCACCCGGAGCCGGTCGCCGAGCACCGCGCGCTGCAACGCCAGATACGTCTCGATGGCGCGGAACTCCTCGGCGACCATCGTGTACTCGCCGTGCCGGGCGAGGCTGTAGCGCGTGTAGTCGGCGAAGTCGAGCATCAGGTCGCGGGCGCGGTCCGGATCGGAGCGGACCAGCGACGAGATCACGGTGAGCGCGTTGTAGACGAAATGCGGGGAGATCTCGGCCCGCAGCGCGCGCAGTTCCGCCTCCGCGGCCTGCTCGGCGGAGGCCTCCAGCCGCCCGCGTTCGAGCGCGTGGACGACGAGTTCGGCGGCCTGACGGGCGACGGCGCTCTTCCCGCCGGTGACCAGGAGTACCCCGGCCAATTCGTCGTGGACGTGCAGCGGCAACGCCAGCAGCCCCGGCTCGGACACCGGAGTCTCGGAATGGAGGACCTCGTCGAGCGCGGCGACCACGACGTCGTCGGCCGCCGGGCGACCCGACCAGACGAGCGAGCCGGAGAGATCGCCGAGCCCGAGGCCGGGGACCCCGAACAGCCGCCGGAGGCCGTGCGTGGCGTGGCGGGCGCGGGGCCCGGCGAGGCCGTCCATGAGGTCGTCGGCGACTCGCTGGGCCGCGGCGAGTACCGGCACCGGATCCGCGCTCGCGGCGGGACGCCAGGGCAGACGGGTGGTCATCCGGCCTCCTCCGCGACGTCGAAGACTGGATCCTAACCTCGGTGCGTGGTTTCGCCGGTTACGCTCCGGACATGGTCCCCGGTGATGCTGTGGTGCTGCGCCTGGACGTCGTGATGCGTCGGCTCGCGCTGGTCGGTTTCGTGGTCTTCGGCGTGGGTGGGGTGGTGGCCGTCGTCGTGGCGCTGTCGACGCCTGGGGTGACCGGGGAGGTGTTCGGCCTGCTCAGCGTGGTTTTCGCGGGGTTGATCCTGCTCGCTCTCCGGCGGTCGGCCGTCTCTCTGGTGATCTCCGCTTCAGGATTGTCGGTCGCGGGGATCTTCGACGTCCGGTGGACCGAGGTGACGCGGCTGCGGGTGTGGCGCGAGAAGCGCCGGGTGGGGCGGTGGATGCACTGGTGGCACTACCGGCTCGAATGGACCGGTTCCGGGCCCGAGGACCTGCTTGAGGACGGCGAGTACGTGTACGCGCTGGGGCACCTTGGTGGGGGCGCTGCGCTGTACGCGGCTCTGACGCTCTTCGCGCCCGCTGGGGTGGTCGCCCGCAAGTAGCGAAGGCCTCCTTCCCTACCTTCAGGGTAGGCAAGGAGGCCTTCACGGCACGGCAGGGACCGGAAGCGGGTCAGCAGCTCTGCTTGTAGAAGTACTGCGCGTTCGCGTCCATGTTCGCCTTCGTGATCGAGTGCAGCGAAGCGGTCAGGTTCCGCGTCACCGGCTTGCCCTCCAGCGCCGCGATGGCCTGCTGCACACCCTGCTGCCCGATGGCGGCCGGGTCCTGCGCGATGAGGCCCTGGTACTCGCCCTTCTTCAGGCCCTCGATCTCCGACGGCGAAGCGTCGAAGCCGATCAGGTTGACGGCGCCGATCTTGCCCGCGTTCCGCAGGCCGGTCGCCGCGCCCTCACCGGTGTTGAGGTTGGTCGCGAAGATGCCGATCAGGTCCGGGGTGGACGCCAGCGCGGCGGTCACCTTGGACGCGGCCTGGTCGGGCTCGTTCTGGGTGAACTGCACGCCCGCCGACTTCAGGTTCGGGTAGTTCTTCAGCTCGTCCTCGAAGCCCTTCGCGCGGGTGTTCGTGGTCGAGGTGCCCGCGATGGTGTCGAGCACCAGCACCGAACCGGTCTTGCCCGCGGCCAGTTCCGACATCGTCTTGGCGGCGAGCTTGCCGCCTTCGGCGTTGTCCGAGGAGATCGACGACTCCGCGACGCTGGTGTCCTTCAGCGCGGTGTCGACCTCGATGATCTTCGCGCCGCGGGTCTTGACCTGCTGGATCGGCGCGAGCATCGCCTGCGCGTCGGTCGGCGCGATCAGCAGCGCGGCGGGCGGGTTGGAGCCCAGCGCGTTGACCAGCTGGGTCTGCATGGCCGCGTCGAACTTCTGCGGCGCCTGCGTGGTGATCTCGTAGCCGGACTTCTTGGCCTCGGCCTCGGCACCGCACTGCATCGAGATGTAGAACGGCTCGGCCTGCACACCGGGAATCAGCGACAGCTTCTTACTGGTGGTCTTGGCGCCGGAGTCGCCAGAGGACGATCCGCCGACCGTGCCGCCACCGCAGGCGGTCAGCAGAGCGGCGGCGGACAGGACGGCGCCGGTGACGAGCAGGGTCTTCTTCATGGGGATTGCACCTCTTTGTGCGTAGGGAGAACTAACGAGAGTTGCGGCGACGACGGCGCCGCTGGTCGAACCAGACCGCGGCGATCAGCACCGCGCCGACCGCGATCATCTGCCAGAAGTCCTGGACCTGCGTGATGTTGAAGCCCTTCTTCAGCACGGCCGGGATGAACACGCCGATCACCGTGCCCAGCACCGAACCGACACCGCCGAAGAGGCTCGTGCCGCCCATCACCGTGGCGGCGATGGCGTTGAGGTTGTCGGTGGTGTGCGCCGAAATCGTCGTCGACGCGTAGTACGCCAGCGAGAGGAAACCGGCGACACCGGCCAGGAAACCGGTGAGTGTGTACACCTTCAGCAGATGCGCGGTCACCCCGATGCCCGCCCGGCGCGCGCCCTCGGCGTTGGAACCGACGGCGAAGGTGTAGCGGCCGAATTTGGTGGTGTGCAACAGCCAGGCGCCGATCAGGGTGATCACCACGGCCACCAGCACCAGGTTCGGCACCCCGCCGAACGACGTCCCGTAGCCGAGCGTCTTGTTGAGCTCGGTCGGCACGCTGCGCACGTCGGACCCGTTGTTCAGCAGGTACGCGGCGCCGAGTGCGGCACCCATCGTGCCGAGCGTGACGATCAGTGGCGGGATGTTCGCCACCGCGATCAGGAAACCGTTGAGCAGGCCCCAGATCGTGCCCGCGACGACGGCGGCCACCAGTCCGGCGGTGATGACGCCCCAACCGGCCTTGGTCGCGTCGCCGTCCGGGCTCAGCGCCTCCATCGTCTTGCCCGCCACCATGCCCGCGAAGATCAGCACGGAACCGACCGACAGGTCGATGCCCGAAGTGATGATCACGAACGTCATGCCGACCGAGAGCACCAGCAGCACCGAGGTCTCGATGAGCAGCGTCTGGAAGGTGAACAGCGTCGCGAACTCGGCGGGCGCGATCGCGGTGAACACGATGACCAGCGCGAGCAGCACCAGCGCGATCCAGAACGTGTTGGCCCCGATCAGCCGCTGCCCGATCGACCGCTTGCCGAAGCCGCCGTCCACGGAGGACTGGATCTCGGGGTCCTTCTTCGTCGGAGTGGACACGGTCACGCCGCCTCCTCTTGTACGAGGGCGCCCGTCATCGCGGCGACCAGGTCTTCCAGTTTCGTGCCGTCGCCGGTGAACCGGGCGACGCGCTTGCCGAGCCGCAGCACCTCGATGCGATCGGACACCGACAGCACCTCGGGCATGTTGTGGCTGATCAGCACGACGGCGATGCCCTTGTCCCGCACCTTCTTGATCACGTCGAGCACGCGTTCGCGCTGCACGACGCCGAGCGCGGCCGTCGGCTCGTCCATGAACACGACCTTCGAGGCCCAGACGACCGAACGCGCGACGGCGACGCTTTGCCGCTGCCCGCCCGAAAGCGAGCCGATCGGGACGTCGGTGCTCTGCAGGGTCACGCCGAGCCGCTGGAATTCCTCCACGGCCTGACGGCGCATCTCGGCCTTGTCGAGCATGCCCAGTTTGCCGAGGATCCCCTTGCGGTGGATCTCCCTGCCGAGGAACAGATTCGCGGCCGGGTCGAGTTCCGGCGCCACCGCGAGGTCCTGGTACACCGTCTCGATCCCCATCCGCCGGGCGGTGGTCGGGGAGTCCAGGTGCGTTTCCTCGCCGTCGAGCAGGATCTTGCCCGACGTCGGCTGCTCCGCGCCGGACAGGCATTTGACCAAAGTGGACTTACCGGCGCCGTTGTCCCCGATGAGCGCGGTGACCTCGCCGGCGCGGGCCTGGAACGACGCGCCGCGCAGCGCTTCCACCGAACCGTATCGTTTGACCAGGTTCTGTGCGTCGAGCAGGAGTTCGCTCACGTCCGCTCCCTCTTCTCCGGGGACGGCGGCCGGCAGCGGATGACCGTGACGTCGCCATCCAAAGTGGACTGACCGGCGTCGTGCGGGACCACGAAGGTCTCGCCCTTGCCCAGTGCGTATTCGCCGCCGTGTTCGGTCCGGAGGGTTCCCGAACCGTCCATGACGACCAGCACCGCGAACGACGGGTCGAGTGACAACGTTGTCGCCCCACCGGAAGCGTCGGGGCGGAGCCGGTCGGCACGGAAGAACGCGTCACTGCCGTCGGCGAGCAGGTCCACAGTGGACGCCTGGTCGGCCGCGGTGCGCTTGACGATCGAGCCGAGCCGTTCTTCGTCCCAGCCCGAGGTGTCCAGGGTTTCGATGGCGGTTTCGAAACCGATCCCGAGATGCGCCTTCTCCGGGTTGGCCAGGAAGTCGCGCCATTCCAGGGTCAGCGAGAAGTCGGTCGGCTGCTGGAGCTCGACGACGAACACGCCCTCGCCGATCGCGTGCGGCAGCCCGGCCGGGATGTAGACCGTGTCGCCGGGGGTGACCGCGACGCTGTTCAGCGCCTCGAGCATGGCGGGCGCGTCCTGGCTGTGAGCCCACTCGTTGACGGTCGCTTTGTCGACAGTCTCCTTGAAGCCGGGGTAGACGCGGGGGTCGTCGCCGTAGGTGCCGACCACGATCCACGCCTCGGTCTTGCCGAAGTGCGAGTCGAAGTGCCGCTGTGCGAACGAGTCCGACGGGTGGAAGTGCACCGGCAGGCGCTGGCCCGCGTCGAGCAGCTTCACCAGCAGGCCGGTCGAATCGCCGAGTGCCTCGACGTGCTTGGCGCCGAGCCAGGCCGACGGGTTCTCGCGGATGGCGTCGCGCAGCCACACCCCGCTGGGGAGCTTGGTCAGGCCGTTGGTCTCTTGGCCGAACATCGTGGTGGCCGAGCCGACCCAGTCTTCGGGGCCGTACTTGGAGTCCGAGGAAGCGCCCCGCAACGCGGCGATGGCGTCGCCGCCGCGGTAGAACTGCGGCGGCTGGTTCGCCGGCAGGCGGATCGGTTCGAGGTGACCGCTCATGAAGGGGCGACCTCCCCGGAACCGCGGGCTACGAGATGCACGGGCAGAACTACCTTTCTCGGTGCGGATTGATCTCCCTGGACCCTGGCGAACAGCAGTTCCGCGGCCGCCCGGCCGAGGGCGCTCACGTCGTGTGAGATCACGGAGACCGGCGGATCCAGCAGATCCGCCAGTTCGAAGTCGTCGAAGCTGATCATCGCCGGGCGCCGCTGCGCGTGCGCCAGCGCGCGCAGCAGGTGCACGGCGACCCGGTTGTTGCCCGCGATCACGGCGGTGGCCGGATTCGGCCCGGTGAGCAGCCGCCGCACGGCGTCACCGACGCTCTCGGCGGTCGGTGTCCGCATCACGACGAGGCTCTCGTCGTAGGGGATCCCGTTGCGGACACAGCCCTCCCGGAACCCGCGCAGACGTTCGCCCGCGGTGAAGATGTCCGGGCTGTCGGCGAGGAACGCGATCCGGCGGTGGCCGTGTTTCACCAGCTGGGCGACCGCTTCGACGGTGCCGCCGATGTTGTCGACCAGCACCGTGTCGGCCACGATGTCGCCGGCGGGCCGGTCGAGAAACACCACGGGCGTGCCCGCGCGCATCTCGGGGACCAGGTACCCGTGCTGCATCCCCGCGGGGACGACGAGGATGCCGTCGACGCGGCGGGAACAGAACTCCAGCACCAGTTCGCGTTCGCGGTCGGAGTTCTCCTCCGACGAACCGGTCAGCACCTGGCGGCCGAACGAGGTCGCGATGCGTTCGACGGCCCGGTTGAGCTCCGAATAGAAGGGGTTCCCGACGTCTTCGACGATCAGGCCGATCGTCCCGGTCGTCGAGCCGCGCCGCAGGTTCCGCGCGCCGAGGTTGCGCCGGAACCCGAGCTGCTCGATCGCCGCCATGACGCGCTCCGCGGTGTCCGGATGGACGGCGGGCTCGTCGTTCACTACCCGCGAGACGGTCTTGATGCTCACGCCCGCGAGCCGGGCCACGTCACTCATCGTGGCCCGTCGGCTGGTGGTGCGGTGGACGTTGTCCGGTCCGCTGGAAGACAACGTTGTCATAGTGGCGGGAATTGAACGCGAGCGACGCGTCGATGTCAATGCCCGGTCTGCTTCGAAGACGCTTTCCGAGGTCGAACCGTTACTGCCGGGTGCCCCTGATACGCCTTCCGCGTGGTCATTGTCCTGAATCGGACAGGGTTTGACGGACCTCTTGACCGAATGGTCCGTCCTTGTCGAAAGTGGGCAAGCAGCGACAACGTTGTCAGGAGGCGGCCTTTCCCATGCCCGCAAGCACTTCGATCCGCGTCGTCGGATTGCTCACCGCGCTCGTCGTCCCCGCCGGGCTTTTCACGCCCGTCGCGGCGGCGGCGCCCGGTGGCGACCCCGTGGACGCGGTCAACACCTTCATCGGCACCAAAGACGACGGCAACACCTTCCCCGGCGCCTCGGCGCCTTTCGGGATGACGCAGGTCAGCCCCATCTCCTCGCATTACGCCGGCTACCGCTACGACGACACCGCGATCCGCGGCTTCGGGCATTTCTTCCTGTCCGGCGCGGGCTGCTGGGAGCAGGGCGGTCTCGTGTCGTCCTTGCCCACCACCGGCGCCGTCGGGCCCGGCGCGGCTTTCGACACCACGAAACCGGACACCTTCGACCACAAGAAGTACGCCTCGCCGTACACGCACGAGGGCGAGGTCGGGAAACCCGGCTACTACAAGGTGCGGCTCACCGGCTACGGCGGCGTCGACGCGGAGACCACCGCGACCACGCGGACCGGCGTCGAGCGGTACACCTTCGCGAAGTCCGGTGACGCCAATGTCTTCGTCAACGTCGGACAGGCCAACGACAAGGAACCCGTGACGGCGAGCCAGATCCGCGTCGTCGGGGACCGGACGGTCGAAGGAATGGTCGAGTCGCAGGCGTTCTGCGGCGGGAAGCCGTACAAGACCTGGTTCACCACGACGTTCGACAAGCCGTTCAAGTCCTTCGGCACCTGGTCGCCGACAGGCGGCGCGCCGGGCTCGAAGGAGTCCGCCGGTGGTGAAGGACTGCGCGGCGCCTGGCTGACCTTCGGCGGCGGGCAGGTCACCGCCACGACGGCGATCTCCCATGTGGACGCTTTCGGCGCCAAACTCAACCTGGCGTCCGAGAAAAGCCGTTCGTTCGACGCCGTTCGCGACGGCGCCCAGCGCGCCTGGCGCAAGGAACTGTCCTCAGTGGACATCAAGGGCGGGGCGAAGGACGACCGCACGGTGTTCTACACCTCGCTCTACCACGCGTTGCTGCAGCCGCTGACCGGCAACGACGCCGACGGCCGTTATCGCGGGTTCGACGACAAGATCCATCGCGCGCTGGGCTGGACGTACTACGAGTTCTTCTCGTTGTGGGACACCTATCGCACGCAGAACCAGCTGCTCGCCCTCCTGCGGCCATCGCGGGCGAAGGACGTCGCGAAATCCGTGCTCGCCATCCACGACCAGGGTGGCTGGCTGCCGCGCTGGGCGTACGCGAACCAGGAGACGAACACGATGACCGGCGATCCGGTCACCCCGTTCCTGGTCGACCTGTGGCGTTTCGGTGCGCTGTCCGGGCAGGAGTTCAAGGCCTACCAGGCACTTCTGCAGAACTCGCGCGAGATCCCGCCCGCGTCCTCGCCGTTCCAGGGCCGTTCGGGGAACGCGAGCTACCAGAAGGACGGGTTCGTCCAGTACGACAAGGACTTCCCGAAGAAGGGGCAGGACACCGACCCGAACCACGGTGCTTCGGCCACCCTGGAGTACGCGCTGGCGGACTGCTCACTGTCGATCATGGCCGCCGGTCTCGGCAAGAGGGACGACGCGAAAGCCCTGTCCGACAAGGGGCGCAGCTATCGCACGCTGTGGGACTCGTCGGTGACCGACCGCGGCTTCACCGGTTTCTACCGGCCCAAGGTCACCGGCGGCGACTGGTTCACCCCGGCGGACAAGCCGTACACCCCGCAGAGCCCGGACGGGTTCCACGAGGGCACGTCGTGGCAGTACCAGTGGTTGACCCAGCAGGACGTGCCCGGTCTGGTCGACCGCATGGGCGGCAAGGAGAACGTCGGCAAGCGGCTCGACGACTTCTTCGCTTACAGTGATCTGCTGAAGGATCCGGCGAAGACCGTGCGCGAGGAATGGGTCGTCGGCCCGTACAACTACTACAACCAATTCCGCTACAACCCGAACAACGAGCCGGATCTGCACTCGCCCTGGATGTACACGCTGACCGGGCAGCCGTGGAAGACCTCGGCCGTCGTGCGTGCGGCGCACACGTTGTTCACCAACGCGCCCAACGGTGTCACCGGGAACGACGACCTCGGGACCATGTCCGCGTGGTACGTCTTCAGCGCGCTGGGTCTGTATCCGGCGGTGCCGGGTACCGGGCAGTTCCTGCTCAACGCACCGCGGTTCGAGAAGTCGGTGGTGCATCTGGAGAACGGCCGTGACATCACGATCAAGGCCGACGGCGCGAACCCGTCGAAGCTCCAGTACGTCCAAGGACTGGGATCCGGCTCGCAGCGGGCTTACGTCGGCTTGGAGCAGCTGACGCGAGGGACCACTTTGGACTTCAGGCTCACCGGCGATGAGACGAAGGCCACGTGGGCGACAGGTCCGGAAGGCGCGCCGAAATCGCCGTGCGCCGGGTGATCCGAGTGGTTTAGACCGGTTCGTACCGGGGGTCGTGAGCAGTGTCACGGCCCCCGGTGTTCCGGTGAGGGCCGTCACGCCTCACACTGGTCTCACCACGTCCGACAGCGCTGTTGACGTCCCTGGCGAGTCCGCCTTGGACAGTGCTCGTCGGACGTAGTCATGTAGACACAAGCAGTGGTGAGACCCCACAGGAGGAGAAAGTGTCCAGCAAGGCCGCTCTAGTATTCCGCGTGGCCGCGGTAGCCGAAGCCCTCTCCTGGGCCGGGCTGCTGGTCGGGATGTTCCTCAAGTACGCCGTCAAGCTCGGCGAAGGCGGCGTTCCCGTCCTCGGCATGGTGCACGGCGTCGTGTTCGTCCTCTACGTGCTGGTCTCCCTGTCCGTGGCGAAGCCGCTCGGCTGGCGCCCGAAGACCCTGATCCTCGCGCTGCTCTCCAGCATCCCGCCGCTGTTCACCTGGCTGTTCGAGTCCTGGGCGCTGCGCAACGGCAAGCTCGACGGCCCGCAGCGGCTGTCGCACGGTGGTGTGGGCCTGTTCACCCGGACCCCGGAAACCGCCGCCGCCTGATCTTTTCGGTCCCCGCGAAAAGGCCCCCGTCCGATGGATGGGGGCCTTTCCGTACTTGCGGGGTTATTCGGTGAAGTCGCCGGTGGCCTTGCGGACCTTGGTCAGCAGGTCGGTCAGCTGCTCGGTCTGCTTGCCGGTGAGCCCGGTCAGCCCGAAGTCGATCTCGGTGACCGCCTTCGTGGCTTCCTCGCGCCGCGCGCGGCCGTCGTCGGTGATCTCGACCAGCGTGGTCCGGCGGTCGGTCGGATGCGGGACACGCTTGACCAGCCCGTCCTTCTCCAGCCTGTCGACGATGTTGGTGACGCTCGTCGGGTGCAGCTGCAGCCGCTCGCCCATCACCCGCATCGGCAGGTGGGACGCGCGGGCGAAAGTCAGCAGGACCAGCGCCTCGTACCGGGCGAAGGTCAGCCCATGCGGTTTGAGCGCGCCGTCCACGGCGGACTGGATGATCTGCTGCACGCGCATGATCCCGGTCACCGCGGCCATGGTTTCGGACGGCCCGATGCGGGCCTCCCACAGCTGCGCCGCGCGGGCGATCGGGTCGAACGGCAACGGACGGCTCATGGCGTTCGAAGTTACCAGTGGGTACCCGTGCCATGCCGCGCTACCGGGTGTTATGCGTGGGAAAAGTGTCTGAACGAGGAGCAGAAGATGATCGTGGCCTTCAGTGTCAGCCCGTCCGCCGCTGAGGAAGACGGCGGTGTCAGCGAAGCGGTTGCCCGCGCGGTGAAAGTGGTGCGCGAGTCCGGCCTGCCGAACTCGACCAACGCGATGTTCACGAATGTGGAAGGTCCGTGGGACCTCGTCATGGACGTCGTCAAACGCGCCGTCGAAGCCGCGGGCGAGGGTTCGTCACGGGTCGGACTGGTGCTCAAGGCCGACATCCGGCCGGGTTACGAGGGCCAGCTGACCGCGAAGGTGGAGCGGGTCGAGAAGCATCTGGCGGACTAGGGGAGCGGCGGGGTGAAGGAGATCAGCCACAGCTTGTCCTTCACCGCGACGGCCACCGGATAGCCGAACGCGCGGCCGTCGGCCAGTTTCCCGCTGACCGTCGCCGAAGTCGGTGCGAGATCGTCCGGCGCGAACTTCACCGTCACGTCGTGGGCGCCGCGACCGGCCAGCGCGTCGAGATAGGACTTCGCGAAGTCGCCCGCCGAGGCGGGCGGGTAATCGATGAGCTCGGAGAGGGCCTCGGCGTCGTGTTCGTTGAGCGCGGCGGTGAGGCCTTCCCGGAGTTGTCCAGGACTGCCGACGCCGGGATCGGGCTGATGGGCGATCAGCACCGTGATGACGCTCACCCAAACGATGGCGATGCCTATCGCGACGGCCACAGTGGCCGTCCTGCGTGTCGGAATGTCGATCACCCCCTCGCAGGGAGCCTGCCGGACCGGGACCCGTCCTGCCAAGCGGGCAGCCGGGGGCATGCGGTGAAACACTCGGGGATGCGTGCCAGGATGGAACCGTGACACACCCACGCGGATCAGCAGCGAAGACGGCGGCCCTTTCCGCCGCGCTTTCCGGCGCGGTCGACCTTTCCGCGCTCAAGGCGCGTGCCGAGGCGCCCCAGAAACAGCCTCCGGCCCCGCCGCGGCCACCGTCTGCCGACGGTGCCGCACCGGGCGCCCCGGCCGCGGGTGGCGCCGTGATCGACGTCACCGAAGCGACTTTCCAGACCGACGTCGTCGAGCGATCCCTGCAGCAGCTGGTGGTCGTCGACCTGTGGGCCGAATGGTGCGGCCCGTGCAAGCAGCTCAGCCCGGTGCTGGAGCGCCTCGCCGCCGAGTCCGGTGGCGCCTGGGTGCTCGCGAAGGTGGACGTGGACGCCAACCCGCGCATCGCGCAGCTCTTCGGCGCGCAGTCGATCCCGACGGTCATCGCCATCGGCGGCGGCCAGCCGGTCGACGCGTTCTCCGGCGCGCTGCCCGAACCCGAGATCCGCAAGTGGCTCGGTTCGCTGCTCGACGCGCTCCGTGACCGGCTCCCCGGCATCAAGGCCGCCGAGGAGAACGGCGGCGGTGTCGAGGTGCCGGAGGACGAGCGGTTCACGGAGGCCGAGGCGGCCTTCGAACGCGGTGACTTCGCCGCGGCGCAGGCGGCCTACGAGCGCATCCTCGACGTCGAGCCGGCCAACGAGGCGGCCAAGACCGCGCTCGCGCAGGTCAAGTTCACCGCGCGGGCCGAGGCCGCGGGCCCGGACGCGATCGCGAAGGCCGACGCCGACCCGGCCGACCTCGACGCCCAGCTCGCCGCCGCCGACCTCGAAGTCGCCGGGCAGCAGCCCGAGGCGGGCTTCGCGCGGCTGATCGCCGCTGTGCGGCGCAGCTCGGGCGACGAGCGCAACAAGGTGCGGGAGCATTTGGTGGCGCTGTTCGAGCTGTTCGATTCCGCGGACGAGCGAGTGATGAAGGCGCGGCGGGACCTGGCCAGCGCGCTGTACTGAGGATCTTTGGTACGTGAAGGCCCCCTTCACTGCGCTAGACGCAGCGAAGGGGGCCTTCACGTAGTTGGGGCGGGGCACGGTGGGTCGCGAGTGGTACGTCGCGTTCTGGTGGCGCGGTCCGGCGGGCAGGCGGCGTTGCGAAAGCCACTTTCGCAACCTTCAACGTTGCGAAAGTGGCTTTCGCAACGCGTTCCCACGGGCCGCGAGCTTGACCAGCAGCGCCGATCAGCCGTACTGCGTCGAGCAGACCGAAGAGCTCTCCAGGTAGCCCTTCCGCAGCGCCTCGATCCGCTCGAAACCGTTGTCCACGCGCTTGCCGTTGACGTCGGCCGAGACGAGGCTGTCCGGGCTCAGCAGGTCGGAGATGGCCTCGTCGAGGTCACCGGCCGAGAGCCGCAGCGTCCCGCCGGGCACCGAGCTGGCCTTCGCCCAGGCGCCGACCAGGCACGCGGTGCGCAGTCCCGCGTTCGCGTTGTCGATCGACGCGCCGACACCCTTCTGGATGCCCATCGCGTAGCGGGACGCGATTTCCGAGAACGCGGCGAAGTCGCCCTTGCCCTCGCTCTGCCCGCTCTTCCATTCGGCCTCTTGGTCGACCGGCTGGGCGAGTTCGCGCAGTTTGGCCATGTCGATGCTGACGGTGTTGTTCGACGGGCAGTACGACGCGGGCGGGGTGCTGGGGCCGCCGGAGCAGCTGCCGTTGCCGTCCTCGGTGATCTCCGGGCCGGGGACGCCGGCGCCCTTGAAGGCCTCGTCGAGGCTCTTCTTGAGGATCCCGATGATCTCGGCGTCGAGCTTCGCGTCGCCCTTGCCCTTGTCACCCTTGTCGAACGGGCGCTCGGTGATCCGCGCCTTGATGTTCTCCTCGTTCATCGCGGCGCATTCCTTCGGGCCCTTCTCGAACCCGACCTGGAACGCGTACGTGCGGTCGAACGCGGTGCCGTGCGCGCCTTGCTTCGTCGCGCTGGTGCCCGCCTGGTCGCGGATCAGGAACAGCGACGCCATGACCTGGTTGAGGCCCTCGGAGGTGGAGAGCCTGTAGAACTTGCTCTTCTCCTCGGCGACCCAGCGGAAGTAGCCGCCGGCGAAGCAGTCGGCCTGCTGCTCCTTGACGATCGAGGGGGTGTTCTTCTTGATGTTGGCCTTCTCGCCGAGCCGGTACTGCACGGCGTGCCCGAGTTCGTGCGCGAGCACGACGGCGCTCGCCATCTTCCCGAACCGCTCGCGCAACATCGGCAGCAGCACGCCGCGGTCCCACGCCACCGAGTCGTCCGGCGGGCAGTAGAAGGCGTTGACCAGGCCCTTGACGCTGCCGCACTTGGTGTCTTCGTCGTCGGAGCGCGCGCTGTAGGACAGCAGCGACTTCAGCGGCTCGTACTGCTGGCCGAAGTCGCGCGGCATGACCTCGGTCCAGTAGGTCTGGGCGTCGGCGATCGCGGCGATGGCGAGCTGGTCATCTTCGGAGCCGTCCTCGTTGCGGACCTGAAGGTCCGGCTTGGGGGCGTCCGGCTTCAGTCCGCTCTCGAAATGCGTGACCGGCAGACCGGCGATGTCACCGGCGCCGGGCTGGCTGCCTTCCTTGCCTGCGCTGGTGCCGCCCTTGTCGTTGCAAGCGCTGAGCCCGAGGGCCACCACCGCCACGATCGCGATCAGAGCCGGGCGCCGAAAGCCCCGCAATCCCCCTTGGATCATCTTCACTCGCTTGTCGTCAGGGCCCCGACCGGGCCGCGGGTACACCGGCAAGCTGGGACCCTACCCAGCGCTTATGGCCCGCGTGCAGGTAATCCCCGAAGTGGGTCTTGAGCGGGGCGGGGTGGGTCCCGATATGGTCGCTCCTCATGAGAGCAGTCCGCCGGTTCACCGTCCGCGCGAGCCTGCCGGAGTCGCTCTCCGGCCTCGGTGACCTCGCCACGAATCTGCGCTGGACCTGGCATCCGCCCACTCGCGACCTGTTCGCGTCGATGGACGCGGAGCTGTTCAACCGCGTCCGCGATCCGCTGCGGATGCTCACCGCCCTGCCCCCGGCCCGGCTCGACGAGCTGGCCGTGGACGAAGCCTTCCTCGCCCACGCGCGCGAGGCGGTCGCCGATCTGGACCGCTATCTCGCCGAGCCGCGCTGGTACCAGAAGCAGGACGACGCCGATCTCCCGCCTGCCGTCGCGTACTTCTCGATGGAGTTCGGCGTCACCGAAGCGCTGCCGAACTACTCCGGCGGCCTCGGCGTGCTCGCCGGGGACCACCTCAAGGCGGCGTCGGATCTCGGCGTGCCGATGATCGGCGTCGGGCTGCTCTACCGCGCCGGGTACTTCCGGCAGGCGCTGTCGCTCGACGGCTGGCAGGTCGAGCACTATCCGGTGATCGACCCCAACGCCTTCCCGCTGGAGCTGCTGACCGACGGCGGCAAGCCGGTGGTGGTCGACGTCGCGATGCCTGCCGGGCGGACGCTGCACGCGCAGATCTGGAAGGCCCGCGTCGGCCGGATCCCGCTGCTGCTGCTCGACACCGACACCGAGGCCAACGACGAGGACCTGCGCGCGGTCACCGACAGGCTCTACGGCGGCGACGCCGACCATCGCATCCGCCAGGAGATCCTGGCCGGGATCGGCGGCTTCCGCGCGGTCCGGCGCTACTGCGAGCTGACCGGGCATCCGCAGCCGAAGGTGTTCCACACCAACGAGGGCCACGCCGGTTTCCTCGGGCTGGAACGCGCCCGCGAGATCATCCAGGCCGACGGGCTGGCGTTCGACGAGGCACTGCCCGCCGTCCGCGCCGGCACCGTGTTCACCACGCACACGCCGGTCAGCGCGGGGATCGACCGGTTCCCCGTCGACCTCGTTCAGCGGTACTTCACCGACGGCAGGCTGGTCCCGGACGTCGACCCGCGCCGCGTGCTCGCGCTCGGCGCGGAGGACAACCCCGGCCTGTTCAACATGGCGCACATGGGCCTGCGGCTCGCCCAGCGCGCGAACGGTGTCTCGGCGCTGCACGGCCGCGTGTCACGGCGGATGTTCTCCCGGCTGTGGCCGGGATTCGACTTCGACGAGGTGCCCGTCTCTTCGGTCACCAACGGTGTCCACGGCCCGACCTGGGTCGCGCGCGAACTGAGCGCGCTGCTCGGGCGCAACCACGAGGAACTGGGTCTCGACGGCACGCAGGGGAAGCCGCTGCGGGACGGTGTCAGCGACGAGCAGTTGTGGGCGCTGCGGCGTGAGCTGCGCGAGAAGCTGGTCGCCGAGGTGCGGCGCCGGGTGCGGGCCGCGTGGATGCAGCGCGGCGCGTCCGCGCTCGAACTCGGCTGGACCGACACGGTCTTCGACCCGGATGTGCTGACCGTCGGCTTCGCGCGCCGCGTGCCGACGTACAAACGGCTGACGCTGATGCTGCGCGACCCGGAGCGCCTGCGCGCGCTGCTGCTGGACGAGCGGCGCCCGATCCAGCTGGTCGTCGCGGGCAAATCGCATCCGGCCGACGAGGGCGGCAAGCAGCTGATCCAGCAGATCGTCCGGTTCGTCGACGATCCCGAGGTCCGGCGCCGCATCGTCTTCCTGCCGGACTACGACATGTCCATGGCGCGCTACCTCTACCGCGGCTGCGACGTCTGGCTGAACACGCCGGTGCGGCAGCTGGAGGCGTGCGGCACCTCGGGGATGAAGTCCGCGCTCAACGGCGGCCTCAACCTGTCCATCCGCGACGGCTGGTGGGACGAGTGCTACGACGGCAGCAACGGCTGGGCGATCCCGACCGCGGACGGCGTCACCGACCCGCTGCGCCGCGACGAACTGGAAGCCGCGGCGCTCTACGACCTGCTGGGGCACCAGATCGCGCCGCTGTTCTACGACCGTGACGCCGGCGGCGTGCCCGGCGGCTGGCTGTCGATGGTGTGGCACACGCTGGAGAGCCTCGGGCCGCGCGTGCAGGCCGCGCGGATGGTGCGGGAGTACGTCGAATCGGGTTACCTTCCCGCTTCGCGGATGGTCGCGGAGGCGACCGGTGACGGGTATCGCGGCGCGCTTTCGCTGGCCGACTACCGGACCAAACTCGACGTCTCCTGGCCGCGGGTGCGGATCTTCGACACCGAACTGCTCGTCGAGGACGCCGCGCCGATGGTCACCGGGACCGAGGTGATCATCCGGGCCCGGATCGACCTCGCCGGTCTCGAACCGTCCGAAGTGGACGTCCAGGCCGTCGTCGGGAAAGTGGGCGACGGGGACGAGCTGACCGATCCCGTCACCGTCGGAATGTCCGGCGACGGGATCGGCGCGTTCGTGGCACGGCTGAAACTGCCGCACCCCGGCTCGATCGGCTACACCGTCCGGGTGCTGCCGAAACACCGTTTGCTCGCCACCCCGGCGGAACTCGCCAGGGTGGTCCACGCGTAGCTCATCCCAAGAACGGCGGCCCAGGACGAGGCGGGCGCCGGTGCGCCGCGACGTACTCCAGGTACCTCGCGTATTCCCACGCGGCCTCTGTGGACCGCACGAGTTCGGCCTGACGGCGCTGATGCCAGCGTGAGGAGACCAGCCAGGTCGCTCCGCCGCCCAGCAGCATCGCCTGCCCGACGATCACGGCGAGTTCCATTCCGTACTCCTTGTCTCGGGCCGCGCTCGACGCGCGGCCGGTACTTCGAAGCTAGGCAAGGTGATCGTCTTCGCACAGCCCTTGCCGTGCCTTGGTCAGGGAATGGTCAAGAGACGTACGTACGGTTTGTTTTTGTCACCGATTGGTCACCCGAGTTTGTTTGTCAAGTCGGTGGCAAACAAATGACAAACTTGCTCCAGGGTGCTGTCCAAAAAAGGACAAAGAAGCAGGTGGGAGCGGATTTTCGAAAATCTTCGACACCGCGTTTTCCGAAGTCAGGGCGCTTCGCGCATCGAATTGCGTTCGCCTAGGCTCTTCGTCCTTGAGGTCGCGAAGGGGAGGAATAGTGGCTTCGGTGAGGAAAAGGGAAAGACCAGAGGACAGGGTGCGCCGCATCCACGCTCGCAACGGCCTCTGGCAGGACGGGCTCTCCCGTGCGCTCGGGCCGGATTTGCTCGCGCGCTGGGGTATCGGCGAAGACGCCGACGCGTCTCGTGTGCGCGAGATCGTCCTCGTGCGACTGAACCGTGTCCTTGCCCAATTCTCGGAACCGGAGTTGTCCGTGATCGTCTGGACCGCCTACAACGTCGGTGCCGCTTCGCCCGACGAGAAAAGCGGCGTCGTCCAGCGGCTTGAGCGGTTGGTCGAAGAGGGCGGCGTCGACTGCGGCCTTCGGACCTGTACCCGCCGGTTCTACGAGAAGTTTCTGCCCGCCCTCGAAAAAAGCCTTGGCGCCGTCCAAAGGCCGGTGACCGATGAGGAGCTGGACCAGGCTTCGCGCCGGCTGGCCGGGAACAGCCGTCCCGGTGCCCCGGAACCCGCCGTCCAGGATGGACTGTCCGCGGCGATCCGGCGGCTGCGGGCGCCGGTGGAGCCGGTGCTGAAGATGTTTCTCGACAACACCGTTCACGGGCCCGCAGACGATGACGGCGTCCCTCTCGCCGCGAAGCCCGGCGGAATCGAGTGGTTCTGTGTCTTCACCGAGGAAAAGTTGCTGACCGGTTATCAGGAGTCCACTGGGGCGAACTGGCCCCGGACCTGCCGGTGGACGGGCCGGGACGTGGTGCGGACCGCGGCGGGCCGGATCTTGCCGACCGGGGTGCTGATCAATCCGAGCCCGGTGGTGGGTACCGGGATCGAAGCCACGCTGCCTCTCCCGCCGGAGGAGATCGCCCGGCTCGCCCGTGATTGCTGACCGAGGACGCCGGAAATGATCGATTTCGAAGCCGTGCCCGACAAGCTGACCCGAGCGGGCGATCGGTTCCACGACATCGCGGAGAGCTTCACCAAACAGCCTGCCTTGGGGTTCAAGGCCACGGCGAGTGAGGCGGGGGACCCCGTGCTCGCGAAGGCGCTGGAGAGCTTCCAGCACGCTTCCGCGCACAGCGTCGCCGTGCTCGCCGAGGACGTCCGGGGGCTCGGCGATCGGCTGGGCAAGGCCGCGCGTGATTACCGCGACGGGGAACTGGAGGCGATCGAAAAGGTCCGGGCGATCGAAGTCGCCGAAAGCCCCGCTTGGCCGGCTGTCGTCTCTTCGGACGGCACCGTCGGCACCAGGTCCATCCGAGCCGTTCTCGGCTGAGAAGAAGAGGACGGACGATGGAGACCGGACACCCGGAGGGCGAGCGCGCGCCCTGGACGGCGGGGATGATCAGCGTGCTCAGAAGCGAGGCGGAACGCATTCGGGCGATCTCCCGCTCGCTGGAGGATCTCGCCGTCGAGCTACGGCAGATCGACCCCGGTGGCTGGTCCGGCCGGGGGCACACCGCGTACTCGGCCAGGCGGGCCGAACTGGCCGCCCGGTGCCGGATGGTCGCGGAGGAACACGCCCGCGCCGCGCGGGCCCTTGACGACTTCGTAGCGATCCTGGAGCAGCTGACCAGAAGCGCGCGGTACACGGCCGACCAGTCACTCCTCGATCGGCTGGCCGCCCAGCGGACCGAGGCGGCGGCGCGGGCGGCGGCCACCCTGACCGAGGTGGGCGAGGAGTTGGCCGGGCTGCAGGCGGCGCTCGGGGGCTTCCCCCGGCACGCTCCTCGGCGATCCCTGCCGTCGCCCGCGCCCGAACCGCGGCCCGACGTGATTTCCGGGCGGCCCGGTCCGCGTCCGGGGCCCGGCATGGGTGGCCTGATCAAGGACGATCGATGGACCCAGACGATCAGCGACGGCGTTCATCGGTTCTGGTCCGGGCACTAGCCGGACTCGTCAAGCCGGTACCGAACAAAAGAAACGGTCGATTCTCGATTCCCGCCGAACAATGCGGAACGGGCAGGTGAAATACACTTTGCCGGGCCGATCCTGAATCGCGGAGGAATGGTGGCTTCGGCGAAGGAAACGAAAACATCGCGTAGGGCCAAGGATCGGCTGCATCACGTCCACGCCCGCGCCGGGATCCAGCAGGACGGGCTTCGCCGTGCGCTGGGGCCGGAACTGCGGGCGATCTGGGGTATCGCCGAGGACGCCGAGCCCGGCAGGGTGCGCGAGATCGTGCTGTTGCGGCTGAACCGCGTTCTCGAGCGGTTCGCCGATCCGCTCATGCCCGAAATCGTCTGGACCGCCTACAACCTCGGCGTGGATCCGGTGAGCGGCGGGGCGGGCATGGTCGGCCGGATCAGGACCATGGTCGGGCGCGGCAGGGTGGCGGTTTCCGAGCGGACCTGCACCAGGCGCTTCTACGACTTCCTGGGGACCGTCAAGAACAGCTTGGACGGTTTCCAGGAAGACCTCACCGGAGAGGACTTCCGGCTCGCGTCCCGATGGATCGCCGGGAACGTCCGCCCGGAGCGGGAGCAGACCGACGGCGGTCTGCGCGACCCCGTCCCCTCGGTCATGCGGATGTTCCTCGACGGCACGGTGTGGGGTCCGGCGGACGAGGCGGGCGCGCCGGTCCCGGCCCGCCTCGGCGCGCACGGCGACTGGCTCTGCGTCTTCACCGACGAGCGGCTGCTGGCCGAGTACCGCGCGCTCACCGGCGCCGGCTGGGCCCGGATCCGTCCCCGGACCGGCCGCGAGGTCGTGCTCGCGGCCGCCAGGCGGGAAGTGGCGACAGGTGTCCTGGTCAACCCCAGGCCGACGAGAGGCGCCGGGATCCACGCGGCGCTGCCGCTGTCCCCGGACTCGATCGCCCGGCTGGCGATCCGCCGCTAGGGAACCGCGGGGGTGCCACCCTCACGGACCGGGAGGCCCGCCGAACGCCAGGCGCGGAACCCGCCTTCGAGGTCGGTTGCGCCCGGCAGGCCGAGCCGCTTCAGGTCGGCGGCGGCCAGGCTCGACGAGTACCCCTCGTTGCACACGACGATCACGGTCGAGT
This sequence comes from Amycolatopsis alba DSM 44262, assembly GCF_000384215.1. Classification (NCBI taxonomy): domain Bacteria; kingdom Bacillati; phylum Actinomycetota; class Actinomycetes; order Pseudonocardiales; family Pseudonocardiaceae; genus Amycolatopsis; species Amycolatopsis alba. The sequence continues at coordinate 1,929,941 of NZ_KB913032.1, read as the reverse complement.
CCGGTTTCACCTCCGGCAGCCGCCATTCGCTGTCCGGCGCGAGCCGCCACTCGAGGTGGATCCGCTCGACGATCACCGAGCCGGGGATCTCGCCCTCTTCGAACCGGTTCACGTGCGGGCGGATGTCCACGATCAGGGCACCGTCGCGCTGCAGCCGCAGCGCCTGCTCGGGCTCCGCCCGGTTCAGCCCGGACCGGGCGGCGGCCAGCAGTTCGTCGATGGCGGTCATCGGCCCAGTATCGGGGCCAGCGAGGGGATCTCGGCGGGGACGTCGGCGAGCGTGACGTATTCACGGGTCGCGACCAGCGGCGGCGAGTAGGCGTGGACGCTGGCGGCGGGCTCGGTGCCGATGCCGGTCACCTGGTGCGCGCGCCCCGCGCCGAAGCCGATGCCCTCGCCCGCGACATGCGTGCGGCGCCGGACCGGGCCGCCGGGATAGCGGTACTCCTCGCCGAGTTCGCCCTGCAGCACGGTGAACGAGCCGGACGCGCCGCCGTGGTCGTGCGGTTTGGTCTGCTGGCCTGGCAGCCAGGACAGCAGCCACAGTTCGACGCCGTCGGTCAGCGCGAGCCGCGCCCACCAGCGGCGGGCCTCGTCGAAGCGCAGCAGGCCGCGCAGGCCGGTGGTCAGTTCGGTGGTGACGGTGGAGGTCAGGTCGGCCAGCTCCCGCGGCGTCCAGAGCAGGCGCTCGGGGTGCAGCAGTTCCGGCAGCAGCGGGTCGGTCAGCTGCGGGTGGATCTCGAAGTCCTGACGGGACGAGACGGACGTGGTCACGGTGAGGCTCCTCGTGAAGGTTCGCGGGCAGGGCCGAACGCGGCGCGACACGGGTCTCCCGGCACGCGGGGTGCCGGGGAAAGAGCGGGACTTCAGCCGTGTCGCGCGGTGGTACACCCGGACGAGGCGACGAGGAGCAGGTCGATGGTGCGGCGGCGCCAGAAAGAGCCCCCGATGACGGGGAAGGCGGCGGCCACGGACCTGATCACGTCTTCGATGGTGCCACAGCCGCCGCCGCGGCGGTTACTCGGAACAGCTCTGTCCCACTCCCTGGACCAGCCGCTATCCCCTGACCGACGGCCCGGTGCACACGCGCGCGCCCGTGCGGACACAATGGGCCCGTGAGCGAGCCGATCCAGCCCAGCGAACTTGACGACCTCGTGGTGAGGATGACCGGTGTCGGGGTCCGCCGAACAGGCAACGACCTCCTCGCCGACCTCGACTGGACCGTGGAACTGGACGAACGCTGGGTGGTGCTCGGCCCGAACGGCGCGGGCAAGACCACCCTGCTCCGGCTGGCCGCGGCCGAACTCCACCCGACCTCGGGAACGGTCGACCTGCTCGGTGACCGGATCGGCAAGGTCAACATCTTCGAGCTGCGCCCGCGGATCGGGTTCACCTCGGCCGCGATCGCCCAGCGGGTCCCCGGTGAGGAGCGCGTCCTCGACGTCGTGGTGAGCGCCGGGTACGCCGTCGTCGGCCGCTGGCGTGAGGAGTACGACAGCCTCGACACCGACCGCGCCCGCGAACTGCTGGCCGCGCTGGGCATCCCGCACCTGGCCGAGCGCACTTTCGGCACGCTGTCGGAGGGCGAGCGCAAGCGGACGCTGATCGCGCGGTCGCTGATGACCGACCCGGAGATGCTGCTGCTCGACGAACCCGCCGCCGGACTCGACCTCGGCGGCCGTGAAGACCTCGTCGCGCGCCTGTCCGAGCTGGCCCTCGACCCGGAGGCCCCGGCCATGGTGCTCGTCACCCATCACGTGGAAGAAATCCCGCCGGGATTCACCCACGCGCTGCTGCTGCGTGACGGCCGCGCGGTCGCGTCCGGTCTCGTGGACGATGTCGTGACCAGCGACAACCTGTCCAAGACGTTCGATCAGGACCTCCTGCTCGAACGGTCCGGTGATCGCTTCTTCGCCCGTCGGCGCTGACAAGTCGTACTGACCGGTAGCCTGCAATCTGTCTCGGACGGTTAAGGAGGACGGCGTGGGAGAGTTCGTAAGTCTCGAGGTCGAAGGCGGGGTCGGCACGATCCGGCTGGACCGCCCGCCGGTCAACGCGCTGAACAACCAGGTGCAGGCCGAGCTGGCCGAGGCGGCCCGTGAGGCCTCCGAGCGCGACGACGTGCGCGCCGTGATCCTCTACGGCGGCGAGAAGACCTTCGCGGGCGGCGCGGACATCAAGGAGATGGCCGAGCGCACCTACCCCGAGATCGCGAAGTTCGGCGCGGCGCTGACCGCGTCGCTGGCCACCATCGCGAACATCCCGAAGCCGGTCGTCGCGGCCATCACCGGCTACGCGCTCGGCGGCGGCCTCGAACTCGCGCTGACCGCGGACCGCCGGATCGCCGGCGACAACGTCAAGGTCGGCCAGCCGGAGATCCAGCTCGGCGTCATCCCCGGCGCCGGCGGCACGCAGCGCCTGGCGCGGCTCATCGGGCCGAGCAAGACCAAGGACCTCGTGTTCACCGGCCGCTTCGTGAAGGCCGAAGAGGCGCTGGCGCTGGGCATCCTCGACGAGGTCGTGGCTCCGGACGACGTCTACGCCGCCGCGCACAAGTGGGCCGCGCAGTTCGCGAACGGTCCGGCCGTGGCCCTGCGTGCCGCGAAGGCCGCGATCGACGGTGGTCTCGACACCGACCTCGCGAGCGGACTCAAGCTCGAATCCCACCTCTTCGCCGCGCTCTGGGCGACCGAGGACCAGCGCAACGGCATGAAGTCGTTCATCGAAAACGGCCCTGGCAAGGCCACCTTCGAGGGGAAGTAAGCACGATGACCCAGGTGAACGACCCGGCGCCGAACCCGCACGCCACCGCCGAAGAGGTCAAGGCCGCCTTCGACGACCCCAAGCTCGCCAACGTGCTCTACCACGACTGGGAAGCCGGGACCTACGACGAGAAATGGTCCATTTCCTACGACGAGCGCTGCATCACCTACGCGACGGACGTGTTCAACGCCGTCGCCGGTGACGACGGCCAGCCGTACCCGACCGCGATGGAACTGGGCAGCGGCACCGGTTTCTTCCTGCTGAACCTGATGCAGGGCGGGGTGATCAAGAAGGGGTCGGTCACCGACCTCTCGCCCGGCATGGTCCAGGTCGCGCTGCGCAACGCCGAGAACCTCGGCCTCGACGTCGACGGCCGGGTCGCCGACGCGGAGCGGATCCCCTACGAGGACAACAGCTTCGACCTCGTCGTCGGGCACGCGGTGCTGCACCACATCCCCGACGTCCGCGCGGCGTTCGCCGAGGTGCTGCGGGTGCTGAAGCCGGGCGGCCGGTTCGTCTTCGCGGGCGAGCCGACGAAGGTCGGCGACTTCTACGCCCGCAAGCTCGGCCAGATCACGTGGTACCTCACCACCAACCTGACCAAGATCCCGGTGCTGAACGGCTGGCGCCGTCCGCAGGAGGAACTCGACGAGTCTTCCCGCGCGGCCGCGCTGGAGGCCGTGGTCGACATCCACACCTTCGACCCGTCCGACCTCGAGTCGATGGCCCGCGGCGCGGGCGCGCAGGACGTCCGCGCGGTCACCGAGGAGTTCGCCGCCGCGCTCGCGGGCTGGCCGATCCGGACCTTCGAAGCCGCCGTGCCGCAGGAGAAGCTGACGCTGCGCTGGCGTCTGTTCGCGTACCGGCTGTGGCTGCGGCTGTCCGCTTTGGACAAGAAGCTGCTCGCCAAGGTGCTGCCGCGCGAGCTGTTCTACAACGTGATGATCACCGGCACCAAGCGGCCGTAGGTAGTGCCGTATCAGTTCACCCTCGACGACGTCGCCTTCCTGCGCTCCGGCGCGGGAAGCGCGGCGCTCGCCGAATGCTCTTCACTGCCGCTGACCGACAAGACCCGCATCGCCGACGTCGCCGCCGTCCGCCGGATCGCCCCGGACCACGCGGCCGCCGTGCTGGAAACGGTGGTGCTGGGACGGAAATCGTCGGCCAAACTGGACTCCGCGGGTTCTTGGCTGTTCACCGGCGACGCCCTCCAGCAGGCCAGCGCCACGCTCGTCGCCCGGCACCGGGCTTCGCGGCTGGCCGGACGCGACGTGCACGACGTGACGTGTTCCGTCGGCGCGGACCTGATCGAGATCGCCCGCGTCGCCTCCCGCGCGCTGGGCTCGGATCTGGACGAGGTCCGGCTGGCGATGGCGCGGCACAACGCTTCCGAAGCCGGTGTTTCGCCTGTTTTGGTGCGTGCCGACGCGTTGCGCCCGGTCAGCCGGTCTTCGGTCGTCGTCGCCGACCCCGCCCGCCGCGACTCGGCCGGGCGCCGGGCCTGGAAGCCCGCCGATTTCCTGCCGCCGCTGGACGGCTTGGTCGAGGCGTACGCGGGTCGCGAACTTTCGGTCAAATGCGCGCCGGGTCTCGATTTCTCCATCGCGCCCTGGGCGGACGAGGTCGAACTGGTCTCTTTGGACGGTCACGTCCGTGAGGCGTGCCTGTGGCGCGGCGTGGGATCCACCGTGTCCCGGCGTGCGACGGTGTTGCGTTCGGACGGTGCACAGTGGACGGTGACCGACGCCGATCCCGACGAGATTCCCATGCATGAGCCGGGTGAATGGATCGTCGACCCCGACGGCGCCGTCGTCCGGGCGGGGCTCGTGCGGCATTACGCGGCGCGGCACGGTTTGTGGCAGCTCGACGAACGCATCGCGTACCTGACCGGGGACGTTCCGCCACCGGGAATCCGGGCGTTCCGGGTGTTCGAGTACGGACCGTACAGCGAGAAGAATTTGCGCGTACTGCTGAAGAAGCACGATATCGGCAGGCTGGAGATCCTCGTCCGCGGTCTCGACGTAGACCCGGATGCGTTGCGGCGCAAGCTGAAACCCCGTGGCGGTGAAGAAGCGACTTTGGTACTGACCAGAATCGGCCGTTCTGGAGTAGCGTTCCTCTGCCGCGCAAAGCTGACGTGAGGAGCACTTCCATGAGCCGGTTCACCGGTCTGCTGAAACTGGCCGCCGCAGCGGCCGCCGGAGCCGTCCTCGCGGGCGGTGCCACCGCCGTCGCGAACCAGGACGACGCGGCCTGGCGGCGAGGTCACGAACCCGCCAACATCGGCCAGGTCAAACTGGACGTCAAGGCCTACTACGGCGACGTCGTCGGCCCCGACGGCAAGCACCAGTACTCGGACGGCAGCCGGTTCGTCTCCGACACCAAGCGCCAGGTCGAGGACGCCAAGCGCTACCTCGCGCGGCGGCTGGACCGCGCTGTGAAGAACCCCGCCGTCGTGTTCGACGTCGACGACACCGCCGAAGTCACCTACGGCTGGGAGGCCGACAACGACTTCGGCTTCGACCCGAAGAAACAGCAGGAAGCGATCGACAAGGGCACCTTCGTCGCGAACAAGCCGGTGCTGGAACTGGCGAACTGGGCCGCGCAGCGCGGCGTGAAGGTCTACTTCCTGACCGGCCGCAACGAGTTCCAGGGCCCGCAGTCGCTCAAGAACCTCGCGAACGAGGGCTACCCGGCGCCCGCGGGGGCGTTCTTCAAGCCGAAGACCACCGCGCCGGACTACCTGCCGTGCGGGCTGACGTGCACCACCGTCCAGTACAAGGCGGGCACGCGGAAGCACATCGCCTCGACCGGCGCGACCATCCTCGCCAACTTCGGCGACCAGTTCAGCGACCTCGAAGGCGGTTACGCGGAGTTCCCGGTCAAGCTGCCGAACCCGATGTACTACCTGCCCTGAGGGAATATCCGCGCGGGCGGGGTCGCTGTGCCCGGTAGCGGAGAAACCCCCGAGGGAGCTGATCCATGCCTGACAAGAAGGTGTTGAAGCCCAGCGCGAGCCACCCGATCACGGTGGCGCCGAACAAGGCGCGAGTGGTCGTCACGGTCGGCGGGAAGGTCGTGGCGGACAGCGCGAACGCGCTCACGCTGCAGGAGGCGAACTACCCGCCGGCGCAGTACATCCCGCGCGCCGACGTCGACTTCGCCCTGCTGGAGCGGACGGACCATTCGACATACTGCCCGTTCAAGGGCGACGCGTCGTACTACAGCGTCCGCACCGGTGACGGCCTCGCCGAGAACGCCGTCTGGACCTACGAGGCGCCGCACGACGCGGTCGCCGAGATCAAGGACCACGTGGCGTTCTACCCGTCGAAGGTGGACGCGATCGAAGAGCGCTGACCCCGCTGTGACCGCGAGGCGGGTTCTTCCGCCTTGCGGTCACGCGAGGTGATTGATCCGGTCCCCGTCGGCCGCGAGTGACGTGTCGGGCTCGATCCGCCAGGCATCGAGGCCGGGCGAATCGAGGAGCGCGTCGATCAGGGCCTCCTCGCCCGCGACGAGGGTCGAATCGAAGTCGACCTCGGTGGCCACGCACCACGCGCGGTCGTCCGGCCAGAACAGGTTGGGCGACTGTGTCTCGAACCAGCTCGGCCGGGGCCGCCAGCCGAGTTCCGTCGCCGACGTCAACGGCCCGGTGAACAGCAGGTAGTCACGGCCGGGATGCCGCAGGCGCGGCGCGTCGAGGTGCTCGCGGGACAACGTCGCCTCGTCGGCCCAGCCGTAGCCCTCCCAGAGGCAGAACCAGGCGTCCGAAGCGGACGTGTGCTCGCCGAGGACGGCCAGCAGCGCGGTGAGGCTGTGCGACGGCAGAGTGCCGCGTCCCGGCGGGGAGCCTCGCCAGAGCGAGCCGGTGAGGTTCACCGGATCCGGGGAGCCGACGAGCGCGTGCCACTGCATGGCGCCGTGGGCGCGCCGCCCCGTTTCGGCCGCGGCGTCGCGCCAGCTCGCCCAGCCGCCGCGGTCGCGTTCGGCGGGATGGCAGAGCCGGGCGTAGGCGGGGTAACCACGCGGAACCGTGCGGCAAGCCGCGCCGAACGCCCCGCCGAGCCTGGAGGAGATCCACTCGGCGGGGGACGGGTCGAATACCGGCCTCAGCACGGCGGCAAGTCTTCAGCAAGATCAAGCGGGGCGCATCTTGTCGGTGGGCGGGGGCATAGTGGCGGGCGTGGGTGTTCCGCTGCGTCGCCGTTCGGGCCGTTCCGTGTACCGCGAAAGCGCGCCGGTCGCGAAGGTGGCCGGCGTGGTCGAGAGTGCCTGGACGGGCTGGGTGGGCCGTAGCCGTCCGCTGCGGGTGTTCCCGGACGGTTGCGCGGACCTCGTCTGGGACGGGCGAGGGCTCGCCGTGGTGACCACGGTGCGCGGTGTGCTGCGGCATGAGCTGCCGTCGGCGGAGTGGACCGTCGGGTTGCGCCTGCGGTGCGGTGCCGGTGGCGCGGTACTGGGGCTGCCGATGACAGATCTGGCGGCGGAGGCCACCCCGTTGCGTGACCTGTGGGCGGGGCGTGCCCGTCGAGCGGAATCCAAGCTGGCGGAGTGCGTGACGCCTGCCGCCGCACGGTCGGTCCTGGAGGAGCTGGTCGCCGAAAGGCTCCAGGACGTCGAGCTGGACGGGCTGTCGATCGCGGCCGCTCGCGCGCTGCGGTCGCCGGGCGCCCGCACCGACCGGGTGGCGGCGGAGCTGGGCGTGAGCGAACGTGGCCTCCGGCGGCATCTGTGGCACGAAGTCGGCGTCGGTCCCAAGGAACTGCAGCGGGTGCTGCGGTTCCACCGGTTCCTCAACCGGGTCGAGGACGTCGCGCGGGATCGTTCTTCGCTGGCCGGCGTCGCCGCCGACGTGGGCTACGCGGACCAGTCCCATCTCGGGCGCGAGTGCCGTCGGCTGTCGGGCGCCTCGCCCGGCGCGCTGGTGCGGTCTTGGACTGGCCGAAACGTTCCAGACTGAAGCGGCCGCCGAGACGAAGATCGGGGAGTGCCCGAACCTTTCCGCGTCACCATCGACATCCGCACGGACGATCTCGACATCAACGGGCACGTCCGCGGCCCCGCCTACCTCGCGTACGCCGATCACGCGCGCTGGGAATGCGTGTGGGCGGCCGGGGTGGACCCGCTGGCGCTCAAGGCCGCGAACCTCGGCCCGATCAACCTCGAAACGACGATCCGGTTCCGCCGCGAGCTTCGCGCCCGCGCGCGGATCGACGTCCTGACCCGGTTCACCTGGGAACCAGGCAAGGTGTCGCGGGTCGTCCAGGAATTCGTGGCATCGGACGGTGCCGTGGTGGCCGAGGTCGAAAGCCTTTCCGGACTGCTGGATCTCGAACTACGGCGTCTGGTCCCGGATCCCGGACAGCACTGGCGGAAACACGCGGCGCGGCCCGAAATCCTCGGCCTGACGTGATCACCCGCCGGTGGCCCGCTGATAGAGGCTGGTCGGCCATTTCGCCGCGGGCGGATCCGCCACGTGCTCGAATCCCGCGCGCTCGTAGAGTGCGCGCAAGGCAGGGTTGTCCCGCGTGGTCGCCACCCGGACGAAGGTCTTGCCCCGTGCGGCGGCCTTCTCGCCGACCCAGTCGATGATCCGGATCCCGAGCCCGGCCGCTTCCCGTGCCACCGCGAGACGGCCGAGATAGTAGGCCGGTTCCGTGGCCTCGCCCCAGAGCTCCGGCTCCGCTTCGGTGACCACGCCGGTCGCGATCGGCTTGTGGTGCCTGGTGATCAGCAGTGCCTCGCCCAGTTCGATCTGGCGGTGAACCGATTCTCGCGGGAAGCGGCGAGGCCATTGACGGATTCCGCGCCCGGCTAGCCAGGTGGCGGCCTCGGTGAGGAGGTCGAGCACCGCGTCCTCCTCACCTGGCAAGGCCGGACGGATGACGGTTTCGGGGGTGAGGTGCTCGGGGCCGGTGATGATCGGCATGGCATCGATGATGCCCGCGTTGGTTGGATGGCTGTCGTGAGAGATGCCATCGACGAGAACCTCGTACGCGCGTTGATCGCGGCACAGTTTCCTCGGTGGGACGGAGCACCGGTCGAACGGTGGCCGTCCGGCGGCACCGTCAACGCCATGTTCCGGCTGGGCGACGACATGGTCGTGCGGTTACCGCTCGTCGCGAGCGGAGCGAAGGACGTCGCCCTGGAGCAGCGGTGGCTGCCCCGCATCGCGCCTCGGCTGCCCACTTCCGTCCCTGAGGTGCTCGGGGCAGGACAGCCTGGCGAGGGCTACCCGTGGCCGTGGTCGGTGTACCGCTGGCTACCGGGGGAGCATCCGCCACTGGGCCGGTCCGTGCCGTTGGCCGAAGACCTGGCCGAGTTCGTGCTGGCGATGCGGCGCCTGCCCCTGACGGGAGCACCGAAGGCATACCGCGGCGGCCCGCTCGCGACGCTCGACACCGAAACCCGGTCGGCGATCGAGAGCTTGCGCGAGATTCCGGAGGAGAACGTCGACTGCGACGCCGTCCTGGCACTGTGGGAGAAGGCGTCGCGAGCACCGGACGGTGAGGAGCCGCCGGTCTGGCTGCACGCCGACCTCATGCCGGGCAACCTGCTGGTGGACGGCGACCGGCTCGCCGCGGTGATCGACTTCGGCTGCATGGGAGCGGGCGACCCGGCCTGCGATCTGTTCCCGGCGTGGAATCTGCTGCCCGCCGACGCGAGAGAGGTCTTCCGGGAAAAGCTGGGTGCGGACGACGCGACCTGGACACGGGGCCGTGCCCGGACGCTCTCGCAGGCACTGATCGCACTGCCGTACTACCGGACGACCAATCAGGCGATGGCGGGCAACGCGCGCTACGTGATCGGGGAAGTCCTGGAGGAGGCTGCGTGACGCGGACGCTCCGGCTGGCAGAGGTCACCGCCGAAAACTTCGACGCCGCGATCGAGGTGCGAGTTCACCCCGAACAGAACCATCTGGTCGCGCCGGTAGTGAAATCTCTCGCCGAGGCATACGTGTACCCCGGCGTAGCCTGGCCCCGCCTCATTCTCGATGGCGATCGGGTCGTCGGTTTCCTCATGGCCTTCCTGGACATCGACTTCGCTGGTGACGGGACAGGCACTGATCTTCGCTCGGGTCTGTGGCGCCTCAACATCGCGGCAGGAGAACAAGGTCGCGGTTATGGTCGCTTCGCGGTCGAGGCCGTGGCCGCTGAGATTCGCCGCAGGGGCGGTACTCGGATGACCACCACCTGGCACCCCGGCGGCGACGGCCCCGAGGACTTTTACCTGAGGCTCGGCTTCCTGCCTACAGGAGAGAAGAGCGGAGGGCAGACGGTCGGGGAGTTGGCGTTGGACTAGTCGCTGAAGCCTTTGCTGAAGGGTCGGGTGAGGGATCACAGGACGAAACCGGCGGGCTTGACGCGAGGCGCACACGATGCAGCGAAATTCCTCACTTGCCCTGATTCTGGGCAGTGGTTTCGGAGGCTTCACGCGGGTCGGCCTATGTTCTGAGGTGCATGGTGTTGCGTCTGGGTTGGCCGGTGGGGTCGAGGTAGGCGGGTGCGGTGAACTCCGGTAACCCGTCTTGGGCGATCTGGACTTTCCATTCGCTGCGGTGGATCAGCCGATGATGCTTGGTGCACAGGAGCACTAAATTGTCGATTTTGGTTTCGCCGTGGTGCCGCCAGAAAACAATATGGTGCGCCGTGCACCGTGGCACCGGCATATCGCAGCCAGGAAAGGCACAGCCACCATCACGAAGGGTGAGTGCGTATTTCTGGGCGAGGGAGACGGTGCGTTTCGACCGGCCGATGTCCAAAGGTTCACCCGCGGTGCCCAGTACGCCGGGGCGGACGCGGGCGTCGCAGGCGAGGATGCGGGCGTCGGTGGCGCTGATGGGCCCGACCAGATCCAGATGCGCTTCGCCCAGATCATTGATCAGGTCGTCGTAGGACATGGTGACCAGGATGTGGGTGGCTTCCCCGGCCTGGCCGGGAAGGTTCCGGCTGGTGGTCTTTAGCCGCACGTAGTCGGTGAAGGCATCCCCGTAGCGTTCGTCCTGGGTGCGGGAGTCCCGGACTCCGTCGATGGCCTTGTGGGGTTTGGCCATCGGATCAAGGTCGGACTTCAACCGCGCATACGTTTCCAGGTCGAGAGTGCCTTTCAAGCCGAGGGTGCCGTCGCGGTGCTTGACGAACCGCAGCTCCGGACGACCATCCTTCGGGTCCTCGTTGCGGGGCTCTTTCCCGTCGGGGTCGAGTTCGTCCAGCAGCCGCCGCCCGGCTTGCGCGATCGCCCGCGGCCCGGCGTGGCGAGCGAGATCCACGAGGATTTTCTCCCCGCCCCGCACGTCCTCTTCCGGGACGGCGGAAGGGATGCGGGCGAGGGTTTTGATGATCGCGTCGATCTGGCTGCCGCCGATCGCGCCTTCCGCGGAAGCAGCAGCAGTCAACGGCGCCAAAGGCGGCACAGGGTCACCGCCAATGGACGGGCCGGGATACAGGGCCAGGACCCGGTCGGCCCGATCGTCGGCTTCCTTCGCGGTGACACGGAAATCCTCATAGATCATCGACGCCAGCGTCGAATGACCCGAGCAGCCGCGAACCCCGCGGATGTTGATCTCCGCCAGGATCGCGTTCTGCTCCGCATCCAGCTGCCGCTTGAGGACTTCGAGTTCCTGCTTACGGGCATGCAGCGTCGCGGTGTCGGCACGCCACCACTCGGTGGGTGTCGTCGGGGATGTGCTGTCGATGGCCACGAGATCAATAGTACACCGATTCGAACACCTGTGCTATTGAATGTTTATGACAGGGGTGGTTTCTTTGGCAGGTCAAGTCATCTTGGTGTTTGTCATTGAGTTTGTCCTGTGAATATAAGAAAAAGTTGGCTCGGCGTCGCGAGCAGGGCGGGCAGATGCGCTGCGGACCGACCATGTGCTAGCGTCGTCCTTGAGCCCCGTATGGGCCTACGCATGGAGGTAACGGCTACTCGGCCACCAGAGATCGGCACACACCGTCTCTCGTATTCACTCATCCCCGCGTCGTGGGATGACGCCTCCATGCGGTGCGCCCGGAAAACGGGTGCGCCAAGGCTCGTGTGCTCTTCTTCGGTGATCATTCCGTGCCTCCTGTCGACACAGCGACGGGAAAGGACCGCATTGACCGGCTTCAACGACCAGGTGATCGAGGAATTCAGGCGGAACAAGGGAAAACTCGGCGGCATGTTCGAGGGGTGGAAGCTGATCCTGCTCACCACCATCGGCGCCAAGAGTGGCGAGCGGCGGACGAACCCGTTGGGGTGTCTCGAAATTGACGGCAAGACCGTCGTCGTCGCTTCGAATATGGGGGCGCCGAGGCATCCGGGGTGGTATCACAACATCCGGCGGGATCATCGGGTCACGATCGAGACGGGGACCGAGAGCTATGAGGCGATCGCGGCCGTCCCGCCCGCGGCTGAGCGTGAAGCGTTGTTCGCGAAGGTCATCGCCGAGGAACCTGGATTCGCCGAGTACCAGGCGAAAACGACACGCGAGCTGCCCGTCGTGATCTTGCACCGGATCGACGACCGGATGCGGGGGATGGGGGACTTCCTGGTGGAGGTCCATGACTGGCTGAGGGAGGAACTCAAGACGCTGCGCGCTGGGGTCGACGACCTGGTGTCCGGCCGCGCGGCTTCGCTCACCATGGAGAAATCCTTGCGGGCGCACTGTGTTTCGTTTTGCGAGGCGCTGACCAAGCATCACACCGGCGAGGATATGGGCGCGTTTCCGATGCTGGCGCAACGGTTTCCGGCGCTTGCTCCGGCGCTGACGAAGCTCGGGGAGGATCACGTCGTCGTCGCGACGTTGCAGAAGCGGATCCGTGAGCTCGTCGAGGGCTACGTCCACGGCCAGAGTGATCCCGCTCGCCTGCGCGACGACTTCGACGAGCTCGCGGAGAAACTCGAAGCTCACTTCGCTTACGAAGAACGAACCGTCGTGACGGTACTCAACGTGACGGCACCCGGCTGATCGAGGTGGATGCCCTGGGGTTTCGGCCCCAGGGCGTGTATCGTGGCAGGTGGCGGCGCTCTCAGCGTGACGCCGCGAGGCGGCGGAATTCGTCCCCGGCCTCGCCGAAGACCGCGAACCGGCGGTCCCCTTTGAAAGGTTTCACCGTCAAAACTCACAGCACGGACAGTGCACTGTTCAGCCATCCGCTCGATGCCCAGGCCGAGCGATACGACCCGAAGACTCCCCAGGGTGAGCGATACAGCGATCTTTTTCGCGAACCCTCCTACCCCGCACCGGAACCCTCGGCCGACGCCGTTCGTTGAGCGCGGCGGTCCAAGCGCGACGGGCTTGAGGCGGCCTCGGTGATCGCGCCTGTCACCACCGCGACCACGACGCACAGCGCGATGACGACCTCGGCCCACAGGAAGGCCGTGTAGTCCAGCAACGAGCCGATCGGTGGCGAGCCAGGGGCGAGATTGCGGAAACCGGCGAGCGCGAACAGCGTCGCGGCCATGAACCCGAACGACGGCCAGACTAGGCCTTTCCTGTGCGCGATCAGATGCCGCGCGCCGAGGAACACCGCGATGGCCAGTCCCCACATGGTGATCATCATGAACAGCGCGAAGACCAGCACGCTGGCGGAGCGGCTGAACCGGACATCGAGCCCGCCCTGGTCTTCGCCCGCGCGATAATTCGTGACGGAGAAGGAGAACAGACTGTCCACTTTGTCCAGTGTGAACAGTACCGGGGCGGGTTCCCCGTTGTGGACGGCCGCGAACTCGATCCGCGCCTCGTAACCGTCGAACGGGTAGTCGGTGACGGCTCCGCCGGTCAGCGCGATCGGGAGATCGAAACTGGAGATCCGGTGGTGCGCGGGGAAGACGCGGTCATCGCGAAGGCTGGAGGAAGACAGCAGCCGTAGTTCGCCGGTCGACGCGACGCCGTCGTCTTCCCCGAACCGGCCGAGCGGGACGACCAGCACGCGCAGCACGGCCTCGCGCGCGGCGGCGTCCACCTTGAGTACGGACGCGTTGACCTCGATCCGGTCCGGTTCGTGCGAGCCCACCCAGTGCCCGGTGTCGCCCGCGGTCCGGTCCGCGGCGTGCAGCCACAGGCCGAGCCCGGCGGCGATCGCCACGGCCAGCGCGGTGGCGACGATCTTGGACACCGGAGTGATCTTCCGCATGGCCGCCATCGTGGCAGGTCAGCGCCGGTTGGGCTGCCGTTGTCATGCGGAGGAGTGATCAGGGCTTCGTCGGCGGCAGACCGAACTCCGCGAACAGGGCCGGATCGAGGAACGAGGTGATCTCGTGGATCCGGTCGTCCCGCAGCGACAGCACGTTGATCGACCAGGCGTGGTGGACGGCGTCGGCCGATTCGCCGACGTAGCAGGCGACGGTCGGTTGCCCGTTGGCGCTGATGACCTCGTTGCGCCAGCTCGGGCACCGGCCGATCGGGACCTCGACGGCGAAGTCGGAGACGGCCTCGATGCCCCGGTACCAGTGCGTGAGCGGCGGCATGGACCAGGTGACGTCCTCGGTCAGCAGGGCCACGAGCGCGTCGGCGTCGCCGCGGTCCAGGGCGGAGGCGAAGTCCGCGGCGATCTCGCGGACCCGCGCGTCTTCGAGTTTCCGCAGCGTCTGCTGCTGGCTGGGCGACGGCACCTTCTCGGCCACGATCGCCCGTGCGCGCTGCAGCGCGCTGTTCACCGCCGCGACCGAAGTATCCATTGTGGACGCGATTTCGGCCGCGGAGAAGCCGAGGACGTCGAACAGCAGCAGCGCGGCCCGCTGGTTGCCCGGCAGATGCTGCAGCGCGGCGACGAACGCCAGCTCGACGGCCTCGCGCTGCTCGTACCGGGTGGCCGGCCCGGCGGGACCCCGGCCGAGGCTCCCGTCGGGGTACGGGCCGAGCCACGCGACCTCGGTCACCGGGGCGTGTTCGAGCACCGCCCGCTCGCTCGACGGGCCGAGATCCATCGGCAGGGCGCGTTTGCCGCGCGCGGCCGCGGTGTCGAGGCAGGTGCGGGTGGCGACGGTGTAGAGCCAGGTCCGCATCGAGCTCCGGCCCTCGAACCGGTCCAGCCCGCGCCAAGCCCGCAGGAGCGCGTCCTGCAGGGCGTCGTCGGCGTCGTGGGTCGAGCCGAGCATGCGGTAGCAGTGGGCGTGCAACTCGCGGCGCAGCGGCTCCACCAGGCGATTGAACGCCGCGTCGTCCCCGTTACGGGCTTCGGCGACGTCCGGATCCTCGGTGCGCAGGATATCTTCGCTCACAGTCGATGATTGTGCCCTTACTTGGCGCGAAGCGCGGTGAGGGCCGGGGTGAACATCGTCGTCTTGATCGCGGCGAGCGTGCCGCGGTCCTTGCCCGCCAGCGGGCGGACGAGGTCGGCCGCGTACTCCAGCAGCGCGGATTTCTCGGCGACGGCGTCCACGAGCCCCAGATCCCGCGCGTCCGTGCCGCCGAAACGCCGTCCCGTTGTCATCGACGCGATCGCGGCGGCGGGGGTGAGCTTGCTCTGGATGAGCCCGGCCATCCCCGGCGTGAAGGGGATGTTGATGTCGGCTTCGGGGAAACAGAAGAACCCGCGGTCGGCGCGCATCACCCGGAAGTCGTGCGCCATCGCCAGCATCGCCCCGGCGCCGAAGGCGTGCCCGTTGATCGCGGCGACCGTGTGCACGCCGAGGGTGAGCACGCGGGCCAGCAGTTCGTGGACGTCGGCGACGTACTGCGCGGCCTGGGCGGCGTTGCTGGTGAGCCATTCGAGGTCGAGGCCGTTCGAGTAGAACTTCCCGGAGCCGACGGTGACCAGGACGGCCGGATCCGGATAGGCGACGACCGTGTCCAGCTGTGAATGGACGGTCTCCAGCCAGGACGGCGAGAAGCGGTTCTCGTCGTCCCCGAGGTCCAGGAGGAACACCGGGGCGTCGTGGCGAAGGGTCGGCATGGTCAATCCTTTCGTGGGGGTGGGAGCAGGAGTATGGCGTGGACCGCCGCGGCCAGGCGGACGCGGGAGTCTTCGAGGATCGGCTCGCCCGCCGTGAACGCGCGGCGGAACAGGGCCGTCGGCAGGTCGACCACACAGGTCGTGAGTACCTCGACCGCTTGCGCGTCCCGCCGGTCCCAGAGCCGTTCCGCGAGCCTGACCAGCAGCGCGACCAGGCGTTTGTCGAGCGCCAGGAGGTCGCCGGCGAGGTCGTCGGGGACCTGCGGGCCGAGCAGATGCTCCTTCTTGACGGTGATGAGCAGGCGGGCGGCCTCCGGCCTGTGCTCGGCGAACGCGGCAGGCGCGTCCGCCGCTGCCGCGACCGCGGCGGCCGGGTCTGCCGCCTGATCGGCCAGTTCGGTCTGGAGGTCGAGGAAACCGCTCGCCGCGCGGAGCCAGACGCGGGCCAGCAAGGCTCCGACTGAGCCGAAAGCGTGGTAGATCGTGCCGTTGGGGACTCCCGCGGCGGCCGCGAGGGACCGGACGGTGACGCCGGGGGCGCCGCGCTCGACGACGAGGCTTTCGGCCGCGTCGAGCAGCCGCTCCAAGTCGTGCACGCGGGGGCGGGCCATGGCGCGAGAATAACAGAGCACTTGCTCTAAAACTCGCGATCCCGAGTTGTGACGTGCTTCACGCGCGGGGCTGTCACATCGGCCGGGCGGCCGGGGTCAACCCGACGAACCACCGAGACCCCAAGGAGAAACCGAAATGACCACCGCTTACGTCATCGTCACCATCGTCGGAGCGTTCATGGCCGCCTTCTCGGCCGCCTCGATCTTCTTCCGCGCCAAGTGGGTCGTGCAGCCGCTGGCCGACTACGGCGTTCCCCGCACCTGGTGGAACCCGCTCGGCGTCGCCAAGGCGGCGGGCGCGCTCGGCCTGATCGCCGGACTGTGGGTGCCCGCGCTCGGTGTCGCGGCCGGGATCGGCCTGGTGCTCTACTTCGCCGGCGCCGTGATCACCGTGCTCCGGGCGCACTGGGCGTCGCACGTCGCGTTCCCGCTGATGTACATGGCGCCCGTCGCCGCGTCGCTGGTGCTCGGCTTCGCCGCCTGAAAGTCAGACGCTGCGCAGAACCGAGACCACGACACCCAGCACCGCCGCGCGATCCCCGTCTATGACGTCGTAGGCGGGGTTGCGTGGTTCGAGGTACACGTGGCCGTCGCGGCGGCGGTACACCTTGACCGTGGCCTCCTCGTCGATCATCGCGGCGACGATCTGCCCGGAGTGCGCCTCCTGCTGCTGCTTCACCACGACGATGTCGCCGTCGCAGATCGCCGCGTCGATCATCGAGTCACCGCGCACCCGCAGCCCGAAGACGTTGCCCCGCCCGGTGAGTTCACGCGGAAGGGTCATCACGTCGTCGACGTGCTCGACGGCCGAGATCGGCGTTCCCGCCGCGATGTCACCGACGACCGGAACCGGCACGGAGTCCTCTGTGGATTCCCGCGACGTGGTGCCGTGCAGGAAGGCGCGGACGTCGATGGGGCGGGAGATCGAGCTGCTGCGTCGGAGGAAACCCTTTTCCTCCAAGGCGGCCAGATGCTTCGACACCGAGGACGTCGAGCGCAGGCCGACCGCTTCACCGATCTCGCGCGTGCTCGGCGAGTACCCGTGCTCCACCACCCATTCGCGGATGGTCAGCAGAATCTTCTGCTGGCGCTCCGGCAGCGAAGCGGCTTCCTCGAACAAGTCAAGATCGTGGTAGGCGGTCATCAACGGAATGTTAGTTCGTGCAGGCCGCCGCGATCGCCGCGGTATCCCAGTAGAACGGCCGCACCTCGGTGATGCGCCCGTCCTCGACGGTGATCGTCTGCAGGATCGGGAAGTCCAGCTCGCGGCCGGTCGCCCTGGACCGGACGTGCACCTGGGTCAGGACGACCAGCGGGCTGGTCTCGCTCAGGAAGCTCTGCTCCACCATGTCGAAGACGTCCCAGGTGTCGCTCATGGCGGTGAAGAACCGCTCCATGGCTTCGTGGCCGCGCCAGATTCCGCCGTACGGCAGGCCGTCCGCCTGATGCAGCACCACTTCGGGGGAGAAGAACGGGGCGAGCGGGGCGAACGTCGTCTTGCCGGGGCCACCGGCGGCGAAGTAGCTGGCTTCCGCCGCGTACATGCCTTTGAGTACGGACATGGCGTCTGTTGTCGAGGTCACGACGACCACTGTGGTGTGCGGCGCGCGGGCGTGCTGGCGGATTTCCGTCGTGAAGATCGGCCGGATGGCCGCCCCGGCCGGACCGAAAGTCCGATCCCGCGAGCCCTTCGGCGAGGTTGACTCGATGGTATGAACACGAAGATCACCGCCGCCGTCCTCGCCGCCGCGACCGCCACCGTCACCCTGACCGGATGCGGTCTCAAGGAAAGCCTGACCGAAAGGGCGAACGGACACGTCAAGACCGTCGGCTACGCCACCGGCGTGGAAGGCAAGCGTGACAAGGACGCACGGGTGCCCGACTGGGTGCCGGACCGGGCGAGGTCGATCACGGAGGTCATCCGGACGACGGGTTCGGAGCGGATCCTGCGGTTCGCCGGCGGGACACTGCCCGCCGGCTGCGTGCCGGGAGCGGCCGCGACCCAGCCCGCCACGCTCGTCGCCCAGTGGTGGCCGCAGGGGCAGGAGAGCCGGACCGACAAGGTCTGCGGCGAATGGCACGTCCTCGTCCAGGGCGACGACGTGTTCGCGTTCAAGCCGGAGACGCTGGTGAGCACACGGTCCTGAGCTGCCGCAGCAGCGCGAGCGCACTCGCGTCGGAGGAGCCCGCGGGGGCCGTGCACACGATCAGCAGCTGATCCGGTGAACGGGCGATCGACAGGGTCTGCTGGGTCACCGTCACCGTGCCGACGACCGGATGGTGCAGTTCGTAGGCCGCGGCGTCGCAGGGCTGCACACGGTGATCGCCCCAGAGCGAGACGAATTCCGGGCTCTTCATCGTCAGCTCGCCGATCAGCTCCGCGAGCAGCGGGTCTTCGGGATGCCTGCCGACCGAGATCCGCAGATTCCCGACCACGGCGCGGATCTTCCGCTTCCAGTCGACGTACAGCTCCTGGCTGTGCGGGTCCAGGAACAGCATCCGGCTCATGTTCGGCCGCCGTGCCGGGTCGTCCGGGGCGTGGAAGTCCAGATGCCCGCCCAGCAGGGCGTGGCCGAGGGTGTTCCACGCCAGGACGTCCGAGCGGCGACCGAGAATCAGCGCGGGAGCGTCGACGGTGCCCAGGAGGTCCCGCGTCTCGTCGTGGAGCTTCTCGGGCCGGGGACGGCGTGCCCGTGGTGTACGGCGAGCGGTGCCGGCGAGCCTTTCGAGGTGTTCGCGTTCGTGGCCGTCGAGCCGGAGCGCGCGGGCGATGGCGTCGAGCACCTCGGCCGAGGCGCCGCGCGACATGCCCTGCTCCAGCCGCGCGTAGTACGAGACGCTGACCCCCGCGAGCTGGGCCAGTTCCTCGCGCCGCAGCCCGGCCACCCGGCGGCGTGGCCCGAGGTCGCGCAGGCCGACGTCCGCTGGCCGCAACTGTGCTCGTCGAGCCTGAAGGAAGTCGCCGAGCGGGCCAGGTCCGTCCATGATCCCGAGTATCCGTGGCACGGCCCGTGTCAGCCACACCCTCCCAGTGGGAGGACAACGGGGGCGTGGCTCGCGCCCGGCCCGGTGACCAGGCTCGGTGGCATGGACGAGATCACCATCGGAGACGTCACGGTCACCCGCGTCAAGGAGTTCTACGGCTCGCTCGGCATGACCCCGGCCGAGTTCCTGCCGGACAGCCCGGACGGCTCCTGGGACGAACATCGCGGCTGGCTCGCGCCCGACTTCTGGAACCCCGAAACGAACGAATGCCACGCGGCGCTCCAGTCCTGGCTGATCCGCAGCGAAGGGCGCACGATCCTCGTCGACACCGGTGTCGGCAACCACAAGGACCGGCCCTACGCGGCGGTGTGGAACCGCCTCGACACCGCGTACCTCGACAACCTCGCGGCCGCTGGCGTGCGGCCCGAGGACGTCGACGTCGTCGTCAACACCCACCTGCACATCGACCACGTCGGCTGGAACACCCGGCTCGACGGCCGCACCTGGGTGCCGACCTTCCCGAACGCCACGTACCTGATGGCGCGGCCGGACTTCGAGTTCTGGAACCCCGCCGAAGCGCACGATTCCGTGCTGGGGCGCGGAAATCAGAACGTTTTCGAGGACAGTGTCGCGCCGGTCCACGAGGCGGGGCTGACCCATCTGTGGGACGGCACGTACCGGATCGACCGGAACCTGCGGCTCGATCTCGCGCCCGGTCACACTCCCGGCTCGTCCGTGCTCACCCTGGAATCGGGCGGGGAACGGGCGCTGTTCGTGGGCGATCTGGTGCACACCGCGCTGCAGATCGTCGAGCCGGACACCAATTCGCCCTATTGCGAAGACCCGGCCGGATCCAGGGCCACCCGGCACAAGCTGCTCGGGCAGGCCGCCGACGGCGACGCGCTCCTCTTCCCGGCGCACTTCGGCGCCCAGGGTGCGGTGCGGGTCGAGCGCCGGGGATCGAAGTTCGCGATCGCGCGATGGGCGGGCTTCTCCCACCTCTCCTGAGGAGTTTTCGTGTCCGTGCAAGCAGAAACCCCGGCGGGCGCCGTGCGCGGCCGCCGCGACTCCTTCGGCGAGTTCTACCGCGCCATCCCGTACGCGGCCGCTCCGCTCGGTCCCGGACGCTTTCTCCCGCCGGTGCCACACGCGGGCTGGTCCGGCGTCCGTGACGCGACCCGGCCCTCGCCGACGGCTCCCCAGCCTGTCCGCGACTTCGGCGAGCTCGACATGACGCCGTACTTCGGGCCGGGCTGGGTGCGGGGCGAGGAGTACCTGACCGTCGACGTCTGGACGCCCGCCGCGGACGGCGGCAAGCGTCCCGTGCTGGTTTTCGTGCACGGCGGCGGTTTCGTCACCGGCTCGACCCGCGCCGCGCTCTACGACGGAAGGGCGTTCGCCCGCGACGGCGTCGTCCTGGTGACGGTGAACTACCGCCTCGGCGTCCCCGGTTTCCTCGCTCTGGACGGCGCTCCGGCCAACCGGGGGCTGCTCGACGTGCTCGCCGCGCTCGGCTGGGTGCGTGACACGGTCGCGGTGTTCGGAGGCGACCCGGACAACGTCACCGTCTTCGGGCAGTCCGCGGGAGCGACGCTCACCGGCGCGTTGCTGGCGACGCCGGAGGCCGAGGGGCTGTTCCGGCGGGCGATCGTCCAGAGCGGCAGCGGGACCGGCGCCTTCACCCCGGAGCAGGCGGGACGGGTCACCGCCGCGGCGGCTTCGGCGCTGGGAGCCGCACCCACCGCGGAAGCGTTCGGGGAGATCCCGGACGAGCGATTCCTGGAGATCCTGCCCGCGCTGGCCGGTCTCGACCTGCGCACCGAGACCGCGCCGGATCCCTTGGCCGGGCTGAGCCCGTTCAGCCTGGTGCTGCCGGTCCAGCCCGCCGACGGTCTCCTCGGCGGCGACGTCGGGCTGCTCATCGGCACCAACACCGAGGAAGGAAACCTTTACGGCGTGGCGGATCCCGTCGCGCTCGGGGACACGCTGTTCGGGGCGGGGACGGCACGGCTGGCGCGGGCACACGCGCGGATCTCGGGCGGCCGCACCCACGTCTACTCGTTCGGCCATCGCTCGACGGCGCTGGGCGGACGGCTCGGCGCCGCCCACACCGTCGAGCTGCCGTTCGTCTTCGACGTCGCAGGCGAGCCGTGGCTGCACGGGGAGAACGGCCTGCTCGGTCCTGATCCCGCCCCGGAAGGCCTCGCGGCCAGGATGCACGGCGCGTGGGTCTCGTTCGCCAGGACCGGTGACCCCGGCTGGGCGCCGGACACCGTCGGGTTCTTCGGCTGACAGGACGTGCCAGGCCGGTGCCAGCGCCGTGTGCGTGGCCTGACAGCGGACCTCGACAGTCTCTGGAATGTCATTCCAGTCGCGAACCGAGGGAGTCACCATGAACACCACTGTCACCATCGTCGGCGCCGGTCTCGGCGGCCTCACGCTGGCCCGCGTCCTGCACATTCACGGCATCCCGTCCGAGGTCTACGAAGCCGAGGCATCACCCACCGCGCGCTTGCAGGGCGGGATGCTCGACATCCACGACTACAACGGCCAGCTCGCCCTCGAGGCCGCGGAACTCATGGACGAGTTCCGCGGCATCGTCCTGGAGGGGCGCCAGGCGCTGCGCGCCCTCGACATCGACGGGACCGTCCTGTTCGAGCGGGCCGACGACGGCACCGGCGGCCGTCCCGAGGCGCAGCGCGGGGACCTGCGGCGGATGCTGCTCGACTCGCTCCCCGAAGGCACCGTCCGCTGGGGTCACAAGGTCACCGGCGCCCGGACGCTGGACGACGGCCGCCACGAGGTCGCGTTCGAGAACGGCACCACCGTCGTCGCCGATCTCCTGGTCGGGGCCGACGGCGCGTGGTCACGGATCCGGCCGCTGCTCACCGGCGCCGTCCCCGAATACAGCGGGACGTCGATCGTCGAGACCTATCTGTACGACTCCGACACCCGGCACGCGGACGTGGCGAAAACGGTCGGCGGCGGTTCGATGTTCGGGAACGGGATCACGCCGGGCCTTGCCATCAACGCCCACCGGGAAACCGGCGACACCCTGCACGCCTACGTGGAACTCAAGAAGCCGCTGGACTGGTTCGACGCCGTCGACTTCACTGACGCCGAAGTGGCCAAGGCGCGGGTCGCGGCGGAGTTCGACGGCTGGGCGCCCGAACTCACCGCGCTGATCACCGAAAGCGACATCGCGCCGATCCACCGCCCCGCCTACGCCCTGCCGTCCGGGCTGCGGTGGGAGCGCGTCCCCGGCGTGACCCTGCTCGGCGACGCCGCCCATCTCGCCTTGGCGAATGGGGAAGGCGCCAACCTGGCCATGCTCGACGGCGCCGAGCTCGGCAAGGCCCTCGCCGCGAGCCCCGGCGACGTCGAGACGGCGCTCGCCGAGTACGAGCTGGCGATGTTCGTCCGCTGCGAAACGCCCATCGAGGAGGACTTCCTGCTCGAAAGCATCTTCGGCGACGAGGTCCCTCAGCAGCTGCTCAACATTTTCGAGAGCCAGCAGCGCGAGTCCTGACGTCAGGCCCAGCCTGCCTTTTCGTAGAACGGGGTGATCCACGCCCGGAACCGCTCCCCGTGGATCTCCCCGGCGGCGGCCACGACGGCGTCCGGATCGTCGGCCGGTTCCAGGCCACGCTGCCGAAGCCATTCGACGAACAGTTCGTGCGAGCCGCTGTGGCCGTCGTCGTCCTCCCGGAAGTAGTACGCCGAGTCGTGGTCGACGGTGATCTCGGTGTCGAACCCCAGCAGCCGCAGGAACTCCCGGAAGTCGCGGGCGATGACGTGTTCGCCGCCTTCGTCGCCGAAGACCACGACAGGCAGCAGAGCCAGGTCCGTCTCGTCGGAGCTGCGCCAGATCGCGTACGTCGAGCCGCTCCCGTTCGCCTGGGCGAAGGGGACCAGCCGCGACAGGAAGTCCGGGTCGTCCAGTTCCTGGGGAAAGTAGCGTCCCTTGTCGTCGTAGCCGTACAGCTCGAAGCCGTCGGCCAGGAATTCGCGGGTCGAGTCGTAGAGGTCCTTCAGCTCGTTCAGGACGGGGATCGGTGAATACACGCGGTCACTATAGGCACCGAATTTCGGTGGCGGGGCACGCTTCCCGATTCCCCGGCAGGCCGACTTCCGTGGCAGGAATATGTCGATAGGTGTCTTTCCTGACACTTGGCCGGAGCCGGACTCCGGGGAACAGTGGGCCCCATGGAGGGATTCCTTGAAACCGGCGTGTCGAGGAGCGCGGTACAGGTCGACGGCGAGAGCTGCAGCTACCTGACCGCCGGCCGGGACGGCCCCGCCGTGGTGCTGCTGCACGGGACGTACTGGAGCCGGGTGTGGCTTCCGGTGCTGGGCCACCTCGCGGAGGCGGGACTTCGGCCCTATGCCGTCGATTTTCCGGGGATGGGGCGGTCAGGGGGTGAGCTCACCCTGGAGACGGCGACTGTCCCGGCCCTGGCCGGTTGGGTGACGCGCTTCGTGTCCGCGGTGAAGATCTCCGGGCCGGTCGCGGTGGCGGGGCATGACATCGGAGGCGCCGTCGCCCAGCATCTCCTGGCGCACGATCGGATGGCGATTTCCCGGATGGCCCTGGTCAACTCGGTGCTCTACGACTCATGGCCGTCACCCCACGTCGCCCGGCTTCTGGACACGGCGGCCGTCGCCGAAGACTTCCTCGCGGCCCGCAGGGAGGCCGTGACGACCGATCTGGCAGGCGCCGCCACCGAGCAGCGGATCGCCGGCTATCTGGATCCGTGGACCGATCCGCGGGCCCGCCGCTCCTGGCTGGCCATGGCGGGCGCGGCGGAGAGCCGCCACACCCTCGATCTCGTCCCCGCGCTGCGGCGGTCCACCACGCCCAAGTTGCTGATCTGGGGCGAGGACGACCGCTTCGAGAAGGTGGAGTACGCCGAGAAGTTCGCCTCGGAGATCCCGCGAACCCGGCTCCTGCGCATCCCCGGAGCGGCGCACATCCCCACCGAGAACGCCCCCGGCCGGATCGCCCGCGCTCTCGTCGACTTCTTCGCGGACGGCAGCGGTCAGGTCGTCGGACGGCCCGCTCCGGCGTAATCGTCGCCTTGCTTCCGGTAGGTGTGCACCTGCACCGCCTGCCCGGTCTGCGGGGCGTCGATCATCTGCTGGTTCCCGATGTACAGCCCGACATGGTGGATCTTCGTGTTCGGCTCGCCGTAGAAGATCAGGTCGCCCAGCTGGGGATCGGTCACCTTGCTCACGCTGTGGTACTGCGTGTGGGCGGTGCGCATGAGCCTGACGCCCGCGCTGGCGTACGCGGCCGTCGTCAGGCCGGAGCAGTCGAAACCGGGGTCACCGCCGCCGGTGCCGTTGCCGCCCCAGACGTACGGCAGCCCGATCTTGTCGATGGCGAAGTTGACCGCGCTCAGCGCCGCCGCGTTCGGCGGCTGCGGGCTCTGGCCGACCGTGCCGTAGACGTTCACCGTCGCGAGGGTGCGGTGCATCAGCAGCGGCGCGGGCTGCAGGGTGCTGACCGCGCTCCACCAGGTCTGGCCCTGGCCGAGGTCGCGCCCGCCCGCGCACAGGGCGCGGCCGGCGGTCAGCGTGGCGTCGTCGATGTTCTGCGGATTCGGTTTCGCGCCGCTCGCCGAGGACTGGAACTGGCTCCACACCGCGGGGGTCAGCTGCAGCGGACCACTGGCGTTCGCGGACGAGACGACCTTGTTGTAGAAGTCGCGGACCTCGACGGCGCCGAGCGGGACGGTCATCACGCCGTCGGCGTTCACACTCGAACCGGTGGCGCGGCCGTGATCGGAGGCGATCTTCCCGAGCGCGGCCAGCGTCACCCAGGACAGGCGGCAGCCCGGCGTCTCCTTGCTCAGCGCCACGGTGGTCTTCGCGTAGCCGGTCATCGCGCGCAGCGGGATGTCCAGCCAGCCGCTGGTCTTCGACACCCAGGCGTCGAATTCCGGTCCCATCTGCTGCGGGACCTTCGGCTGTTCCTTCGGGATCTCCGCGGGTGCGGACGAAGGCGGCGGCGCGGGTTGCGTCGACGACTGGACGGCGGCGGCCTCCGACTTCGGCTCCTCCTTCGGAGCGAAGGTGATGGCGGCGACCAATGCGGCGCCCGCGACGACCACGGCGGCGATGATCACCGGAAGTCTGCGGCGGCGGGAGGTTTCCTGTTCCATCATCGGCCCCCGGTGAGCGAGCCCAGCACGAACTCACGGAAGGCTTCGACGTCGGTGGTCAGCGCGACGTCGATGACGCGGCCCGGCACGGCCTGCGGATCGGTGCTTCGTAGCCTTCGCCGGTCTACGAGTGTCGCGCCGCGCGCGGGGCCGAAGCCGCACTCGACGTCCACGGGGTACGACTCGGTGTCGAGGATGCCCGGCCGGATCGCCTCGGCCACGGCGACCGCGTCGTGCATGACCATCCCTGGGAAACCGAGGATCGGGGTGTAGTGCTTGACGTAGGTCGTGGTCAGCGCTTCGAGCGCCGCGCCGAGCGGGCCGGACGCGGCGAGTTTGCCGAGCCAGGCCGTGTCGACCGAGCATTGGTGCGTGATGTCCAGCGGCACCAGCACGGTCGGGATGTCCTCGTCGGCCAGCACCCGGCGCGCCGCCTCGGGATCGCTCCAGATGTTGAACTCGGCGGCCGTGGTGGAGTTCCCCTTGGTCACCCCGCCGCCCATGATGACGATCCGGCCGATCTTCTCGCGGATGCCCGGATGCGCCGCCAGCAGCAGCGCGATATTCGTGAGCGGGCCGATCGGGGCGATGGTCACCGGCTCGTCCGAGGCCTCCAGCAGATCCACCAGCAGGCGGACGGCGTCGCGTTCGTCGAGCGGGCGCTTCGCCTCCGGCAGCGTGCCGGAGTGGCCGGACAGGCCGTCCTCGCCGTGGACGAACCCGGCGGGCTTGGCGTTGTCGTAGACCAGCGGCCGCGAGGCGCCGGCGGCGACGGGAACGTCTTCGCGGCCGAAGAGCTGCAGCAGGCGCCGCGCGTTGGCGGTGGTGTGGCTCAGCGGTACGTTGCCGAACACCGTGGTCACACCGAGGAGGTCGACGTCCTCGGCTTGCGTGGCCAGTGCCAGCGCGAAGGCGTCGTCGACCCCTGGGTCGGTGTCGATGATCAGCTTGGTGCCCATGCGCGTGCTCCCCTTTGCGGTCGACGGCCTGATCACAGGTTACGGTCACCGGTATGACGTCCATGTGGGGTGCGCCCGCGCTGTCGCGGCTCCGCGCCTGGGGCCAGGCCCGTCGTGATCCGCGTCAGGCTAAGTTCCTGACCAAGGATTCGCTGCGCTGGGTGCTGCGGAACCGCGCGTACACGCCTTGGTACCTGGTCCGGTACTGGCGGCTGCTGAAGTTCCGCGTCGCGCACCCGCACATCATCCTGCGGGGGATGGTGTTCCTCGGCAAGGACGTCGAGATCCACTGCCGCCCCGGCTACGGGCGCCTGGAGATCGGCCGCTGGGTGCACATCGGCGACGGCAACGCGATCCGCTGCCACGAGGGTTCGCTGCGCATCGGCGACAAGGCGGTGTTCGGCCGTCAGAACGTCCTCAACGGCTACCTCGACATCGAACTCGGCGCGGCCACGCTCGTCGCGGACTGGGTGTACATCTGCGACTTCGACCACGTCACCACCGACATCACCGTCCCGATCAAGGATCAGGGCATCGTGAAGTCGCCGGTGCGGATCGGGCCGGACACCTGGATCGGCACCAAGGTCTCCGTGCTCAAGGGCACCAGGGTCGGCCGCGGCTGTGTCCTCGGCGCGCACGCCGTGGTGCGCGGCGACATCCCGGACTACTCGATCGCCGTCGGTTCGCCGGCGCGCGTCGTCCGGAACCGGCAGGACGACTACGCCGCCGACGCCGCCCGCCGCGAGGCTGTCGCGGACATGGCGCGCAAGGCGAACAAGGCGCTTCAGAAGACCCTGGGCGTGGACTCGTAACTCGCGTGATCAGAGGCGGAACTCGCGTGCTTGGAGACCGAACTCGCGAGTTCCGCCTTCAAGCACGCGAGTGCGGTTCTGATCACGCGAGTCACGTCCTCGCGCTGCCGCCGACTAGGCGCGGAGCTGCTCGCGGACCTCCATCAGCGCGAAGCCCAGGAGGTTCTGCCCGCGCCAGTAGTCGGGGCGGGTGGCGTTCTTGTCCTCGCGGGCGAGGCCGCTGCCCCAGACCAGGTCCATTTTCGACGCCTCGACGATCACCTTGTCGCCCGTGCTCAGCAGGAACTCCCGCTCCTCGGGGTGCTGGCGGAACTTCTCCAGGTTGCCGTCGATGACGATGTCGAAGCGGTGCCGCTCCCACAGTTCGGCGTCGAACGCCGAGACCTCGCGGCCGAGGATCTTGGCGGTCTTGGGGTCCGGCGCCTGACGAATGGCGTCCGCGGCCTCGTGATCGCCGAACAGTTCCGCCTTGCTCGCCATCATGTAGTGCTCGGCCGTCGGGTACCGCTCGCCGCCCGCGACGAACGGCGCGAGCCACCACTGGCTCAGACAGGCCGCGTTGACCCGTCCGCTCTTGAGTGGGGTGTGGCCGTAGAAGAGCTGGTACTCGGGCTCCGCGCCACTGTGGACCAGCTCGCGCAACGCATCGAGACTCCGGACTCCGTCGACCTTGCTCACCATGGCGCCCAGTTGACCACAGACCACCGACAACTCGCGAACCACCCACTGGACCACTCTCGGCCGTGGGCCGGGGCGGTCAGTACATTCAGCATTCGTGCAAGGGATCGAAACCGTGAGCGCCCGAACGGTCGAAGAGGCCGCCAAGCGATTGGCCGGGGTGGTGACCCGCACGCCGCTCGAACCGAACGAGCGGCTCTCGGCGCGGGTCGACGCCAGGGTCTGGCTCAAACGCGAAGACCTCCAGACCGTGCGCTCGTACAAGATCCGCGGCGCCTACAACTTCATCGTCCAGCTCGACCCGGAGCACCGGGAACGCGGCGTCGTCTGCGCCAGCGCGGGCAACCACGCGCAGGGTGTCGCGTACGCGTGCCGCCGCCTCGGCGCGGACGGCCGCGTCTACGTTCCCGGCACGACTCCCCGGCAGAAGCGCGAGCGGATCGCGACGCTGGGCGGGTCGCATATCGAGGTCATCGTCGTCGGAGAGACCTACGAAGACGCCTTCACCGCCGCGAAGCAGGACGCGGAACGCACCGGCGCGACGCTGGTCCCCGCCTTCGACGCGCCGGAGACGGTCGCCGGACAGGGCACGGTCGCGATGGAGGTCGTGGCGCAGCTCGGGTTCGTCCCGGACGTCATGGTGGTGCCGGTCGGCGGCGGTGGCCTGCTCGCCGGGATCGCCGCTTGGGCCGCGGAACGGGCGCCGGAGATGCGGATCGTCGGCGTCGAACCGGCGGGCGCGACCTGTATGGCGGCCGCGCTGGCTGCCGGTGAGCCGGTGCGGCTCGAAACCGTGGACACGTTCGTGGACGGCGCGGCGGTCGCGCTGGCCGGAGCGGTGACGTATCCGCTGGTCCGCGACGGCGGCGTCGAACTCACCGACGTCGCCGAGGGCGCGATCTGCACGGAAATGCTCGCGATGTACCAGTCCGACGGCGTGATCGCCGAACCCGCGGGCGCGCTCGCGACCGCCGCGCTGGGCACGACGGTGAAGATCGACCCCGGCCAGATCGTGGTGTGCGTCGTGTCCGGCGGCAACAACGACGTCAGCCGCTACGGCGAAGTGCTCGAACGGTCACTGATCCACGAAGGGTTGAGGCACTACTTCCTGGTGGGGTTCCCGCAGGAGCCCGGCGCGCTGCGGCGGTTCCTCGACGAGGTCCTCGGGCCGGACGACGACATCACGCGGTTCGAGTACGTGAAGCGCAACAGCCGGGAGACCGGCCCGGCGCTGATCGGCATCGAACTCGCGCGGCCCGGCGACCTGGAAGGCTTGCTGCACCGGCTGGAGGTGAGCCCGTTGCAGGTGGAACGGGTGGAGCCGGGCAGCCCGCTCTTCCACTTCTTGGTCTGACCCACGCGGCTAGCGGAAAGCGGCGAGGTGGTTTCGGGCCCAGGCCGCGAACGGCCGCGGCTCCCGTCCGGTGAGGTCCTGGACGGCACCCGTGACCACGGAGTCGTCGAACTCGCCCTCGGCGAAGAAGCGGAAGAAGGCGTCGACGTACTTCTCCGGCATCTCCGTGCTCATCGTCACCCGCGCTTCGGCGTCCGGCAGCGGTTCCAGCCGTAGTTTCCGCTCCAGCAGTTCACTCAGCACACGAAGCCGGTCGGCGGGCCGCAGTGAACCCGGACCCGTGATGGCGTACGCCCGGCCTTCGTGTCCCGGCGTGGTCAGGGATTCCGCGGCGACGGCGGCGATGTCGTACGGATCGATCGTCGCCACCGGCACGTTCGCGAACGGCTCGCGGACGACGTCCCCCGCCCGGAGCTGCGGGACCCACTGCAGCGTGTTGGACATGAACCCGCTCGGCCGCAGGAAGGTCCAGGCCAGCTTCGATTCGCGCACCGCCGCCTCGGCCGCCATGTGCATCCCGGCGACGGCGTTGTCCGGGTGCCCGCCCACGACCGAACGCGACGAGAGCAGCGTGACCTGCTCGACGCCCGAGTCCCGCATCACCGTGAGCGCGCCGGGCATGTCCTCGTAGCCGCCGAGCAGGAAGACCGCGCGGACACCCTCCAGCGCGGGTTTCAGGCTCGTCGGTTCGTTGAGATCGCCCATCACCCCTTCGACGCCGCCGGGCAACGGCCGCGGCGTGCGGACCAGCGCTCTGACGGGATGTCCGCCGCGCGTCAGGATTCCGGTCAGTTCCGAGCCGACGTTCCCGCCTGCCCCGGTCACCAAGATCATGCAGTTCTCCCCAGTGTGGTGGCCGCCGTCACACCGCGGCCGTCGTCGGCAACCCTGCCAGGGAGATCAAGACGGCTCAAGGCGCCTTCGGCACCGCCGGGTACGGGACGAAGGTGCTCGTGTTCTCGTCCACGGTCAGCTGCTTGCCGATCGTCGGGAACGCGCGCTGCGAGCAAGCCGGGCGTTCGCAGACTTTGCAGCCCATGCCGATCGGGGTGGCCGCGGCGCGGTCGTCGAGGTCGAGCCCGGTCGAATAGATCAGCCGTTTCGCGTGCCGCAGTTCGCAGCCGAGGCCGACGGTGAACGTCTTGCCGGGACTGCCGTAGCCGCCGATGTTGCGCGAGACGGTCCGCGCGATCCAGAAGTAGCTCTTGCCGTCGGGCAGGGTCGCGATCTGGGTGAGGATCTTGCCGGGCTGGGTGAACGCCTCGTAGATGTTCCACAGCGGGCACGCGCCGCCGACGCGGGAGAAGTGGAAACCGGCCGCGGACTGGCGTTTCGACATGTTCCCCGCCCGGTCGACGCGCACGAACGAGAACGGCACGCCGCGGTTCTTCGGCCGCTGCAACGTCGAGAGCCGGTGGCAGACCGTCTCGAAGCCGACGCCGAAGTGGTCGCACAGCCGCTCGATGTCGTAGCGGAAGCGTTCCGCGCTGGCCAGGAACGGTCCATAAGGGAGGATCAGCGCGCCCGCGAAGTAGTTCGCGAGCCCGACGCGCGCCAGCGAACGCGCGGCGGGACCGGAGAACGCCCAGGAGTCGGCGAGTTCGGTGATCAGGTCGTCGTATTCGAGCAGGGCGATCTGCGAGGCCATCCGGAACGCCTGCTGCCCGACGCGCAGGCTCGGCGCGAGGCGCAGCACGCGCGGGCCCGGTTCGTACCGGTGCTGCTGGCCGTTGGCCTCGTCGATGCCTTCGCTGGTGACGTCGACGCCGTAGCGCTGGATCAGTGTTTCCTTCAGCGACGCGAGCACCTGACCGCGCTGCAGCGGGATGTCGTGCGCCATCCGTTCGGCGCGTTCGTCCAGCTCGGCGACGTAGTTCTCCCGTTCGTAGAAGAAGTCGCGGACCTCCTCGTGCGGGAGGGCGGTGGCGGCGCTGCCGTGCAGGCCGAGGCCGTTCTCCATGGTCAGCGCGGCCGTGTTCTCGACGGCGTTGCGGTAGCTGCGATGCAGTTTGACCAGGGCCTGGGCGATCGTCGGGAGGTTCGTGGCGAGGTCGTTGAGCTCGCTGTTCGTGACGTCCACGCCGAGCACCTCGTCGAGCAGCGCTTCCTTCACGTCGGCCACCAGGCGGGCGGTGTCGTTGTTCGCGAAGAACTCGGTGTCCACTCCGAACGCCTGCGTGATGCGAAGGAGCACGGGGACGGTCAGCGGGCGCGAGTTGTGCTCGATCTGATTGAGGTAACTGGGTGAGATCTCCAGCACACGGGCGAGATCCGCCTGGCTCATCGACCGGCTTTCGCGCAGATGCCGCAGCTTCGCTCCGGCGAAGGTTTTGTCCACTGAGGCCTCTCTGTCCGCAAGGTTTCCGGGCCTGAACGATTCAGTGAACGGTCAAGCCCGTGGATTTTCGCTCCGCTTGCGAACGCAAGATTCGCAACCTTTGCAAGATGCTACGGAAGCTTCGCAGAAATTGGCAAATTGGAGACCTGGATCGGATTTCCCCTGTCATGTCAGGGTCGAGTCAGGAAAGGCGATCACTCGCAAACTTCGCAACACCGGGAGAATCCGATGACTCAGCACGCGCAGCAGCTGGAGCAGGCGGCCGCCGAACTGGCCAAGCAGTGGGAGACCGACCCCCGCTGGGCGGGCGTGAAGCGTTCGTACTCCGCGGCTGACGTGGTCAAGCTGCGCGGCAGTGTGGTCGAAGAGCACACGCTCGCCCGCCGCGGTGCCGAGAAGCTGTGGGACCTCCTGCACACCGAGGACTACGTCCATTCGCTGGGCGCGCTGACCGGTAACCAGGCCGTGCAGCAGGTCCGCGCCGGCCTGAAGGCCATCTACCTGTCCGGCTGGCAGGTCGCCGCCGACGCCAACCTCTCCGGTCAGACCTACCCGGACCAGAGCCTCTACCCGGCCAACTCGGTGCCGGCCGTCGTCCGCCGCATCAACAACGCGCTGGGCCGCGCCGACCAGATCAACTGGGCCGAGGGCAACACCGACACCGACTGGTTCGCCCCGATCGTCGCCGACGCCGAGGCGGGCTTCGGTGGCCCGCTCAACGCCTTCGAGCTGATGAAGGGCATGATCGCCGCCGGTGCCGCGGGTGTGCACTGGGAGGACCAGCTCGCTTCCGAGAAGAAGTGCGGTCACCTCGGCGGCAAGGTGCTGATCCCGACCAAGCAGCACGAGCGCACGCTGAACGCCGCCCGCCTCGCCGCGGACGTGCTGAACGTGCCGTCGCTGATCGTCGCCCGCACCGACGCCCAGGCCGCCACGCTGATCACCAGCGACGTCGACGAGCGTGACCGCAAGTACGTCACCGGCGAGCGCACCGCCGAGGGCTTCTACAACGTCACCAACGGCATCGACCCCTGCATCGACCGCGGTCTGGCCTACGCCGAGTACGCCGACCTGCTGTGGATGGAGACCTCCAAGCCGGACCTCGAGGTCGCCCGCCAGTTCGCCGAGGCGATCAAGGCGAAGTACCCGGACCAGATGCTGGCCTACAACTGCTCGCCGTCGTTCAACTGGAAGAAGCACCTGGACGACGCGACCATCGCGAAGTTCCAGCGCGAACTCGGCCACATGGGCTACAAGTTCCAGTTCATCACGCTGGCCGGTTTCCACGCCCTGAACTACTCGATGTTCGACCTGGCGCACGGTTACGCCCGCGAAGGCATGACCGCCTACGTCGACCTGCAGGAGCGCGAGTTCGCTTCGGAGGACCGCGGCTACACCGCCACGAAGCACCAGCGCGAGGTCGGCACCGGCTGGTTCGACAACGTCGCGACCGCGCTGAACCCGGAGAGCTCGACCACCGCGCTCAAGGGTTCCACCGAGGCCGAGCAGTTCTGATCCCTCGCAAGTAGGTGCCAGGTGGCGGTCTCCGACCCCCAGGGAGACCGCCACCGCCCTTCCCCTTCTATCTCTCGCGAAGCCCAGCGGAGGCACACCATGGTTGAGAAGCTGAACTACCGGATCGACGTCTGCGGACCTGCCGGTGACCGGTTCGACGAGATCCTCACCCCGGCCGCGCTGGACTTCGTGGCCAAGCTCGACAACGCGTTCGCCGGTCGCCGCCGCGAGCTGCTCGACGCCCGCCGTCTGCGCCGCGAAGAGCTGCAGTCCGGCGAGAAGCCGCTGGACTTCCTGCCCGAGACGCGCTCCGTCCGCGACGACAGCAGCTGGTCGGTCGCCCCGGCCGCGCCCGGTCTCGAAGACCGCCGCGTCGAGATCACCGGCCCGACCGACCGCAAGATGACGGTCAACGCGCTCAACTCCGGCGCGAAGGTCTGGCTCGCCGACTTCGAGGACGCGACCTCGCCGACCTGGCACAACGTGATCGACGGCCAGCTCAACCTGTTCGACGCGATCCGCCGCAACATCGACTTCACCACCGAAGCGGGCAAGCGCTACACAATCGGCGACGAGCCCGCGACGATCGTCGCCCGTGCGCGCGGCTGGCACCTGGTGGAGAAGCACATCCGCATCGACGGCCGCCCGGTTTCGGCGAGCCTGGTCGACTTCGGCCTCTACTTCTTCCACAACGCGCGCCAGCTGCTGGCCCGCGGCAGCGGCCCGTACTTCTACCTGCCGAAGCTCGAGAACCACCTCGAAGCGCGGCTGTGGAACGATGTCTTCCTTCTGGCGCAACGGGAACTCGGCATCCCGCGCGGCACGATCCGGGCGACCGTGCTGATCGAGACGATCACCGCCGCGTTCGAGATGGAGGAGATCCTCTACGAACTGCGCGAGCACATCGCCGGGCTGAACGCCGGCCGCTGGGACTACATCTTCAGCGTCATCAAGAACTTCTCCTCGCACGGCGCGGACTTCGTGCTCCCGGACCGCGCGCAGGTGACGATGACCGTCCCGTTCATGCGGGCCTACACCGAACTGCTGGTGCGCACCTGCCACAAGCGCGGGGCGCACGCGATCGGCGGCATGGCCGCGTTCATCCCGAGCAAGGACCCGGAGATCAACGCGACTGCGCTCGAAAAGGTCCGCCAGGACAAGGAACGCGAGGCGAACGACGGTTTCGACGGCTCCTGGGTCGCGCACCCCGGCCTCGTCCCGGTCTGCCGCGAAGTGTTCGACGGCGTGCTCGGCGGCTGGCCCAACCAGCTCGGCAAGCTCCGTGAGGACGTCGTCGTCACCGCCGAGGACCTGCTCGACGTCGCCAGCGCCGGCGGCGAGGTCACCGAAGCCGGTGTCCGCGCCAACATCAACGTCGCGCTGCGCTACATCGACGCCTGGCTGCGCGGGACCGGCGCCGCGGCGATCCACAACCTGATGGAGGACGCCGCCACCGCCGAGATCGCGCGCTGCCAGATCTGGCAGTGGATCCGCAACGGCACCAAGCTCGAAGACGGCACCGCGCTCACCCGTGAGCTCACCGTGTCCTATTTGGACGAAGAGCTGGCGTCGGTGCGGGCCGAACTGGGCGAGGGCAACCGGCTCGGCGACGCCTACGAGATCTTCACCGAGACCGCGCTGGGCGAGAAGCTGCCGAGCTTCCTGACGACCGGTGCGTACGCGCGGTACCTGACCACGCACTGAAAGGCTCCGGCCGCCCCTACCTGACGCGGGGCGGCCGGGTTCCACACCGGTTTGGGACGGTGTGGCCCAACGGGTCCGATGGCGGAGGCTCCCCGCCATCGGACCCGCTTCACGCGCGCGCTCTTCCGGTAGCGCTGTCGGGCGTGCGTTCCGTGGTCCGTGAAGGCCTCCTTGAGGGACTCAGAGTCCCTCAAGGAGGCCTTCACGGACCTGGTGCGAGCCGTCACGGATCGCGAATAGGTAGCAGTACTCAGTGAAACCCCTGTTGTTTCCTCGGCGGGGCGCGCGGATGCTCGGCGCCGGGTGGGAATTCCGCCCGTTTCCCCGAGGAGTCACCATGAAGAAGCAGTTGAGAAGCGTCTTGGCCGCAGCCTTCGCAGTCCTCGCCGTCGTCCTCGCCGCGCCGGCCGTGTCCGCCTCGGCGACGGTCGCGGCCCAGCCGGACTGCGTCCGCCCCTGCCACTTCTGATCTTCGCTACCCAGAGCAGCCCGTGGGTCGCGCCCCTCGCGACCCGCGACGCTCGTGGAGGGGGGATCCGGTTCCCCCGACGTACCGGGTTCCCCCTCCGCCCCCGGTCCTCTGGATGCGGTTTACGGCTCGAAAGCGTTGCCTGTCGCGATCTTCGGGCGCCCCAGTTCCACCGGCTCCCCGACACGGGCACGCCGGTAGACCGCGACCGTCGCTTCGGCGATGCGGCCCCAGTCGAAGTCCGCGGCCAGGCGCGACTGCGCTGTCAGCGCCCGGCGGGCCGCGGCGACCTCGTCGTCCAGCACCGCCTCGACGGCGTCCCCGAGGGCGTCGACGTCGCCGGGGCTGAACGCCAGACCGGTCTCGCCGTCGACGACGACCTCGCCGAGCCCGCCGGCCGTGGACGCCACGAGCGGCGCCTTCGCGGCGGCGGCTTCCAGCGCGACGATCCCGAACGGTTCGTACCGGCTGGGCAGCACGACGGCGTCGGCCGCGGCCAGCACGGCGCGCAGTTCGCGGTCGGACAGGTGCCCGACGAAGTCCACCGCCCGGCGGACGCGCAGTTTGCGCGCCTGGTCGACCAGTTCCTCCAGATGCCTGCCCTTGCCGGCGACGACCAGCCGGGTCCCCGGTTTGGCGCGGCGGATCCGGGGGAGCGCGGCGAGCAGGTCCTGCACGCCCTTCTCCCATTCCAGCCGCCCGAAGTACAGCAGCAGCGGGGCCCCGGAAGGGCTGTAGACCTCGCGCGCGTGCGCGACCTCTTCCTCGGGCACCTGCCAGGTGCGTTCCTCGATGCCGTTGTGGATGACGGTGACCGCGTCGCCCTCGACCTCGAACAGATGCGCCACTTCGCGCCGCATCGCCTGCGAGCAGGTGATCAGCGCGTCCGAGCGGTTCGCGAGCCACCATTCGACCGAGTGCACCTGCTGGTTCAGCGGATGCGAGAGCCAGCCCGAGTGCCGCCCGGCCTCGGTGGCGTGGATCGTGCCGACCAGCGGGACCCGCGCGGCCTCCGCGATCGCGATCGCGGGATGGGTGACCAGCCAGTCGTGCGCGTGGACGACGTCCGGCTGCCAGGTGCGCAGCAGGTCGGTCGCGGCGCGGACCATCGCGTGCCCCATGGCCAGCGTCCACGCGACGAGGTCCCGTTCGAAGGTCACGTGCATCGGATCCTCGGCGACGCGGATGATCCGCACGCCCTCGACCACGCGATCGGTCCTCGGATGGGTCTCGGCGTCGGTGCCCGCCGTGTGACGGCACAGGACGACCACGTCGTGCCCTTGCCGGGCGAGGTGCCTGGCCAGGGCGTGGACGTGCCGTGCGAGTCCGCCGACGACCACGGGTGGGTACTCCCACGACAACATCAGCACGCGCATGGGTGGAGGTTACTCGTGAGTCAGCCGTCACCGGGACGGGGAGATCGCCCGCCGGTGGAAGCCGGGCGAGGGCGACAGGGGTGACGGTTGTGCTCAAGGTCACAGGCGGGGCGCGGGTGGAGGCGACCGAGATGACGGCGACCTCGGCACAGCTCGTCGAACGCCATGCCGAGGTCGGCGCGCACCTCGAACGGATCGTCGGGTGGAACCGGCCGCCGCCTCCACCCGCAACGGCGCGGTCGTCGAAGCGGGTCAGTCCGGCTGAATCTCCACCGGGCCGCCGGAGTCCTTGACCCGGACGGGCACTCCGAGCAGCTGAGAAGGCAGCCGCCCGGAGTCGTGACCGGGGGTCATCCACACGTCGATCGTGGGTGCCCCCTCGGCCTCGCCCTGCCCGACCCCGACCACTCCTGGAACGTCGTCGAGCCATCGTGACGCCGTGGCGAGCGCGGCATCGACGGTGTCGGAAGTATCGGAATCGGACACTACGGGTACACCCGGATCCCGAGCGCGGCTTCGACCAGCGTGATCCGGTTGACCACGGTGACCGCGGGCGAACCCGCGAACAGCAGGCCGACGGCGAAGTCGTTGTCCAGCTCCGCCACGATGCTGCCCGAATCGCCACCGGCCGACATGTTGGTGGTGAGCAGCTGGTTCGCGAACCGGGCCACCCGGCCGCCGCCGTAGTTGACGTCGACGGTGGCGTTGATGTTCGTGATCCGCCCGGTCGTCCAGCTGGTGGTCCGGCCGGTCTTCTGCACCACCAGGCCGACGGTCGGCGCCGGGTTGACGCCCCGGAGGTCGCCGACCCAGAAGATCCGCCGGTCGAGGTCGTGGAACTGGCCTTCGGCGACGGCCGCGTCGACGAAGTTCAGCGGGGCCGGCTGTCCAGGGGTGATGAACTTGATCGGCACGTACCGGCTCAGCCGGGCGATGATGTCACTGGGAATGACGCCGCCGTCGAACGGGCCCGGCTGCAGGATCGGGTCGCCGATGGCCGCGGCGTTGGTGTTGGCCAGCACGTGGTTGTTGCTCAGGATGTAGAACCTCGGCGGTATGCCGGGCAGCGAAGTGGCGTCGTAGACGGCGGTGCCGTACGTGCCGGCGGTGATCTGGAAGTGACCGACACTCAGCCCGCCGAACGCCGGGCGGAAACGCCTGGCCAGCGTCAACGGGTCGACGGCCTCACGGGGAGCTTCGACCTGGCGGAGCGGCGGCGCCGGTGCTTCGGCGAGCGAAGGGGAAGCGCCGTTGACCTTCGGTGTCGCGATCGTCCGGCCCGCTTGCAGCACGCCGACCTGCTGGACGTCGGTGGGCACGCCGGAAAGCTTCGCCGGGATGAGGTCGTCGTCGCGGAGCAGTTCGCTCGGCAGCTTCGTGTCGACCAGGACCGTGATCGCCTTTTCCCCGGTGTCGGTTCCGCCCGACCATTTGGTGCCGAGTGCGACACCCACGACGTTCTGCCGGTCGAGAAGAGCGCTCTCTTCGGACGCCTGTACGCTCGCGAGTGAGAGGTATTCCTGCGGAAGCATGTTCTTTTCGATCATGTCGGCCACACTTTTCTGGTTGTCGGCGGTGACGAAGTGCGGGAGCCCCGACGAAAGAGTCTTCCCCTGGTCGCAGGGGCGCGCCATAGTGCAATCGGGTACACCGATTCAGCCTCTTATGGTGAGTTTTCCCTTACGTGACAAGGGTTTGTGAATGATCAACCGGCCATCGTGCCGATGGTGGGGATATTTAGGGACTTTGGTCACCGGTTTACCGGAAAAGGAAACGGGCGGGTTTCCGGAAGTCGCTCCGGAAACCCGCCCGCGCGGTGTCGAATCGTGAGTCAGCCGATCGCGGCGTCGATCGCCTCGGTGATCGACGCGTCTTCGGGTTCGGTGCGCGGGCGGAACCGGCCCACCACTTCACCGGACGGGGCGACGAGGAACTTCTCGAAGTTCCACTGCACGTCGCCGGCGGCGCCCTCCGCGTCGGCCGCCTTGGTCAGTTCGGCATAGAGCGGGTGACGCGATTCCCCGTTGACGTCCAGCTTCGCGAAGAGCGGGAACGAAACCCCGTACGTCGTCGAGCAGAAGGTCTGGATCTCCTCGGCGGTGCCCGGTTCCTGGCCCGCGAACTGGTTGCAGGGGAACCCGACGACGGAGAACCCCTTGTCCGCGTAGCGTTCCTGCAGCTTCTCCAGTCCGGTGTACTGCGGCGTCAGCCCGCATTTCGACGCCACGTTCACCACCAGCAGCGTTTTGCCGTCGAGCGCGCCGAGCGTCGTGTCCTCACCGGCGAGCGTCTTCAGCGGAATGTCGTGGATCGCCATGATTCCCTTTCGTCATTTCCTCAGCAGGTCGCGCGCGTCGACGTGCCCGAACGGGCCGTCGTCGCG
Organism: Amycolatopsis alba DSM 44262; assembly: GCF_000384215.1. NCBI lineage: Bacteria > Bacillati > Actinomycetota > Actinomycetes > Pseudonocardiales > Pseudonocardiaceae > Amycolatopsis > Amycolatopsis alba. Next base: position 1,890,949 of record NZ_KB913032.1, on the reverse strand, counting down.
CCGGAACGCGGCCGCGGTCTCCCGCGCCCGGTGGAGCGCTCCGTCGCGGAGCAGCCCGGCGAGTGTGTCGAACCGGTCGGTGTGCGCCTTCGCGCGCCGCCGCGCGTAGTCGGCGGCGGAATCCTTGGTGACCATGAACGCCCAGTCGCTCGAAAGCGCCAGCATCGCCTCGGCGACGGCCTGATCGCGGACCGGGTCGCGTGTCGTCGTGTCCATCCCCGTGACGAGATCGAGCATCCGCTGCTGCAGCGCGGTGTTGTCCCGCACCATGTCGGCGACCTGCTCGCCGTCCCAGACCCGCCAGTCCTTGCCCGAGCCCCACGAGGACGCGGGAAGATCGACCCGCCCGCCGAGGTGGCCAGCTTCGAGCGCGCCCTTGAGGGTGGTGACGCGGACCCCGGCCTCGGGCAGCGCGCGCAGCACCCCTTCGAGCCAGGCCGGTCCTTCGTGCCACCAGTGTCCGAACAGTTCGGTGTCGTACGCGGCGACGACGAGCGACTCGCGCCCGTGCTCGGCCTTGAGCGAGCGCAGGCGGGCGACCACGGTGTCGACGAAGTCCTGGACATGGCCGCCGAGCGTGGCCGCCGCCATCGCCGGTTCGTAAGGCGCCTTGTCCGGCGGTTCGACGGTCTTCCCGGTCACGCGTGACGGTTTGAGGCCGACCTCGTGCGCCCACGTGTGGAAGTCGCGATAGGCGGCGTGGCCGGGATATCCGGCCTTGGGTGACCAGACGCGGTACGTGACTTCGAGGTCGCGGCCGAAGCAGACGACGTCGGAATCGCCGACGGTCCGCGCGGCCGAAGTGTCGCCGTGCAGGGACGGCCCGTCGACCATGAACCGCCGGACGCCCGCGGCGGCGTAGCCGGCCTCCATGCCGGGCGCGTAACCGCATTCAGGCGCCCAAATGCCTTCGGGGCGGCGGCCGATCCGCAACGCGGTGTCGTCGAGACCGCCGCGCAGCATGAAGTCGCGGACGGCCGGGTCGAGCAGCGGCTGGAACGGATGCGCCAGCGGGCCGCCGAGCAGTTCGATCGTCCCGTTGTCTGCAAAGGACCGGAGGATCGGTGAGAAACCGTGGCGCCAGCGGGTTTCGAGTTCTTCCGACGCCTTGATCGCCGTCCGGTACTCGCTCGCGGCGAGGTCGCGCAGCAGCGGGTCGCCGCGCCAGAGCGTCGACGCGTGCCAAGCCCGCAGCTGCCAGTGGCCGAGCCAGTCGTGGAAGGCGTCGATGCAGTATGGGTCGTCGAGCTGGGCGGCGAGGATCGGCGTCATGCCGAGGGTGAGGACGTCTTCGCGGCCTTCGTCGGCGAAGCGACGCAAGAGATCGACCATCGGCAGATAGGAATGCGCCCAGGCCTGGTAAAGCCATTCTTCGCCGACCGGCCAGGATCCGTGGTGCGGCAGCCACGGCAGGTGGCTGTGCACGACGAGGCAGAACGTGCCCTCGTACTCGCTCATGCCCGCACCGCCACGGCGACCAGGTCGAGGCTGGCGTCGAGGTCTTCGCCGTGGATGGCGAAGCCCGACGCCTGAATGCTCTCGACGTCGGCGAGCAGTTCCGCGGGCCAGGTCGCCTGTCCGGGCAGCTGTCCCATGACGACGTCGAGCTGGGCGTCGATGATCGAGCCGCCGTACTTGGCGTCGAGCTTCGCGACGCCTTCCCCGTGGTGGAGGCCGTGCAGGGTCTCGACCTCGAAACCGGCCTCACGCAGCAGTCCGTCCAATTCGGACGGTGCGAGTTCCCTGGTGTGGAACGGGTTGAGCGGGGTGTCGCTGTCCGGGGTGAAGGTCAGCCGGTTGGGCGTGGTGACGATCAGCCGTCCGCCGGGGGCGATCACGCGCCGGCATTCGGCGAGGAAGGCGCCTTGGTCCCAGAGGTGCTCGATCACCTGGAAGTTGGCGACGACGTCGACCGAGGCGTCCCGCAGCGGCAGGAACACCAGGTTCGCCCTGGCCACGCCGACGCTCGCGTAGCGGCGGGCGACGTGCTCGGTGGTGAGGACGTCGTAGTCGAGCGCGAGCACCCGCTCGGCGACGGTGGCGATGAGCCCGGCGCCGTAGCCCTCGCCGCAGCCCGCCTCCAGGACGGTCTTGCCCTCGCAGAGCGGGAGGAGCTTTTGATACGCGGCCTCGTGGCGGCGGAACCAATAGTTCTCCTCGGCGATGCCCGGCACGGTGCGTTCACCGGTGAGGTGCAGCGCTTCGGCCCTGGTGGCTGGGGTGGTCACGCCGCGACCCTACCGGCCGGTCACTTGGGCCCGCGTGTCACGTTTCGCGCGCTGCCGGAGTCCAGAAGACATGCAACGGACAATCACCCGCGTACTGCTCGTCGTCTTCGGTCTCGTCGAACTGCCCGTCGGCCTGTGGCCGCTGCTCAGCCCGGACGGCTTCTACCGGGACTTCCCCGGTTTCCGCACCGGCTGGGTCGCCATGGACGGCCCCTTCAACGAACACCTGCTCCGCGACTTCGGCGGCCTCAACCTGGCGCTCGCCGCGATCCTGATCGGCGCCGCCGTGATCGGGACGACCGCCGTGGCCAGGCTCGCGGCGCTCGCGACCTTCCTCTTCGGCTTGCCGCACTTCCTCTACCACCTGGGCCACGTCTCGCATTTCGAGCCGGTGGACCAGGTGCTGATCGTCGCGATGACGGCGCTGGGCGCGGTGCTCCCGCTGGTGCTGGTGCTGATCCCGTCGCGTGTGTCGATCCCGGAAGAAGGCCCTACACCGGCGACACCGTGATGCCGATGGCGCCGGGGCCGAGGTGGGCGCCGAGGATCATGCTGGCGTCCACCAGGGTGCTGTCGACCATTTTGGGCAGCCGCGCCCGCAGCCGCCCGCCGATCTCCAGGTCGCGCTCGTCCGGGCCGAACCGGGTGATGGCGATTTCGACGTCCTGATCGCCCGCGCAGTCCACCGCGAGGTCGACGAGCTTGTTGAGCGCCCGGCGCTGACCCGGCACGCGGGTCAGCGGGGCGACCTCGCCGTTCTTCAGCGTCAGCAGGGGTTTGATCGAGAACGCGGAACCGAGGAACGCCTGCGCGGCGCCGATCCGGCCGCCGCGGCGCAGGAATTCCAGCGTGTCGACGTAGAGGATCTCCCGGCTGCCGCGGAACCGGCGCTCTGCCGCGTCGATGACCCGGCTCGCCTGGCCGCCCGCGGCGGCGACCTTGGCCGCCGACGTCGCCGCGAAACCGAGGCTCATCCCGGTGGTCCCGCTGTCGAGGACGTGGACCGGGATGTTCACCTGCTGGGCGGCTTCGCGGGCGGCGTTCACCGTCTCCGACATCCGTCCCGAGATGTGGACGCTGACGATCGCCGAGGCGCCCTTGCTCGCGGCGTCCTGGAACGCCCAGAAGAACGCGGCGACCTCGGGCGGTGCCGTCTTCACCGGGGTCCCGGCGCGCAGCTGGTCGATGATTTCTTCGCGGTCGTAGCGGTTCTCCTCGTCGAACTGCTCTCCGACCTGCAATTGAACCTGTACGACGCCGATTCCCCAGCGTTCGGCGACCGGGGCGGGAAGGCAGGCGGTGGAGTCCGTGATCACGGCGACAGGGCCGGGCATGGAACGCATGGTGGGGCAGGTTAGCCCGTCACCCTCTCCGGGAGTACCCCGGAATACGGCCGTTCGGGTTAGTCGCCCGGTTACACTCACTTCCGGGTGAAAAACCTGGACGATGGTCCCGATAAAACGTGCATCCAGGTGAATGAGGTCACCTCGGCGGGCCGCGGCACCGAAATAGCCCTAATCTACCGGCCAGTAGAGCTGTTGCCCCGTGGCCGACGCCGGCCACCAACGGGAGGTCGAAGTAGACCCATGACGAACATCGTTGTCCTGGTCAAGCAGGTACCGGACACCTACTCGGAGCGGAAGCTCTCCGGTGCCGACAACACTCTTGACCGCGAATCCGCCGACGCCGTGCTCGACGAGATCAACGAGAAGGCCGTCGAAGAAGCCCTGAAGATCAAGGAAGCGGGCGAGGGCGAGGTCACCGTCGTCTCGGTGGGTCCCGACCGCGCGACCGACGCGATCCGCAAGGCGCTGTCCATGGGTGCCGACAAGGCCATCCACGTCTCCGACGCGGCCCTTCACGGCTCCGACGCGATCGCCACCGCCAAGGTGCTGGCCGCCGCGATCTCGAAGGTCGAAGGCTTCGACCTGGTCATCACCGGTAACGAGGCCTCCGACGGCCGCGGTGGCGCCGTGCCTGCGATCATCGCCGAGCTGCTCGGCCTGCCGCAGCTGACCCACGTGAACGAGCTGACCGTCGACGGCACCTCGATCAAGGCCGACCGCTACACCGAGGACGGCGTCACGCACCTCGAGGCGAACCTCCCCGCGGTGGTGAGCGTCGGCGAGAAGATCAACGAGCCGCGCTACCCCTCCTTCAAGGGGATCATGGCCGCCAAGAAGAAGCCGGTCGAGACGCTGACCGTCGCGGACCTCGGCCTCGACGCCGGTGAGGTCGGCCTGGGCAACGCCTGGTCGTCCGTGCTCGAAGCCTCCCCGAAGCCGCCGCGCACCGCCGGTGAGCGCGTCGAGGACGAGGGTGACGGCGGCAGCAAGGTGGCCGCCTACCTGGTCGCGCAGAAGCTCATCTGAGACAGGTTTCGAGGAGGAATAGGGAAATGGCTGAAGTACTCGTCCTCGTCGACCACGTCGACGGTGAAGTCAAGAAGGTCACGCTCGAGCTGCTGACCGCCGCTCGTGAACTGGGTGAGCCGTCCGCGGTCGTCGTCGGCCCGACCGGCACCGCCGCCAAGGCGAAGGAAGCCCTCGCCGCGCACGGCGCCGCCAAGGTGTACGTCGCCGAGGGCGACAACGCCACCGGCTTCCTGGTCACCCCGAAGGTGGACGTTCTCGCCGCACTGGCGGAGCGGACCTCCCCGGCCGCCGTGCTCGTCGCGGCCAGCGCCGAGGGCAAGGAGGTGTCCGCCCGTGTCGCGGTCCGCCTCGGCTCCGGTCTGCTGTACGACGCCGTCGGCGTGAACAGCGACGGCAGCGTCGACCAGTCCATCTTCGGTGGCGCGTTCTCCGTCAAGGCCAAGGCCACCAAGGGTGTCCCGGTCATCTCGGTCCGCCCCGGCGCGGTCGAGGCGACCCAGGCCGACGGTGCCGCCGCCGAGGAGACCGTCGAGGTCCCCGCAGGCGACCCGGCGAAGTCCGCCAAGATCACCGGTGTCGAGCCGATCGTCGGCGGCGACCGGCCGGAGCTGACCGAGGCCTCGGTCGTCGTCTCCGGTGGCCGCGGTGTCGGCTCGGCCGAGAAGTTCGACGTTGTCGAGACGCTGGCCGACTCGCTCGGCGCGGCCGTCGGTGCTTCCCGCGCCGCCGTCGACTCGGGCTACTACCCGGCGCAGTTCCAGGTGGGCCAGACCGGCAAGACGGTCTCGCCGCAGCTGTACATCGCGCTGGGCATCTCCGGTGCGATCCAGCACCGGGCGGGCATGCAGACCTCGAAGACCATCATCGCGGTCAACAAGGACGCCGAGGCGCCGATCTTCGAGATCGCCGACTTCGGTGTGGTGGGCGACCTGTTCAACGTCGCGCCGCAGCTGGCCGAAGAGGTCCAGAAGCGCAAGGGCTGAGTCTCGCATTCAGTGAAGGGGCCGTCCAGAGATTATTTCCCTGGCGGCCCCTTTTCTGTGACCCGGAAGTGATCTTCCACCCTGAGAGAAGCCTGAGAACCCGCAATTAACTGAACGTGCACTAATCGGCCATCGGGCGCATTGTCGTTGGTACCCCTCCGGGGGTAGACCTTGATTATGACGACGTCACAGCTCCTCGTCAGTACTGACCAGGCAGGTGTCGAACTCCCGGCCGATGCGCCGCGTTACTCCCTTCTCGTCGCGAACGGAAACGAAGAAGTCGTTGCCGCGCAGCGCCTCCGTCACCAGGTGTTCGCCGAGGAAATGGGAGCGACGCTCAATTCGCTCGAACCCGGCCTCGATGTCGACTACTTCGACGAGTTCTGCGATCACCTCGTGGTACGGGACGACAACACCGGCGAGATCGTGGGCACGTACCGGATGCTGCCGCCCGATCGGGCGGCGCGAGCGGGAAAGCTGTACTCCGACAGCGAATTCGACCTCACGGCCCTCGATTCACTGCGGCCTTCGCTGGTCGAGACGGGGCGCTCGTGCGTGCACCCCGACCACCGCAGCGGCGCCGTGGTGAGCCTCGTCTGGGCGGGGATCGGGCGCTACATGCTGCTGGCGGGGCACCGGTACCTCGCGGGCTGCGCGTCCGTGCCGCTGAACGACGGCGGGGCCTACGCGGCGGGCGTCTGGGATGTCTTGCGTGCCAAGCACTACGCGGACGAGTCGCGCCGGGTGACCCCGCTGCACCCGTGGCGGACCGAGGGCGTCGAGCGGCCCGCGCGCGCGATCATTCCGCCGCTCATCAAGGGCTACACGCGACTGGGCGCGAAAATCTACGGCCCGCCCGCGCTGGACGAGGATTTCGGTGTCGCGGACTTCTTCGTCCTGCTGGATCTGCACAACGTCGACGAGCGGTATCTCAAGTTCTTCCTGGGGGAGCAGGGATGACCCACGCCTGGATGCCGAAGTCGCCGTGTGGCGACGGCTGCCTGACCGAAGGGGCGCCGACGGTGGCGTTCCCCCGGCGTGTCCTCCGGTTCACCGCGGCGATCGGCGTCATCTTCGGCGCTTTCCTGTCCGCGCCGCTGGTGCTCGTGCTGCGCGGCATGCCGCGGGAACGGCTGGTGCGCCTGCTGTTCGCGGGGATCCTTCGCTCGTTCGGGGTACGGCTGCGCGTGCTCGGTGACGAAAGCTTCCGCGCCGTGCCCGGCCGCGGCGCGCTCGTGGTGAACAACCACATCTCGTGGCTGGACATCATCGCGATCAACGCCGTCCAGCCGATGCGGGCGCTCGCGAAGAAGGAGGTCGGCACCTGGCCGGTGCTCGGCCTGCTGGTCCGGCGCGGCGGCAGCATCTTCCTCGACCGGGAGAACCTGCGGAGCCTGCCCGCGACCATGGACGAACTCGCCGGCGCGATGCGCGGCGGATCACTCGTCAGCGTGACCCCGGAAGGCACCACCTGGTGCGGTCTCGGCTCGGGCAGGTTCCGCCCGGCGACGTTCCAGGCCGCGATCGACGGCGGTGTCCCGGTGCGGCCGCTCGCGCTGCGCTTCCGGCTCGCCGACGGGCGGGAGACGACGCAGCCGGCGTTCATCGGGCCCGAGTCGCTCATCGCCTCGCTGCGGCGGGTGGCGGCGTTGCGCGGTCTGGTGCTGGAGGTGCACGTGTGCCCGGAGATCGCGCCGGGCCGCGCTTCGGACCGGCGGGAACTGGCCGCGCTGGCGGAATCCGCGGTACAGGCGGCACTGGGGCGGGTGCAGATCCCGGCTCAGCGGCGGCGCCGTGGCGCTCCGGCCCCGGTTCCGGTGGTGCTCCCGGCGCCAGTGCCGGCCGCGAAGGTGCCTGGCTCCTGAGCGGGTCACGCGGCACCGCACTCGCGTGATCGAAGCCGGATCTCACGTGATCAGAGCCGGATCTCGCGTGATCGGGCCCGCATCTTCGAGTGCGGTGTCCAGTCACGCGAGTTCCGGCTCCACGCACGTGAATCACGGCTCTGATCACGCGAGTCACGCCCTCGCCACTCACGAGGCTTCAGAACGTCAGCGTGATCTTCCCGCTCGCGTGCCCCGTGGCGCTCTCCCGGTGCGCCTCCGCGACATCCGCGAGTGCGTAAGCGGACCCCAGCTTGAGCTTCAGCCCCCGCGAGACGAGATCCTCCAGCACCGCGGGGGTCTGCTCCCCGCCGGCCGAGAACTTCAGCCCCTGCGCGTACGCGGCAGGGTCGGCGATGGTGATCAGCCGGTCGGTTGAACCGAGCAGCTCGACGGAGTCGCTCAGAACCCCGAAGCCCGCGGCGTCGAACACCGCGTCGACGCCGTCCGGCGCGACCGAGCGGACCCGCGAAACCCAGCCGTCGCCGTACTCGACCGGCACCGCGCCGAGCGCCTTCACCTCGTCCAGTGACGAAGCACCCGCCAGCCCGATGACCGTGGCGCCCAGCGCGACGGCGGCCTGCGTCGCGACCCGGCCGACCTGGCCGCTCGCCCCGTGGAGCACGAGCGTCTCGCCCGGCTTGACCTCCAGTTCGCCCAGCACGCGCAGCGCCGTCTCGCCGGCGACGGGCAGCGCGGCGGCTTCGGCCCACGAAAGCCCGGCGGGTTTACGGGCGACCGCGCTCGCCAGCGCGTACTCCGCGTACGTCCCGGTGTCCGGCCAGCCGAAGACCTCGTCCCCGACGGCGAATCCGGCGCCTTCGCCCACCGCGTCCACCACGCCCGCGAATTCGAGGCCGAGGATGTGCGGGAATTCGACCGGGAGGACCTCCGCCATGGCACCGGTCCGGATCTTCCAGTCGATCGGGTTGACCCCGGCGGCCTTGACCGCGACCCGCACCTGACCCGTGCCCGGAACCGGCACCGGGACCCCGGCGGACTTGAGGACGTCGGTGTCGCCGTACTCGGTGATGGTGATCGCTCGCATGTTCACTCCTGTTTTCGGATTTTCTTCGCTGCGATCAGTCAACCGGCGCCCGGAGGCCGCCCGAACCGCTCGGACGAGCAGTGTTCACTAGCCGGGCGAGCAGCGGCGCGCACGGGGAACGCGCCTACTGTGGACCCATGGACGAGTGGTCGGATCCGCTGTACGTGCTGAACCAGGTCGAGCACCTGCTCGCTGCCACGCGCGCCGAATTCCTGCCGCGGTTCTCCGCGACGGCCGCCGCCGTCCTGCCGCACCGGGCCGCCGCGATGGAGACCGGCGACTGCTCCCGTATCCCGATCAAGGTCGACGGCGATCCGGTGATCACCGGATCGGTCACGAGCGCGGAACTTCAGCGGCTCGCCGCGCTCGGCGTCCCCGGCCAGGCGGTGGTCGCCGAAGAGACCCTCGGCGGGAAGCGGCGGAAACTCGTCGTCCTGACCTCGGCGCCGGTGATCGGCAAGGGGGCGATGATCGCGCTCGTCCCCACCGAGGACGCGCCCGCCGATCGCGCGCTCGGGATCGTCGCCGGGCTGTGGGACATCGTCAGCGTGAACGCCGCCCAGCGCGCCACGGATCCCGAACCCGAGATCCTCGCGAGCAACCTGGCGGCCGCGACGGCGCGGGCGCAGACGATCACCGATCTGGGACAGACCCACGCGACCACGCTGGCCTCGCTGCTCGCCGTGCTGCGCTCACGGCGGCTCGGCGACGCCGCCGCTCGCCAGACGGCCACCGACCTCGCCGCGGCCGCGCTGGTCGACCTGCGCTCGGTCGCCGACCGGGATCAGGAGCTCTCGGCGGAACCGGCGTCGGCGGCGTTCGACACCCTCGCCGCGCAGCTGGATCCCTTGGTACGCCACAACGACGTGACCGTCGACCTCGCCGGGCCCGGTGACGAACGCCCGCTCCCGCAGGACATCGCGCACACTTCGCGCACGGTCACCCGCGGCCTCGTGCTCGCCGCGCTGGAACGCGGCAGCTCCCGTGTCCGGGCCTCGTGGCTGATCGACGGCGGGACGCTGCGGATCACCGTGCGCGACGACGGCCCGGACGTCGTCCGCGCCGTGCCCGCCACCGGTCTCACCGAGCGGATCACCCCGCTCGGCGGCCGCTGGGAGGTCGACGCCGTCCCCGGCTGGGGTGCCACGATCACCGCGATCCTGCCGCTGGGGGTCGCGGAGACCCCGGAGCTGCGCCCGCTGGACAGGCTGAACTCGAGGGAACTCGAAGTCCTCGCGGGGATCGCCCTCGGCAAGCGGAACCGGCAGATCGCCGAGGAACTGCGGCTGACCGAGCACACGGTGAAGTTCCACGTGCGGAAGATCCTGGGAAAGCTCGAAGTCACGTCGCGCGGCGAGGCCGCCGTGCTGGCGCGGGAGCTGCGGCTGGCACCCGTCGGTCAGGTGTCGTGAGTGGTGAGGACGGTTAGAGCGGACCAGCATTTTCCTACCCACGCCTGACCTGAGCGAAGGTGGCGGTTTCGCGGCTGTAGGGCTCGACCGGTCTTGAATCTTGATCAACGGAAGATCCGGGACACTCACCGTCCCCAATCCTCCGTTGATCAAGGTCGCACCGGTCACGGGGGAAGCTTCCGGACGTACAACGTCCCGAATCCTCCCCGCTCGACCGCCAGTCGCCACTCACGACCCGCCCGGCCCGTGCCTTCCGGCGGTGCCGCGTCGGGCAGGGGGCACCGGAACCTGGCGGGCGTGACGCGAAGGGAGCCTTCAGCCCTCACTGACCGGCGTCCGAACCGCTTGACCTCCACCGAACTGGAGGTTGCACGCTTTTCCCATGACGATCACTGGGGACAAGGCGAAGCCGAAGGGTGTCCTGTGGACGCCGGAACACCGCGTGACCACGATCGGGCTGCTGCTCATGGTCACGCTCATCGCGTTCGAGAGCATGGGCGTCGCCACCGCGATGCCGACGATGGTCGCGGACCTCGACGGGCTCGCCCTGTACGCCTGGCCCTTCACCACCTTCCTGGTCGCCAGCGTCGTCGCGACCGTCCTGTCCGGACGGCTCGGTGACCGCAAGGGCCCGGCACCCGCGCTGCTCGCCGGTACCGCGCTGTTCGCCGTCGGGCTGCTGGTGGCGGGGCTCGCGCACGACATGCCGCTGCTCCTGCTCGGCAGGGGACTGCAGGGCTTCGGCGCCGGGCTCCTGCTGGTCTCGGTGTCGCTGCTGATCGCGCTCACCTTCAGCGACCGCGAACGCCCGGTGATCTACGCCGCCAACGCCGCCGCCTGGGTGCTGCCCGCGGTGATCGGGCCGTCGATCGCGGGTGTGGTGACCGTGAGCGTCGGCTGGCGCTGGGTGTTTCTCGGGCTGATCCCGCTGACCGCCGTCGGCGTCGGGCTGCTGGTCGTCGTCACGCGCAAACTGCCCCGGCACGTGCCCGGCGAGTCCGCGCGCCGCGCCGGTGTCGTGCCCGCGGTGGTCGCCGCGCTCGGTGTCGCCGCGCTCACCTGGGCGGCGCAGCACCCGTCGCTCGCGGCACTGGCCTACGGCGGCGCCGGACTCGTGGCCCTGGCGTACGCGCTCCGCAAACTCCTGCCGCACGGGACACTGACGTCGCGGCCGGGGTTGCCGACAGTGATCGCCTCCCGCGGGCTGATCGCGGGCGCGTACGCCGGGATGGAGGCGTACTTGCCGCTCACGATGACCGAGGTCCACGGCTACAGCCCCGCGCTGGCCGGGCTGCCGCTGACGGTGACGGCGCTGGGCTGGTCGGCGGGTTCGATGCTGCAGGGCCGCTTGCTCGACTGGTCGCGCGAGGCTTCCCTGCGGACCGGGTTCGCGCTGGTCGCGGCCGGTCTGGCGATCTTCGTCTTCGTGCCGCTGCCGTCGTTCCCCGCCTGGATGGCGTTCGTGGCGTCGGCGGTCGGCGGCTCGGGGATGGGCATCGCGATGCCCGCGATCTCGGTCCTGCTGCTCCGCTACTCGTCGGAAGCCGAACGCGGGTTCAACACCTCGGCGCTGCAGCTCGGCGACTGGGTCGGATCGGCCCTGACCATCGGTTTGGGTGGCGTTCTGCTCGCTTCGGTGGCCTCGGCGAAAGAGCCGACGGTGGCGATCCTGGTGCTTTCGGTGCTGCTGACGGGCATCGCGCTGCTCGGGGTGCGCCTGACCGGCCGGTGGCCTTCGGGTATGAGCGCGGCCACCCGGTGACCAAGGGTGGGCTTGGTCACGCCCCGGAACGGTCTACCCTGGTAAGGCGATGACCTATCTCGACCACGCGGCGACCACCCCGATGTTGCCCGAAGCCGTAGCGGCGATGTCCGAGGCGCTGTCCACTGTGGGCAACGCCTCCGCGCTGCATTCCTCGGGCCGCCAGGCCCGCCGCCGGGTCGAAGAAGCCCGCGAAGTGATCGCGGAGGCGCTGGGCGCCCGGCCGTCCGAGGTGATCTTCACCGCCGGCGGCACGGAGAGCGACAACCTCGCGGTCAAGGGCATCTTCTGGGCCCGGAACGGCGAAGACCCGAAGCGACGGCGAGTGCTGTGCAGCACCGTCGAGCATCACGCGGTCCTCGAATCCGTCGAGTGGCTGGAGCAGCACGCGGGCGCCGAGATCGTCTGGGTCGAGGTCGACCAGGCGGGCCGGGTGACCCCGGAGTCGCTGCGCGCCGCCATCGGCGAGGACCCCGAGACGGTCGCGCTGGCCACCGTGATGTGGGCGAACAACGAGGTCGGCACGGTCAACCCGATCGCCGCGCTCGCCGCCGTCTGCGCCGGACACGAGATCCCGCTGCACACCGACGCCGTCCAGGCCGTCGGCGCGGTGCCGGTCGGCTTCGCCGAGAGCGGCGCCGCCGCGCTGACCCTGACCGCGCACAAACTGGGCGGCCCGTACGGCGTCGGAGCGCTGCTGCTCGGGCGGGACACCGCGTGCGTGCCGGTGCTGCACGGTGGTGGCCAGGAGCGCAGTGTGCGTTCGGGCACCCTCGACGTGCCCGCGGTGATCGCGTTCGCGACGGCGGTGAAGGCCACGGTCGAAGGCCGCGAGGAGTACGCCAAACGCGTCGCCGAACTGCGGGACGACCTGATCGAAGCGGTCCGGCGCGAGGTGCCGGACGTCGTGCTCAACGGCGGCGAGGGCGAGCGCCTGCCGACGCACGCCCACTTCACTTTCCCCGGTTGCGCGGGTGACAGCCTGTTGATGCTTTTGGACGCCAAGGGCATCGAGTGTTCCACTGGATCGGCGTGCACGGCGGGTGTCGCGCAGCCGAGCCACGTGCTGCTGGCCATGGGTGCCGAACCCGCGGCCGCGCGCGGGTCGCTGCGGTTCTCGTTCGGGCATACCTCGGCGGCGGAAGACGTTGAAGCGGTTTCGAAGGAGATCGCGGGCGTCGTCGACAGGGCGAGGCAGGCGGGACTCGCCGGAATGCGCAAGCAGACGCAGAAGCAAGAGGTGTGAGGAAGATGCGCGTACTGGCCGCGATGAGCGGGGGAGTGGACTCGGCGGTGGCCGCCGCGCGCGCCGTGGACGCCGGGCACGAGGTCGTCGGCGTGCACCTGGCTCTGTCGGCGAAGCCCGGCACGCTGCGCACCGGCTCCCGCGGCTGCTGCACGATCGAGGACTCGGGTGACGCGCGACGCGCCGCCGACATCCTCGGCATCCCCTTCTACATCTGGGACTTCGCCGAGCGGTTCACCGAAGAGGTCATCGAAACCTTCGTCGGCGAGTACGCCGCCGGGCGGACGCCGAACCCGTGCGTCACCTGCAACGAGAAGATCAAGTTCGAGGCGTTGCTGGACAAGGCGATGGCACTCGGCTTCGACGCCGTCGCCACCGGGCATTACGCGCGACTGTCCCTTGTGGACGGTGTCCCGGAGCTGCGGCGCAGCGTCGACTCGGGCAAGGACCAGTCCTACGTCCTGGCTTCGCTGACGCCGGAGCAGCTGCGGCATTCGCTGTTCCCGCTGGGTGATTCGTGGAAGACCGACGTGCGCGCCGAGGCCGAGAGCCGTGGCCTGTCGGTGGCGAACAAGCCGGACAGCCACGACATCTGCTTCATCCCGGACGGGGACACGAAGAGCTTCCTGGAGAAGCGGCTCGGCCAGCGTCCGGGGCAGCTCGTCGACGCCGAGACCGGCGCCGTGCTCGGGGAGCACACCGGCGTGCACGGCTTCACCGTCGGCCAGCGCAAGGGGCTCGGCATCGAGGCGCCCGCGCCGGACGGGCGGCCGCGCTACGTGCTTTCGCTGGAGCCGGTTTCGGGCACCGTGAAGGTCGGTTCCGCGCGGGACCTCGGCGTGAACGTGATCGAGGCGGACCGCCCGATCTGGCCGAGCGAACGGCCGCTGGACGGGCCCACCGAATGCGTCGTCCAGGTGCGCGCGCACGGCGGGATCGTCGAGGCCGTCGCGGAGGTTTCGGGCGACTCGGTGACTGTCCAGCTGCGGGAGCCGCTGCGCGGGGTCGCGCCGGGCCAGGTTGTCGTGCTGTACCGCACCGACGCGGCCGAAGGCGATCTCGTGCTGGGAAGCGCGAAGATCTCGGGAACCCGCTAGCAGCGGACGAAACGCGGCAGTGGGCGGTCGGTCCAGGGTGTCGCGAAAGCCACTTTCGCGACGTCTGGTGTCCCGAAAGTGGCTTTCGCGACACGGCCGGTGGTCTCCACAGCCGCCCCGGCACCTCGAACTACCGCATTCAGACGACAAGACGCGGCAGCGGGTCAGAACTTCAGCTTGAAGCCGGTGTGCGTGGCCTCGAAACCGAGGCGCTCGTAGAACCGGTGCGCGTCCTCGCGTTTCACGTCCGACGTCAGCTGCACGAGAGCGCAGCCCCGGCGCCGGGATTCGTCGACGGCCCACGTCATCAGCTCGCCGCCGAGCCCGGAGCCTCGATGGCTCGCCCGCACCCGGACGGCCTCGATCTGCCCGCGCAGCGCGCCTTTCCTGGCCAGGCCGGGAATGATCGACAGCTGGAGCGTGCCGACGGCCTCGCCGTCGTCGTCGGCGACGATCAGCAGCTGCGCCGGGTCGGCGTCGATCTCCTCGAAGGCCTTGAGGTACGGCGTGAGGTCGTCGGCGGAATCACGGGTGCTGCCGATCTGGTCGTCGGCGAGCATCCCGACGATCGCGGCGACGTCTTCCCGGCGGGCTCGGCGGATGATCATGAGGCGTAGTGTCGCACCCCGTCGGTCTCGGCGGCGGTGAGTTTCCCCTGGGCCACCAGCAGATCCAGATGCGAACCGGTCTCGAGGACGGCGAGCATCTGGTTGAACGGGTCCATCTCGTCGAGTTTGCGCTTCCGGCGCGTCCAGCCCAGCCGCAGCGCGACCTCGTACGCCGTCGTGACGTCCGCGGTGATCTCGGCGCCCATGACCTCCAGCCGGTCGCGGTGGTGCTCCAGGAGTTCGTCCACGCGGGCGTGGACGCTGTCGGTGACGCGGCCGTGCGCGGGCAGCATGCGCCGGTCCGGCATCTCGCGCACCAGGCGCAGCGAGTCGAGGTAGTCGCTCAGCGGCAGGTCTGCGGGCACCGGCTGGAACCCGATGGACGGCGTGATGTGCGGCAGCACGTGGTCGCCGGAGAACACCAGCCCCGCCTCGTCGTCGACGAAGACGACGTGCCCGGCCGTGTGGCCCGGCGTGTGCACGATGTCGAACTCGCGGCCGGGCACGATCGTGCGCTTGCCGGGGGTGAGCCATTCGTCGGGCTGCTCCCACAGATGCGCCTCGGTGTGCCGGACGCCGCCGAAAGCCTTGGCGAGCACCTCGAGGACGGGGCCCGCGCCGCACCGCTCCAGCAGGCCGACCTGCGCCTCCATCGGGAAGCGGTCCGGATCGCCGGAGCGGGTCAGCGACGGCTCTTCCAGCTTCCCGAGCCCGACCTTGCCGCCGAACTCGCGGCGCAGTTCCACGGCCATCGTGTAGTGATCGCGATGCACGTGGGTGATGAGGAATTCGTCGATGTCGCCGAGTCCGGCGCCGAGCGCCTTCAACCCGTGCGAAAGCCGCTCGCGCGCCGATTCCAGCGCCCAGCCCGAGTCGACGAGGACCAGCCGGGTGCCGTCGGTGACGACGTAGACGTTGACCGCGCGCAGCGCGTCGTGCGGCAGGGGCAGCGGGATCCGGTGGACCCCCGGCGAAACCGTGTAGACGCCCGGCTCGGCCCAGTCCCGTTCGCCGTCTTCGGGTAGCGGCTCCATGGTGATCTCCGTCCCGGACGCACTCCAGCGTGCCGCCCCAGTTCCTCCCACTTTGTGCCGCCGGAAGCCGAGTGTCCACTTGAGCGGGGTGAGACCCCGGTCACTTGCCGGGGCGAGCGCTCAGTTCCTGTCGTCCTGCTTCAGCGCGGTGTCGATGGTCAGCGCCGAGGCGACCACCATCGACGCCAGCGGATCCCGCAGCGGCCGGTGGATCTCGACGACGTAGTTGTCCGCGGTGGTGAACGCGGCCTTCACGAAACCGCCCCAGGTCTTGGTGATCCGCGCGATCTCGACGTCGGCGTGGTCCTTGATCACGAAGTTCCACGCCCGCCAGTTCTCCGCGAAGATCCCGCCGACCTTCTGGCCGTTGACCAGGAAACCGAGCCGGATCTTGCCGAAGACGTTCTCCTGCACGATTTCCCCGATCGGGGAGTCGTCGGCCTTCGTCACCAGGAAGCGGGATTTGAACACCTTCGCCGGCCGCGTCACCTTCAGCACGGTGCTGTGGTTCGCGTCGCGGATTTCGAAGCGGTGGGTCAGGTACTGGTCGTAATTCGTGAGCAGCCGGATGGCCTTCTTGAACGTGCTCTGCCCGACCTGGACGACGCCGCCGAGGCGGTTGCCGTTCTGGTCGAACACCCCGAACTCATTGGACATTTCGATGAGTTTCGCGCGCTGGTTGACCACCAGCACGGGTTCGGAGAACAGGGTCCCGCCGCCGGTGACCGCGCCGCCCCGGCCTTGGGTCCCCCTCGCCACCTGCGCCCGGATCTTGTCCGGGTCGTGCGCGCCTTCGATGTCCAGCTCGATCATCTCGGCGTCGTGGGAGGGCCGCGTGTTGGCGGTCCAGGCCTGTCCGTCCCACCACCGGTACATCCGGGGGTTCTGCTGGTCGGGATACCAGCCGGCGGGCTGTGGAGAGCTCGTCATGGCAGGTCAGCGTAATGCGCCCGGTGCCGCCACGGGCTCGTCGACGGCAATTGCGTCGAATGTCCGTGTCCTCCCCGGCCCCGCCGCCTGGCGCACTCGGACCAAGGGGAGAATCCGGGTGTGAACGAACGACCTTGGTCTCTAGGCGCGGCGACCGCGATCGGTTCCCTGCCCGGCACCGACCCGGTCGAGGCCGCTTCGATCGTGTTCGGCGAATTGCCCGAATTCCCCTGTCTGCCCGAACTTCCCGCGCGCGGAGTCGGCGCCGACATGATCGGCCGGACGGCGGCGCTGCTGGTCGACCTGGCCGTCGAAGTGGTGCCGAGCGGCTATCGGGTCGCCGCCCGCCCCGGTCACGACCACCGTCGCGCCCTCGATCTGATGAGCTGGGACCTCGACGCCGTCCAGGAGGCGCGCGAAAAGGCCGGTGCCGCGCCGCCGGTGTTCAAGGCGCAGGTCGCGGGGCCGTGGACGCTCGCCGCGAACGTCGAACTCCCGCGCGGGCACCGGATCCTCACCGACCGGGGCGCGCTGCGCGATTTCTCCGCGTCGTTGCTCGACGGCCTGGCCGCCCATGTCGCGGAGCTGAAATCGCGTATCGGCGCGCCCGTGGTGCTCCAGTTCGACGAACCGTCGCTGCCCGCGGTCCTCGACGGAGACCTCCCGACGGCGTCCGGCTACGGCACGGTTCCCGCCGTGCCCGCGCCGGAAGCCCGCGAACTGCTGTCGACGGTGATCTCCGGCGCGGAACGCATCACCGGGCAGCCGGTCGCGGTGCACTGCTGTGCCGCGAAGCCGCCGATCTCGTTGCTGCGCGCGGCCGGGGCGAAAGCGATCGCCTTCGACTTCGCCCTGCTGAAGGGCGCTTCGCCCGCGCTGCTCGACGAGATCGGCGAGACGCTGGACTCCGGCACGACGCTGATGCTCGGACTCGTCCCCACGACCGATCCCGGCGTGCCGGTGGAATTGCGTGACGTGGTCGCGCCCGTGTTCAAACTCGTCGACAGGCTCGGCTTCCGCCGCGAGATCCTCGCCGAACGGGTCGTGCCGACCCCGGCGTGCGGTCTCGCGGGCGCCACGCCCGAGTGGATGCGCCGCGCGCTCACGCTCAGCCGGGAGGCGGGCAAGGCTTTCACCGAACCGCCTGAAGGCTGGTGACCGGCGCGGTAGCGTGCCCCTCATGCGTCTGTTCCGCCGATCCCGCAAAACCGAGGACGTTCCCGACCCCCGTACCGCCTGGCCGGAACAGCCGGTCCCCGAGGACGCGGCCGCCGCGGCGGTGACGTTCTGGGAGGCGTGGTTCGCGCTCCTGCCCGAGGTCAGCGCCGCGCTCGGCGACCGCGAACCGCATCGCGTGGAACACGACCTCTGCACCATCGTCGAGGCGCTGCACCCCCGGCTGCACTTCTCCCTCGATCGTGGCCACCGGGCGATCTACTCGCTGGTGCTCACCGGCCAGGAGGATCCGGAACTGCGCCCGTACACCGACGCGTGGAAGGCCGCCGCGCCGCCGGAGGACGCGATCTGGGAGTACCACGATTCGGTGCCGCCGGTCCCCGATCCGAGTGAGGTCACCGTCAACCTCGGCGAGACCCGTATCGCGCTCGCCGACGTCCGGGTGACCGCGAAGGTGGACGAATCAGCCGGGCGGGTCGACGTCACCGTGTTCCATCCGCAGATCGCGGAACTCCGCCCGGAGACCCGGACGACCATGACCTTCCTGCCGCTCGACGCCACGCTGGGTGAGCGCGTCGCGGCCGAAAGGCTCGGCAAGGTCGAGCTGGTGACCGAGGCACCGGACGGGCAGCTGACCCTCCTGGAACTGCGCGAAGTGGTCGGCCGACTCGGCTCGCCGACGGCCGGAAATGTCGGTACCCCCGACTAGGGTTACCCCCGTGAGCAGCGAACTTCCCGAAAACCTCGAGTCCGCGCAGGACATCACCGACGTGCCGGCCGCGGTCCGTGAAAGGCACGCCGAACTGGCGGAGGAGATCCGCGGGCACCAGTTCCGGTACTACGTGCTGGATTCACCCATCGTGTCCGACGGCCAGTTCGACGAGCTGCTCAACGAACTGCAGGCCATCGAGGACGAGCATCCGGGGCTGGTGACGCCGGAGTCGCCGACGCAGAACGTCGGCGGCACGTTCTCCACCGAGTTCGTCGCGTACGACCACCTGGAGCGCATGCTCAGCCTGGACAACGTCTTCGACGGCGAAGAGTTCGAGACCTGGGTCGAGCGGGTCCAGAAGGAGATCGGCGCGACGAAGTACCTCGCCGAGCTGAAGATCGACGGCCTCGCGATCAACCTGCTGTACGAGAACGGCCGCCTGACCCGCGCGCTGACCAGGGGCGACGGCCGCACCGGCGAGGACGTCACGCTCAACGTCCGCACGCTGGAGCAGGTGCCGGACAGGCTGACCGGGACGGACGAGTTCCCGGTGCCCGCGCTGGTCGAGGTCCGCGGCGAGGTGTTCTTCCGCGTCGAGGATTTCCTCGCGCTCAACGCGAAGATGGTCGAGGCGGGCAAGGACCCGTACGCGAACCCGCGCAACACCGCCGCCGGTTCGTTGCGGCAGAAGGATCCCAAGATCACGAAGTTCCGCAACCTGCGGCTGATCTGCCACGGGCTCGGGAAACGCGAAGGGTTCGAGCCGAAGCGCCAGTCCGAGGCGTACGACGCGCTCGCCGCGTGGGGCCTGCCGGTCTCGCCGCACAGCAAGGTGCTGGGTTCGGACAAGGAACTGCTGGCGCATATCAAGTACTGGGGTGAGCACCGCCACGACGCCGAGCACGAGATCGACGGCGTCGTCATCAAGGTCGACGAGGTCGCGCTGCAACGCCGTCTCGGCACGACCTCGCGCGCGCCGCGCTGGGCGATCGCCTACAAGTACCCGCCGGAAGAGGCCATCACCACCCTGCTGGACATCCAGGTCAACGTCGGCCGCACCGGCCGGGTCACCCCGTTCGCGGTGATGGAGCCGGTGAAGGTGGCCGGGTCCACGGTCGCGATGGCGACCCTGCACAACCAGGAAGAGGTCAAGCGCAAGGGCGTGCTGATCGGGGACAAGGTCGTCATCCGCAAGGCGGGCGACGTCATCCCCGAGGTACTCGGCCCGGTGGCCGACGCGCGCACCGGTGACGAGCGCGAGTTCGTCATGCCGTTGCGCTGCCCCAACTGCGACACCGAACTGGCGTACCAGAAGGAGGGCGACATCGACATCCGTTGCCCGAACGCCCAGTTCTGCCCGGCGCAGCGGCGGGAGCGGCTGTTCCACCTGGCGAGCCGGAACGTCTTCGACATCGAGGTGGTCGGATACGAGGCCGCCGTCGCGCTGCTGGATGCCGGTGTCGTGCACGACGAAGGCGACATCTTCGACCTGGACGAGGAGAAGCTGCTCGAAGTCGAACTGTTCCGCACCAAGGCGGGGGAGCTGTCGGCCAATGGACGCAAACTGCTGGACAACCTCGAAACCGTCAAGGACCGTCCACTGTGGAAGGTCGTCGTCGGGCTCTCGATCCGGCACGTCGGCCCGACGGCCGCGCAGGCCCTCGCGAGGGAATTCGGTTCGCTGGAACGGATCGAGAACGCCTCCGAAGAGGAGCTCGCCGCCGTCGACGGGGTCGGCCCGACCATCGTGCGGGCCGCGAAGGAGTGGTTCGAGGTCGATTGGCACCGCGAGATCGTCGAGAAATGGCGTGCGGCGGGGGTGCGGATGGAAGAGGAGCGCGACGAGTCCATCCCGCGCAACCTCGAAGGACTGTCGATCGTCGTCACCGGTTCGCTGAACGACTACTCTCGCGACGAGGCCAAGGAGTTCATCATGGCCCGCGGCGGGAAGGCGGCCGGTTCGGTGTCGAAGAAGACCGCGTTCGTCGTCGTCGGCGACGCGCCGGGGACGAAGTACGACAAGGCCGTCCAGCTGAAAGTGCCGGTGCTCGACGAGAACGGCTTCCGCGTGCTGCTGGAAGCCGGCCCCGAGGCCGCCGCCGAGCTGGCGCTGCCGACCGAGGAGGAGCCTGATGAGTGATCTGGAGATCCGGCCTGCCCGTGCCGAGGAGCTGACGGCGGTCGGGGAACTGACCCTGGCCGCGTATTCGGCGGAACAGAACCTCGTGGAAGGCGTCGGTTATGCCGCCGAGCTCGTCAACGCCGCCAAGCGGGCGGAGCAGGCCGAGCTCCTGGTCGGGGTGGACGGTGACGGCACCCTCGTCGGCACCGTCACCATCGCGCGGCCGGGAACGCCGTTCGCCGAGCTGTCCCGCGAAGGCGAACTGGAGTTCCGGATGCTCGGCGTGGCACCTTCGGCGACCGGGCGTGGCATCGGCGAGGCGCTGACCAGGGCGGTCATCGCGCGGGCACGGGAGCTGGCCGTGGACCGGGTGGTGCTGTGCAGCCTGGTCACGATGGAGCGGGCACACCGGCTGTACGAGCGGCTCGGCTTCGTGCGGCTGCCCGAGCGGGACTGGGAGCCGCACCCCGGCGTGACCTTGGTCGCCTACCGGTTGGACCTAGCCTGACCGTCTCGCCAATGCTATGAACGGTCCGTTCCTTGCAAAATTTGCAAGGAACGGACCGTTCATAGCGCGCATAAGGGGCGAAGGAGCGGGTCAGCTGTCCAGCACGACGGCGACGATGCCCGCGAAGTGCGCCAGGCGCGCCACCTCGGCGGCCCGGAAGTTCGGCCCGCCCGGCCGTGCGACCAGCAGCGCCTTCCCCGGTTTCCCCAGCGGTGTGGCCGCGAGTTCGGTCCCCAGTTCCTTCCACGTCTCCGGGACCCACGCTTCCTCGGCGTCGAGGATGGTGGCGCGTTCCAGCGGCAGCCACGGCAGGTCGGTGATCGGCGTCTCGGGCGCGGCGCTGGACGACGCCAGCCGCAGCGCGCCGGGCTCCGAGTACTCGACGACGACGGCCCACCCCGCCCGGATGATCCGCGGCACACCCTCGGCGAGGATCTCCAGCCCCGAAGCGGGCTTCGCGGCGATCTCCTCGACCAGTTCGAGTTCACGGTGGGTGTCCAGGACCCCGGCGTACGGGCGGACGGCGTCGACCTCGACACCGTCGACGCTTTCGGCCGCGGTGATCAGCGCGTCCGGCAGCCTGCCGGAGGGGATTTCCACGACGAGGTCGTCGATGGCGAGACCGCCGCTTCGTTCGACCACGTCCACACTCAGGATGTCGGCGCCGACGGTGCCGAGCGCGGTGGCGACCGCGCCGAGGGTCCCCGGAGTGTCCGGTAACTGGACCCGGATCAGGAACGACACACGCGCCCCTCTCGCCTCAGGCGTTCCAGCCTCGCCGTGGAACGCGCTACGCCGGGCGCCGATTGTGACAGACCGGACGGTGTAATGGGGCCCGCCATCCGGCCTTCGGGATAACGAACCAGGCAATCCGCGGCCGGAGTGCCCTGGCGTAACCCAGTCGAGTCCGCCGACACCGCCACCATAGACTTGCAGCTTCCGACAGAACCCGCACAGCACACCTCGGGAGTCACCCGCGTGCCCAACATTTCCCGCGACGAGGTCGCACACCTCGCCAAGCTGGCCAGGCTTGCCGTCACCGAGGAGGAGCTGGACGTCTTCGCAGGCCAGCTCGACCAGATTCTGGACTCGGTGGCCAAGGTGAGTGAGGTCGCAGGCGAGGACGTCCCGCCCACATCGCACGCCGTGCCGCTGACCAACGTGTTCCGCGAGGACACGGTCCGACCGGGGCTGACCCAGCAGCAGGCGCTGGCCGGTGCGCCTGCCAGCGAAGAGGGTCGTTTCCGGGTGCCGCGGATTCTGGGAGAAGAACAGTGACCGAAATCGTCAAGCTGACCGCCGCCGAGCTGGCGGAGAAGATCCAGTCCCGTGAGGTCTCGGCCGTCGAGGTCACCCAGGCTCACCTGGACCGGATCGCCGAGGTCGACGACCACATCCACGCGTTCCTGCACGTCGACACCGAGGGCGCGCTCGACGCGGCCCGCGCGGTGGACGCCGACGTCGCCGAGGGCAAGGCGCCGAAGTCGTCGCTCGCCGGGGTGCCGCTGGCGCTCAAGGACGTGCTGACCACCAAGGGCATCCCGACCACCGTCGGTTCGAAGACGCTGGAGAACTGGATCCCGCCGTACGACGCCACCGTGACGCGCAAGCTGCGCGAGGCCGGTGTCGTGGTGCTCGGCAAGACCAACATGGACGAGTTCGCGATGGGCTCCTCCACGGAGAACTCCGCGTTCGGCCCGACGCACAACCCGTGGGACCACGCCCGCATCCCCGGCGGCTCCGGCGGTGGCTCCTCGGCGTCCATCGCGGCGTTCGAGGCCGCGATCGCGATCGGCACCGACACCGGCGGCTCGATCCGCCAGCCCGGCGCGGTCACCGGCACCGTCGGCGTGAAGCCGACGTACGGCGGTGTCTCCCGCTACGGTCTCGTCGCCTTCTCCTCGTCGCTCGACCAGGCAGGTCCCTGCGCGCGGACGGTGCTCGACGCCGCCCTGCTGCACGAGGTCATCGCCGGGTACGACCCGATGGACTCGACCTCGATCGACGCGCCGGTCCCGCCGGTGGTCGCCGCGGCCCGCCAGGGCCTGACCGGCGACCTCAAGGGCGTCCGCGTCGGCGTGGTGAAGGAATTCGCCGGCGACGGCTACCAGCCGGGCGTGTTGCGGTCGTTCGAGGCCGCCGTCGAGCAGCTGCGCGCGCTCGGCGCCGAGGTCGTCGAGGTCTCGTGCCCGAACTTCACCTACGCGCTGCCCGCGTACTACCTGATCGCGCCGAGCGAGTGCTCGTCGAACCTCGCCAGGTTCGACGCCATGCGCTACGGCCTGCGCGTGTCCGACGACGGCGCGCACAGCGCCGAAGAGGTCATGTCGCTGACCCGCGAGAAGGGCTTCGGCCCCGAGGTCAAACGCCGCATCATGCTCGGCACGTACGCCCTGTCGTCGGGCTACTACGACGCGTACTACGGCTCGGCGCAGAAGGTCCGCACGCTCATCACGCGGGACTTCGAGGCCGCGTACGAAAAGGTGGACGTGCTGGTCTCGCCGACCACGCCGACCACCGCGTTCAAGATCGGCGAGCGCGTCGACGACCCGATGGCGATGTACCTGGCGGACCTCTGCACCATTCCGTCGAACCTCGCGGGCAACGCCGCGATGAGCGTCCCGAGTGGACTGTCGCACGAGGACGGCCTGCCGGTCGGCCTGCAGATCATGGCCCCCGCGATGGCCGACGACCGGCTGTACCGCGTCGGCGCCGCCTACGAGGTCGCGCGCGACGCCGCCAACGGTGGCTCGCTGGTGCACGAGGTTCCGGAGCTGGGAGGAAAGAAGTGACCGCCGTGGTTGAGTTGATGGACTACGCCGACGTCATCGAGCGGTTCGACCCGGTGCTGGGCCTCGAGGTGCACGTCGAGCTGAACACGAACACCAAGATGTTCTGCGGCTGCGCCAACGAGTTCGGCGGCGAGCCCAACACCAAGGTGTGCCCGACCTGTCTCGGCCTGCCCGGTGCGCTGCCCGTCGTGAACGCCAAGGCGATCGAGGGCGCGATCCGTATCGGCCTCGCGCTCAACTGCGAGATCGCCGAGTGGTGCCGGTTCGCCCGGAAGAACTACTTCTACCCGGACATGCCGAAGAACTTCCAGACCTCGCAATACGACGAGCCGATCGCCTTCAACGGCTACCTCGACGTGACACTGGACGACGGCGAGGTCGTGCGCGTCGAGATCGAGCGCGCGCACATGGAGGAGGACACCGGCAAGTCGCTGCACGTCGGTGGCGCCACCGGCCGGATCCACGGCGCCGAGCACTCGCTGCTCGACTACAACCGTGCGGGTGTGCCGCTGATCGAGATCGTCACCAAGACGATCGAGCACACCGGCGAGCGCGCCCCCGAGGTCGCCCGCGCGTACGTGAGCGCCCTGCGGGATCTGCTCAGCGCGCTGGACGTCTCCGACGTCCGCATGGACCAGGGCTCCCTGCGCTGCGACGCGAACGTTTCGCTGATGGCCAAGGACGCGACCGAATTCGGCACGCGCACCGAGACCAAGAACGTCAACTCGCTGCGCAGCGTCGAGCGCGCCGTGCGCTACGAGATGACCCGCCAGGCGGCGATCCTCGCCGAGGGCGGCTCGATCAAGCAGGAGACGCGGCACTTCCAGGAGGCCGACGGCACCACGGCGGCCGGCCGCACCAAGGAGACCGCCGAGGACTACCGGTACTTCCCGGAGCCCGACCTGGTCCCGATCGCGCCGTCGCGCGAATGGGTCGAGGAGCTGCGCAAGACGCTGCCGGAGATGCCGTCGGAGCGCCGCAAGCGCATCCAGAACGAGTGGAACCTGACCGACGAGGCGCTGCGCGACCTGCTCAACGTCGGCGCGGTCGACCTGGTCGCCGCGACCGTCGAAGCGGGCGCGACGCCGGACGAGGCCCGCAGCTGGTGGGTCAACACGCTGGCGCAGGAAGCCAACTCCCGCGAGATCGAACTGGCGGAGCTGGCGATCACCCCGGCGCAGCTGGCCGAGGTCATCGCGCTGGTCAACGCCGGTGAGCTGACCAACAAGTTGGCCAAGGAAGTCGTGCAGGGCGTCCTCGCCGGCGAGGGTTCGCCCGCCGAGGTCGTCGAGAAGCGCGGTCTGAAGGTCGTTTCCGACGACTCCGCGCTCATCGCGGCTGTCGACGAGGCGCTGGCCGCGCAGCCGGACGTCGCCGAGAAGATCCGCGGCGGCAAGGTGGCCGCGGCCGGGGCGATCGTCGGCGCGGTCATGAAGGCCACCAAGGGCCAGGCCGACGCCAAGCGCGTGCGCGAACTGATCATCGAGCGAGTCGGTGCCTGAACTCGCTTTGAAGAAGGTCACCTGGCGTGAGTGGCTCGGCTTCGCGGCCGGGCTGCTCGCGCTGGTGGCCTTGTTCCTGCCGTGGACGACGCTGACCGCGTCGCGCCCGGAGATCGAGGACGCGCTGACGACGCTGCCCGCCGCCGACGTCACGCGTGACGCCTGGCACGCGGGTTTCCTCGCCTGGGCGCCGCTTTTCCTGGTGTTCCTGCCCGGTCTCGCCGTCGTGCTGTTCGGCCGCGTGGACGCCGTCCGCCGCGCGGGCCTGCCGCATCTGTGGCTGATGGCGGTCGTCGGCGCGGTGCTGCTGATGGTGCTCGGCTGGGTGACCTTCGACGGGCAGTTCGACGCCGACCAGCGCGGGATCTTCACCGCA
Source organism: Amycolatopsis alba DSM 44262 (assembly GCF_000384215.1). NCBI lineage: Bacteria > Bacillati > Actinomycetota > Actinomycetes > Pseudonocardiales > Pseudonocardiaceae > Amycolatopsis > Amycolatopsis alba. The sequence goes on along the minus strand of NZ_KB913032.1, from coordinate 1,865,155 downwards.
GCCGGCATCGAGCTCGGTACGGGCCTCGGCCGCTACCTCGGCATGGCCGCCGCTGTGGTCTCCGTCGTCGCCGCGTTCTTCGACGTCCGGCACCTGCGCGCCGAAACCCGCAAGTAGTCACCTGCTTGCGCGACACACACGGGGAAGTTCCTCTTCGCGTCGGGCCTGCTGGTCCGCAGTGCCGCTTCGGCCCCGTACAGCGATTCGGGCGCCGCCGGCATCCCCGCAAGTAGTCACCTACTGCGCAGGGGTTGCGCTAGAAAGCGCTTTCTGCCTACCGTATGAGGGCCTCATACGGACGGTGGAGGTCACGGGTGACGACCGGGAATCCCCTCCGGGCGGCCATCATCGGCACCGGAGCGATCGCCAAAAGCCATCTAGCCGCTTACGAAGCCCATCCGTCGGAAGTGACCGTGGTCGCCGCGGCCGACGTCGACGAAGCCAGGGTCGCCGGATTCAGCACCGGCGATATCAAGCCGTACACCGAAATCGAGCGGCTTCTCGCCGAGGAGAAGCCCGACATCGTCTCGCTCTGCACCCCGCCCGCGCTGCACGTCGGGCAGGCCGTGCGTTCGCTGACCGCCGGAGCGTGGGTGTGGTGCGAGAAGCCGCCCTGCCTGTCCCTGTCCGAGTACGACGAGATCACCGCGGCAGAGTCCGAGGGCGGGCCGTACGCGGGTTTCGTTTTCCAGCACCGGTTCGGCTCCGCCGCCGGGCATTTCCGCGAGCTGCTGGCCGCGGGCGGACTCGGGCGGCCGCTGGTCGCGCACTGTCAGACGACGTGGTTCCGCGACGCGGAGTACTACGCCGTCCCCTGGCGTGGTGACTGGGCGACCGAGGGCGGCGGGCCCGCGATGGGCCAGGGAATCCACCAGATCGACCTGCTCCTGCACCTGCTCGGTGACTGGGCCGAGATCCGCGCGATGACCGGCAGGCTCGTGCACGACGTCCGCACCGACGACGTCTCGACGGCGTTGGCACGCTTCGAATCCGGCGCGCTGGCCACCGTGGTCAACAGCGTCCTTTCACCCGATGAGGTCAGCAGGATCCGCATCGACTGTTCCGGCGCGACGGTCGAACTGACCCATCTCTACGGCTACGACAACGACGACTGGACCTGCACGCCCGCACCGCACGGGGACAAGGAATGGCGCCCGCCGGAGGCGAACATCCCCAGCTCGCACACCGCCCAGCTGACCCACGTCCTCGCCGCGATCAGGGCGGGGGAACGCCCGCCGTGCAGCGGCGCCGACGGGCGAAGGGCGCTCGAATTCATCGCCGCGCTGTACAAATCCGCGTTCACCGGGCGCACCGTCCACGCGGGCGAGATCACCTCCGAGGATCCCTTCCACTTCGCCATGAACGGGGAATCGTGAGCGCACCCATCACCGTCACCCACCGGCACGGCGAACGCGTCACCGTCGAGGCCGCGGGCGTCGAACTCCTGTCCTATGTGTACAAACCCGATGCCGCCGCCTACGAGTCGCGCAAGCCGTACACGCATCCCTTGCGGACGCTGGCCGGACGTCAGGTCAGCGCGTACCGGCCCTCGGATCACCGCTGGCACAAGGGACTCCAGATGACGTCGAGTCATCTGTCCGGCCAGAACTTCTGGGGCGGCTGGACCTACGTGCCCGGCGATCGGTACCAGGATCTGCCCGGCCTCGTCGGCTCGATGCGGCACGACGGGTTCGAGGAGTTCGCCGTCGAGGACGAAAGCCTGACACTGGGCGAGAAGCTGACCTGGGTCGAGAACGGCGGCGCGGAATGGGCCCGTGAACGGCGTGACCTCGTCGTCCATTCCGTGGCGCCGGACGAGGGCAGCTGGGCTCTCGACTGGGCGATCACCTTGACCAACATCCACGACGCGCCACTGGAATTCGGCAGCCCGACGACGGCAGGGCGCGAAATGGCAGGCTACACCGGGCTGCACTGGCGCGGGCCCCGCGAGTTCAGCGGCGGCGAAGTGCTCGGCCCCGGCGAACTGGGCGGCGAGAAGATGATGGGACGCCAGGCGCCGTGGCTGGCGTTCGTCGGCGAACACGACGAGGTCGACGCGAAGTCGACGCTGGTCTTCGCGCACGCGCCGGAGAACGACCACGCGATCCACGAGTCGCACTGGTTCGTCCGGTCGCACGACATCCCGACGGTGGCGATCTCCTGGGCGTTCTTCGACGAGTTCACCGTGGCGCCCGGCGAGAGTTTCCACTACCGCTATCGCGTGGTGGTCGCGGACGGCGACTGGGACCGCGACCGCGTCGGGCACTACCTGAAGACCCACGAATTCTGAGGAGGTCACCGTGTTCCCGCTTCCCGGAGGCATCGGCCTTTCTCATTTGCGGGCCTACGAATGGGCGGCCTCGGACGGGGTGTGCGGCGGCGGCCCGCATCTGCACCTGGCCTGCACCGAGGCCTACGTCGTCACCGGTGGCCGCGGCGCGGTGCAGACGCTCGATGTCGGCGGCTACACCGAGACCGCCCTCGAAGCCGGTGTCGTCGCGTGGTTCGCGCCCGGCACGGTCCACCGGATGGTGCAGCGCGACGACCTGCGGATCACCGTGCTCATGCAGAACAGCAGCCTGCCCGAAGCGGGCGACGCGGTCTTCACCTTCCCGCCGCCGATCCTCGCCGACCCGGATGCGTACGCCGAGGCCGCCGCGATGCCCACCGGCGACGCCGAGGCGCGCCGTCGCCGGGATCTCGCGATCGAGGGCTACCTGCCGATCCGGGAAGCTCTCGTCTCGGGAGACCCCGCCCCGCTGCGGGACTTCCACCGCGCGGCCGCCGCGCTGGTCGCGCCGAAGATCGACGCCTGGATCCAGTGCTGGCGATCCGGCGCGCTGGCCGCCGCCGAACTGACCGGAGAACACCTGAAGGCCCTGGCGAACGGCGACGCGAGCCATCTCGAACAGTCCGGTGTCCGGGTCGAGACGCCGTCCGGAAAGGACGGATACGGGATGTGCGGGCGACGGGACGAGTATCGCCTCGACCGCTAGTCCTTGCCGTTCACTCCGGCGCCTGCCGACGGTGTGACGATGACAACGCGGTCGTCGCTCGACACCGGTGCTCCGCCGTCCTTGTTGAGCGTCCCGGTCACCGCCATCTGCGGGTTGACCATGCTCATCGCGGAGAGCCTGCCGAAGGTCTTCGGCGGCTTGCCGACCTTGCCGTCCATGACCACATTGGGTTTACCGGTCACCGCGCCGTCCGGGGTGACCGGCAGGTTCTGCAGGTTGCCCGCGATCGACGTCGTGAGGGTGAGGTAGCCGGTGGCACCGACGAAGTCCGCGCAGCCCGCCACACCGGGCTTGTCGGTCCAGCTCCACGCCGGGGTGGCCAGCGGCTGACCCCCGCGAAGCCGGTACAGGACGTCCTTGTCGGCCAGCCTGTCCGTCAGCCAAAGCCGTGAACCGGTCTGGTCACGGCACATCCCGCCGGGGGAGTGCACGCCGGTCGCGAAGACCGCCGAGCCCGCCGTGGGGTTACCCGGCGCCGGTTTGCCGGAGGTGTCGATACGCAGCACCTTCCCGGCGAGCGATCCGGGATCGGCCGCGAGCCCGGCGTTGCCCGCGTCGCCGGTGGCGACCAGGAGCGCGCCCTTGGCGTCGGTGCCGATCACGCCCCGGTTGCCGGTGGTGCCCTTGGGGATGCCGGTCAGCACCGGTTTCGGCGCCTGGCCCTTCGCGAGGCGGACGACCCGGTTGTCGGACTGGGTGGTGATATAGGCGAAGACGAGCTGGTCTTCGGCGAAACCGGGGGAAAGGGCGAGCGAGCTGAGGCCGCCGTCGCTCGAGCCGTCCACGGGGATGGTCGCCCAGTCGGCCGGGTCCTTCCCGGCGGCGGCGAGCATGATCCGGCCGCTCTTGCGTTCGCCCGCGAGCGCGCTGGGCGAGGTGCCGTCGCCGGGGATCGCGGCCACGGCGGCGACGGTGTCCAGGCAGGTCGCGATGACGGCCTTGTCGAAGTCCTTGCAGCCCTGTGGCGGCGGGATCGGCGTCTGGGACTGGTTCGGCCCGTTCCCGCGGCCAGGGCCGCCGGGGCCCGAGTCGCCGGCGTCACCACCGGGCCCGACCTGCGGCGGGACCTCCGGGGACGGCGGATTGACCGGGGTGAAGTTCTGCCCGGCGGCCGTGTTGTCGAAGTCGGCGCAGCCGGAGAGCATCAGCGCGCTGCAGGCCAGCATGGCCAGCGGCGCGGTCCATTTCCGCCGGTACCGGGTACGCACGAACCCCAGCGTAGGTGGGCGTACGTGAGCCACAGGTAAGCGGCACTGGATACCGTTGCGATCATGACGGTAACCGTGCTCGTACCCGACGAAGAGGGAGTGGCCGCGCTTTCGGAGATCGAGGGCGTGCGTCCGGTGGTGTACCGCCGCGGGGAGTCAGTGCCCGCCGAGGCCGCTCAGGCCGAGGTCCTCGTGACCGGCGACCAGCCCAGCGAGGAACTCTGGCGCGAACTGCCGAACGTCAAACTCGTGCAGCTGCTGGTGGCGGGGGCGGAGGACTGGGTCGGCAAGGTGCCGGACGGCGTCCTGCTCTCCACCTGCCGCGGCGCGCACGGCGGGAGCTCGGCCGAATGGGTGGTCGCGGTCCTCCTGACGATCTACCGCGGTCTCGACGGATTCGCCGACCACCACCGGCGGAAGCACTGGGAACGCCGGATCACCGACACCCTCCAGGGCAAGAAGGCCCTCATCATCGGCGCGGGCGACCTCGGCAGGCATCTGCGCCGCCGGCTGGAGACGTTCGACGTGCGCTGCACGATGGTCGGCACGACCGCCCGCGAAGGCGTGCACGGCGTCGGCGAGCTGCCCGAGCTGCTGCCCGAACACGACATCACGGTGCTGATGGTGCCGCTCACCCCGCATACCCGCGGCCTGGTCGACGCCGGTTTCCTCGCCGCGATGCCGGACGACGCGATCCTGGTCAACGTCTCGCGGGGGCCGGTCGTGGTCACCGACGCGCTCGTCGCGGAACTCGCGTCGGGACGGCTGCGCGCCGCCCTCGACGTCACCGACCCCGAGCCGCTGCCCGACGGGCATCCGCTGTGGGAGGTGCCGGGGCTGCTGCTGACGCCGCACGTCGCGGGCGCGGTGAGCGGGAGACGGCAGCGCGCCTACGCGGTGGCTGTCCGGGAGCTGAGCCACTATATGAGCGGGGAGCTGCCGAAGAACCTGGTCCACGGCGAATACTGAGCACCGTGGCGACTCTTCATATCGGCTGCGCGATGTGGACGCACAAGGCGTGGGCCGGGCGGTTCCTGCCGCGATCGCAGCCCGCGGGGGAGCGTCTGCGGGCCTACTCCGGCTGGTGCAACGCGGTCGAAGGCAACACGACCTTCTACGCGACCCCCGCCAGGGACACCGTCGAGACGTGGGCGAAGCAGACCGGCCCCGGCTTCCGGTTCGTGCTCAAGCTGCCCAAGGTCGTCACGCACGAGCGACGGCTCACCGGCGTCGAAGTCGAGATGCGGGCGTTCCTGGACGCGATCGAACCTCTCGGCGACCGGGCGGTCCTGTGGACCCAGCTGCCCGGCTCGTTCGGCCCGACGGACGTCGACACTCTCGTCCGTTTCCTGCGCCGTCTCCCCGTCGGTCTCCGGCGCGCCGTGGAAGTGCGCCATCCCGAATTCCACACCGATGCCCGCTCGACGTCGCTGCTGGAGCGGGCGCTCATCGACGTGGACGCCGAATGGGTGCCGTTCGACACCGAGGTCTTCTTCCGGAGCCCGCCGATCAGCGAGGCCGAGCAGGACGCGTGGGGCAAGAAACCGCGGCTGCCGAGGCGGACGCGGGCGCTGACCGACCGGCCGATCGTCCGCTACCTCGGCCGGGATTCGACCAAGGAGACCGTCGAGGGGTGGCGGCCGTGGGCGGAGGTGGTCGCCGATTGGCTGCGCGCGGGCCGGTCGCCGACGGTCTTCGTGCACACTCCGGACAACGACGACGCGCCGGCGCTCGCCCGCCGCTTCCACGATGACGTGCGCGCCCTGGTGCCCGGCCTCGGCCCGCTGCCCGAACCCGAACCGGTCGAGCCGGCGACCCTGTTCTGAGCGGCTTCGGCGGTTCGGTCGCCTGACGGGCCCGTTTCGCCTACCCTTCGCGCGTGAGCGATGACTACCAGACCAGCATGATCTCGGATGTGGCCGACTCCGACAGCGGCCCCGGCCCGGCGGAGACCAGGGGTGGGATCGATCTCGGTCTGCTCGTCCTGCGGGTGGTGCTCGGCGTGACCATGGGCGCGCACGGGCTCCAGCACCTCTTCGGCGCTTTCGGCGGGCCTGGGGTCGGCGGCTTCACCAGGGTGCTCGGCAGCCTCGGCTACACCAGCCAGACCACGCTGCTTTCGTGGATCACCGGGATCAGCGAGGTGCTCGGCGGCGCGCTCGTGCTGGTGGGCCTGTTCACCCCGATCGGTGCCGCCGCGCTGCTCGGGGTCTGCGCGAACATCGTGTTCGTGAAGTTCGGCGGCGGGTTCTTCCAGAAGGACGGCCAGGGCTTCGAGTTCGAGCTCCTGCTGGGCGCCGCTTCGCTGACCGTGCTGCTCGCGGGCTCCGGGCGCCTCGCGCTGGACGCCAACACCCCGTGGCGGAAGCGGCCGCTCTCGTTCGGGCTGATCGGACTGCTGCTGGCGGCGGCCGCCTCGGTCGTGGTGATCGTTTTGTGCCGGTAGGCGTTGCGGCTCGACCCGTATTTGCCTGCCCACTGGTGGTCGGGTGTGGAGCCGACAGGCGCGGAATCGCCACCCTCGCGCAGGTCAGGCGTGGGTAGGCAAATACGGGTCCGCGCTATTACTTGTTCGGGTCGCGCACGGCGCCGGTGTCGGCCGAAGTCGCCATCCGCGCGTAGGCACGCAGAGCGGCGGTGACCTTCCGGTCCCGCGAGACCGGCTGCCATGGCCGCTCGCTCGCCTCCATCTTCGCGCGGCGCTCGGCCAGCACGTCCTCGTCGACGAGCAGTTCGAGACGGCGCTCGTGGACGTCGAGCAGGATCCGGTCGCCGTTCTGGACCAGGCCGATCGCCCCGCCCGCGGCGGCCTCGGGCGAGATGTGCCCGACCGAGATGCCCGACGAGCCGCCGGAGAACCGGCCGTCGGTGATCAGCGCGCACTTCTTGCCCAGCCCCGAGCCCTTGAGGAACGCCGTCGGGTGCAGCATCTCCTGCATTCCCGGCCCGCCCGCCGGGCCTTCGTAGCGGATCACCAGCACCTCGCCGGGCTGGATCTCCTTCTTGAGGATGGCCGAAACCGCCTCTTCCTGGCTTTCCAGCACCCGTGCCGGGCCTTCGAAGCGCCAGAGTTCCTCGTCGATGCCCGCCGACTTGATGACGGCGCCGTTCTCGGCGAGGTTGCCGCGCAGGATCGCGAGCCCGCCGTCCTTGGTGTAGGCGTGCTCGACGTCGTGGATGCAGCCGTCCGAAGCGTCGGTGTCCAAAGAGGACCAGCGGTTCTCGGTGGAGAACGCCTCCGTGGTCCGGACCCCGCCCGGCGCGGCGTGGAACAGTTCGACAGCCCGCTCCGACGGCTCCTTCGCGCGGATGTCCCAAGTGGACAGCCACGACTCCAGATCCGGCGAGTGCACGGAGTGGACGTCGGTGTTCAGGAGCCCGCCGCGGTAAAGCTCGCCGAGGATGGCCGGGATTCCGCCCGCGCGGTGAACGTCCTCCATGTGGTAGTCCGAGTTCGGCGCGACCTTCGACAGGCACGGCACGCGGCGGCCGATGGCATCGATGTCGTCGATGGTGAAGTCGACCTCGCCTTCCTGCGCGGCGGCGAGGATGTGCAGCACCGTGTTGGTCGAACCACCCATCGCCATGTCGAGGGCCATCGCGTTCTCGAAGGCCTTCTTCGACGCGATCGAGCGCGGGAGCGCGGACTCGTCATCCTGCTCGTACCAGCGCTTGCACAGCTCGACGACCGTGCGTCCGGCGTCCTCGAACAGCGTCTTGCGGGCGGCGTGCGTGGCGAGGGTGGAGCCGTTGCCCGGCAGGGAGAGCCCGAGCGCCTCGGTGAGGCAGTTCATCGAGTTCGCGGTGAACATGCCCGAGCACGAACCGCAGGTCGGGCAGGCCGAACGCTCCACAATGGACAGGCCTTCTTCGTCGACCTCGCTGCTGGCCGACGCGGCGATCGCGGTGATCAGGTCGGTCGGCGCCTGCGCGACCCCGCCGACGACCACGGCCTTGCCCGCTTCCATCGGCCCGCCGGAGACGAACACCACCGGGATGTTCAGCCGCATGGCGGCGTTCAGCATGCCGGGGGTGATCTTGTCGCAGTTGGAGATGCAGACCAGCGCGTCGGCCTGGTGCGCGTTCACCATGTACTCGACGGAGTCCGCGATGATCTCGCGCGAGGGCAGCGAGTAGAGCATTCCGCTGTGCCCCATGGCGATCCCGTCGTCGACGGCGATCGTGTGGAACTCGCGGGCGACGCCGCCCGCCTCCTTCACCGCGCCCGCGACGATCTCGCCGAGGTCCTTGAGGTGCACGTGCCCCGGCACGAACTGGGTGTAGGAGTTCGCGATGGCGACGATCGGCTTGCCGAAGTCGCTGTCGGTCATTCCCGTGGCGCGCCAGAGCGAGCGGGCGCCCGCCGCGTTGCGGCCGTGGGTGGTGGTCCGGGAACGGAGTTGAGGCACGGCTTACTCCAAGGTTCGGGATGGGGACCAGGGCCTTGCCGGGCGAACCGGCGCCAAACTGGTCCTACCAATCCTACTCCCCGGAGGCTTCGTCCTTTTCCGGAGCCGTCTCCTCGGCCTTGGCGACGTCGTCGGTCAGTCCGGAAGGGTCGGCCATGCGGCCCGCGCTGACCAGCGAGATCACCGGAAGATGACGGGTGCGCACGGCGGGGAGGGCGATCTTGGACTCGTCCTTCAGCACCGCCTGCACCTTCGCCTTGTCGGTGATGGCGAGGCCCTTGAGGGAGGTCCACGGCAGGTCCCGGTGCCCGAACATCGTGCGGACTTCCAGTCCCGCGGCGGTCGCCGTCGTGCGGGTCCGGATGACGAACACCGCCAGCGCGATCGGGAAAAGGTACAGCCACTGGAGGTACGGCACGTCGCCGAACGCGACAGGCGTCACACAGACGACGAGGAAAGCGATCGCCAGCAGTGCCGTGTTCGGAATCTTGAAGACGGCTTTGGGAGCCTCGTTCGCCTGTTCTTGCTGCTTTTCTTCGGCCACGTCAAAGATGGTGCACCGCCGCCTTCCGGGCCTCGAACGCGGGTCGCGCGATGCGCCGAAGGTGTCCAGCATGCGGAATCGCCGTCCCGCAGAGTTGACACTCTTGACGGCGACCGGCTAGCTTCACTCTCGTGACAACGCAGACCGGCCTCGTACTTCCCAAGCGCGTCGACGCTTAGGGAAGTCTCCGCTGCGTCGACGCGCGACCCTCGTGCGACCACTCCGGTCGGCGGGGGTTTTTTGTTGCCTGGAACAATTTCAACCGCCGAACCAGCAATGAATACCCGAACGAGTGACTAGACAAGACGAGGCAAACAGCGATGACTAGTGCCACCTCGCGAGCTGAAGCGAACACCCCTGGAGCGCGTCCCAAGCCGGCGCCGCCGGCCGGGACCCCGGTGCGGGTCACGGGCGCGCAGTCGCTCGTCCGCTCACTCGAGGCGGTGGGCGCGGAAGTCGTGTTCGGTATTCCCGGCGGCACCATTCTCCCGGCGTACGACCCGTTGCTCGACTCGACGAAGGTCCGCCACGTCCTGGTCCGCCACGAACAGGGCGCGGGCCACGCCGCCACCGGGTACGCGCAGGCGACCGGCAAGGTCGGTGTGTGCATGGCCACGTCGGGTCCCGGCGCGACCAACCTGGTCACCCCGCTGGCCGACGCGAACATGGACTCGGTCCCGGTGGTCGCCATCACCGGTCAGCAGTCCCGCGCGCTGATCGGCACCGACGCCTTCCAGGAAGCCGACATCTGCGGCATCACGATGCCGATCACCAAGCACAACTTCCTGGTCACCGACCCGGTGGACATCCCGCGCACCATCGCGGAGGCCTTCCACCTCGCCTCGACCGGCCGCCCCGGCCCGGTCCTGGTGGACATCCCCAAGGACGTCCTGCAGGAGATGACCTCCTTCTCCTGGCCGACGGAGCTGCGGCTGCCGGGCTACCGGCCCACGCTGCGCCCGCACGGCAAGCAGGTCCGCGAAGCCGCCCGGCTGATCAGCAAGTCACGGCGGCCGGTCCTCTACGTCGGCGGTGGCGTGGTCAAGGCCGACGCCTCGAGCCAACTGATGGAACTGGCCGAACTGACCGGGATCCCGGTCGTCACCACGCTGATGGCCCGCGGCGCGTTCCCCGACTCGCACCCGCAGCACCTCGGCATGCCGGGGATGCACGGCACGGTCGCCGCGGTCGCCGCGATGCAGCGGTCGGATCTGCTGATCGCCCTCGGCGCCCGCTTCGACGACCGTGTCACCGGGCAGCTGTCCTCGTTCGCGCCGGACGCCGCGATCGTCCACGCCGACATCGACCCGGCCGAGATCTCCAAGAACCGCAAGGCGGACGTGCCGATCGTCGGCGACTGCGCGGAGATCATCACCGAGCTGATCGAGGCCGTCCGCGCCGAGACCGACAAGTCCGCGAAGCCGGATCTGAAGGACTGGTGGACGCAGGCGAGCGCCTGGCGCGACGACTACCCGGCCGGTTACGAATGGCCCGAGGACGGGACGCTTTCCCCGCAGTACGTCATCGAGCGCATCGGTTCGCTCGTCGGCCCGGACGCGGTCTACACCGCGGGCGTCGGCCAGCACCAGATGTGGGCCGCGCAGTTCGTGAAGTACGAGAACCCGCGCACCTGGATCAACTCCGGCGGTCTCGGCACGATGGGCTTCGCCGTCCCCGCCGCGATGGGCGCCAAGTTCGGTGTCCCGGACAAGCAGGTCTGGGCCATCGACGGTGACGGCTGTTTCCAGATGACGAACCAGGAACTGGCCACCTGCGCCATCGAAGGCGCGCCGATCAAGGTCGCCGTCATCAACAACGGCAACCTGGGCATGGTCCGCCAGTGGCAGAACCTCTTCTACTCGGAGCGGTACTCCAACACCGATCTCGGTACTCACAAACACCGCATCCCCGACTTCACCCTGCTCGCGGAGGCGCTCGGCTGTGCCGGGCTCCGCTGTGAGACCAAGGAGGACGTCGACGCCACCATCCGGCGCGCCATGGAGATCAACGACCGCCCCGTCGTGATCGATTTCGTGGTGGGGAAGGATGCCCAGGTGTGGCCCATGGTGGCCGCGGGCACCGGTAACGACGAGATCATGGCCGTGCGCGGGATCCGCCCGCTCTTCGACGACGACGAAGTCGCCGCCGAGGCGGAGATCAACGCGGCAGCGGAAGGAGACGCCCGATGAGCGTGCACACCCTGAGCGTTCTGGTCGAGAACAAGCCCGGTGTCCTCGCGCGGGTTTCCGGACTGTTCTCCCGGCGTGGTTTCAACATCGAATCCCTCGCCGTCGGGCCCACGGAGAATCCCGAGGTGTCCCGGATGACGATCGTGGTCGCCGTCGAAGAGCTACCGCTCGAACAGGTGACCAAACAGCTCAACAAGCTGGTCAACGTCATCAAGATCGTGGAATTGGAAAAGTCCACAGCCGTGCAGCGCGAACTGCTGCTCGTGAAGGTCCGGGCCGACAACACCGTGCGCAGCCAGGTCCTCGAAACAGTGCAGTTGTTCCGCGCGAAGGTGGTGGACGTGTCTCCCGAGGCGCTCACCGTCGAAGCCACCGGGACCTCGGACAAGATCGGTGCCCTGCTCCGGATGCTGGAGCCCTATGGCATCCGTGAACTGGTCCAGTCCGGAATGGTCGCGGTCGGCCGGGGCTCTCGCTCGATCACCGCCACCTCCGCCCGATAATCCATCCATGCCCCCGCCACCACCCTCAACGGAGAAGCCTCGCTTCGCTGAGCCCAATCTTTAATTCAGTAAGTCAGGAAAGGAAGTAGTACCCCTCATGGCAGTGGAAATCTTTTACGACGACGACGCGGACCTTTCGATCATCCAGGGTCGCAAGGTCGCCGTGATCGGCTACGGCAGCCAGGGTCACGCGCACTCGCTGAGCCTGCGCGACTCCGGCGTCGATGTCCGCATCGGTCTGCCCGAGGGCTCGAAGTCGCGGGCCAAGGCCGAGGAGCAGGGTCTCCGCGTGCTCACGCCCGCCGAGGCCAGCGCCGAAGCCGACCTGATCATGATCCTCGCGCCCGACACCAAGCAGCGCGCGATCTACGAGAAGGACATCGAGCCGCACCTCAAGGACGGCGACGCGCTGTTCTTCGGTCACGGCTTCAACATCCGCTACGACCTGATCAAGCCGCCGTCGAATGTGGACGTCGCCATGGTCGCGCCGAAGGGCCCCGGCCACCTGGTCCGCCGCCAGTTCGTCGACGGCAAGGGCGTCCCGGCGCTCATCGCGGTCGAGCAGGACGCCTCCGGCAACGCGCAGGCGCTCGCACTGTCCTACGCGGCCGCCATCGGTGGCGCCCGCGCCGGTGTCATCAAGACGACCTTCACCGAAGAGACCGAGACCGACCTCTTCGGCGAGCAGGCCGTTCTCTGCGGTGGCGCTTCCGCGCTGGTGCAGACCGGTTTCGAGGTGCTCACCGAGGCCGGTTACGCCCCGGAGATCGCCTACTTCGAGGTGCTGCACGAGCTGAAGCTGATCGTCGACCTCATGTACGAGGGCGGTATCGCGCGTCAGCGTTACTCGATCTCCGACACCGCCGAGTACGGCGACCTGACCCGCGGTCCGCGCGTCATCTCGCCGGCGGTCAAGGAAGAGATGAAGAAGATCCTGGGCGAGATCCAGGACGGCACCTTCGCTCGCGAGTGGGTCGCCGAGGACGAGGCCGGACGGCCGAACTTCACCAAGCTCGAGAAGCAGGGTGACGAGCACCCGATCGAGGCGACCGGCAAGAAGCTGCGCGACCTGATGTCGTGGGTGGACCGGCCGATCACCGAGACCGCCTGATTTCAGACCCGAAGGGGCCCTTCGCCACGTTTTCACGCGGCGAAGGGCCCCTTCGGTTTGCACGCCGGAAAGCGATAGCGTGGGCACCATGAGTGAGCAGCCGGTGGACGACAAGGCCCACATCCGGCACGAACTGGACCTGAGCGACGCGCAGTGGATCCGGGCGGAACCGGACGGCGCGAATCTCGAAGACTGCGTCGAGTACGCGCTGGTGCCGCATACGGACGGCGTCACCTACACCGCGATGCGCCAGGCGTCGCGTCCGGAGGGCGACGTCCTCGTTTTCACGCCGTCGGAATGGGACGCGTTCGTGAAAGGCGTCCAAGACGGCGAATTCGACCTGCCGGGTTAGGCGCTGTCTTGGACGCGCGCGAGCAGGTCGTCGAGCCGTCCGGTCGCGGCCGCGAGGGCGAGATGGTCGGCGTAGTCGCGGGATTCGACGATCAGCCCGTCGCGGACACGCAGCACGAAGATGTTGGAGACACGGAATTCCGCGCTGTCCCCGACCGTGCCCTGGTAGTCGAACTCGCCGATCACGACCTCGGGGTCGAGGGTTTCGTGGATCACCAGGTCGCGGACCTGGAACCGGACCTTGCCCCGCTCGCCGAACTTGAAGTGCTCACGCAGGTCCTCCCGGCTCTTCAGGGTTTCCGCTCCCGGCAGGAACGGGTGCGTGACATGGGTTTCCTCGGCGTAGAGCTCCGGTAGCCCGGCCCAGTCGCCGTCCGCGACGCCGTAGGCGAGCCGCTCGAACACGCCGCGCGGGCTCTTCGGATCCGCCGTCGACGCGGGGCGCGGCGGAACCGGAGTGATCTCCCGTTCCGCGGTCTCGTAGCTCTTTTTCAGTGCTTCCAGGCCATCGCGCGCCGCGGTGAGGCGCAGGTAGTCGTGGTAGTCGCGCGAGTGGGCGATGAGCCCGTCGCGGACCCGGAGAAGCTGGATGTTGGCGATGTCGAAGGATTTCCCGGTGTCCAGAGCCTCGCCGACGTTGCGGTACTCGGCGATGATCACTTCCGGGTCGGTTGTCCCGTGAATCAGGACATCCGCCCTGCTCATGCGCACGTTGATTCCTCCGCTGAAGTTCTTGCGGAGCGTCTCGCGGCCCTCGAAGCGGGCCGGCACGGGCGGGCGTTGCGGGTTTTCGACGACGGCGTCTTCCGCGTAGAGGTCGAAGATCGCTTCCCAGTTTCGGGCGGTGATCTCGTCGGAAAGTGTGCCGAAGACGTCGTGGGGTGTGGTCATGAAGGTCTCCCAGTAGGACAGAAACGGAGTCTGTAGTCCGCCTCTGACGATACGGACTACAGACTCCACTTGTCCACCTGTCGGGCGGCCGTGCAGGCGTTGTGAAAGCCACTTTCGCAACGTTGAAGGTTGTGAAAGTGGCTTTCGCAACGCGGGGTACTGCCTTGCCCGCGTGCCGGCTTCGGGTGTCGCGAAAGCCACTTTCAGGACGTCTGATGCCCCGAAAGTGGCTTTCGCAACGCTTTCCGCATGGCCGCACGCCTGGCGGACCACGGGATCGGGAGCGAGCGGGGGCGGGAAGCGGGAAGGTGCCGCGGGCTCAGGCCGCCCGCAGCATCGCCAAGATCTCCGCCTGCTCGAAATGCTCGGCCCACCCCAAAGCCGACGACGAGTACAAGGAATCCTCCAGCGAAGGATCCGCCCCCGCCGCCAGCAAAGCCCGCACCGCGTCCACGTGCCCGCCCTGTACGGCCAGGTGCAGCGCCGTGACGCCGTTCCCGTGCGAAAGGCCGCCGAACGTCCCTTGGTGGTTCACCGAAGCGCCCAGTTCGGCCAAGGTGCTGATCACCGAAGCCTTCCCCTGGGCGGCGGCCCAGGTCAGCGCCGTGCCCCGGTAGACGTCGGCGTCCACGTCCGCGCCGCGCGCCACCAGGCTCCGCACCGCGGACGACCGGTCGTTCCGCGCGGCCCACGAGAGCGCCTCGTCGCGGATTTCGGCCGGATCATCGCTCGGCCGCCAGACCGGGAAACCGCTGTGCGGCCGATGGAACTCGCGATGCGCGCCCGCCGCGGGGGAGAGCGTGCCGTCCGGCGCTAGCAGTTCGTCGAGCAGGTCGGCCCGGCCGAGTCCCGCCGCCACCCGGAGATTGCCGGGGGCGAGGTCACGGGCGGCCAGGACCTCGGCGGCCTCGCGATGGCCCCAGAACAGCGCGACCACCAGCGGTGTCCCGCCGTCGCCGCGGGCGGGAACGCCGACCGGGGCGCCAGCGTCGAGCAGCATCGTGACCAGCAGTGGCAGCCCGACGTACCCGGCCTGGTGCAACGCCGTCCAGCCGTGCACGTTGGCCGACGCCGGATCGGCCCCGTGGTCGAGCAGGATCCGGCACAGCCGCTCGTCGCGGGTGGCGGCGGCCATGCCGAGCAGGTCGTTCCCGTTCTTCCCGTGCGCGTGGACGAGCGTGGGCAGGTCGCCGATCAGGCGCGCGAGTCCGGCGAGGTCCCGCGCGTCGATCAATTCCCGTGCCTGCTCGAAAGCGAGTTCAGCCGGTGACGTCACGCTTCCGCACGCTACCCCCCACCTCCGACAAAACCCGCCATTCGGCCAGCGGGATCCGCTCGTCCACGGTCAGGACCTGGAGGCAGACATGGTCCGCGCCCGCGTCCAGATGTGCCTGCACCCGCGAAGAAATCGCGTCTTCCCCGACGGCGACCAACGCGTCCACGAGCCTGTCGGAGCCGTAATCCTCTTCGGTGAACCCGAATCGCCGCAGATTTGCCCGGTGATGAGCCGCCAGTTCCAGGTACGACGACACGTGCTGCCGCGCGATCTCCCGATCCGAACCCAGCACGACCGCCTGCTCGACGGCGAGGAAAGCCTCGGGCCCCATGACCTCCCGCGCCTGCGCGGTGTGCTCGACAGGGACGAAGTACGGATGCGCCCCGTCGGCGCGCTCCGCGGCCAAAGAGAGCATCTTCGGCCCCAGGGCGGCCAGCAGCCTTCGATGCGGGGAGTCCGGTGTGGACAGTTCCGCCGCGTCCATGGCGTCGAGGTACCCGCGCATCGCTTCCAGCGGTTTCGCCCCCGGCCGGTGCCCGCCGAGCCCGAGGACGAACCGGCCGGGATAGGCCTCCGCGAGGGTCCGCCCGGCGGCCGCGGCGGTGGCCGGTTCCCGCTGGTCGAACCGCGCGATGCCGGTGGCGACGGTCAGCCGGGACGTCGCCGCCAGCAGCAGTCCCGCCTGCGTGAACGCCTCCCTGCCCAGATACTCCCCGAACCACAACGTGTCGAACCCCAGCTCTTCGACTTCCGAAGCGGCATCGCGGACTTCGCCGATTTCCTTGCCGTCGAACGAGAATGTCCAGATCCCGAGGCTCATCGGGTCACCTCCGCCAGCGCCGGGGCCAGCCGCCCCAGCCGGGTCACCAGGGTATCGAGGTCGTCGCCCACCGGGCTGACGAGAACGGTGTCCGCCCCGGCGTCGACGAGTTCCTTGATCCGCCCGGCGATCCGCTCCTCGTCGCCCCACGCGATCAGCCCGTCCACGAGCCGGTCGCTGACGCCGTCGATGTCGGCCTCGGTGTAGCCGAGCCGTTTCCAGCCCTTCAGGTAGTGCTGGATCCCGAACTGCTTCATCACGCGGACGGTCTTCGCGACGTCCGCCCGAGCCTCCTCGCGGTCGCCGAGCAGCACCGAATGGGTGGGAATGAGCAGTTTGTCCTTGCCGAGGATCTCGCGGGAATACGGCGTGTGCTCGAAAGGCTGGGCGAACGGGTGCGCACCGTCCGTCAGGTCTCGTGCGAGTTCGAGCATCTTCGGGCCCACGGCGGCGAGAATCGTCGGAAACGGGACGGGTGAAGGGAATTCCGCCGCGGCGGCCGACATGGCCGTGAGGTACTCCCTGGTCTGTTCGAGTGGCCGGTAGGCCGACCCGGACTTCGCCGCCTGGCTCTCGTGGCCGATGCCGACGCCGAGGACGAACCGGCCGGGGAAGGCGTGCGCGAGCGTCCGGCCGCCGCTCTGGGTGGTGTAGGCCGGTCGCGACCAGATGTTGGCGATCCCGGTGCCGACCACCAGCCGATCGGTGGAAGCGAGCGTGATGGCGCTGTGCGCGTACAGATCCCGGCTGCCAGGGCCTTCGCCGCTCCACACCGTGCGGTACCCCAGTTCCTCCAGCCGCCGCATCGCGCGCAGTTCCGCGTCGGGTGGCGGGGCCAAGGGCGCGAGCGGCAGCCAGACCCCCACCGGTCCCAGCCGGTCGCGAGTCTCTTCGATCAGGTTCATTATCAGTTCTCCCCAGCTAACATGAGGCAGCCTCCGGTTACCTCGCACGACTATACGGAGGCTACCTCCGATTTGTCGAGACTAGGCTCTGGAGCGCGATGGACACCGACAAGAAGCCGCTGCGGGCGGACGCCCGGCGCAACTACGAGCGCCTCCTCGAAGAGGCGAGGCTCGCCTTCGCCGCGCACGGGGTCGACGCCTCGCTGGAGGAGATCGCCCGCCGGGCAGGCGTCGGTATCGGAACGCTCTACCGGCACTTCCCGACACGGGAGGCGTTGGTCGAGACGGTGCTCCGCGAGAGGTTCGACGGGCAGGCCGAGGGGGCGCGCGAACTCCTGGACTCGCCGGAGCCGATGAGTGCGCTGAAGACCTGGCTCGCCGGGATGGGCGATCAGTCGGCGAGCTACCGCGGCCTGCCTGAACTGATGGTCGACGTCCTCGACGACGAAACCTCGCCGCTGTACGCGTCATGTCACGCCATGCGGGACGGTGTATCCCATCTGGTGGAACGGGCGAAGGCCTCGGGTGAGCTCCGGGCGGACGTCACAGCGCACGAACTGCTGGTGCTGTTGCACGCGCTTTCCTGGGCCAGTGAACATCTTTCGGGTGACAAGGGCCTCGAACGGCTCCTCGATCTCGTTTTCGCGGGATTACGGGCGAGTTAACAATCCACTGTCACCGGGTCTAAACTGCGGCGCACCGGGCACAACGGCGTGACCGTCAACCGCTTCGAAGCACTTTTTCCCGCCGAGAAGCCAATCAGCCCCGAGTCGCAGGCACAGACCAGATAGTGGGAGCCGTATCGTGACCAAGCCGAACAAGCCCGTCGTCCTCATCGCCGAGAAGCTCGCTCCTTCCGTGCTGAGCGTCTTCTCCGACGAGGTCGAGGTCCAGCATGTGGACGGTACCGACCGTCCCGCGCTGCTCGAAGCCGTGAAGACGGCGGACGCGCTGCTCGTGCGGTCCGCGACGAAGGTCGACGTCGAGGTCCTCGCCGCCACGACCTCGCTCAAGGTGGTCGCCCGCGCCGGCGTCGGACTGGACAACGTCGAGGTCCCCGCCGCCACCGAACGCGGTGTCCTGGTGGTCAACGCGCCGACGTCGAACATCGTCTCCGCCGCCGAACACGCCGTCGCGCTGCTGCTCGCGGTCGCCCGCCGGGTCCCGGCCGCGGACCAGAGCCTCCAGGGCGGCGCGTGGAAGCGCAGCAGCTACTCCGGCATCGAGATCCAGGGCAAGACCGTCGGTGTGGTCGGCCTCGGCAAGATCGGCCAGCTGTTCGCGCAGCGGCTCGCCGCTTTCGACACCAAGCTCATCGCCTACGACCCCTACGTCTCGGCCGCCCGCGCCGCGCAGCTCGGCATCGAGCTGGTCACGCTGGACGAGCTGCTGGAGCGCGCCGACGCGATCTCCATCCACCTGCCGAAGACCCCGGAGACCAAGGGCCTGATCGGCGCCGAGGCGCTCAAGAAGACCAAGCAGGGCGTCATCATCGTCAACGCCGCGCGCGGCGGCCTGATCGACGAGCAGGCGCTGGCGGACGCGGTGAGCTCCGGCCACGTCGGCGGCGCGGGCATCGACGTGTTCGTCACCGAGCCCACCACCGAGAGCCCGCTGTTCGGCCTGCCGAACGTCGTCGTCACCCCGCACCTCGGCGCGTCGACCGCCGAGGCGCAGGACCGCGCGGGCACCGACGTCGCGAAGTCCGTGCTGCTCGCGCTGCGCGGCGACTTCGTGCCGGACGCGGTGAACGTCGCCGGTGGCGGCACGGTCGGCGAGCACGTCCGGCCGTACCTCTCGCTCACCCAGAAGCTCGGCACCGTGCTGACCGCGCTCAACCCGAAGGCGCCCGCCTCGGTCACCGTCGTGGTCAAGGGCGAGCTGGCTGCCGAGGACGTCAGCGTGCTGCCGCTCGCGGCCGAACGCGGCGTTTTCGCCGGCGTCGTCGAAGACCAGGTCACCTTCGTGAACGCGCCGCGCGTGGCGGAGCAGCTGGGTGTCCAGGTCGATCTGGTCACCGAGTCCGAAAGCCCCAAATTCCGCAGCCTGGTCACCGTTCGCGCGGTCCACGGCGACGGCACGGTTCTTTCGGTGTCCGGTTCGGTCACCGGCAAGGACGAGGTCGAGAAGCTGGTCGAGGTCAACGGCCGCCACTTCGACCTGCGCGCCGAGGGCGACGTGCTGCTGCTGGAGTACCCGGACCGCCCCGGCATCATGGGCCGCGTCGGCACGCTGCTCGGCGAGGCGGGCATCAACATCGAGGCCGCGCAGATCAGCCAGACCACTGACGGAGCGGACGCGGTCATGCTGTTGCGTGTTGACCGTTCGGTGGACTCGCACCTGCTGGAGCCGATCGGCGCGACCGTCGGCGCGCACACGATCCGGGCGGTCAACTTCGGCTGATCTGAAAGCCATCTGACGAAAGCCGCGTCCCCGGACGCGGCTTTCGTTATGTGGCAACACGTTGCTCGCGTTACAGGAATACTTTTCCCCGGTAGTCAGAGCGTTGCGAAGAGCAAGATTCAATAACGGTGAAAAATGCCTACTGAAGTCGGGCTGGTCCCCGGATAGGTTCTTCCGGCGAGGCCGAACCATCGCGCCGTCAAGGGCACGGCGCGGCGCCGGGGCTCACCGTCGGGGGTGTGTTCGAGCGGCAGGCAGGTTCCGAGTCGAGGCCTCGAGTGAGGGCACATACTCATGAACAGATCCCGCGTACCCCGATGGGCCATCCGCTCATCGGCCGCGGTCTTCGCCGCGTTGCTCGCGACGTCCGTGACCGGGGCGACCGCGGCCGCACAGGATGTCCCCCTCGCGGACGGCATCACGCCGGCGAAGATCGACCGTAACGCGTTCCAGGGCAAGGTCGAGCCGAAGCTCAAGGCCGCCCAAGGCCAGATCACCGCCTTCGTCGAGCTGGCCAAGCAGCCCGCCGTCGACGCCTTCAACGCCGAGCAGAACAAGGGTGCCGGCAAGGAGAAGGCCAAGAAGGCCGCGAAGGACGCCAAGGCGAACGCCGCCGCGACGGTGAACTCCGTCGTCGGCCAGCTCAAGGCCGCCGACGCGGGCACCCAGCTGGTCACCCAGACCGCCAACGCGGTCGCGGGTGCGGTCGTCACGGCCGACGCGGCGAAGATCCGCGACCTGGCGAAGCGGCCGGACGTCGTCTCGGTCAAGACGGTCGTGCCGAAGACCCGCACCAACTCCAGCGCGGTCCAGCTGACCAACACGCTCGCGTCGTGGCAGCAGACCGGCCGCTACGGCGACGGCATCCGCGTCGGCGTGATCGACGACGGCATCGACTACACCCACGCCGACTTCGGCGGTCCGGGCACGGTCGAGGCGTACAAGGCGATCAACCGCGACCAGGCCACCCCGGCCTTCCCGACGGACAAGGTCGTCGGCGGTGTCGACCTGGTCGGCGACGCTTACGACTCGGGCAGCAGCGACCCGGCCCTCAAGACCCCGAAGCCCGACCCCAACCCGCTCGCCTGTGGCCACCACGGCACGCACGTCGCGGGCACGGTCGCCGGGTTCGGTGTGGACGAAGCGGGCAAGACGTTCACGGGCGACTACAAGAAGCTGAACAAGAAGAAGCTCGAAGCGATGCAGATCGGGCCTGGCACCGCGCCCAAGGCCCTGCTGTACGCGATCAAGGTCTTCGGCTGCGCCGGTTCGACCAACGTCACCTCGCAGGCGCTCGACTGGTCGCTCGACCCGGACGGCGACGGCGACTTCACCGACCACCTCGACGTGGTCAACCTGTCGCTGGGCGGGGACTTCGCCACCCCGGACGACCCGGACTCGCTGTTCGTGCGCAAGATCGCCGCGAACAACGTCGTCCCGGTGTTCTCCGCGGGCAACGGCGGTGACCTCAACGACGTCGGCGGCGCGCCGGGCAACACGCCCGAGGCGCTGACCGTCGCCAGCAGCCGTGACGCTTCCGTCCTGCGCGACGCCGTCGAGGCCGTGGCACCCGAAGGGGTCAAGGGCTCGAAGACCGGTCAGTTCAGCCAGAACTACGAGGCCTACGACACGCTCGACGTCACCGCGCCGGTCGTCGCACTGTCCGCGGCCAACGCGGCGGGCTGCAACCCGTACTCCGACGCCGACAAGGCCAAGGTCGCGGGCAAGATCGTCTGGCTCGAATGGGACGACAACGACGCGACCCGTGCCTGCGGTTCGGGCGCCCGCTCGAACAACGCGCAGGCCGCCGGTGCCAAGGGCGCGCTGTTCTCGTCCACGCTGGAGCACTTCTCGGCGGGCATCGCGGGCAACGCGGCCACGCCGACGTTCCAGCTGACCGGCAGCGCGACCGCCTCGCTGCGCCCGGCGCTGACCGCCGGCACGCTGCAGGTCCGGATGACCGGCAAGGGTCGCGTGTCCGTGCCGACCTCCGACCAGTCCATTGTGGACACCCCGAGCTCGTTCACCTCGCGTGGCGGGCGCGGACCGGCCGTCAAACCGGACGTCTCGGCGCCCGGTGACACGATCTCGTCCGCGCTGGCGGGCAGCGGAGCGGGCCGTCTGGTCATCTCCGGGACGTCGATGGCGGCTCCGCACACCTCGGGTATCACCGCCCTGATCCGGCAGGCGCACCCGGACTGGTCGGTCGAGGAGGTCAAGGCCTCGGTCATCAACACCGCCGGGCACGACATCCACGACGCGTCGGGCCGTACCTACGCGCCGCAGCGTGTCGGAAGCGGCCGGATCGACGCGAAGGCCGCGCTGGACAACCAGGTCCTGGCCTACGTCGTCGACAACCCCGGCGCCGTCACGGTCAACTTCGGCGTCGTCGAAGCGGGCGGCCCGGTCACCCTGACCAAGACGGTCAAGGTGGTCAACAAGGGCATCAAGCCGGTCGAGTACTCGGTGGGCTACGAAGCCGTGAACGCGCTCCCCGGTGTCGAGTACACAGTGGACAAGCCGACCGTCAAGCTGAGCCCGCGCGGTATCGCGACGGTGAAGGTGACCCTGAAGATCGCCGACCCCAAGGCGCTCCGCAAGGTCATCGACCCGACCATGGCGACCACGCAGGTCGGCCTTGCCCGGCAGTTCGTGGCGGACGCCTCCGGCCGGATCGCGTTCACCCCGAAGAGCGGCACGACCGTGCCGCTGCGGCTCTCGGTGTACTCCGCGCCGAAGCCCGTCTCGTCCATCAACACCCCTGGCAACGTCAACTTCGGCGCGGGCCAGAACCAGGCCGTGCTGAACCTGACCGGCAAGGGCGTGGACCAGGGCACCGGTTCGCAGCGGTACCGCTCGCTGATCAGCGTGCTCGAGCTGCAGGCGGAATCCCCCCAGCTGCCCGAGTGCGAAGCCGGTGTCACCACCGACTGCACGCTGAACCAGACCGCCAAGGGCGCCGACCTGCGCTACATCGGCGCGGCGTCCACGGCTCCGCTGGCCAAGGCACAGGGTGAACCGGAGAACGCGCTGCTGGCCTTCGGTCTCACCACCTGGAGCGACCTGGCCAACCTGGGCAGCAACACCTCGCCGTTCGTGGACATCGACACCACGGGCGACGGGCAGCCGGACTTCGAGACCTATGTCACCAAGGTGACGGCGACCGACGTCCTGGTCGCGGTCACGGTGGCGCTGAAGCCGGGCTTCCCGCAGGTGGACATCCAGCCGGTCAACGGCCAGCTCGGCGACGTCGACACGAACGTGTTCGACACCAACGCCGTCGTGCTGCCGGTGAGCATCGCCGCGCTGGGCATCGACCCGAACGCCGCGTCGCACAAGATCAGCTACACGGTCGGGACCTCCGGGTTCTACGCGGCTCCGGGTGCGGGCTCGTCGACGATCGACTACGTCGGCACGCCGCTCGCGTTCGACGCCCTTGCTCCCGCGTACTCGGTCCAGGGCGGCGGCGACTCCGCGCTGGGCTACGTCGCGAAGCCGGGCACGGCGCTGGTGGTCAACCGCAACGCGGCCGCCCAGGACACCGTCCTCGGCCTGCTGGCGATCGATCACCACAACGCCTCGGGCAACCGGGCGAACGTGGTGAAGATCCAGACGAACAACGGCAACGGCGAATCGGGTGTCGACCGGGCGGGTAACGGCGGGCGGCACACCGGACGTCAGCCGATCGGTGTCGGCTGACGCGATCGTGCGATGACCTGCGTTCGATGAGGTGAGGGACGCCCTGGCGACATGCTTCACGCCAGGGCGTCCCTTCTTGTATTCACTCTTTTGGCTGTCTCGCTCTGTGGGAGGCTCCGGCATAAGGGTGGTGCGGCTACGGCTACCGGGCTACAGCCGGTAACCTTCCGCTGCTGGCGTTTTCTTGCGGATGGGCCATCCGGACTGCCGGTGGCCTGGTCTACGGAGGTGTGTGGATGCGGCTCGCGGTGATCCCAGGAGACGGGATCGGGCCCGAAGTGGTCTCCGAGGCGCTCAAAGTGCTCGGTGAGGTCGTACCGACGGCGGAGACCACGAACTACGACCTCGGCGCCGCCCGGTGGCACTCCACCGGTGAGCTGCTGCCGGAGTCGGTACTCGGTGAACTCCGTCAGCACGATGCGATCCTGCTGGGCGCGGTGGGCGACCCGACGGTGCCGAGCGGCATTCTGGAGCGTGGCCTGCTGCTGCGTCTCCGGTTCGAGCTCGACCACCACGTGAACCTGCGCCCCGCCCGGTTGTATCCGGGTGTGCGCGGCCCGCTCGCCGAGGGTGGCGAGATCGACATGGTCGTCGTACGTGAGGGCACCGAAGGCCCTTACGCCGGCAACGGTGGCCTGCTGCGCAAGGACACCGACCACGAGATCGCGACGGAGGTCAGCGTCAACACGGCGTTCGGCGTCCGGCGGGTGGTGACCGACGCGTTCAACCGCGCCGAGGCGCGGCCGCGCAAGCACCTGACGCTCCTGCACAAGACGAACGTGCTGGAGTACGCGGGTTCGCTGTGGTCGCGGATCGTCGAAGAGGTCTCGCTGGAGCACCCGGAGGTGACCGTCGCGTATTCCCATGTGGACGCGGCGATGATCCACCTGGTGACCGACCCGTCCCGGTTCGACGTCATCGTGACCGACAACCTGTTCGGCGACATCGTCACCGACCTCTCGGCGGCGGTGACCGGCGGCATCGGGCTGGCGGCGAGCGGGAACCTCGACATCACGCGACGGAACCCGAGCATGTTCGAGCCGGTGCACGGCAGCGCGCCGGACATCGCGGGCCAGGGTCTCGCCGACCCGACCGCCGCGGTGCTGTCGGTCTCGCTGCTGCTGGACCACTTGGGACAGAAGGAAGCGGCGCGGCGGATCGAGGCCTCGGTCGCCTTCGATCTGGCGACCCGCGACCAGGCGTCGCCCGGTGCGACGCACGCGATCGGTGACCGGCTCGCGGCGCTTGTTTCGTCGAACGTGCGCCCGGTCACACAGTAGTTCTCTCGTAAGTACATGAAGGCCCCCTTCCTTGCACCCAGGTGCGGGAAGGGGGCCTTCATGTACTTGGGGGCGGTCTCAGCGGATGGGAAGTATCGCCCGGCTTGTGGACGCCCGGTGAGACCGTGTGCCATGATGCGTTCGTGACCTCCTGCACCATCATTATCGCCGAGCGCGCCGGATAACCGCTCCACAAGAGCCCCCGGCGCGCAACCTCTCGCACCCATGCGGGAGGTTTTTTTGTTGCCTGAACCAGTTTCACCACCACCACGAGGAGTTCCCCGTGACTCGCAAGGAGCCCGCCGATACACCGCTCGGCGACGCTTTCCACCTGTACGACACGACGTTGCGCGACGGCGCGCAGCGCGAGGGGATCTCCTACTCCGTCACGGACAAACTGGCGGTGGCGAGGCTGCTCGACGATCTCGGGGTCGGGTTCATCGAAGGCGGATGGCCGGGCGCGCTGCCCAAGGACACGGAATTCTTCGCCCGCGCCGCTTCGGGTGAAGTGAAACTGAACCACGCCGCCCTCGTCGCCTTCGGTGCGACGAGGAAGGCCGGAGCCAAAGCGGAGCAGGACGCGCAGGTGCGGGCCCTGCTCGATTCCCAGGCCCCGGTGATCACGCTGGTGGCCAAGTCGGACCTTCGGCACATCGAGCGCGCGCTGCGGGTCGACGTCGACGAAGCCTGCGCGATGGTGCGGGACACCGTCGCCTTCCTCGTCGGCGAAGGACGTCGCGTCTTCCTTGACGCGGAACACTTTTTCGACGGCTACGCGTTCTCCCCGGACACCGCCCTGAAGGTGCTCGACGCGGGAATGAACGCCGGTGCCGACGTCGCCGTGCTGTGCGACACCAACGGCGGCCAGTTGCCGCTCGGTCTCGCGGAAACCGTCCGCGAGGTCAAGGAAAGGACCGGATTCCGGCTCGGAATCCATTGTCAGGACGACACTTCCTGCGCGGTGGCGAACTCCGTCGCCGCCGTGCAGGCCGGCGTGACGCACGTCCAGTGCACCGCCAATGGTTACGGCGAACGGGCGGGTAACGCCGATCTGTTCGCCGTGACCGGGAATCTGGTGACCAAGCTCGGCATGGAGGTCCTCCCGACCGGAGGCGCCGCCGAGCTCACCCGTGTCTCCCATGCCCTTGCCGAAATCGCCAACCTCGCCCCCTACACCCACCAGGCTTACGTAGGGGCGTCGGCCTTCGCCCACAAGGCGGGACTGCACGCGAGCGCGATCAAGGTGGATCCGTTGCTGTACAACCACATCGATCCATCTTCTGTCGGCAATGACATGCGGGTACTGGTCACCGAGATGGCCGGCAGGGCCAGCCTGGAGCTCAAGGGACGTGAGCTCGGGGTCGACCTTGCCGGCCAGCCCGAGGCGCTGACGAGCGCCGTACGCAAGGTGAAGAAACTCGAATCCGAAGGCTGGTCCTTCGAAGCCGCGGACGCTTCACTGGAACTGCTGCTGCGGCGGGAGGTCGACGGCCCCCAGAGCGACGTCCTCGACGAGCCGCCGTTCGAACTCGAGTCGTACCGTGTCGTCCTGGACCACCGCTCCGACGGCGAGGTCGTCTCGGAGGCGACGGTGAAGGTGCACGTCGCCGGGCAGCGCGTGATCGCGACCGCCGAGGGCAACGGCCCCGTGCACGCGCTCGACGCCGCCCTGCGCGAGGCGCTCAGCCCGCATCTGTCCTGGTTGGACAGTGTCGAGCTGGCCGACTACAAGGTGCGCATCCTGCCCGGTCACCCCGGCACCGACGCCGTCACGCGCGTGCTCGTCGAGACCAGTGACGGAGAGCGGGAATGGACCACCGTCGGCGTGCACGGCAACATCGTCGAAGCGAGCTGGCTCGCGCTGTGCGACGCGCTCGTCCACAAGTCCCTCAGCGAGGGCCCGGCGTGAGGAGTCGTACAGTGGGGGAGTGCGTCTAGCCCGAATTGCTCATCCCGGTGGTGTCGCGTTCGCTTCGATCGAAGGGGACGGCGACGACGCCCAGGTACTGGAAATCGCCGAGCACCCCTTCGGCAACAAACCCAACTTCACCGGCAAACGCTGGCCGCTCGCCGACGTCCGGCTGCTCGCGCCGATCCTGCCGTCGAAGGTGATCGCGGTCGGCCGGAACTACGCCAAGCACGCGGCCGAGTTCGGCAACGAGATCCCCAAGGACCCGATGCTGTTCATCAAGCCGTCGACCACGGTGATCGGCCCGAACGTGCCCATCCGCCGTCCGCGCGGTGTCGGCCGCGTCGACTTCGAGGGTGAGCTGGCGATCGTCATCGGCCAGCCGGTCAAGAACGTGCCCGCCGCCCGCGCGGCGAGCGCGATCCTCGGCTACACCGTGGCGAACGACGTCAGCGCGCGTGACCTGCAGAAGTCCGACGGCCAGTGGGGCCGGGCGAAGGGTTTCGACACCTTCTGCCCGCTGGGCCCGTGGATCGAGACCTCGCTCGACGCGGCCGACCTGGCGCTCAAGTCCGAGGTGGACGGTGAGCTCAAGCAGGACGGCCGGACGTCGGACCTGGTGCACAAGGTCCCCGAGCTGATCGAGTTCGTGTCCGGGGTGATGACCCTGCTGCCCGGCGACGTCATCCTGACCGGCACGCCCGAGGGCGTCGGCCCGATCGAGGACGGCCAGTCGGTCTCGATCACCATCGAAGGCATCGGCACCCTGACCAACTCGGTCCAGGACGTCTAGCCCGCTCTGAACGGCCCGTTCCTCGCAAGGGACGGGCCGTTCATGGCGTTCAGGAGCTAATCACCGGCCGGTTCCATCGCCCGCCGCGCGAAGGCCGGGGCGTGCTCGGGTCGCAGCCCCAGGCCCAGCAGCCGCGCGGGGACGTAGGACAGCACCGGGAAGCGGCTGAACAGCTTCACCATCACCGCGGGCGGGCCGTTGCGCCTGCCCTCCATCACCGGTCGCATGACGTTCTTGTGCAACAGCCGTTGCAGCCCCTGAACCAGCATCGTGGGCGCCAGGCGGCGTTTACGGACCTTCGCCAGGTCCGTCACCGACGGCCTGCCCCGGCGCAAAGGTTCGGCGAGCAGGGTGGCGGCCGCGACGGCGTCCTGCACCGCGAGGTTGATGCCGACCCCGCCGACCGGTGACATCGCGTGCGCGGCGTCACCGATGCACAGCAGCCCGTCGAGGTGCCACTTCCGCAGCAGGTTCATCTTGACGTCGAGGAACCTGACGTCGTCGGTCGTCTTGAGCTCGTCCACGCGGTCGGCGAATTCGGGGCAGACCTCGGCGACGTTCTCCCGGAACCATTCGATGCCCTTGGTCCGCAGGTCTTCGCCCTTCGGGCCCAGGTAGGCGACCTGGAAGTAGCCCTTGCGCGGCAGCGGCACGGCGAACCGGCGGTTGCGCATCTTCGGGGTCAGCCTGCCCTCCAGTTCGCCGTCCTTGCGCGAGATCCGGAACCACCACGCGTCGAACGGGGTGTCGTACTCCTTCGAGATCAGCCCGGCCTCGCGCCGGGCCAGCGACCAGCGACCGTCGGCGGCGATCACCAGGTCGGCGCGCAGTTCGCCGGTGACGCCCTCGGAGGTGCGGTAGCGGATCCCGCTCACCCGGCCCTGCTCCATGACCAGCCCGGTCATCTCGGTGCTCTGCCGCAGCGTGAACGTGGGTTCCTTCGCGCCGGCGTCGGCGAGCAGGTCCAGGAAGTCCCACTGCGGGACCATCGCGATGTACGGATGCGCCACCTTCAGCCTGGTCAGGTCGGCCAGGCGCATCATCGTGCCGTCCTCGGCGGGGAAACCGGCGTAGGAGATCTCGCTGTGCGGCAGGCTGAGGAACTTCTCGCCGAGGCCCAGTTCGTCGAGCAATGTCAACGTCGACGGGTGCACGGTGTCGCCGCGGAAGTCCCTCAGGAAGTCCGCGTGCTTCTCCAGCACCGTGACCTCGACCCCGGCCCTGGCCAGCAGCAATCCGGCGACCATGCCCGCGGGGCCACCGCCGACGACCACGCAGTTCGTGCGTTCGTTCATCCGTCCCACCCCTTCGAAACCCTTATTCATCACCTGTTGAATAAACTCAGGATGCACCCGTCCGACCGGCGCGTCAAGCGCCATCCGGCGGATACGCTGATCGGGCTATGGCCTGGGTTTCACCGGTTCGCGTGCTCTCGCCGATGATCGAGACGACTGTCCAAAAAGGATTCGATGGTGGGTGCACGGTCCTCGAAGGACGGCGATCGCGGTAATGCCCTTGTGGACGGTCCGCACTTCAAGTCACGCAAGGATTTCCGGTGTCGTCACTGCGTGTGTGCACTCTGGATCGGACCGGAGGCCGGGTATCGGCATTTCACCCGGCTGGTCGCGTTAGCCGTTGTCCGGTAACTAAAACACGTCATCTCACCAACTGGGAGTAGAGTGCCCGCGCCGGAACAGAGCAGTCTTAATCACCTCATCGGCAGAGTCGCGATCGCGCTGGGTGCCCTAGCCTCACTTGGTGGATTTCGCTCTCGTGCCCCGGACCTCGTCACGAACCACGCCGGACGCTCCGGAGGGAGCCCCCTGGGAGCCGCCGGAGTTACGCTTGGTGTGTCTGGACATCGATGACACGCTGATCGACTGCACGGCCGCGATCCGGGTCAGCCTGCGCGCGCTCACCGGCCGGAACGATCTTTGGCCACTGTGGGATCTCATCACCGAAGAGCATGTCGCGCTGGTGGTCGCCGGCGAAATCGATTACACGACCATGCATCACACGCGTACTGAATGTTTCCTCGCCGAGATCGGCATTCTCGCCGACGAAGAGCAGGTCAGCGGCTTCGAAAGACGCCGCCGTGAAATCCTCACCCGTTCGTGGCAATTGTTTGAAGATGTCCTCCCGTGCCTGGAATGGCTGCGGGCCGCCGGCGTACTCGTCGCGGCCGTCACGAACGCCTCGGGCACCCATCAGCGCAAGAAGATCGCCGATCTCGGCCTCGCCCGGTTCTTCGACCACGTGGCCATCGCCGGTGAACTCGGAGTAGCCAAACCGGACGCGGCGATGTTCCACTCGGTCTGCCTCGGCCTCGGCTGCGACCCGGCGCAAGCCGTCCATGTCGGCGACAAGCTCGACACCGACGCCATCGGCGCCCGCGACGCCGGCCTGGGGGCCGTGTGGCTCGACCGGGACGGCATCGCCGAGCGTGCCCCGGCGGGCGTGCACACGATCTCCGGCCTCGATGAGCTCCCTGAGCTGCTCGTTTCCGAGTTCGCGAAGCTCGGCGTCCCGGCCCAGCGCGCCACGGAGACCCCCGCTTTCACGGTGCGGAACAGCGTGCTCTAGTATTTCCTCTCGTGCGGTGCTGAGCCGGTCAAGACCGGCAGTGTTGGTTTACTGACCAGCACCTCACTGGGGTATGGTGTAATTGGCAGCACGACTGGTTCTGGTCCAGTTAGTCTAGGTTCGAGTCCTGGTACCCCAGCTGGAGAACTCTCCGGAGTGAAACACAGAGTGACCCCCCTGCAAAGGCGGGAAACCCGGTCTGGTAAGTTTCTCCACAGCAACACAGCAGGTGAACAACTGAAAAACCTCCTCTTAGAGGAGAAATTCCTAGCCCCCGTCGTCTAGCGGCCTAGGACGCCGGCCTCTCACGCCGGTAGCGTGGGTTCGAATCCCATCGGGGGTACGTACAGCTTCCACCCAAAAAGTCCCGACCGTTTCGGTCGGGACTTTTTGCATTTCGGCGGAAGTCATCGCGTCGCTGATCCTTTCTGCGGCCGCAGCGGTTTCCGGTACCTGGTCGACCGGCAGTTTGGTGGTAACGGTCACTTGGTCCGCTGCATCATGCATCTTCACGGTGAGCCGGGGGAGCGCTTCGAGAAGGTTCAGATCAGACGAAGTGGGTTTCGCCGTCTGCTTCTTGTCTTTTGCGTCGAGGTGCGCCGTGGCGCTGTCGTCCACTGTGGCCTGCCCGGCTTCGATATTCCGGCAAAGGAGACATGTCGAGTTCAGCGGCTCCGGGGTGTGTCAACCGACACCCCCGATGGCACGGTGACCCTCACCGCTGCCCTCGACGCCACGGGCACCGCCATCCTCGCCGTCGCCGACCGGGGACACCGGCGCGAACGCCCCGACCCCGCCAGCCCTGAATACCTGGTCCTCCTGGTTCTCTGTCGTTGCGGGACAGAGAACCAGGAGGGAGGCGCGTGGCATCCCGGCGCGAAGCGACGTCCTTTGCGCTTGCGGGCTTTAGCGTGATCGGCAGATCGCGTTGTCGACCAAGCGCGTCTTGGCTGCCATCTGGTCCTTGATTTTGCCGTCGTTCGACAGCGACACGATCACGCTGGTCCGGCCATCGTCGGTGACGGCGCCACCGGTGGCGAAGCCGGGGGTGCCGCCGTCGTGGAACCAGGTGACGATGCCACAGTTCGTCACGTGGCGGAGCACACCGAGTCCGTAGCCGTCATAGAGCCCGCGCGGGTCCGTGGTCTTCATTTCGGCCAGCTGGGCGGCTGGGAGCAGTTTGCCGCCGAGCAGCGCGCGCCAGAACTTGCCGAGGTCCTTGGTGGTCGACACGATCTCTGCCGCCGCGCCGCCCCATCCGAGACTGACCTCGGTGCTGCGGAACGCTCCGGTGCCGGTCAGCGTGTATCCCTCGGCGTGCGGCCACGGCAGGAAGGGGGAGTCGCCGGGCAAGGTCGTGTCGTGCATGCCGAGCGGCCTGATGATGCGGTCCCGTACTTCGTCACGCCACGACCGGCCGGTGACCTTTTCGATGATCATGCCGGCGATGATGTAGTTGACGTTCGAGTACTCCCACTTGCTGCCGGGTGCGAAGACCGGCGGATGCGCGACGCTCAGTTCCACGACCTTTTCGGGGGCCATCCGCTTGAATTGGTGCTTGCGGAAACCGGCTTCGGTCTGCATTTCGATTTCCGCGGTGTGCGGGTAGTCGTAGATGCCGCTCGTGTGCTGGAGCAGGTTGCGTACCGTGATCAGGTTGCCGTCGTTGCCGTTCCCTTGCACGAGATTCGGCAGCCATTTCTCGACGCTGTCGTCCAGTGAAATACGGCCTTGCGCGACAAGTTGCAGCAGCACGGTCGCGGCGAAGGTCTTGGTGTCGCTGCCGATCCGGAAGTGGCCGTTGGTCGGCACCGGCACGTGGTGGCCGCGCACGGAAGTGCCGCTGCTGCCAACACTTTCCTTACCTGGCGACACCAGGCGTGCCTGGACGCCCACGGCGCCGGAATCCCGGATGGCGTCCAGGTCACGCTGCAGATCACTGGGCGATGCCTGCGCCACACCCGCCGTCAAAACAGTTGCCGCTATCGCGACTACAAGAGCTTTTCGCATGCGGCGAGAATACTGACTTCGAAGTCTGTCGACGATCTACTGAACGCTACTTTCCAAGGTAGCGCAGGCACCACCCTGTCGTGCAGAACTCCGCTGTGGACGGTGGTGCCTACGCTACCACGGATGTGGATGCTGGCGCCATCACGCTGCCGGGCGTGACTTGCGAGGATTTCTTCATGGAGCTTAAGAGGAGAACAGTAATGGCGGCGGCGTTGGCGGCGTCGTTTTTCATTCCGGCGGTCGCGCAGGCGGCACCGGCCGACCGGCAGACTGACCCGGTTCGCGCGTTGGAGCAGATGGCCCGTCCGTTGCTGTGGACCGAGCCTGGCCGTCCGACGGTCGATTTGCGTGCGCTGGGGCAGATGATCGGTGATGCGAAGGTGGTCGGGCTCGGCGAGGCGACACATGGTTCGCACGAGTTCTTCGCGATGAAGGAGCGGGTGTTCCGGTATTTGGTCGAGCAGAAGGGATTCACCGCGTTCGCGCTGGAGGTGAGCTGGTCGGCAGGTGTGAATATCGATGAGTACCTGCAGACCGGGAAGGGTGACGTCCGCGAGGTCGTCGCCAAGAACCTGGCGGGCAGCCCGTGGGATCGTGAAGAATTCGTGAGCCTGCTGCAGTGGATGCGTGCCTACAACCGCGATCATCCCGGCCGTACCGTGCACTTCCTGGGGCACGACATCGGTGCGCCCGCGGTGGACGACGCGTTCTTCGAGCGGGTCACCGGGTACGTGCGCAGGGAGCATCCGGAGAAGCTGCCGCAGCTCACGGAGCTCTACTCCGGACTGCGCCCGATCGACGCGTTCACGTACCTGAACAAGCCGTTGGCGGAACGACGACAGCTCGCAGCCAAGGCCAAGCAAGCACTCGATCTGGTCAGCGGTATGAGTGATCCGTGGGTCGTGCAGCACGCGCGCAATATCGCCTGGACGGCTGAATTCCTCAGCGTCGACGCGGCCGACGAGGCCACAGTGCCGGAGTTCACGCGTCTGCGTGACCGGGTGATGGCGGAGAACGTCGAGTGGTGGCAGCGGCGGCTCGGGGGCAAGATCCTCACGTCGGCGCACAACAACCACGTCGGGTACCTCGCGGCCGACTACCCGGTACACCCGAAGACGCAAGGTGCCTTCCTGCGTGACGCTTTCGGCAGCGACTATGTTCCGATCGGCTTCACCTTCGAGCGTGGCTCGTTCCTGTCGACGAGCGAGTCGGTCGGCGGCGGCGACTGGCAGAAGTTCACGGTGGGCGCCGCCGCGCCGGACACGGCGGAGGCCACGCTCGACCGGGTCGCCTACGAGGACTTCTACCTCGACCTCCGCACCGCGCCCACGCGGGCACGGGCTTGGCTGGCGGCTTCGCATCCGACCCGGTTCATCGGCACCCAGTATCCGACCAA
The DNA here is from genome assembly GCF_000384215.1 of Amycolatopsis alba DSM 44262. Lineage (NCBI taxonomy): Bacteria > Bacillati > Actinomycetota > Actinomycetes > Pseudonocardiales > Pseudonocardiaceae > Amycolatopsis > Amycolatopsis alba. Next base: position 1,831,858 of record NZ_KB913032.1, on the reverse strand, counting down.
GATCCAGAACGTCAAACTGACCCAGTCGTTCGACGTCGTGATCCATCTCCACGACGTCACTGCGGCCGCCAAGCGCTCGTGACGGTTCGTCCGGCCGTACGGAGCGGTGGGTACCGCGAACGTGTGCGCGGAGAAACTGGTGCGTTATCGGCAAACCGGTGACCCGACGACGGTCAGGCCGTGAACCGCGGACAGAACTCGGGAGATCACCGATTCCCCAGACCCGTTCGTCACCACGGTGCGGGCCTGTTTCACCGGAGCAGGAAGGTGTTGACGGCAGGCGACACCTTGCCAGTGCGTGGCATTGCGCCCGCTGGACCTTGCGGGGGTTGGCGCCGACGTCGCGTGCTTTCCGCGGTGCCGTGCCGGTCAGCGGGCGGTGTCCGGGTGGTGGACTCTGAGGTCGCCGTAGGCGGGTAGCGCGACGGCCAGGTCGGTGGGAGCGCCTCGGAGAACGGTGTCGAGGAAGGCGAGAGTGGCCGCGGCGACGACCCGCGGGCTTTCGGTGCGGCCCAGTGAGCCGACTATCGAGGGCACCGGCGGCAGGTACAGGGGGCCGTCGGTGAAGGTGAGGTGGGCCGCGCCGGGGATGGTGAGCCGGTAGCTCGTCGCGGTGCCGCGTTCGAGCGCCTCGGTGAGGCGGGGCAGGTAGCGCGGGTCGGTTTCCGGGGTGATGGCTTGGGTGAGCACGAGCGCGGGCCGGTCGAGGGCGGGCGATACTGGGCCGTGCGGGTAGCCGTCGAGATCGATGACGGCCGCGAACCGGTGGTCGTTCCGGACGGCCTGCAGGGCGGCGGCGCCTCCCAGGGAGTGGCCGGTCGCGGCGACCCGGCCGGTGTCCAGGCGGCCGGCCAGCGGGTCGGCGCCGTCAGCGCGGTCCAGATCCGTCAACCGGGTGAGGACGAAGCCGAGGTCGGCGGCCCGGACCGAGGTCCAGCCTGCCGCCAGTTCCTCGTCCTTGTCCCGGTCGCCACTGGAGACGGTCTCGGTGGTGATCGTCCGGCCGTCGGCCAGGACGACGGCTGCGGAGTCGTACGGGTGGTCGAGGGCGGCGACCACGTAGCCACGGCTGGCCAGCTCCTCAGCCCAGGCGGTGTTCTGAGTGCGCACCCCGCTGGACCCCGGCGAGAACAGCACGATCGGGAACCGTCCGCCTTCGCGGGCCACCGGGGCACCGAAGACCGAATGGGTGCGGGCGCGCGGAACGTCGTCCATCAAGAACCCCGGCAGGCCGGTTCCGCGGGCGAGGGCTTCGGAGACGGTGCGCGCTTCGTCTTCCGTGCGTCCGAGATAGGGCGCCCGCGGTGCGTCCGCGGGGCTGTTCTGCGCGGGGTACCAGAGCTGGGCCACGACCGTGCGCCGGTCGAGCGGATCGGCGGTGAAGGTCTCGGGGCGGAGCGGGTCGGTCCACTGCAGCACGCGGGTGCCGACCGCGAACGGCCCCGAAGGCCCAGGAAATACGGGGACGGGAAAGGCCCAGGCGGCCACGACGCCCGCGGTGATCAGCCCGGTGCAGGCCAGCGATCCCGGCAACGCGAGCCACCAGCGAGCCCGACGGCCGGTACGACGTCGCAGCAAGGGAGAGAAGGCGAACGGCGCAGCGAGGAGGGCGCCTGCCAGCACCGGCAGCAGCTGCCAGCGGATCCCCGTCACGCCCAGCGCGATCGCGGACACCAGGAGCGCCGCTCCCGCAGCGATCGTGGCACGGGAGCGTGCGGCGGGCGGAAGCCAGCGAGCCATCACCAGAGCGACGGCACCAAGCAGCGCAAGGATTTCCAGGAGGGACAGGTTCAGTCCCGTGATGATCTCGGTCACCCGGCCATCGTCGGCGCCGGGGAGGCGCGGCCACATCGCTCCCCGGTCGCCATTTCCCGGCGACCGGGAGCGTAATCCGGAGCGCGTCCGGTGCGACGGCAGTGGCAATCCGGCAGGTCGGATCGGCGACCCGGTTGCGACCGCGGGAGGTGGTGGAACTCCTCCTCAGGTCGCATCCCGGCCGGATGCCGTCAGACGCCGGTCTCATGTGCGTGGCGGTGCACACGGCTTAGCATGGCGGGACTGGGTACGCGCCCTGTACGGGGCTGGATCGACAGGAACGCGTGATGACCGAGGTGGCTGCGGAACCCGGCGATCACCGGGCGCGCTCTGCGAGTACAGCCGTCTGGCCGGTGCGGTTGGGGAGAGCCGCCGGGCGCTGGGCTTCCCAGTTGCCGCCGGTGGTGCGGGGTTCGCTGCTGCCGGCGCTTCTCCTGCTCAACGTCGTGACCACCCGGCCGCCGCGAGAACTGCCGGCAGCCGTGATCTTCACCGTCGTCCTCATGCTGCCCTTGGTGTGGCGGCACCGGGCCCCGCGGACGGTGTTCGCCGCCGTGGCGGCCGCGGCTTCGGTGCAGTGGCTGCTGGACGTCCAGCTATCGGCGGACATCGCCTTGCTGGTGGCCTTCTACACGGTGGCCGTGCACTCGGAGCTGCGCGGCACCCTGGTCGCCGGGGCCGTCCTGGAGGCAGGGGGCGTGCTGGCCTGCCTGCGCTGGGCCACCGACGGCGCGTTCCTCACCCCGTTCGTCGCGGTCACCGCGATGATCGTCGCCGTCGGCGTCTTCGGTGTGCACGTGCGGGCCAACCGCGCCTACCTCGCGGCCGTCGAGGAACGGGCCGTGCGCTTGGAGCGGGAGCAGGACCAGCAGGCGCGGGTGGCCGTCGCCGAAGAGAGGACCCGGATCACACGGGAGATGCACGACATCGTCACCCACAACCTGTCCGTCATGGTCGCGCTCACCGACGCCGCCGTCTACGCGCAGCATCGGTCGCCCGGCAAGGCCACCACCGCGATGCTCCAGGTCTCCGAGACGGGCAGGCAGGCCTTGACCGACATGCGGCGTTCCCTGGGCGTCCTGCGCGCCGGCGAACCGGACGCGCTGCGCCACCCGCTGCCGGGGATCGCCCAGCTGACGACCCTCGGCGACCAGATGAGCGCCGCCGGGCTGCCGACCCGTGTCGAAGTCCACGGTGGCCACACCCACGTACCCGCGACCGCGCAACTGACCGTCTACCGGCTGGTCCAGGAAGCCTTGACCAACAGCCTCAAGCACACCCCCGCCGGCACTCACGCGAAGGTCCGGATCGAGTGCTCCCACGAGGCCGTCACCGTGGACGTCACCGACAGCGGCCCCCGACCGCCGTCCCCGGACTTCGCCCGGTCCGGCCACGGCGTCGCCGGTATGCGAGAGCGCTCGGCCGCCTACGGGGGGACGTTGCGGGCCGGGCCGCTCCCTGGCGGCGGCTGGAGTGTTCACACCCGGCTGTTCCTCGCCGGCAGCGGGGTGGCGTCCGCATGACGATCCGCATTCTGATCGCCGACGACGAAGCGCTGCTCCGCTTGGCCTTCAGCACGGTTCTGGAAGCCCAGCCCGACATGGCATCGGTGGGAGAAGCCGAAGACGGCGCTCAGGCCATCCGCCTCGCCGGGGAACTGCGCCCCGACGTCGTCCTCATGGACGTCCGGATGCCAGGGACCGACGGGATCGAGGCGACCCGGCAGGTCGTCCGGAGCTGCCCGCGGACACGGGTGCTGATCCTCACCACCTTCGATCTGGACGAGTACGCCTTCGCCGGGCTCAAGGCCGGGGCCTCGGGGTTCCTGCTGAAGAACACCAGGCCCGAGGAACTGCTCACCGCGATCCGCCATGTGGCCATGGGCGACGCGGTGGTCTCCCCGCGGATCACCCGCCGTCTGCTGGAGAAGTTCCACCCGCACATCCCTGACGGCACTACCGAACGCGACGAGCGGTTGAGCAGGCTCAGCGCCCGTGAGCACGAGGTGCTCCTCAAGGTGGGCGCCGGCCTGTCCAACTCGGAGATCGCGGCCACCCTGTACCTCGCGGAGGCGACCGTGAAGTCGCACCTGGGGCGGATCCTGCAGAAACTCGAGCTCCGCGACCGGATCCAGGCCGTGATCTTCGCTTATGAGAGTCGCCTCATCCACCCGGCGTGAGGACATTCAACGCTGGAACAGCAGAGAAGGACTACGCCTCGGCAGCCTGAAACCACCCGACTCCGGTGACAACCGCACCGGAGCTGGCCGGACACTGCTGGATAGAGTTTCCCGAGGTCCTGCCGGAGCGTCTCGAACCGCGGAACGTCTCAACGCCCAGGCCGCACTCGGTGCCCGCGCAACGGCGAGACCGATGATCGCCGAGTCTGCGTACAGTATGTTCAGAATATGGTGAATATAGCTGGGGTGCTCCGAAAGGACGGCTACGAGCTGCGGTACGGCGACCTCGCGGGGGAGCGGCGACCCGTCGTCTTCACCCATGGCGCCGGGATGGATCACCGGATGTTCGACGAGCAGGCGCGTGCCCTGCACGAAGCGGGCCATCGGGTGGTCACCTGGGATCAGCCAGGGCACGGGGAATCGAGTCTCTCGCCGGGCACTCGGTTCAGCGCGGCCCTCGCACTCGACGCCCTGATCTCCCTCCTCGGCCACCTCGGGCTCGACCGTCCGATCCTGATCGGACACTCGCTCGGCGGGAATCTCGCCCAGGCGCTCGTCCGCCGTTTCCCTGGACGTGCGTCGGGCCTGATCGTCGTGGACTCCACTTGGAATGCGGGGCCGCTGACCGCGGCAGAACGGCTTCTGCTGAAACTCGCGGCACCGTCTCTGGCGCTCATCCCCGCCGCGCGGCTCCCTGGCCTCATGGCCCGCGCCTCGGCGGTGACCCCGGAAGGGATCGCCGAGTGTGAGGCGACGTTCGCGCGGATGCCCAAACGTGTCTTTCTCGACGTCTGGCGTGCCACCGTTTCGTTCGTCGGCCCGGAGCCGGGGTACCGCTCGGCTGTACCGCTCGGCCTCATCCGGGGTGAAGAGGACCGCACAGGCAACATCGCGACCGCGATGCCACGCTGGGCGCGGGCCGAAGGGGTGACCGAACACGTCATCCCCGGCGCCGGACACGTCGTCAGCTGGGACGCCGGGGAGGCGACCACCGAGGCCATCGGGAACATCATCGAGGGGTTCGGCCCGTAACGGTGCCACTGGGTCGAACGGACCACAGTGCCCGTGGGCGCGTCGGATACTTTCGGGGAAAGCCTTCGGCGGGAAAGGTATTCGATGGGGGAGAGTCCCAAGGACCGGGCGGTGCGGGTGCTCGGACCGCGAGCCGCCAAGCGGGTGACGGTCTTCCGCGACGGTACGTCCTATGTGGAGGCCGGAGCCGGGCGGCAGTTCGTGGCCTGGCTGGTCGATTTCGCCGTGTTCGTACTCGGTGTGGTGACCGGTGTCCTTGTCCTGGCGGGAGTGGATCGCACGGCGAACCTCGACGGTGGGCTGATCGCCCTCGCCATGTTGGCGATCCTGTTCGCGGTGCCGATGCTGTATGGCGTTTGCTACGGGAACGGTCGCGCGCTCGGCGCGGTTCTCGCCGGTACCAGGCTCGTCCGGATCTCGGGGGGTGGCCGGATCGGCAAGAAGGCGCCTTGGGCGATGCTGATCAGGACGGTGCTGATGCCCGCGCTCCTCGCCGCCATGCACACCTGGGGCGGCGGGGCGCCGGGCGGCTCACTGGCCAGGGTCAGTGTGGACATCGGCGCCACCGGCCGGCTTCGTGCGGCGGATGTCACCCGGTGACGCGAGGCAAGCGAGCATGGTGGCTGCTCGCCTTGATAACGGGCGTTTCGCTGCCTGTTTCAGGGTGTTCGACAGGCGTCGCCGCCAAATGTAAGAAAGCGTTCGCTGCGGCGGCGATGTCGGTCGACGGGGTGGCCTCCGCGACGTGGGACTGCAGTGAGCAGTTCGGCGGCGGCTGGCAGCGCGGTGACGTGGTGGTCGAGGCGGCGGACAAGGCTGCGGCGATCGTGGTGATGGAAGCGGTCGTCAGGGCTTTCGCCGCGTCGCCGGATATCGAAGGTCGTTGGTCGACTCCGCAGGAGTGCAAGACTCGCGACCGGTCGATCATCGTCAGCGCGGGTGATCTGGGGTTCAGGGCGGTGCCCACGGTCAAGGAAGTGCGCGAGCGCTACGGCATCACGCCAGGGTGAGCACTACGCCGCGGTCCGGGGATCCGCGATCCGGTCGGCGAGGTCCCGTGCGTCGGCGTTGGCCCGGCGCACATGCGCCTGCGTCCACAACGGGCGCAGCCGGTCCGTGAGGCGGGAGGACTTCAAGCTTCCCGCATCGGTGAGCACCGCGTCGGCCACCTCCGCCGAACGATCGGCGTCTCCGTCGACGAGGTGGCTCGTGGCCAGCATCGTCAGGCAGAACGCCTTGCTGCGCGCCATCCCGCACGGATAGGAATCGACGACGCCGGTCAGTTCGCTGATGGCCGCGCCGGCGTGGCCGGGATCCGAGGTGGTGGCGAGTTCGTTGTGGACCGTCCCGGCCATCGCCGCGAGATCGGTCTCGCCGAAGAACGCCGCATACGGCGGAACGTCGGTCAGGTCGGCTTCGTCGAACGCCGCGCGCGCCCGGCCCAGCCACCGGAGCGCGGCCCGGCTGTCCCCGAGCTGCGCGTACGCCCAGGCCGTGTTCGCGCGCAGCACGCTCAGCATCAGCGACGAGCCGCCGGACACGGCCGCGTGCTCGCCGCGCCGGAAAGCGCCTAGTGCCTGCCGGGATCGGCCGTGGTGCAGGAAAACCCGCCCCTTGCGATAGCAGATGTTCGAGACCAGCACGGCGTCTTCGCCCGCGTCCGCCAGCCGCAGCGCTTCGTCGAACGCGGCGTGCGCGAGGTCGGCGCGGCCTGCGTCGAACGCGGTCCACCCCGCCAGATTCGCCAGATCCGCCACCGCGAGGCACAAGCGACGCCGCACCGAATCGCTGCAGCCCCGGACGAGCAAGCGCGAGGCTCGTGTCTGATAGGCAGCTACGGCGGCCAAGCAGCGGCCGCCGCCGTAGCGGTAGTCCAGCGCGCGGAAATTCCTTGTCCGCGCCTCGATCTTCCGCACGTCATCGGGTTCGACAAACATGGCGCTCACCTCGGGATTCGAGCGGTCGCTCCACCATCCCGCACGCCGAGTCCCTGCTTCGAGGGCCGAAAGTCCCATCAGACCGGTGAAAAAACACCAATCCCGAGCTTCAGGCGCCCGAGATCTGCCTGATCCAGTCGCGGTAGCGGGTCGCGGCGCGGCTGTTCCTGTCCGAGGCGACCGTCAACGCACCTGTCCCGGATGCCGGCCAAGCTCGGCCTCAGGGATCGGGTGCAGGCCACGATTTACGCGTACGAACACGCGCTCGGCCGTCCACGGCGGTAGTCAGGGGCCGTTGTGGATGAGCGACGCCCACAGATCCGGGCGGTCGGGATGTTCGGCACGCAGCTGGAGGGTGGCCCGCCGGACAGCGTGGGCGGCGGAATCCGCGGACGGTGTTCCGTCCAGATGCCGGTAGATCTCGCGGGCGGTGGTGGCCGCGACGTCGTCGGCGATCGGCCACAGGGTGGCGATGACGTGGCGGAAACCGGCCAGCTGGAACGCCGACGCCAGGTGCAGTGACTCGTCGGCCTGGGTGATGCCGGGGTTCGCGGTCGAGCAGGCGGACAGGTACGCCAGCTCGGCGTCGGCCAGCCGCAGACGGCTGATCTCCGAAAGCGTCAGGATCCCGTCGTACAGCCGGATTCCGCTGCGTGAGGGAACGAGCAGATCGGCGTCGGCGTGGCAGGCGAAATGGGCCCAGGTGGATCCGCGCAGGGCGGTGAGCACGGCGTCGGCCGTGGCGTTCTCGTCGATCAGCAGCGGCAAGCCGGGATGGGCGCCGTGGAGGTGCTCCGCTTCGCTGACGGTGGCAGGCAGCGGAGCCGCGCCCTGGGCGTCTCGGACGGCGACGGTCAGTTGCCTGCGTTCGGTCGACGGCGGGCGGGACCGGGCGTGGGACAACGTGCGCAGGGTCGCCGTGTAGGAGGAGACCACGGCGTCCAGCGCGCCCGGTTCGCCGGGATGCCCGGCCGCGTGCCACGGGAACAGGCCGAGCAGGTCGGTCGGCATCCACCACACCCGGTCCGTGTCGGGCAGGGCGGCCAGGATCGGGGCGACGGCGACGTCCCACAGCCAGCCGACGATGTCCGGGACGACCCGCCGCTGGTGCAGGACGGCGGCGAACCCGGTTCGCTGGTTGACGTCGATGAGGTGCTGGACCCGCTGGTGGAGTTCGTCGCCGCCGAGGCCGGGCAGGCGGACGTGGATCGGGTCGCCGGTGGCCGTGACGATGATCGCCTCACCCTGGCGGAGATCGGTGTTGACCAGCACCACCGCCCCGTCGGCCGCCGCCGTCCGCAGTTCGGGGAACGCCGGCGCCGCGACGGGACCGGCGCTGACACCGAGTTCGGCGGCCAGCAGGATGCCCCGGCCGCGTTCAGCCGCCTCGACGGCGCCCGCCGGATCGTCGACGGCGCAGTGCGCGGCGATGCTTTCCCGCACCAGCCCCGTGTACTGGCCTATCCGGTATTCGCGGTCGCGCCAGTTCGCGCCGGACGGCGGGAGCGACGGCAACAGCGCGGCGGCCGAGTCCAGCAGTGCCGCGGCACGGAGGTGGTCGCCGAGCACCGTCGCCACCCTGCCCGCCACGTGATACGAGCGCACTTGCTGCGTCGTCGACGCCGTGGCGGCCGATGCGACGATCACGTCGATGAGGGGGCCGAGGCGGTCCTCGTCCACGGGGCGGCCGGTGGTGGTGGCGAACTGGTGGTGCGCCTGGCCCAGGTTCGCGGCCACCAAGGCCAGGTCCGGATGGCCGGACGGCAGGCATGCCAGCGCCTGCTCCTGGAACTCGATACCGCGCCGGATGTCCGCCGCGTCGGCGGAATGCCGGTGCCGGAGCTGGTGGACGGTGTTGAGATCGGACAGACAGCGATGGCGCGTCGGATGATCGGCGGGCAGCGTGTCCAGCGCGAGCTGGGCGAGTTCGATCGCCCGGTTCAGCTGGGTGATGTCGCCGTGGTGCTTGAACTGTTCCCGGTACGCGGCGGACACCGTCCGGACGGTGACGATCCGGGTCGGATCGTCGGCGGGGATGGCGGCCAGCGCCCGCTCACCCAGTTCGATGGCGCGCGCCCGGTCCGCGGACGCCTCGGTGTGCTCCGCCCGGCTCCGGTAAGCGACGCAGAGATTGGACAGGGACGTGATGCGGGTCGGATGACCGTCGGGCAGCAGCGCGAGTGCTTCCTCGTCCACGTCGATGGCCTGCTGGAGATCCGAAAGCAGGCCGGTGTGCTCGTAGAGCCGTTGCAGCGCCGGGCTGAGATTGCCGAGCGCGCTCGCCCGATCCGGTGAACCGGCCGGACTCGCCGACACCGCCAGCCTGCCGTAGCCGACCGCGCGCCGTAGCTGGTCCAGGTCCTGCGTCGCCTCGTAAAGGTGGCGACAGGCAAGGTTGAGCATGGACGCCGGAATGGACCGGCGCGCGTCGTCGCCGGGCAGCGACGCCAGCGCCCGCTCACCCGACTCCACGGCCCGGCGCAGATCGGCGACCTCGCCGAGCCGCTGGTACCGCTCGCGATACAGCACGCACAGGTCGGTCAGCGGCTTGAACAGGTCCGGTTCCGCCGCGAGTGCCCGCTCCTCGAACTCGATCGCGTGCCGCAGGTCGGCGACGTCGCCCAACCGTTCGTACCGGCGGAAATGGATCGCGCCGACCCTCGCCAGGCAGCTCGCGTGCTCCGGGTCTCCGGCGGGTGTACTGGCCAAAGCCTGCTCGGCGTAGCCGATCGCGGCGGCCAGGTCGCCGAGGTCGCCGGTCCTGATCGACCGCTCGCAACAGGTGTCGGCGAGATTCGCCAGACAGGCCAAGCGCTGGGGATCGCCGTCGGGACACGAGTTCGCCGCCGTCGTGGTCAGTTCGATCGAGCGGTTCAGATCCGGTAACGCGTCGGTCCGCCCGAACCGGGAGCGATAGGCCACGCCGAGATTCGACAGGATTCCCGCGATTTCCGGGTGATCCGTGGCGAGAACGCGGATCGCGTGCTCGCCCGTTTCGATGGCCCGCTCCAGATCGTCGACGCGGCGGGTGCGCCGGTAACGCCATTGGTAGCCCACGATGAGCAGCGCGATCCGGCTGCCGGCGCGGGGATCCCCGGCGACCGCCGCCGACAGCAGCATGATCCCGGAGTCGAGCAGATGCGGATCGGGGGAGCGCGAACCGGTGAGCAGCAGGTCGCGCCCGATCTCGGCCTGGGTGTTCGTGTCGGCCAGCGGGCCGATGAGCGCTCGCACGGGCTCGGGCAGTGCGGCCGGTTGATCCGCCACACGGGTGAGAAAGGTGAGCGCCTTGGCCAGCTCCGCGTACTTGGCGTCCGTGTCCAGCACGGAGCAGCGGAAGAAATACAACCACCCGAGCACCTGGCACGCCGAGGCCGCTTGGTCATCCGTGCCGGACAAAGCCATCGGTGCCAAGGCTTCCGCGTCGGCCGTGATCGCCTTCGTGAACACCATTTCCGGCTTGCCCGATCCCGTGAATTCGGCCAGCCGGGCGGACAATCGATTCAGCGCCTCATAATGTGCCACCAGTCGATACGGTAACAGGACAGAGAGCGGGGGAGAACCGGATGGACGACACGGAACGGCAAGTGGTGGCACGGTTCTGTCTCGGTCTCCCGGATTTTCGCGCCGAGGTCGCGCGGCTCGACGAGACCAAACACGGGCAGCTGGCCCGGATAGAACGGGCCGCGGTCGAGGGCAGGCCGATCTCCGGACTGCTCGACCGGTACTTCGGCATCGACCCGGCCACCGGGAACCGTTCGCTGCACGGCGGACTGCCCGGCGCGGGCACCGGCCGGGCACACGAGGAACTGTTCGGCTGCCCGCACGGCCATTGTTCACGCGAGGAACGGCCGGTCCCCGCCGGGCCGGTTCCCCGCTGTCAGCTGACGGACTCCGCGATGAAGCGCCTTCGATGAGCGACTTCTTCAAGGAACTGGCGAAAACCCTCGCGCAACGCTGGGTCGGCCTCCTGCTGGTCCCCGGCGCGTTGTTCGTCGTCGGCGCCTTCGCCGGGGTCCGGCTGGGGCACGCTCACGCGCTGGACCTCTCGGCGGCGTCGAACGTGTTCACGACGGCGGCGACGTCCATCGCCGGCCGGGCGGGCACCGTGCAGGCGGTCGTGTTCGTGGTGGCCCTGCTCGCGTCGGCCGGTGTCGGCCTGGTGGTGCAAGCCATGGCTGGGGTCACCCGCGCACTGTGGCTCGGCCAGTGGCCGGGAGCGATCCTGACGGCCCGGCGGGTCCGGAAATGGGAACGGCGCCTGCGACGGCGGCTGGACCTGGAGGCCGCGGAACCGGCGGCGACCCGGAGCGCCGCGCAGCAGGACAAGATCGACCGGGCCACCGCACGGATGAACGCGGTCGCGATGGCGCGTCCGGGCAGGCCGACCTGGATGGGCGACCGGATCCACGCGGTGGAAGCGATCGCGGCCGAACGCTACGGCCTGGATCTTCCCTTCGCGTGGCCCCGTTTCTGGCTCACCATGCCGGAGACCGCGCGGGCCGAGATCACCGCCGCGAACGGGGCGTTCGCGGCGGCGGTCACGGTCTCCAGCTGGGCCTGGCCGACGCTGCTGCTCGGAGCGTTTTGGTGGCCCGCCATCGTGGTGGCGCTGGTGATCGGCACGACGGGCTGGGTACGCGGCCGGTCCGCGATCACCGACCTGACCGCACTGGCCGAGTCCGCGCTCGACCTGTACGGCTGCGCGCTGGCGGACGCGGTCGGTGTCGAGACCCGGCGCGCGGCCGGGCCGGTGGAGGTCGACGAGGGCGCCCAGGTGACCGCGATCTTCCGCAAGGGCCGCTGAGCTGCGCTGACGTTGGTGGCAGGCTTCGATGAGCGGATACGACTCGCGATGCCGCCGCTCCTGTTCGAGGGCGGCGATCGCTGTCGACCGATGACCGAGTCGGGGAAATCGCCTGCCACTGGGGCATGACCCATCCCGGCGGATTCGCCGGTGCGTACCGATCGCGGTTCAGTGGGCTTCCGTCGGCGACCGCCGCCCGGCGCTAGCGGAATTGACGAGACGAATTGTCACGACGTGAAAAGAATTGCCGGACGAATGCCTTGGTCGCAATGGGGTAATGCTCACGAGTTATAGGTCGGCGCGGACCGTACCTGGTAATTGCGGCGCACGCTGGTGCCCTTGCTGAGGTCGGCGCCGTACACGTGCAGGGTGACGGCGACGGTGTCGCCCGCGTTGTGCACCTGGTGGATGTCGTCGGGGGGCGCGACGCCGCTGACCGAGCCGGCGGGCCGTCGCCGCTGGGCCGTCCGGACCAGCCGGTCGCCTTCGATGTCGAAGATGGTCTCCGTCTCGGTTCCTTGGAGGACAAGGAATGTGCACCACACCAGATGGTCGTGGATCTCGGTGCGCTGACCGGGCCGCCAGACCAGCGCGGTGATCGAGAAGTTCGCTTCGGCGTGCAGCGTGGTGCGGGTGTACCCGCTCGCGGACCCCTCCAGTTCCTTCTCGCCGAGCAGCTCCGTTGTCGGCCGGAGCTCGGTGAGAACGGAGGCGACGGCCTGTGCGGTGACAAGGGGTTCGTTCGCTCTCCCGGTGCACTTCCGGAGCCGTTCTATCAGCTCCGCGAGGCCGGGTCTGACATTCGTGGAAGCGACGCTCATCGCTTTTCTCCTTCCGGTCACTTCCCATCGTGGTCGGCTGTTCGACCGGCGTCCAATGCCGACGTTCTCACGTTTTCATAGGTAGTCTTTATGTATGCTGAATCTGGTCCAGCTCTCGGTGCTGGCGGCTGTCGCCAGGCACGGTTCGATGACCGCGGCGGCGAAGGAACTGCATTACACCCAACCGGCGGTGAGCCACCATCTTTCGCGGTTGGAAGCCGCCACCGGCGCGAAATTGATCCAGCGGATCGGCCGCGGTATCCGGCTCACCCCGGAAGGGAAACTGCTCGCCGCCCGCGCGGCCGAGATCGTCGGCCGGGTCGAAGGCGCCGAGGTCGAACTGGCCGCGCAGGTGGGGCTGCGGGCCGGGCGGGTCCGGCTGGCCGGGTTCCAGTCGATCCTGAGCACCATCGTTCCCGGCGCGGCCGCCGCGCTGGCCCGCGCCCATCCGGGGATCGAGCTGGGGCTGATCGACGAACACCCCGGCGAGGCGCTGCGCATGCTGCGGGAAGGGCGGATCGACGTCGCCCTGATCTTCCGGTACGCCGACACACCTCGCGAGGAACAGGGACTACGGCTGGTCCATCTCCTCGAAGACCCGATCTACCTGCTCTCCAGCGAACCGGGGCAGACCATCGCCGACCACCGTGACTCCACCTGGATCGGCGGCTGCGGCCGTTGCCAGGACGAGCTCGTCACGATCTGCGCGCGCGCCGGGTTCTCGCCGCGGATTTCCCTGGTCAGCGACGACATCGTCGTCATGCAGGCGCTGGTCGCCGCGCGGATGGGGGTGACCACGCTGCCCCGGCTGGCGTTGCGCGCCCACCGGCTGCCGGGTATCCACGCCACCGAACTGGCCGGGGATCCTCGCCAGATCTACGCCGTCACGTACGGCGATCCGCCGGACCCGCCCGCCGCCGCGGCGCTCATCCACGCGCTTCAGGCCAGTATCCGAACGGGTTGATCCGCAAGACCCGCTCGACGGAATCCCCGATGGCCAGCAGTTTCCGGTCTTCGCCGACCACGCCGTCGAGCGCGAGCCCGGCGGGCAGGCCCTTCCCTCCCCGGCCCATCGGGACCGTCAGGCCGGGGACACCCGCGATGCTGCCGGGCTGGCAGTTGCGGATGAAGGTCGGGAACGTCGCGACCACACGCCCGTTGTGCACGAAACTCTCGACGTCCGTGAAGTCCCGCGCCGTCGCCGGTGTGGTGGGAAAGGCGAGTGCGTCGATGCCGCCCTCACGGAAGAGCCTCGCGTAGGTGTCGCGCAGGGCCGAACGGGTGGCGAGGGCCGCCTCGTAGACGGCCGGATCGACACCCGGTAGGACCGAGCCGGTGAAGATCGCCAGGACGTCGGGCGCGGCGACCTCGCGGACGAGCTGCTCGAACGAGACGCCGGGCACGTATTCCTCGAGGTAGGCACGAAGCCCGATGCCCGCTTCGTGGATCACCAGCGGCATTCCCTGATCGGCGCTGAGTCCGGCGAGCGTGGTGTCGTCGACGGGCACCAGGGTGACGCCCTCCGCGCGCAGCCGGGTCAGCGCGACGGCCCACAGTTCTCCGACTTCGTCGTCCAGGTCGCCGGTCAAGAAGCCGCTCGGCAAGCCCAGCCGGATCGCCGACGGCGCGATCCTCGGCAGGGTTTCCGGTTTCTCGGCCGCGAGGACGGAGTCGAGGAGCGCGAGATCGTCGACCGTGCGGGCGATCGGCCCGGCGGTGTCCCGTGTGCTGCTCAACGGGGTGATGCCGTCGGACGGGTAGCGGCCCGTGGTGGGCCGGAAGCCGCAAACCCCGTTGAGCGCGGCGGGGACGCGCAGCGATCCTCCGGTATCGGTGCCGAGGCCCGCCGGGACGATGTGCGCCGCGACGGCGACCGCGGTCCCGCCGCTGCTGCCCCCGGCGAAGCGGAACGGGTCGCAGGCGTTGCGCACCGGCCCGGCCGGTGTCGTGTCGCAGGTGATGCCGAACGCGAGTTCGTGCATGGTCGCCTTGCCGATGACGACGGCGCCCGCGTCGATCAGCCGCCGGACCACACTCGCGTGCTCGCGCGGAACGTGGTCCGCCAGCGCCGGGGTGCCCGCGGTGCTCGGCATGCCCGCGACGTGGATGTTGTCCTTGACGACCACCGGAACCCCTGCCAGCGGGCCTTCCCGCGGCGGCGAGGAGCCTTCCGGCGCGAGGTAGCCGATGGCGTGCAGATCCTGAACTTCTTCAGCCAGCGAGCGGCTTCGCGCCACGCTCCAAGGTCCTCTCACGGCCGCCAGCCTAGCGTGACAAGGACCACAGTTATCGATAAGGACAATCATTTTCATTAAGCTGCGGCCGGTTCCTGTCCACCAGAAAGGTGACCGTTCATGAACTCCGGCCCCGCGCTGCACATCCTCACGCGCTCGGATCTGCACCACCTCGAGCTCACCCCGCACGAGGCGATCACCATGGTCGAAGACGGCTACCTGGCCTACGCGGCCGGAACGTCGCGCAACCCCGCGAAACTGATGGTGCCGATGCCGGACCCCGCGCGGGACGCCGTCGCGTACTCGATGCTCGGCTACGACGGCTCGCTCGAACAGGCCGCGTTCAAGACGAGCTACCGGCAGGGCAGTACGTCGGCCGAGAAGTACTACACGACGATCACCCTCTACGACGACACCACCGGCCTGCCGTTCGCGCTCATGGACTGCCATCGCGTCGGCGCCACCCGCACGCCCGCCAGCACCGCGCTGATCGCGCGCTCCTGCGCCCGGCCGGGCGCGCGGTCCGCGCTCATGGTCGGCACCGGGGCGCAAGGGATCCGGACGCTGCCGTACCTGCTCACCGCGGTGCCGGACCTCGCACGGCTGCGGCTGTTCGGCACGCATCCCGACGGCCTGCGTGACAGCGTCGCCGCACTGAAGGAGCGGTTCCCGGAGCGCGAGGTCGAACTCGTCGACGACGTGGAGGCCGCGGCGCGTGAGTCGGACATCGTGGTCGCCGCCTCCGGCCGGGCCGCGCATCCGAAGATCCGCCTCGGCTGGCTGCCGCCGGGCGGGCTGCTGATCTCGGTCGCCAGCAAGGGAGTCCAGGAAGGGACGCTCGCCGAAGCCGACTACACCGTGGCCACCAGCGGCGCGCAGGTCGAGGTGACCGGGCGGCGGATGGCGGGGCCGGACGGCGTCTTCCGCGTCGACGCCGAACTTCCCGAGATCCTCGCCGGCCGCGCGCCAGGGCGGCGTAGCGACGAAGACCGGGTGTTCGCGTTCAGCAGCGGCATGATCATCACCGACATCCCGGTGGCGCACGCGCTGGCCGCCCGCGCCATCGCGGCTGGCCGCGGCCGCGAGGTGGCCCTGTGGACCTGATCGACACCCTGTCCCCGCCGTTGCCCGCGCTCGAACGTCCCTGGGCGCGCCGGTTGCGCGACTCGGAGACGCTGTGGGAGATCGCCCGCGGTGTCGGCGGCGGCCCGTTCCACGTGATCCATCCGGCCACGTTCGCCGGAAACCTCGGGGAACTGGTCGCGGCGCTCGCCGCCGAACGCGTCGAGGGCACCGTCTACTACGGGAAGAAGGCGAACAAAGCGGCGGCCTGGCTGCGGGAATGCACCCGGCCCGGTACGGGGGTCGACGTCGCGAGCGTGCCCGAACTCGTGCACGCCCTCGGCAACGGCGTGCGAGGCGAGGCGATCGGGGTGACCGGCGCCGCCAAACCGGACGGTCTCCTCTGGCTCGCCCTGCGGCATCGCTGTCTCATCGCGGTGGACGCGGCCGACGAACTGGAACGCGTCGCGCGACTGGCCACCGAACTGGGCGAGACGGCCGAAGTGCTGCTGCGGGTGCGACCGCCGTCCGCGCCCGACAGCCGCTTCGGGTTCGCCCCCGACGCCTTGAAGGCGGCGGTGCGGGGGTGCGCCGAACCGGTCGTCCTGCGTGGTTTCTCGTTCCACCTCGACGGTTACGACCCCGTGCCGCGGGCCGAACTCGCCGCGTCGCTGATCGAACTGTGCCGCGACGCCCGCACGCTGGGGCATCCGGCGTCGAAGATCAGTATCGGCGGCGGGATCGCGGTGTCCTATGTGGACGCCGAGAGCTGGGCGCGGTTCGAGTCCGGCAGGCACGACGGCTGGTTCCACGCCCGGCGCAACCCGGCCACGACCTACCCGTACCACCAGGCGCCGACCGGCGCGGCGATGGTCACCGCCGTCCTGCGGCACGAGATCGACGGCAAGCCGCTCGCGCAACGCCTGCGCGACAACAGGATCGAACTGCTGCTGGAACCGGGCCGGGCCCTCGTCGACGGCGCCGGGTTCACGGTTTTCCCGGTACTGGGCTGCAAACCCGCCGAAGACCACCTGATCACCACGGTCGCGGGCCTGTCCATGAGCCTGTCCGAGCAGTGGAAGGGCAGCGAGTTCCTGCCCGATCCGGTCCTCGTGCGCCGGGACGGTCCTGGCGGCACGCCGGTGCGCACGATCGTCGCGGGTTCGAGCTGCATGGAATACGACGTGCTCACCTGGCGCGCGGTGGAGCTGCCCGCGCGGCCGCGGATCGGTGACCTGCTCGTGTACCCCAACACCGCCGGCTACCAGATGGACAAGAACGAGAGCGGATTCCATCAGCTTCCCCTGCCGCCGAAGGTGGTGGCCGACGGCGACCGCTGGCACGTCGACACCGACCACCCGATCCAGGAGATCCGATGACGATCGTCCAGCGCGCGTCCGACCTGATCGGGAACACGCCGCTGCTGGAGCTCGCGCGCACCGGTACCGGGACGCGGCTCCTGCTCAAACTCGACCACCTCAACCCGACCGGCTCGTGCAAGGTGCGCATGGCGAGGCAGATGATCGACGAGGCGGAACTCGAGGGCAGGCTGCGGCCCGGCGGGCACATCGTCGAGCCCACGTCCGGCAACACCGGGAACGGGCTCGCGCTCGTCGCGCTGGAACGCGGCTACCGGTTCACCGCCGTGGTCGACCATCACGCCGCTCGCGAAAAGCTCGGGATGCTGCGCGCGCTGGGCGCGGAACTGGTGTTCGTCGAGTGCCCGCCGGACGGTGGGGTCAGCTCGGTCCAGCGGCGGCGGGTCGCGGCCCGGATCGCCGCCGAAACCGGCGCGTACCACCCCGACCAGCACAACCATCCCGGCAACGGCAACGGATATGCCGGGCTGGCGCGGGAACTGGTGCGGCAGCTCGGCCACGTCGACGTGCTCGTGGCGGCGATCGGCACCGGCGGCTCGCTGTGCGGTACGGCCCGCGCCCTGCGCGCGGCGGGAGCGGGCACCCACGCGGTGGCCGTCGAACCCGTCGGTTCGATCATCTTCGGTGGCGCGCCGGGGATCTACCACCAGACCGGGGCGGGCAGTCCCGCCGGATTCCCGGTCGGAGACAACGTGGACCGGTCGCTGATCGGCGAGGCGCACCGGGTGTCCGACAGCGACGCCTTCGCCGGTGCCCGTGTCGTCGCCCGGCGCACCGGCGTGCTGGTCGGCGGGACCACCGGCGGCGCGATCCACGTCGCGCTCCGGCGGCTCTACGCGTATCCGGCCGGAAGCGCCGTCGTGGTGCTGTGCAACGACGCCGGGGAGAAGTACCTCGACTCGGTCTACGACGACGAATGGCTGCGTGCCAGGGGAGTGCTCGACGAGCTCGCCCACCGGCGCGTGGATCGCTGGTTCACCACCTACGCCGAATCCGTGCGCGTGGCCATGCGTGACAAGGCGTTCCCGGTGGCGGTGGGCGCGTGAGCACGATGGTGGGGACACGCGGATACCGGGCGCTCGTCGCGCTGGCCGCGCCGATCGCGGGCATCCAGCTGGCACAGGTGGCGCTCACCAGCGTCGACCTGGCCATGCTCGGGCTCCTCGGGGTGACCGCGGTGGCGGCCGGCGGCCTGGCGATCCTGCTCTACAACCAGATCCGCACCATGTGCGTCGGCATGGTCACCGGCGTCGGGAACCTCGTCGCCACGGCGGCCGGGGCGAGTGAGCTCCGCACCGGCACGGACGGGCTCGACGAGCGCGCGCGGGACGAGATCCGGTCACTCCTGCGGTCGGCGCTGCTCGTCGCGACCCTGACCGCCGCGATCGGCGCCGCTGTCCTTTGTGGACTCGCGGCGGCGCTGCCTTTGCTCGGCCAGAAGCCGGAAATCGTCTCGCTCGCCAGGGCGATGATGTTCACGCTGGCCGGCGGGCTGTTCCCGATGGTGTGGCTGAACGTGCTGCGGCAGTTCGCCGTCGGGCTGCGCCGTCCGGGTTCCCTGCTGGCCGTGACGTGCGTTTCGATCGCGGTCAACGCCGCGCTCAACGCGGCCTTCATCTACGGCTGGGCCGGCCTGCCCGAACTCGGTGTCGCCGGTATCGGCCTGGCGACGACGCTGGTCCAGTTCTTCACTCTCGCCGTGTTCGCCTCGGCCGTCCGCCGGGATCCGTCGCTGCGCCCCATGGTGTCGCTCGCGCTCTGGCGCGCGGATCCGGCGGTGGTCCGGCACATCGTCCGGCACGGGACCCCGATCTGTTTCACCTACGGTTCGGAAGCGGCGATCACGTCGATCGCGACGGTGCTGATGGGTGCCTTCGGACCCGCGATGCTCGCCGCGTCGAACGTCGCGAACCAGCTCGCCTACATCGTCTACCAGGCCAATATCGGGCTGTCCCAAGGATCGTCCATTTTGGTCAGTCGCGCGGTCTCCCGCGGAGAAGAGCGGCAGGCTCCGGTGATCGCCCGTCAGGCGCTCACGCTCTCCTGGTCGGCCATGGCGGTGGTGAGCCTGGGATACCTCGTGGTGCCGCAGATCCTGGTGTGGCCGTTCCTGCACGACGAGGCCGACGCGGTGGTGCTCGGCACCGCGTCGACCCTGTTGCTGTTCGCGATCGCGCAGCAATACGGCAAGGGAACGCAGAACATCCTCATCGGTCTGCTGCGCGGGCTCGGCGACACCGTTTCCGGACTGCGCTGCACCCTCGTCGGGTACTGGGCGGTCGGTGTGCCCGCCATGGTGCTGTGCGCGTATGTGTTCGCCTGGGGCGGCTGGGGTGTCTGGGCCGGTCTGTGCCTCGGTTTCACGGCGACCGCGGCCCTGCTCGGACGGCGGTTCGCGGGCTACGTGACCGGTGCGGCGCGGTAACGGTCGATCCGGTCGAGCAGTCCGCGATCGGCCGTGCGTCCGCGCAGCAGTCTCGCCAGTGGTGCCAGACGATCCTTGGTCCGGGTGGAACCGAGGCCGTGCGCCAGGTCCACGGCCTCGGTCCCGGTGCGGACGGCCTCGTCGAAATCGCACTGGAGCGCGTGATTCTGCGCGAGCATGATCAGGGTGAGCGCCAGGCTGCGGGACATTTCCACGCCGTAGCGGCCGGTGGCGTCGCGAAGCTGGGCGATCGCTTCGTCGCTGTGCCGGGGTGTGACCGTCTGGGCCAGCTCGGTCAGGACGGTACCGCGCATCGCGGCCATGTCCGTGGCGCCGAAGAAAGCTTCCCAAGGGCGTGCGGTCGCCCAAGTGTCCGCTTTCTCGAACTGGTCCTCCGCCCGCCCGAGGGCCGCGAGGGCGGCACGCTCGTCCCCGGTCATGGCGAGTGCCCACGACTCGTTGACCGTCAGGATCGCCTGCGCCCGCCGGGAACCGGACCGGCGGGCGGCCGCCTGCCCCCGGCGGAGGTGACCCAGCCCGCCATCGACGTCGTGATGGTGCAGGGCCAGCCTGGCCAGGCGGTAACGGATGTTGGCAACGAGACTGTCGTTCCCGGCTTCGGCGGCGAGATCGAGCGCGCGGTCGAACCGGATCCGCGCCGGTATCCGGCGGCCGATGTCGAATTCCGTCCAGCCGAGCAGATTGTGCAGATCGGCGAGCACGGTCAGCAACCGTGACCGGAGCGCGCCGGGAACCGTGCCCCAATGGAGCAGGAGGCTGACCGTTTTCACGACGTGCACCGCGTCCCGGCTGAAAGCGCCGCCCTGCCGGTAATCCAGCGCGCGCAGGACGCCGACCGCGTTTTCGAGACATTCGACATCGGTGGTCCCGACGCGGTTCGGAGGCTTGCCGTTTCCGGTCTTCGTCATGAATCCACTCCGCGAGTCATGGCCCCGAAAGGGGTTTACCCGGAAGTGATCTTTTCCAAACGTCCGGCAGGTGAGGGTGGGCGTATCGAGCGGGGTGAAGGGGCCTTTCCACACGGTCGGTGCCGCAGGCCCGGTGTCGCGCAGAGTCACTGAAACGCGCACAGGCACGCTACTTTTCGCCTCAAGAGAACGAGAATCGCCACTCGCGACCACCCTGACCGGGGGAATCCGCCGCACGTCATTTGACCGAGTCCAGACACGCTCCTATCGTTTTCGGTGATGTCCGACTTCGAGGCACAGCTGCGGGCCGTCTCGTTGCGCGTGACCCGGCCTCGGCTGGCCGTGCTCGCGGCGCTGCGAGATCACCCGCATGTCGACACCGAAACGGTGATAGCGCTGGTGCGGGCCGGACTTCCCACGGTCTCGCACCAGGCGGTCTACGACGTGCTGCGGGCGCTCACCGAAACCGGTCTGGTCCGGCGTATCCAGCCAGCCGGCGCGCTCGCCCGCTACGAGACCCGTGTGGGGGACAACCACCACCATGTCGTATGCCGTTCCTGTGGCGCGATCGCGGACGTCGACTGCGCTGTCGGCCACGCCCCCTGTCTCGCCGCCTCCGGCGACCACGGTTTCGTGATCGACGAGGCGGAGGTCGTCTACTGGGGTGTCTGCCCCGGCTGCGCGGCCGAACCCATCCAGCGATGATTCGCCTGCCCGGAAGGAAGAAAATGAGTGACACCCCGGAGAAGGGCTGCCCGGTGGCCCCGGACTCCGTGACCGCGCACGGAAGTGAGAGCGAGAACCCGGCGATCGATTCGCCGAAACCCAAATCGGGCGGGCGCCCGCGCACGAACAAGGACTGGTGGCCCAACCAGCTCGACCTGTCGGTGCTGCACGCCCACTCGTCGAAGGCCAATCCGCTCGGCGTGGGCTTCAGCTACGCCGAGGAGTTCGCCAAGCTCGACGTCGAAGGCCTCAAACGGGACATCGTCGACGTGCTCACCACCTCGCAGGACTGGTGGCCCGCCGACTTCGGCCACTACGGCGGCCTGATGATCCGGATGAGCTGGCACGCCGCGGGCACGTACCGCATCCACGACGGCCGCGGCGGGGCCGGTGACGGCGGGCAGCGGTTCGCCCCGCTCAACAGCTGGCCGGACAACGCCAACCTCGACAAGGCGCGGCGGCTGCTGTGGCCGGTCAAGGAGAAGTACGGCCAGCGGATCTCGTGGGCCGACCTGCTCGTGCTCGCGGGCAATGTCGCGCTGGAGT
Source organism: Amycolatopsis alba DSM 44262 (assembly GCF_000384215.1). Lineage (NCBI taxonomy): Bacteria > Bacillati > Actinomycetota > Actinomycetes > Pseudonocardiales > Pseudonocardiaceae > Amycolatopsis > Amycolatopsis alba. Next base: position 1,809,966 of record NZ_KB913032.1, on the reverse strand, counting down.
CGATGGGTTTCGAGACGTTCGGTTTCGGCTTCGGCCGGGTGGATACCTGGGAGCCCGAGGAGATCTTCTGGGGTCCGGAAGACACCTGGCTGGGTGAAGAGCGCTACGCCAGTGAATCCGAGATGGTGCCGGACGTCGGCGCGACGGAGATGGGCCTCATCTACGTCAACCCCGAGGGGCCCCGCGGCAACGCGGATCCGGCCGCGGCGGCTCGCTTCATCCGGGAGACCTTCGCCCGGATGGCGATGAACGACGAGGAGACCGTCGCGCTCATCGCGGGCGGCCACACCTTCGGCAAGACCCACGGCGCGGGCAACGCCGACGACCACGTGGGCCCGGAACCCGAAGGTGCCCCGATCGAGGCGCAGGGCCTCGGCTGGCTCAGCGACTTCGAGAGCGGCAAGGGCGGGGACGCGATCACCAGCGGTCTCGAGGTGACGTGGACCGACGTGCCGACGCAGTGGAGCAACCGGTTCTTCGAGATCCTCTTCGGCTACGAGTGGGAGCTCACCACGAGCCCCGGCGGCGCCAAGCAGTACGTCGCGAAGGACGCCGAAGCGATCATCCCGGACGCCCACGACCCGGCCAGGAAGCACAAGCCGACCATGCTCACGACGGATCTGGCGCTGCGCGTCGATCCGGCGTACGAGCGGATCTCACGCCGTTTCCTGGAGCACCCGGACGAGTTCGCACTGGCGTTCGCCAAGGCCTGGTACAAACTGCTGCACCGCGACATGGGCCCGGTCAGCCGCTTCCTGGGACCGTGGGTCCCGGAACCGCAGCTATGGCAGGACCCGGTGCCGGACGTCGACCACGACCTCGTTGGCGACGCCGACATCGCCGCGCTCAAGGCGAAGGTGCTCGAATCGGGTCTCACGGTCGCCCAGCTGGCAGGCACCGCGTGGGCGGCCGCGGCGAGCTTCCGGTCCACCGACAAACGCGGCGGTGCCAACGGCGCCCGGATCCGCCTGGCACCCCAGCGTGACTGGGCGGTCAACGAGCCCGAGCGGCTCGCGGGTGTACTGGAGACCCTGGAAGGCGTCCGGCGCGCCTTCAACGACGCCGGTGGCGCCAAGATCTCGCTGGCCGACCTGATCGTGCTGGCGGGCTCGGCGGCCGTCGAGAAGGCGGCGCGCGACGCGGGCACCGAGGTGACCGTGCCGTTCCACCCCGGTCGCACCGACGCCGCGCCGGAGGACACCGACGTCGAGTCGTTCTCGCTTCTCGAACCGCGCGCCGACGGGTTCCGCAACTACCTGCGTCCCGGCGAGAAGCTGCAGCCGGAGGTCCTGCTCGTCGAGCGTGCCTACATGCTCGGCCTGACCGCGCCCGAGATGACCGTGCTCACCGGCGGTCTGCGTTCCCTCGGGATCAACCACGGCGAGACCCGGCACGGGGTCCTCACCGACCGGCCCGGCGTGCTGACCAACGACTTCTTCACCAACCTGCTCTCGCCGGGCACCCGGTGGAAGGTGTCGGAGGCCGAGGAGAACGTCTACGAGATCCGCGACGTGGCCACGGACAAGGTGAAGTGGACCGCCACCGCGGTCGACCTCGTCTTCGGCTCCAACTCGCAGCTGCGGGCGCTTTCCGAGGTCTACGCGGGCCAGAGCGCCCGCGAGCGGTTCGCCGCGGACTTCGCCTCCGCCTGGACGAAGGTCATGGAGCTCGACCGGTTCGACCTCGGCTGACCGCAGTACGTGAAGGCCCCACCGTTGCCGGTGGGGCCTTCTGTCGTTGTTCAAGACCGGATGTGAGTCGTAGTGGCACTAGCCGACCAATTGCTCAATATCTTCGACCCGCCGGGTAAGCCGAGCCGAGTTGATGCCCGCCGAGGTACTCCGCGCTTTCTCGATGACGTCACGTGCGGCGTCCAGCTCGCCCGCGCGGGCTAAGGACTCTGCCAGCCAGGTTCGGTAGAGGGCGACTTCACGGGCATGTTCGGAATCGTAGGCGTCGATGGCGTGGGAGAGCAGTGGTGCCGCTCTGTCGGGTTGGCCGATTTCGATGAAGCATCGACCGGCCATGACGTCGATTTCGTCCCGGTTCAGCCAGTACACCCACTCCGGTTCACCAATTCCGGCAGAGCGGCTTTCGTAGGCGTCGTCCACGGCATCCATCGCCCGGAGAGCGGACTCGGCGTCCCTGGACCGGGCGCTTGCCCACGCCACGCGCTCCAGCAGGAGAGCCTTGGCGATCGGAGGCGCGTCGTGTGCGCCCTTCACCGCGCTCTTCGCGAGAAGCGCAGCGTCAGCGGGGTTGCCGACGTTCGCCATCTGATAGGAAAGCGTCGACAGAAGCTGCCCGGCGAGTGTCCGGTCTCCGGCGTCGCGCGCGGCCGAGACACCATCGAGGTAGACATGCCGGGCTTCGAGGAAATAGCCTGCGTCGCTCGCGACCCAGCCGACGAGCTGTGACAACTCGCCGACGGCCACCAGCAGGCGACGGCCGACCGCTTCGGAGTAGTCGGCGCACTTCACCACTGCCGAGGTCTCAGCGAGTTCTCGGCGCACTAGCGGGATGAGATCCCCGCCGCCGACAGTGTCATCGAGTCGGCGGAGGTCGTTGACTCTCTGCTCCAGTTCGGTCGCGAAGCTCTGGCCGACCCGGCGGCCCGCTGATCTGTGAACTCGGGCTGGACCGTCGGCAACAAGCCACTCGTGAGCGACCCGAAGCGGGTCTTGCGGCTGCCCGTACAGCGATTCAGCCGAGACGTTCAACGCGCGTGAGTAGGTGATGACGTGCTCGCGCTTCACGGCACGTGCTCCGGTCTCCAGGTGGCCGAGTTGTGCCTTGCTCCAGTGCGTCTTGGCCGCCATTGCGGCAAGGCTCATTCCCGCAGCTTCGCGAGCTGCCCGCAACCGGCTTCCCAGGTCGCTCATGTGCCTCATCGCCTTGTAGACGCTCGTAGACGGTCGGTCTATTCCCATGACGCCGGGTAACGACCAGGCTACCTGATGAACAGGGTCATGCTAAGGAGCCGCAGCGAACGGGAGCCCGCGACGAGCGAGCCTTTCGCGGAAACTTGGACAGCCGATCGCTCCGGACGAGTTCGCCGCCGCGCAAAGCCGAAGGCACCTGACGAGCCATTCCACCCGATGGCTCCCGGTTGCCGCAACGCGGTCCTCCAGCGTGGTACGGCAACCATGCCTTGGCGCAGAAGCAAGCCCGGAAGTTGCGAACTGACAGGGAGATCGCGTGAATATCGCAGTTGAGGAACTGACCGGACAGGGTCTTGTCGCGGAAGAACTGTTCGACCGGTTGGCGAACCGGATCCGCAAAGAGCAGGAGATGTCTCAGGAGCTCGCTACCCGCATCGTGGATCAGGCGCTCGCGTTCCTGGCGACTTGCGCGGGAGCGTCAGAACCTTTGTCTCCCAGTGAAACCGTCGACATCGGCTGGCACACGTTCATCCTCTACACGCGCGAGTACGCCGCATTCTGTGAACGCCTCGCGGGTCGCTTTCTCCACCACGAGCCGACAGACACCGGCTCGGTCTCGGTGTCGCGGACTCCCGCGGAGTCGATGAAGGTCACCATGCAGGCCATCCGGGCGGCCGGGTATGCGGTCGATCCGCCCTTGTGGGACGCGTCGGCCGCGTGCAACCAGTGCTCGGAAGGGTGTACTCACTCCAGCGGCGACACGGGATGCCATCACCATCCGGTCCGCACTGTTACCGTCCTGGCGTGATGGAGCGATTCACCTGGGACGACCTGCCCAGCGCCGTGCGGAGCGCGGTCCTCTCGCACCTCGGTCCGGTCACCGCGGTCCGGGACATCGAGCAGGGACAGCACTGCAACACCGCTCTCGTCCTTCGCGGCAAGTCAGGAGACGTTTTCCTCAAGGGTGTCCGGGGAATCAGCCCGCAGATGCGCTGGCTGCGCAACGAGGCCGACGCCGCAGACCTCGCTCCCGGACTCGCACCGGCAACCCGGTTCAGTGAAGACGTCGACGCGGGTGAGCTCTGGTTCGTCGTCGGCTTCGAGTACGTCAACGGCCGTCCCGCCGACCTGACGCCCGGCTCCGCCGATCTCACGACCGTCGCGGCGACCGTCGCGCGGATCAGCGCGCTCCCCGGTGGCTCGGCTCAGCCGCTGAGCAAGCGGTGGGCGTCGGCTGACTGGTGGGCCAAGCTCGCTGCCGAGGCTCCGGACACCGTGGCCGGTCTGGATATCGACGAGCTGACCGATTGGTGCCGCGCGACCCCCGGACTGGTCGCCGGGAGCGCCCTGATCCACACCGATCTCCATGAGCATCAGTTCATGATCGGTGACGATGCGTCGTCGGTCCGGGTGATCGATTGGGGACGGCCGGCCTCGGGCGCTGAATGGGTCGACACGGCTTTCCTGGTCGTGCGGCTCATCGCGGCGGGCCACGAACCGGGCGCCGCCGAAGCATGGGCGGCGACGGTGCCGTCGTGGACCACGCGCACGGACAAGGCCGTCACCGCGTTCGCCTGCTACGTGGCCGGACTGTGGAGCTACCGAGCCGCCACGACGCCTTTCCCCGGTGCCACCAGGCTCAGCACAGCCGCCACGCGGTACGCCCGTCACCGGCTGTCGAGCTAGCCGGGCCTCCACGTACCCCGGTCAGGGGGCGACTTGGTTGCGCAGCAGGCAGAACACGTTTCCCTCGGGGTCGGATAGCACATGCCACGACTCGTCCCTGGTCTGGCCGACGTCGGCGGGCCGCGCGCCGGCGGCGAGCAGCCGCTCCAGCTCCGCGTCCTGATCACGGTCGGTGGGGTTCACGTCGAGGTGCAGGGGGAGTTTGCCGGGCTTCGGGTCGTCGCTGCGGCTCAGGATCAAGGTGGGCTGCGGGCCGCCGAAGCCGGTGCCGGGCGGGCCGATCTCGATGTCCTCGCCCTCTTTGCCGATTTCGGCGTACCCGAGGACTTCGCACCAGAACGCGGCCATCCGGACCGGATCGGCGCAGTCGAGGACGAGTTCGGTGATACGGCAGGCCATGGGGCGAGGGTAACCGGTTCATCCGCCTTCGATGTTTGCCCGGCCGGGCGCACGGGTATCCCCGAACCAGACGTGGGGAGCAGAGTCACCCGAGCCGGAGGACGTTCGATGACCGCGGTGTCCCTGGTGGAACGCCGGCGAAGCGACGACTACTCGCATTGCCGCCCCCTGTTCGACGAAATGGCGGAACTGCCCGACGGTCATCCCGAGCGCAGCCGGCTGCGGGAGCACCTGATCCTCGAGCTCCTGCCGATCGCCGAGCACATCGCGGTCCGGTTCGGCGGACGCGGCCAGCCGCGGGAAGACCTGATCCAGGTGGCCCGGATCGGGCTGATGAAGGCCGTGGACCGGTTCGACCCCGTGCAGGGCGGCGATTTCCTTGCTTACGCGGTGCCGACGGTCATGGGCGAGGTACGGCGTTTCTTCCGCGACACCGGCTGGGCGGTGCACGTCCCGCGCGGGATGCAGGAGCTGCGCACCCGGCTGTCACGGGGAACCACGGAACTCACCCAGGTCCTCGGCCGCGCGCCGACCCCCTCCGAACTGGCCGCTCATCTGGACGTCGACGTCGACACCGTCCGGGAAGGCCTGCTCGCCGCGAACAGCTACCAGACGTCGTCCCTCGACCGGCCGGTCAACGGCGGTGAGGGCACGCTTTCCCTGTCCGACGTGGTGGGGGAGCTGGACTCCCGGTTCGGGCTCATCGAGGACCGGCACACCGTGGTCCCGCTGCTCAAGCGGCTGCCGGAAAGGGACCGGGCGATCGTCACGATGCGCTTCTTCGACAACTTGACCCAGTCCCAGATCGCGGCGCGGCTGGGGATCTCCCAGATGCACGTCTCGCGTCTGCTCACGAAGATCCTTCAGGACCTGCGCGGCAAGCTCGCAAGTCCGTGAAGGCCTCCTTGAGGGACTCAGAGTCCCTCAAGGAGGCCTTCACGGACCGGTCTGCCTTACTGGCAGGCTTCGCAGTCGGGGTCGTCGATGCGGCAGGCGGCACCGTCGGTGAGCGGGAAGTCGAAGTCGTCGAGCGCGGGGACGGCCAGAGCGGTCTCTTCCGGCGTGGCGGTGGCGGACATGGCACTCCTAGAGGTACGGAACGGGTCTTATCTCTCTGTAGCGCTCAAGATCGCCCGTCATTCCGTGACCCGCGCCACACCGGGGTCAGACGGCCGCCAGCTCCTCGCCGGGCAGCATCCCGTTGGGGATGTCGGTGACCCGCCAGGTGTCCACGGCCAGCTGGACGGTCTCGATGGGCGTGTCCAGGAACGGCGCCACGTAAGGCACCTTCGCCACGAGCAGATCGCGGGCGGTCTGGGCCCGCTCGCCGTCCAGGATCTCGGCGCGGACCATCGCCTGGAGGAACGGGTCGGCAGGCGAGCCGGTGGAGACGATGACCGAGGCCACCGGGTTGTGCCGGAGCGCGGTGAGGGTGCGGCCCCGTCGCTCCAGGACGAGGACGAGGGTGAACAGGTCGGACTCGGCGAAGAACACGCCGTTCACCCAGGGGCCGGACTCGCCGGAGGTGGCGAGGTACAGCGACTGGTGCGCCGCCAGTGTGGTCCGCGCGAGGGCGGAGACATCGGTCGTGGACATGACGGAAACTAGAACCCGTGCGGCACGCGGCTTCAAATCCGACAATCCCATCGGGCGATTTTCGCTACTTGGTGGCGGAAGGCAAGGGCGTCCTGCTGGCCTTCGCGGACAGGAGCGGCGCGTGGCCTCGCAAGTAGTGTCGCGAAAGCCACTTTCGCGACCTCAGACGTCCCGAAAGTGGCTTTCGCGACACCCGGATGCGGCGCCTGGGCGACCGAGTCGACAAGGCACCTTTTCCTTACCCGTCAAGGAGCGGCGGAATCCGCCGCCCGGAACAGCGCTTCCGCCTCGTCCACCGCGTCGGCGAGGACGGCGGGATCCGCTCGCAGACCGGCGACGACCGCGTCGACCCCGCGCAATCCCGCGCGCCGCAACAGCTGCTTCTCGTTGGTGACCCATTCGCCGCGCGCCGCCAGTACCGCGTGCGCCGTTTCCATGGCGGCGGTGGCCAGCGCGCCCGCGACCTCCGTCGCCTGCCCGCGCGGGACGAAGGCGCCACGGGCGTAGCGCAGGGTCAGTTCCGCCCGGCCTCGCCATATCGGCGGCGCCGTTTCGCGCAACGCTTCCGGGTACTCCGGTCGCGGCAGGTCGCCGCGCAGCACCCGGTTGACGGCCAGTTCGGCGACCGGCAGATAGCTCGGCACACCCGCGAGGTGGAACATCAACGGCTCCCAGTGGAACCGGCCCTGCCGCGCCTCGGCCAGGTGATGTTCGACGGCGTCGAGGTCGCGATAGTGGACGTCGGCCTGTTTGCCGTCGATCGTGAGCCAGGCTCCGCCGTTGAACACCCCACCGCCCCAGGCGCCGAGCTCGGAGACCTCGCCTTCCCAGCCGACGGCGCGCAGATCCGCCGGATCGAAGCCGCCGCGGTAGTAGACGGCGAAATCCCAGTCGCTGCCGGGGCCGTGGGTGTTCTGTGCGCGTGATCCGCCGAGGGTGACGGCGTGCACGGCGGGCAGCGCGGCCAGGGTCTCGGCCACGTGGGCAAGGAAGGTTTCGTCGTTCATCGCGCGAATGACCTTAGGGGTCCTTCCTTGAGCGCGCGAGACCTTTTCCGCGGCCTTACCCTCGGAAGATGACCACGATCCCAGGACGACTCCGCGAGCCGCTGGCGTTCCTCCCGTTCCTGGCCGCGGTCGCGGTGGCCGCGCTCGTGGGCGGCCTGGCCGCGGCCGACGCCCGCTCTGTCTACAGTGGACTGGACTTGCCGCCGTTCGCGCCGCCCGCCTGGCTGTTCGGTCCGGTGTGGACGGTGCTGTACCTCGGGATCGCCGTCTCCGGCTGGCTGTACTGGAAATCCGGCGGGGAACGCCGGGCGCTGGGCTGGTACGCGGCGCAGCTGGTCCTGAACGCCGCTTGGACGCCGCTGTTCTTCGCGGCAGGCGCGTACGGCCTCGCCCTGGCCGACATCGTCCTGCTCGACGTCGCCATCGTGGTCACCGCGCTGTACTTCCGCCGCTCTTCACGGGTTTCGGCCGCGTTGCTGCTGCCGTACCTCGCCTGGACGCTGTACGCGACGGCGCTCAACGTCGCGATCGTCGTGCTCAACTGACCCCGATCGGCAAGGTGGCCGCCACGCCCTTGGCGTGCCTGCCGTCGAGCCGTTCCAGGGTGAGCCCGCCCCGGCGGACGGCGAGTTCCAGGTCCCGCACGGCGTGCTCCACCGCGTGCGCACCCGCGGCGGCGACCCGGATCGCCGCGCTGACCAGGGGTTCGGTCTCGGCGGAGCCGCGGTGCGCGGTCACGGCGAGCGTCACCGCGGCACCGGGGGCCGCGGCGAGCAGACGGCGCGAAAGATCCGCCGCGAGCACCGGTGACAGGGCGCCCCAGCCGTCGAGCCGGAAGGTCGCCTGGCAGATCGGGCCGCTGTGCCAGAACCGCCAGTCCTCCCGGATACGCGCGCGGCCCGCCGTGACGTGCGCCAGCGACGCGAGCGTGCCGAAGACCTCGTTTTCGGCGAGCGCCCGCACCGGCAGCCCGTCGCGGCGGAGTTGCCGACGCACGCGCCGGACCGTGTTCCCGAGTGCCTGCCGCACGTCGGCGTCGCGGTGGACGTCGACCGTGCGCAGCGCCTGCAGCGCGACCCAGCCCCGCGGCGGCCGTGAGCGGTCCGCGCCGACATGGTGGATGACCTGGGCGGCGACCCCCAAGGCCTGCTCCCGTGACGGCGGCAGCAACGTCAGCGGTGACGGCATCGGCTGGTCGCGGGCGGCCGATTTCGGTTGCAGTACAGCGGTGATCCCCTCGGCACGGCTGACCATGAACACCGGCTCGTCGCCGATCTCACCGGTGGTCCCCGCCGCTTCCGGCGACATCAGGCGCAGCAGCGCGCGGCCCGCCTCGCCCGCGTTCCGGAGGTCCCGGTCCCGGTCGCGCAGCAGATAGCCCGCCGCCGAACCGAGCCAGGCGTGAAGCCAGCGCCCGCGGACCCGCACGGCCGTCAGCGCGACGACCACCACGGCGGCGGTGATCACCACCGCCACCAGCGGCCATGGCCGTCCCGCGACCAGGACGAGCGCGACGAGGACGAGCTGCCAGCAGATGATCTGCGCGACCCCGATTCCGCCGGACCGGTCCGGGCGCCGCGCGGGAGCGGGCACCGCCGGATCCGGTGGCGGCGGACCAGGCGCCGGAACGGGCATCGCCGCGGACCATCGGGGCCGTTGCTCCGCCTGGCGAGCGGCGTTCAGCGCGTTCAGGGCGGCCTCGCGCGCGGCTGCCCGTGCGGCGGGCGCGGCATGGGCGAACGGATCGGGCATGGCTACGGGCCGCGATACGGCCGGTGCCGCGTGGGGAAGCGGCGAGGGCGGCGCGTGGTACCGCCCGCCCGTCCTGGCCGCGCCGAGATCGGTCATCGTCCTGCCTCCTCAGTGTCTGGCGGGCTCAGCTTGTCCCGGCGAACATGAGGTTTCGATGACACGGGCCCGCAGGCCCGAGACAGGCAGTTTCATCGAAATTTCATGGTGGCTCTCTAGCTTGATCGCGTGAACACCGATGAGCGGGACACGAAGCGCTTCAGCGTCGTGGCCAGGACCCGGATGGCCGTCGCACTGGTGGTCGCGGGCTGCCTGGCGCTGGTCGGCCTGGCGGTGACCGGGCAGGCCGCGACCCCGGAACGGCTGGAGTTCGTCCAGGTCGGGCACTGGGTCTACAACGACGCCGCCCAGTCCGCGTTCCACGTCGACGGCTCGACGAGCCGCGTCGACGCGCGGGCGGACGTGCCCGGCGTGGCGAGCGGCAGCCAGGTCGCGCAGGGGGACGACTCGGGTTACGTGGTCGAGCGGAACCGCATCACGGAGTTCGACAAGTCGACTTTGAGCGTGGAGGAGTCCAAACCGCCGCCCGCGCCGGAAACGCCGTTCGTGCTGGAGATCGCGGGTGGTCCGTACCTGGTCTACCGCAACGCCGGTCAGATCGTGCGGCTCGGCGACCCGTCCGCGACGGTGCCCGCAGGGGGGCCACTGTCCCGGCCGGTCGCGACCGCCGACGGCACGGTGTGGGTGCTCCGCATCGACAACGGTTCGATCTGCGAGCTGCCCAAGGGCGCCGCCGTCCTGACCTGCACCGCGCAGCTCCCGCCGGGACACGGCGGGGGGCTCACGCTCGTCGGCGACCGCCCGGTCGTGCTCGACATGACCGGCGACAGCCTCCACCGGGTCGGCCCTGGCGGGCTCGGCGAAGCCCTGCCCCTCGGCATCAAGCTCTCGCCGTCGGCGCAGGTGGCCAACAGCTCCGTCGGCGACCGGCTGGCCATCGCCGACCCGGAGCGCAACCAGCTCCACCTCATCGACATCAGCGGGCTCGACCAGGACCGCCCGTCCGCGAAGCCGATTTCGGTCGAGCTGAGCAAGGGCAGCCGGTTCAACGGCCCGCTCTCCTCGTCGAACGTCGTCGCCATGGTCGACGAGACCCGCGGCGAGGTGCTGACCTACGACGCCGCGGGCAAGCTCAAGGCCACCACGAAGGTGCCGAACCAGGGCACGGCGCCGAGGCTGGCCAAGGGCGAGGACAACCGCATCTACGTCGACAGCTCCGACGGCTCGCACGTGCTGGTCGTCAACGGTGAAGACGGCACGGTGGTCGACGTCGACGTCGACAAGGCGGCCAACACCCAGACCGCGGGCGCGCCGCCCGCCGATCCGGAACCGTCCGGCGAACGGCCCCCGCCTCCGCCGTCGCAGCAGCGACAGCAGGCGCCGCCGGTCACCCAGAAGGCGCCCCCGCCGGTGGCGAAGGCGACTCCGCCTGGCGCGCCGAGGAAGGTGAGCGCGACCGCGGGCGATGGCTCAGTCAAGGTCTCCTGGAGTCCCGCGGCGGAGAACGGCGCGCGGATCACCGGCTACCGGGTGAGCTGGACCGGCGGTTCCACGAAGCTCGGCGGATCGTCACGGGGGACCACGATCTCCGGGCTGGCCAACGGAACCCCGTACGTGGTCACCGTGGTCGCGGAGAACTCGGTGGGACTCGGGGTGGGTGCCAGCGCCAAGGCGGTCGTGCCGGGACCCGCCAACCGGCCGGCCGGGGCACCTGTCGTCACCGCGAACGCCACCGCGGCAGGCAAGGTGTCGGTGAGCTGGACCCAGCCCGACCTTCGCGGCGGCACGCTCGTGCATTACCTGGTGAGCGCGACGGGACAAGGCCAGCGCACGCTTTCGGCCACCTCGACGGAATTCACCGGGGTCACCGGAACCGCGACCGTCTCGGTCCGCGCGGTCACGAAGTTCGATTCGGGGTCCACGCTGACCGGGGCCACCGGCAGCCGGAAGGTCACCGTCCCGGTGCCGTCGGATCCGCCGACCATCACCATCTCCGGGGTCCGGGTCGGCACGACGGGCCTGATCGTCTCCGTCAACGCCAACGGGAAGGGCGCGTCCGCGACCTGCCAGGCGGAGTTCAACGGCGCCCTCTCGACCCCGAAGTCGTGCTCCGGCGCCACCACACTGAACATCAACAACGTGGCCTATGTCGGCGCCATCACGGTGAACGCCACCATCAAGACGACCGGCGGTACCGGCAAGGACAGCTGGACCGGCGTGCCCAGCGCGGGCGGAGGCGCCCCCGGCGGTGTCGTGCCGGACCGCGGTCCCCTCGGTGGCGGCACTCCCGGCGGCTCAGTGCTCTGGCTCGGGCCGATCGCGATGGTCGGCTTGCGCCGACGAAAGGAAAAGGAACTGCTGTGACGCTCACCCCCAGGGTCGCCTACGAGCAGATCGCCGAGAACGTGCAATCGGTGGTGCGCGGCAAACCGGAGGTCGTCCGGTTCACCGTGGCGGCACTGTTCGCCGAAGGGCATCTGCTGATGGAGGACGTGCCCGGCGTCGGGAAGACGACGATCGCGCGCTGTGTCGCCGCCAGCATCGGCGGCCGGTGGAGCCGGATCCAGTTCACGCCCGACCTGCTGCCCGGCGACATCACCGGCGTGATGGTCTACCACCAGAACGCCGAACGCTTCCAGTTCCACCCCGGCGGGATCTTCGCCAACGTCGTGCTGGCGGACGAGATCAACCGGGGGACGCCGAAGACGCAGGCCGCGCTGCTGGAGGTGATGGCCGAACGCCGGGTCACCGTCGATTCGGTCGGCCAGGCGGTGCCGCGGCCCTTCCTCGTGGTGGCCACGCAGAACCCGATCGAGCTGGAAGGCACCTACCGGCTGCCCGAAGCGCAGCTGGACCGGTTCCTCATGCGCATCTCGGTCGGCTACCCGGATCTCGAATCCGAGATGCGGGTGGTGATGGGGGACTGCGCCGGGGTCACGCCGGACGAACTGAAGCCGGTGCTGAGCATCGCCGACGTCCAGTCGGTCATCGACGAGGTCCGGAAGTCCCATCTGGCGCCGGAGATCGTCAACTACGCCGTCCGGCTGGCCGCGGCGAGCCGGTCGCATCCGGACGTCCGCTACGGCGCCAGCCCGCGCGGCAGCATCGCGCTGATCCGGGCGGCACAGGGGCTCGCCGCCACCTTCGGCCGCGACTTCGTCACCCCGGACGACGTCAAGGACGTCGCGCATCCGGTGCTCGATCACCGGCTCGTGCTGACGCCCGACGCGGAACTCAACCAGCGGCGGACCGCCGACATCGTCGACGAACTCCTGGGCGCGACGGCCGCTCCCATGGCCGCGATGGGGAGGTAGGCCGTGCGGCTCACCCGCCGCGGTGTCATCGTGCTCGCCTTCGCCGCCGGGTTCTACGCCCTCGGCGAGCTGGCCGGGTACACGTTCTTCCGCGCCTTCGCGGGGATCGCGGCGGGCGCGGTGCTGATCGCCTTGGCCACCACCAGGTTCCGGCCGCAGGTGGAGATCGGCCGGACCGTCCGGCCGGACCGGGTCGAACGCGGGAAGCCCGCGCTGGCCTCGCTCGTCGTGCGCAACACCGGATCGCGACGTCACGGCGGATTCGCCGCGGGGGACGGGATCGGGACCGAAACGCACAGCCTGCGGGTCCGCCCGCTCGCGCCCGGCGCGGAAGCGACGTATCACTACGAACTGCCGACGACGGTACGCGGGAAGCTGCGGGTCGGCCCGCTCACCGTGCACCGGCCCGACCTGTTCGACCTCGCCCGCGGCGACCGGACCGTGGGGAGCACCGCGTGGCTGTGGGTGCATCCGCGACGGCACGCGGTGCGCGCGGCGCAGGCCGGGCATCCGCGTCACCACCACGAAGGCCCGATCACCGACCCGCCGCTGCGCGGTTCGGCGGATCTGCGCGCGGTGCGGGAGTACGTGATCGGCGACGAGGTCCGGCATCTGCACTGGAAGGCGACCGCCAGGACCGGGCGGCTCATGGTGCGCGAGTACGCCGATCCGGCCCAGCCGCGGTTCACCGCCGTGCTCGACACCCGGCCCGCGTCGATGCGCCCCGCCGTTTTCGAAGAGGCCGTCGAGGTGGCGGCTTCCCTGTTCTACGCGTCGGCGTCGGCGGGTCAGCACTGCCGCCTGATCACCGCCGCGGGCGCGGACACCCTGACCGACAGCGGGGTGCGCGCGGCGAGGACGCTGCTGGACGCACTCGCGCTCGTCACCCAGGACGCGCCGGACGAGGCGCCGCTGCTGCCTTCGGCGCTGGCCGCCGCCCACCGCCCCGGCGGGGTGCTGGTGCTGATCACCGGCCCGGACGCCGACCTCGGCCACGCCGCCCGCTGGCGGCCCGACACCGTGGTCCGGCTCGGTGACCTCAGGCCGTCGGCGGGTGCCGGTGGCCTGATCGTCGCGGTCGACGCCGCCGGCGCCGCGGCACAGTGGAACTCCTTGGTGGGTAAGGCATGAGCGCCGGATTCGACCGGATCGCGGTCGCCGGGCTGCTCGGCGCGACCGGTGCCGCCGGGCTGCTGTTCGCGCCGGTGTTCGGCTGGGGGCCGCTGCTGGTCCCGGTGCTCGTGGTCGTCCTCGTCGGCTACGGCTGCGCCGAGCTGACCGCGAAGTTCCCGAAGCTGGTTCCCTACCGGCCCTTGCTCGTCGCGTTCCTGGGGCTGCTCGGCCTGATCGAGACGGTGCTGAGCTCGACCACTCTCGCCTTCCTGCCCACCCTCGCTTCACTACAAGGAGTGGCGCGCGGACTCACCGAAGGCTGGCAGCTCACCCTGCAGTCCACCTGGCCCGCGCGGCCGGTTCCCGATCAGCTCCTGTTCGTCCCGCTGTCGGTGCTGCTCGCCGTCGTGCTCGGGCTGGAACTGCTGCTGCGCCTGAAAAAGCCGCTGGTGGCACTCGCGCCGAGCCTGGTCGTCGCCGGGCTCGCGCAGGCGTATCAGGCGCTGACGGGCATCGGCGCGGTGGCGGCGGCGCTGGGGTACACGCTGCCCGCCGGGCTGGTGCTGTGGTCGGGCCGTCGCGTCCGGGCGGTGAGCCGGACACCCGGCGGAGCGTGGTTCTCCTGGCGGCTGACGGGATCGGCGGTCTGGCCCGCACTGTCCACCGTGGCCGCCTTGATTGCCGGATCGGTCGCGTTCGCCGGGCTCGACCCGATCGGCCAGGAGCCGCTGACGCTCAAGGACACCCAGGCCGCGCCGCCGCCGAGGAACAGACTCGGCAATCCGCTCGACGACATCGCCCATCGGCTGACCCAGCCGGGCGAAGAGGTGTTCCGCTACCGCAGTGACACTCCCGTCGATCAATGGCGCCTGATCGTGCTGAACGGTTTCGACGGCGCGAACTGGCTGTCCGATTCCCGGCTCCAGCGGCTCGGCACGGGGCTCGACGGCGCTCTCGGCGGCGCGAGTGGCACCGCCGAACTGAAGGTGCGCGGGCTCGCGGGACCGTGGCTGCCGAGTCATCAGGACCTCACCGGGGTGGACGGGGTGACGCCGCTGGTGGACCAGGCCGCGGGCACCCTGCTGATGGAATCGCCGTCGCCGGGGCCCGAACGGCACTACCGGCTCAGCTGGTCTTCGCCCGACGTCGATCTCGGTCCGAGAGAGGTCGACGCGCAGGCGCCGGGCGGGCTCGGCGGGCTCGGCACGGTGCCGCCCGAGGTCGAGCAGCTGGCCAAGGACGCCGTGCGCGGTCTTCGCCCGACGTTCCAGTCCGCACTGCAGCTCGAACGGTTCCTCAGCACCAATTATCTGCTCGCGGCGGGCTCGGACGAGCTGCCGACCGGGCACGGCTGGCCGCAGCTGCGGCATTTCCTGCTGGAGAGCAAACGGGGCACGAGCGAGCAGTTCGCCGCCGCGTACGTCGTCTTGGCGCGGATGAGCGGCATCCCGGCCCGGCTGGTCGTCGGATTCCGCGGTTCGGCCGAGACCGACGGCGGGATGCGCGTCGTCCGGAACCGGGATGTCCTGGCGTGGCCCGAAGTCGCGGTCGCCGGGGCGGGCTGGGTGCCGCTCGACCCGACCGCCGCGGCAGGCAAATCGGGGCAGGAACAGGCCGCTTCCGGCAAGGCCGTCGCACGGGCGCGGGCCCAGCTGCCCGCCGAACAGCAACTGCGGCCGCCCCAGCTCCCGCCGGGCACGCCCGCGGACACCGCCGAGGGCCAGAACGCCGACGCGGGCGCGAGCTGGTGGTGGCTCGCGACCGCCGCCCTGATCGTCCTTTTAGGACTCCTGTGGCTTCTCGGGGTCCCGGTGGCGAAGGTGGTCCGTGCCCGTCGGCGGCGTCGCCGGTCCGGGGCCGAAGGGGTGCTCGGCGCCTGGGACGAGATTCGCGACCGGCTGCGCGCGCACGGTGTGCCGTTCCGGATCGGGATGACGCCGCGGGATCTCGCCGAGTCGGCGGGATCCCTTGCCGGAGAAGGGATTCGCGAGCCTGTCGCCAGGCTGGCCAAGGTGCTGGACGTGACGCTGTGGTCCGGTGTCCCGGTGGGCGACGGCGCCGTCCGGAGGGCGTGGCAGGAGGTCGGCGAAGTGCGCCGGGGGCTGGCCACCAGACCGTTCGCGGCTCGGGTGCTGGCGGCACTCGAGCCGCGGACCCTGGTGCCGATCAAGGGGCGGTCCGGGAAACGCGGCTGAAGGACGCTTTACCCGCATCTCATCTCTCGTCACATGTCGCGAAAGCCACTTTCGCGACATGTGACGTCCCGAAAGTGGCTTTCGCGACACTGCTGGCCCCTGGCCCGCGGCCAAGTAGTGAAGGCCTCCTTCCCAACCCTGAAGGTAGGGAAGGAGGCCTTCACGGACTTGCCTCCGTCCGAAACGCGCGGCTCACGGGTTGCAGCGGGCGCCACGGATCGAGACCGGTTCGGTGGTGTAGATGTGGCGGCCGTCGGTCGCCCGCAGCTGGAAGCAGTACCGGCGCGCCGGGTCGACCGGGATGTCCAGGCTGCGCTGGCGGTGCGCGACGAGCTGTTTCGTCTCGAGCCGCTCGCCCGCCATGATCACGACGAAGTCCAGTTCGCCTTCCGCGGTCCAGGTCAGCTGCACGTGATCGCTCTGATCCTGAGGCGGGGCGAGGGCCAGCTTGACGTCCGGGGCAGGCGCGGAAGCCGGTGCGGGAGGCGGGGTCGCCGCCGCCACCGGGACGGCCTGCCCGCCGATCTCGGCCGGGCCGAGAAACAGCGGCACGACGGCCACCCCGGCGACGAGCACCCCGGCGCACGCCAGGGCGACGGGCCGCCAGGGAATCCCGCGTTCGGTCTTGAGGGGGCCGCTGAACTCGCGGACCAGGGTGCGGCCGCCCGGCGGCGGCGCCTGCACCACCTGGACCGGCGCCGGGGCCGCGTGCACCGGCTGGGCCGGGACGGCGGGGCGCCGGACGTTGGCGAAGTCGTCGAACTCGACCTCGGTGTCTTCTTCTTCGCCTGGCGCGTCAGCGGATTCCGGGGTGACGACCTCTCCGCCGGGCAGGCGCAGCTTCGTGAACAGCCGGGCCAGCGACGCGACGTCCTGTGGCCGGTCGGCCGGTTCCTTGGCCAGCAACCGGAGGATCGTCGCGGAGAGTTCCTGGGGGACACCGGGATCCTGGATCGGGGCGACCGGTTCCCGCAGCACCTGGAGGATCCGCTCGCCGGGCTGCTGACCGGTGTGCCGGGGAAAGGGCGGTGTGCCGGTCAACGCGGCGTAGAGCACCGCGCCGAGTCCATAAAGGTCGGACGCGGGGGAAAGCGTGTCGTCGCGCAGGGTTTCCGGCGCGGTGTACTCGACCGAGTACATCGGGTCGCGCGGGAACCGCCGCCGCAGCGCCACCCCGAAGTCGGCGAGCACGAACTCGCCGGACGCGCGGTAAAGCACGTTGTGCGGGCTCACTCCGCCGTGCACGACATCGGCCCCGTGCGCCGCGGCGAGCGCCGACGCGATCGCGGCGCCGAGGGCGAGAACGTCGGGAACACCAAGCCGGGCACCGGAATCCAGCAGATTCGCCAGCGAACCCTGGCACAGTTCGCGGCGGAAACCGGACCGGCCGTCGGGATGGGAAAGGACCTCGTCGATCTGCAGGACCGACCTCGTCGACCGCACCGCGGCCAGCGCCTTCCGTTCGCGTTCGAGCCACGCCGAGGTCTCGCGGTCGAAGGAACCGGGGAACATCTTGACCGCGAAGTCGTTGCCCGTGGCGGGATCCCGGCCCGCGTACACGGTGGCGATGGGGCCCTGGGCGAGCAGCCTCGGTCCGCCGGGGGTCTGGATGTCCATGACCCCATTGTCGCGCAAGAAGGCCGGATCCGTCGCACTTTCCCGGCGGCAGGTTCCTGCCGTGGCCGCCCGGCCGTCCGGTCGGCGGCGGACTCTTTCCCCATGCAGACTGCCGGCCTGGTCAGGGTCACCATCACCACTCCGCACCGGCGCATCGACATGGCGCTGCCGGAACACGCCTCCGTCGCCGAAATCCTCCCCGGCCTGCTCGCGCGGGCGGGCGAGGGGATGGCCGACGACGGGGTCGCCGGCGGCGGCTGGCAGTTGCGCCGCGCCGACGGGTCCGCCTTCGATCTGGACCGGACGCTGGGCGCGCACCGGGTCCGGGACGGCGAGATCCTCCATCTGACGCCGCGCCGCGCCGAATGGCCGGAGCCCGAATACGACGACCTCGTGGACGCCATCGCCACCGGTTCCGGCCTCACCGGCCTGGCCTGGGGGCCGCGGCACACGCGGCGGGCCGGGCTCGCCGTCGGCGCGCTGGCGATGTCGTTCGGCCTGCTCGCGGTGCTGCGCGCAGGCCCGCCGTGGACGTCACCGGCGTCCTGGGCGCTGGCGGTCTCCGCGCTGCTGCTGGCCGCGGGCGTCCTGCTCGCGCGGGCGCTGCGCGACGCCGGGGCCGGGGCGGTGATCGCCGCCGTCGCGCTTCCGTTCGCCTTCACCGGCGGCGGTCTGCTGCTGGCAGGTGACGACCCGATCGGGGAGCTGTCCGCCGGGCATCTGCTGCTGGGGAGCGCGGCGCTGCTGCTCGCGGCCGTCGTCGGCCACCTCGGGGTGACCGCCGCGCCGGAACTGTTCGCCGGGGCGGCCACCGTCGGCCTGCTCGGGGTGATCGGCGGCTGGCTGGCCACCTTCGACGACCTCGCGGGCTACCGGTCGGCGGCCGTGATCGGCGGCGGCGTGCTCGCGCTCTCGACCACGTTCGCGCCACTGGCGCTGCGGCTCGGCCGGGTGCCGATGCCGGTGCTGCCGAGGTCGACCGCGGACCTCGTCCGCGACGATCCCCAGCCACCGCTTGACCTCGTGCACGCCGCCGTGGCCAGAGCGGACGCGCTGCTCACCGGCATGCTCGGCGGCGCGGCGATCGTCGTCCTGTACTGCCAGCTGCAGCTGATCCGCAGCGACAGCGGGGCCGCGGTCATCCTCGTCGCCCTGCTCGCGGCCGGTTCCCTGGTGCGGGCGAGGTTGTACCCGATCCTGCGGCAGCGCTCCCTCTTGCTGGTGACCGGGATCTTCGGCGCCGGATGCCTGCTCGCGGGCCCGCTCATGACGGACCGTTCGCTGCTGCTCGTCCTGGCCGGGCCGCTGTCCTTGGCGGTGGCCGCCGGCGTGATCGCCTCCGGTGTCGTGCTGAGCACCCGCGCCGCGAACCCGTACCTCGGCCGGATCGCCGAGTACTTCGAGATCCTGGTGATGATCGCCGTCGTCCCGGTGGCGTGCTCGGTGCTCGGCCTGTACGGCTACGTGCGCGGACTGGGGGGCTGAAACCATGGCGTCCAAACGAGACCAGCTGCAGGCGTACCAATTCCTGGTGCAGCGCGCGATTTCCGCGCTCGTGACCAGGGAGACCGATCCGGAACAGCCGCCGTTCCGCCGTCCGTCGGGAGCCACCTTCGCCGGGATCGCGGTGGCGATCGTGGCGCTGGCGTGCGTCGGGGTCTACGGGATGATCGTGCCCGGCGGGAACAACGCCTGGCGCAAGAACGCCGCCGTCATCGTGGAGAAGGAGAGCGGTACCCGGTACGTCTACCTCGACGACCGGCTGCACCCGGTCGCGAACTACGCGTCCGCGTTGCTGCTGCTCGGCGAACACGGCACCACGGAACGGGTTTCGCGCGATTCGCTCGCCGGAGTCCCGCGAGGGCCCCGGATCGGCATCGCCGACGCGCCGGACGGCCTGCCCGGCCCCGAAAAACTGCTCACCGGGGCGTGGTCGCTGTGTTCCGCGCCCGCGAGCGACCTGGCGGGCAGCCGGATCGAGGAATCGGTGCTGCTGGCCGGTGCCTCGCCGTCTGGCGGCGCGGGACTGGGAGATCAGGCGCTGCTGGTGGAATCGACGTCGACCGGCGACCGGTTCGTCGTGTGGCGCGGGCACCGGCACCGGATCAACGACTACGGCGCCGTCGGCACCGGGCTGGCGCTCACCGCCGAGCCGTGGGCGCGGGTCGGCATGGCGTGGCTCGACGTGCTCCCGGAGGGCGCGCCGATCGGGCCGTTGCCGGTGGCGGCCGCTGGCGAGGTGTCCACCGCGGTACCGGGCCGGGCCGACATCCGGAACGGGATGCTGCTGATGGTGCAGACCTCCGGTGGCGGACAGCAGCACTACCTCGCCGAACGGGACGCCCTGCGGCCGATCTCCGAACTGCAGTACGACGTCCAGCGCGCGAGCGCCCAGCTGATCGCCGCCTATCCCGGTACCGAACCGAAGACCGTGCCGCTGCCGCCTTCGCTGGCGACCATGTCCCGGCAGCTGGATCCGATCCAGGCCGAAGCGGGCGCGGCGCCCGCCACGCGTCCGGCCATCGCGCGCCTGCGTGACCGGGACGCCACCGTGTGCGCCACTTTCGGTGACGGCTCCGCGGCCCCCGCGCTGACCGTCGATCCGGCACTGCCCGCCGCGGATCCGATGTCCACCACCGCCCGGCGGACCGCGGGCGGGACACCGCTCGCGGACCGTGTCCACGTGCCGCCGGGTGGTGCGATCGTCGTCGAGGCGATGCCTTCGGCGCAGGCCCCGGCCGGGACGCTGACCGTCGTGACCGACATGGGACGCCGTTATCCGCTGTCTTCACCCGAGGTCCTGAAGATGCTCGGGTACCCGGCCGCGCGTCCGGTGCGGCTGCCCGCCGGTCTGGTGGCCCGGCTGCCGGAAGGGCCGAGCCTCGACCCTTCCGCCGCCCGCCGCCAAACCCTGGGCGGCTAGCCCCCCTGCGCACTACGTATGGAAGTCCGTGAAGGCCTCCTTGAGGGACTCAGAGTCCCTCAAGGAGGCCTTCACGGACTTTGCCGACGGTGGGGTCAGCGCCGCCAGAGGTCTTCGTCCAGGATTTGCGCGGAGCCAGGCTCATCCTGCTGCCGGGCGCGTGCCAGCGTGAATCCGGTGTCCGGTTCGCCGACGGCGGCCCGGCCGCGCAGCTTCGCCGGAACCCCGTCGCTCTTGCCGGACGACGTCCGCTTGCCCGATCCGTTCCGCCCGGTCGGCTGGTCGCTCGAACCGGGGCGCAGCGTGCCCGCCGTGGCCTGGCCGCCACCGCCTTGGGGCGACATCATCGGGGGGACCCCCGTCCCCGCGGATTTCGCGCTTCCCGTGTTCGCGGCGCCGGGCTGGATCTCGGACGCCAAGCTGGGCGCACGCTTCCCGGCGACCGGCTTCGCGGCGCCACCGAGGCCGCCGATCCCGCCCGCCGCGCCGATCCCGCCGAACAGTCCCGACGGCATCGGGGGCAGACCGGAACCACCGGGCAGCCCGCCGCCGAGCCCGCCGAGCGACGGGAGCGAGCTTCCCGTGGACGGCAAGGGAGCGAGGCCCGCCAGCGAAAGTCCGGACGAGCCGTTCTGCCCGCCCAGCCCGCCCAGCCCGCTCTGCCCGCTCAGCCCCTCCGCGCCCGTCCCACCGCCGAACGAACCCGCGGTCTCGGCGAGGCCCTGCAATTCGGTGAGCGCGTCCATCCCGGCCTCGGCGGCGGCGAGGAAGTCGGTCGGGGAATTCCCTTTCGCCGAAACGGCTTCCTGTGCCGGGAGCAGATCCGACGGCGATTGGATGCCCGCGGCCGCGCAGACGCTGAGCATCGAGGTGTCGAAATGCCCGCCCAGTTCGGTCATTTTCAGGCCTGACGCCTGCTGGATCCCCAAAGCCGCCAGCGCGCCGAGCGGGTTGAGGACGGCGAGGCGGTACTCCGCGTGGAGCGCCGCCACCGCGGCCGCGGTGGCCGTGACGTCGGAGGCGAGGGTCGTCAGCGTTTCGGCGGGTTTGGCCAGGTCGATCCGGTCGCCCCAGAACTTGAGTTCGGCCAGCGTCCGCTGCGCCTTCTCTTCGTGCTGACGACCGGCGTCGTCCGTCCATTCCGGGGAGAGCTCGCCGACACGGGTGCTGACCTCGGCGGCGGTGGTGTCGATCCAGGCGCGTATTTCGGTCCACATTTGCGCGGCTTCGAGCATGGCCGGGACCTTGCCTGCTTCGGCGCGCGCCATCTCATCGTGCATTTCGATGGGGAGAAGCTGGTAGGGAATCATCGATGGCTCCTCAGACACTCGCCTGCGAGCCGTCGGCCGCAGGGGTCTCGGTGGATGCGTTCTGGGACTGCGGGGCCTGGCTGATCGAGCTCGACGCCTGCTTCAGCAGGCTCAAACCCTTCTCCGCGACCTTGAAGGACGACGCGGCCAGTTTCAGCGCGCTCGCCGCGTCCGCGGCCGTGTAGCCCGCGGCGATGGCCTTGACCTTCACCGAGTCCGTGGCGAGATCTTCGGTGATCTTCGCCAGGAAGGCCGTCATCTCGGCGGTCGCGGCCTTGTCCAGCAAGGTCATCGCGATTCCTTCGAACAACCCGGTCACATTCAGGCCGCTGCCCGGCCTGGCCAGGGAACCGGGCAACGCCGGCGCTTTGAGCTTTCCCGAATAGGCGGCCATCGCCTCGGGGTCACCGTCGACGTAATCGGGCATGAGCCCCCTCCTTTACTGTCCGGTGCGGTATTTCGGTTCGTCGTGCCCGGTCGGGCCGACCTGCCACAGTTCCTCGTCGAGCAACTGGACGGTGTTCTCGCCGTCCCACCGCCGTTCGGCGGCGGGTGGCGGGGTGGCGGGGTTCGCGCGTCCTGTCCGGCCCCGCAGCGAAACACCCGGTGTGTTGTCGGGTTTCCGCGATCGGACGGCGTTGACCTGCTCCGCGGCTCCGGGACGGATCCCGCTCGACGAAGTCCCTCCGCCGGCGTGCGGCGAATGCATGGCGGGCATCATTCCCGGAGCCGCCGTCCCGCCGCCTGTCGCGCGCGACACCCCGGCGGCTCCCGACGTCGTCCCGATGCCGGAAAGCGGCGCTCCCGGTATCGCGGCGCCGAGGCCGCTCGTGGCGGACAAGGGGGCGGAGCCCGTCGTCGAGGGAACGCCACCTCCGCCGCCGCCACCGATCCCCGCGCCGCCGGTGTCCAGACCGGCCAGGCTGGGAAGTCCCGACGAATCACCCGGCAGGCCAAGGGAATCCGGCAGACCGGGAAGCGGAGCGGGCTTGATGGGTTCGAGACCGCTGTGATCGCCGGGCAGCTCGGTGCCCCCACCGCCGAGCTGCTGCAGCAAGCTGCTCGCCGCGTCCAGCGCCCCCGAACCGCTGTCCAGCAACGACGAAGCGGCTTCCATGAGGGACTGCGGTGTTTCCTCCTCCGAGGGGGTTTCCGGGGTGACGGGGGTAGCGGGCTCGGCCGGTGTCGCGGGCTCGGCGGGCGTGCCTGCCCCGGTCTCGTCCGTGGCGGTTCCGGCCGGGCCCGTGCCGTCGCCGGTCGAGTCCTGGCTTGCCGAGGGAACGAACGCCCTCGGCCCGGTCCAGTCCCGGCCGATCGCCTGGGGCAGCACGTAGTACGAGACGAGGAAGTACTCCGACGCCAGCTGGTCCAGCTGCCCGCCGATGCGGTCGCTGTAGTCCTTCTCTTGCTTGGCCTTCTGCTCGTCGTCGAGGCGGAAGAACTCTTCGGCCTGGCCCGCGGCGTAGTCGTAGGTCGTCCGGACGTGACTCGCCAGCGTCCGGAGAAGCCGGGCCACACCGCTGAGGGCGATCCCGTCGACGGCGTCCCGGACGGCGTAGGCGTTCTGTGTCGGCGAAACCGGGATCGGGTAGTCCGTGACCTGTTTGGTCTCCACCGTCCACGTGCGCAGGGAACCGAGGTCCTCTTCCGCGCGGGCGGCGAACGCCCCGCCCGCGGAGTCACCCCAGTGGCCGTCGTGCACGAGGGTGTCGACCTCGTTGCCGAACCGGACGAGTTTGTCGTCGATCCACTGGTTCGCCTCGTCCAGCATCTTGGCCGTGCCGTCCAGTTTGTCGGCGTGCCGGACCTCGGCCCGGATCCGGTCGAACTGGTCCTTGACCCGGAAACCCTTGTAGCTCATCGGCGTCTCCTACTTCTGCACGCCGACGACGGCGACCGGGAACTGGGGGGCGACCTCGGGGAGACCGGTGTCCTGCCGTTTCGCGACGTTCGACAGGATCTCCCGTCTGGCGCTGTCCGAGGCGGCGAGATATTTCTGCCCCTCGTCCCGGACGAACAGGCCGTACGCGTGCAGCCCGTACCTGACGTCCGTGATGAACTTCTGGAGCTGGTGCGTGACCTTGGCCTCGATGTCGGTCAGATCCCCGCATTCGCCCATCCCGCCGGCGCACGCGGGTTCCACGCTGTACCGGAGAGCTTCGGGGATGTCCTGCACCAGGGTGAGGACCCGTTCCGAGAACGCCTCCATCGCCGCGGTGTCGCCGTCCGTGTGATCGCCGTATCCCATCGCCCACCTCTGAAATCGTCTGTTTTTCCGAAAGAGCTATTCACCCGGCGGCAGCCAGGCCAGCTGGACCAGGCCCTTGGTGCCGCGGCGGTCGATCAGCCAGCCCCGGCCCGGCGGCAGCACCTGAGCCCGCATACCGCCGAGCAGCGGGCCTTCGTCGCGGTCGCCGGACATCATCAGACCGGGCGCGCCGACTTCCCTGACGCGGCCGAAGAGCGGTTCGAAGATCCCGCGCCCGGCGCCGCCGGTCCGGCGGGCCAGCACCAGGTGCAGACCGACGTCCGCCCCGTGCGCGACCAGGTTCAGCAGCGGGAGCAACGGATGCTCCTTGTGCGTGGCCACCATGTCGTAGTCGTCGACCAGGACGAAGATCTCCGGTCCCGACCACCAGTTGCGCGCCCGCAGTTGCTCGGGCGTGATGTCCGGTCCGGGCAGCCGCTGTTCGCAGATCCCGGCCAGTTCGGTCAGCAGCCCCCGGCTGTGCGTATCGCCGGTGCCGTAGGCGAGCAGGTGCTCGTCCCCGACCTCGCCGAGCAGCGCGCGGCGGTGGTCGATCAGCACGATCTTGGCCTGCTCGGGCGTGTAGGCCCTGGTGATCCGGCGGGCCAGCAGCCGCAGGAAGGAGGTCTTGCCCGATTCGGTGTCGGCCAGCAGGAGGAAATGCGGGTCCGCGCCGAAGTCGAGGCGGAACGGGGAGAGATCCTTTTCGTGGATCCCGACGGCGATTCCGGCGTCGGGGCCGGTGGTCCGGTCGGATTCCGGGAGTTCCTCGTACCGCAGGACTCCCGGCAGGAGCCGGACCGAAGGCGCGGGTTCGCCCGGCCAGCCTGTGCGGACGGTCTCGACCAGCGCGGCCAGCCCCTCGGCGAGGTCGTCCGCTTCGGCCTTGCCGTCGACGCGGGGCAGGGCGATCAGCATCTGGTGTCCCTGCATGGCGAGTCCGCGGCCCGGCGCGCCGGACGGCACGCTCATCGCGGCGCGGCGGTCGATGGCCGAGTCGATCGGATCGCCGATCTTCAGTTCGAGCCTGCTGGCGAACAGGTCCCGCACGCTCATCCGCAGATCGAACGAGCGGGTGCACGAAGCCACCACGTGCACGCCGAAGGACAGGCCGCGCGCGGTGATGTCGTTGACCGTCTCCTCCAGTTCGGGGAAGTCGTTCCGCAGCGTCAGCCAGCCGTCGACCACCAGGAACACGTCGCCGTGCGGATGCTGCGGGAACTTGCCTTCGGCCCGGAGCCGCCGGTAGGTGACGATGCCGTCGATCCGGTGCTCGGCGAACATCCGTTCCCGTTCGGCCAGCAGGGTGGCCACCTCGGCGATCGTGCGGCGGACCGCGCCGGTGTCGAGCCTGCCGGACACACCGGAGACATGGGGGAGGCCGCTGATCGAAGCGAGGGTGCCGCCGCCGAAGTCCAGGCAGTAGAACTGCACCTCACGCGGGGTGTGGGTGAGCGCGAGGCTGGTGATCAGCGTGCGCACGGCGGTGCTCTTGCCGGTCTGCGGCGCGCCGAGCACCATCAGATGGCCTGCCGCACCGGACAGATCGAGGGTCAGCAGGTCGCGCCGCTGCTCGAACGGCCGGTCGACGATCCCGAGCACCGGCCGCAGCGCGCCGGCGAGTTCGGGACCGCCGGCGGTCACCCCTCGACCGGGGTGGACGGTCAGACCGGGCAGGAGCGCGTCGAGGGTCGGCGATTCGTCCAGCGGCGGCAGCCATACCTGGTGCGCGGGCGTGCCCTGGCCTTCCAGGCGGTCGACGAGGATGTCGAGGAGGGTCTCGCCGACGGCCGTGTCCTGGTCCTCCGCCGGGGCGGCTTCCTCCAGTTCGTCGAAAGCGACGTCGGGAGCGACATAGGACGTCGTGTACTCGTGCAGTTCCAGCTGCTCCCGTCCGGCCGACGGCAGCGGGATCCCGTTGTCGCGCTGGTAGACGCCCGAGACGTAGGCGGCGCGGAACCGGTCCATCGGCTCGGTGCCGACCTTGAGGAAGCCGTGTCCCGGAGCACGGGGCAGGTGGAACGCGTCGGCCACCCCGAGCACCGCGCGACTGTCCATTTCGGAAAAGGTCCGCAAACCGACGCGATAGGACAGATGGGCTTCGAGCCCGCGAAGCCGTCCTTCGTCGAGGCGTTGTGAGGCGAGCAGCAGGTGCACGCCCAGCGAGCGGCCGACGCGGCCGATCTGGACGAACATGTCGATGAAGTCGGGTTTGGCGGACAGCAGTTCCGAGAACTCGTCGCAGATCACCAGCAGGGTCGGGACCTCGGGCAGCGGCGCGCCCGCGGCCCGCGCCTTTTCGTAGTCGCGCAAGGAGGAGAAGTTCCCGGCCGCGCGCAGCAGTTCCTGGCGGCGGATGAGTTCGCCGTTGATCGCGTCGGTCATCCGGTCGACCAGATGCAGTTCGTCGGCCAGGTTGGTGATCACCGCGCTGGTGTGCGGGAGCGCGTCCAGCCTGGCGAAGGTGGCGCCGCCCTTGAAGTCGACGAGCGCGAAGTTCAGCGAGTTCGGCGGATGGGTGACGGCCAGCGCCAGCACCAGGGTCCGCAGCAGCTCGGACTTGCCGGAGCCGGTCGCGCCGATCAGCAGGCCGTGCGGGCCCATTCCTTCCTGAGCCGACTCCTTCAGGTCGATTTCGATCGGGGCGCCGTCCGCCTGGATCCCGAGCTTCACCCGCAGCCGGTCCCGGTTCGGCCTCGGCAGCCAGGTGTCTGCCGGGTCGAAGTCGTAGGGATCCCCCAGCTGCAGCAGTTCCGCGAGCCCCAGCTCCGACGTCAGCGAGGCCTCGCCGGGCAGGCCCGCGGTCAGCCGAAGCGGGGCCAGCTGCCTGGCCAGCCCTTCGGCGGCCACCGGGCCGAGCGTGTCCGCCTGCCCGAGCGGTGCTTCGCCGTCGATGGTCTCGCTGACCAGCGCGCCGCCGGCGTCCACCGCCAGCACCACCGAGGTCCGGTCCAGCGCGCGCGGCGGCATCGTGGTGAGGTCGACCACCGTCACGCCTTCGACGCCGCCGCCGGTCATCAGGTGGTCGGAGCCCGCGACCGAGCCGCCGTCGAGGACGACCACCACATGCGGGCCGGGTACCCGGACATCCACCTCGGGGTCGAAGCGCGGGCGTTTGCCCAGTTCCTCTTCCAGCATCGATTCCAGCCCCTGGATGCCCGGCGCGACCAGGCGCAGCGGGCCGAGCGCGTCGGTGCGTTCCGGATGCAGCGCGTGCGGCAGCCACTTGACCCAGTCCCAGTCGGCGTACCGGTCCTGCCCGGCGCACACCGCGATGCGGAGGTCGTCCGGGGAGTGCAAGGTGGCCAGTTGCGCCAGCATCGCGCGCAGGACGCCGAGCGACGCGGCACGGTCGCCGCGCAGGAAGATCCGGCTGAACCCGTTGACCGCGATCGCGATCGGCAGCCTGCCCACCGTGGTGTAGGTGGTGATGAACCGGCGCAAGGCCAGCGCCGACAACGGTTCCAGCTCTTCGAGCGGTTTGGTGTCCGGTGCGATCAGGCCGAGCGAAGGCGACTGCGGTCCCTGTCCGATCCTGGCGATGCCGAAGTCCTGGTCGTTCTTGCGCCGCTCCCACAGCCGGTAACTCGAAGCCAGCGACCACAACGTGGCGGGGTCCGGGTGCAGGTACTCCATCGCCTCGCGCTGCCTGCGCACCGAACGGCGCAGCCGCAACCGGTGCTGGGAAAGGTGGCGCAGGTACTTTCGCCTGGCGTAGGCCATTTCCCGTTTGCTGGGGCCTCCGCCCTGTAGGAAACCGGTGACGACCATGCCGAGCATGCCGACGCCCATCAGGCCGTAGATGACGAACCGGATCTGCCCGGTCATGCTGCCGGAGTACATCAGCAGCATCGCCGCCATCATCGCCACCATCGGCAGCACCATGAAGATCTGCGTCCACTGCCGCGCGGGCGGCGGCGGGATCTCCGGCGGCGGCTGCAGGATCAGCTCACCGGCCGGCATTTCCGGAGCGGGCCGTCGGCTCGGTCGTTTCACCATGATTGTCGCCACGTTCCCGATCGTCCGCGAAGACACGTGCCTTCCGGCGGCCTTGGCAGGAACTTGCCGCGGGCCCGAGTACGGCGGCCCGCCGACCTAGCCTCGGGAAGAGTTCGGGACAGCAAGGAAAGGAGAATCGAGCATGTCGTACTGGGATCAGATCGACGACGACACCATCGCGTTGCGTGCCCAGGCCGTGAGTCTCTCGGAATTCGGCCAGAACATGGCGGACGGTTCCAAGAAGGTCGCGTCCGCGATGGAAGAAGGAGCCGCCGCGAGCAGCGGGACCTTCGTCCCCGCCATGTGCGATGTGGACACGTCGCGTCAGGGCGCGACCGGAATGCATGTCGGGCAGGCGTCCGACACCACGGACGGGATGCACACCGCGGCGGGCATCATCGTCGACCACGACTCGGAAGCGTCGCGGGTGTCACAGGGATCGGCGACCTACGGCCTCTTGGCCAGGATGTAATTCGGAAGGGAGACTGGCAATGGTGACGCAACAGGGACGGGTGACCGCGAGCCGGGAAAACGGCGACATGATGGTGAGTTCCCTCACCGAGGACGCGAACCACCAGATCGACAACGTCAGCCAGCAGCGGAACGGTTTCGAGTTCCTGTACGACTCGGATGTCCGTTCCGGCTACGGTTTCGAGCTGAACCAGCAGGTGCAGAGCGACCTGGTCAAGGCGAACGAGAACTTCAACGTCCAGCTGGGACAGGCGAAGGGAGTGGGCGACGCCCACGAGATCCTGCTGGACGCGCCCCGGCAGGCGGCACAGCTGCTCAAGGGCCTGTGACTGAGAGTCCATTAAGGACGAAGAGGCCCCGGCGAGCTTCGGCTCGCCGGGGCCTTCTTTTCGGTCGGGTGGCAGGCGGGGCCATCGAAGGGCGATCACGCGTGATCAGGCGGCGATCACGTGTGATCAGAGACGGAACTCGCGTGATCAGACGACGATCACCGAGTTCGCCGTCTGATCACGCGTGATCCGTTCCTGATCACGCGAGTCACGTCTTCGCGCACCGCGGGTTCAGACGCGACGCCACCTCGGCCTCACCTCTCGATCACCCGAAGCGCCGGTCACGACCACCCCGAGGAGCTACTTCGGGAGCAGGAAGATCTGCTCCGGCGGCTCGACCGCGGCGGGTTCGGCGGGCAGCGGCGCCACCCTGCCGGGCCGCCAGCGACGACGGCGGCCGCGCAGCGCGACGGTCACGCCCAGCGCGGCTACCACGATCGCGGCGATCGCGGCGGCGGTGAGCCATTTCGCGACCGTTCCGGTCTCCTGGAGCCGCTCGGCCCGGTCGAGTGCCGCTTGGTCGACCGGTCCCGGTGTATACGCGGGCAGGGCCGCGGGCTTCGCCGTGTCGAGTCCGTCGGTCACCGCGCGATACGGGTCGGCCAGTCCCGCGCCGTAGGCTTCGCTCGCTTTGCCGCCCCGCGCCGGGCTCGCCGTCGCCTTCAGCCGCTGGATCACTTGCGCCGCCGACAACTTCGGCCACGCGGACCGCACCAGCGCGGCCGTCGCGGAGACGAACGGCGCGGCGAAACTGGTCCCGTCGACGTAGGCGTGACCGCCCGCCCGTGTGGTGGCGAGCACCTTCGCCCCCGGCGCGGTGATCCCGACGTAGGGACCGATCTGGGAAGCGGTCATCCGGGCTCCGTCGATGTCCACCGCGCCCACCCCGAGCACACCGGGGTAGCCGGCGGGGTAGGACGGCAGTCCGGGATTCGCGTCCCGCTGCGAGTTGCCCGCCGCGGCGACGACCACGGCGTCCTTCCAGACGGCGTACGCGACGGCGTTCCGGATGACGGGGAAGTCGCTCAGCCCCGCCAGGGAAAGGTTGATCACCTTCGCGCCCTGATCCGCCGCGTACCGGATGCCGTTGGCCACGACCTGCGGATCGATCCGCAGCGAGTCGCCTTGGTCGCTCAGGTCCCGGTCGGTGATCCGCACCGGGAGGATCTCCGCGTCCGGGGCGATGCCGTGGAATCCGACGCCCGGCACCGGATCGGCGGCGATGACACCGGCCACCCCGGTGCCGTGCGAGACGCAGTCGAAGGAGCCGGGTAGTCCGCCCGGCAGGTAGAAATCCCTGCCCTGCTGGACTTTCCCGGCTCTGCTGAGCTGGGGATGGTCCGCGTCGACACCGGAGTCCACCACGGCCACCAGCACGCCGGCGCCCCGGCTGTACGGCCAGACCCGTTCGGGCGAGAGGAGGCGCTGCGCCCAGGGCTCGGCCTGGACCTCCGCGTGCGCGGGCTCTGGATCGCGGCAGGCCCCCGCGGGCGGGGCCGCGTAGGCCGGGGCGACGGCGCCGCACTGAAGCGCGACCAGCGCCGTCGCGGCCGCGAGCATCCGATGTCTTTTCACCCTTGCGATCGTCGGACGGCGACCGGCGGACCGGCGCCCGCTGGCCGCAACCTGCCACCGGGCCTCGGCGGCCGTGCGGCGGTCGCAGACTGGGACGGAGACCAGGTGGGAGGCACCGTGAAGACGTCCGGGAACAGGTACGACGACTACCGTCGGATGGCCGAAGAGCTCCGTGCGGCCCAAGACCGGATCGCGCGACTGCGGGCGACCGCCGAATCCGACGACGGGTTGATCAGCGCGACCGTCGGCGGTTACGGCGAACTGGTCGAGCTGGTGCTGGACCCGCGCGTCTACCGGGCCCCCGACTCGGTCGCGCTGGCCCGGTCCGTCAAGGACACGATCCACCGCGCCGCCGAACGCGCGCAGGAACAGTGCGCGGCACTGCTCGCCGGCCACGTGCCGGAGAACCCCGGAGCCGCCGATCTGCGGTTCGGGCCCGCCCTGCGCCAGCTGGACCGGCAGATCGCGGGGGAGCGCCGATGACCTGGCTGAGCCTGAACGGCGACGACGTCGCCGACATGGACCCGGACGCGACCGGCTCCTACATGGGGAACCTGCGCGGCGCGGCCGCGGATCTCCGCGACGGCTGGACCCGCGACAACAACCGGATGGTCGCCGCCACCCAGATCGGTGACGGCCCGTTGGGCAAGGCGTTCACCGAGCTGCTCACGAGCAAGGACCAGCCTGCCTCACCGGGTAAGGAGCAGCCGTTCTTGCCGGACAAGGCCAGGGAGGCCGCGGCCACGGTTCCCGGCTTCTACGTCCAGGTCGCGGAACTCGGCGAACTCCTGGTGACGGTCTACGTTGCCCACGACAGCGAAGCCGCCGCCGCCATCTGGTCGTCGGTCCGCTGATCGGCGCTCGCGGTCATGGAGGACAAAGGCCCGCCGTCGGGTGATTTCTGGGATCTGATCCTTTCCGAAGGGGACGAGCCCGCCAACGTCTACTACCCGCGCGACAGCGCCGTCCACGCGCATGAGAAGGCCGAGGCGTTCAAATCCGCCGCGAACCACGTGCGGCAGGCGGTGGCGCGCACGAACGACGTCGTGACCAAACTGCACAGCACCGCTTGGCGCGACCGCGGCGGCGCGAGTATGCGCGACCTGGTCCAGAACAACAACACCGAAATCAGCCAGATCGCGACCGGACTGGACTCCATCGGCGGCTCGTACGAGTCGTACGCGAACCTTCTCGTCGACGTCAAGAACAGCATTCACGACACCTACGACCTCAACCACGTGATCTACCTGGCGCTGGGGTGCAACCTCCCCGGCATCCGGGGCTTCTACCGACGGCAGCTGGCGGAAGGGGTGGCCGGGGACATCGCCGAGATGATCCACGGCACCGCGGAGAACATGCTGAACCCGGTCGAAGACGTACCGGAGCAGCACGGCGGGTTCTTCGACGGCCTCTGGGACTCGGCCGTTGTCCAGGTCAAGGCCCTGGCCGGGCTGGCGGGATTCGGCAAAGGCGGCTGGTCCTTCTACAACGGCATCCAGGCGTGGGGGAACCTCGGCATCCTGGTCGGCGGCGCGGCTTTGTACGGCCTCGACCCGAATCTCGGGAAGTTCGTCGACGACAAGATGTTCAGCGGTGTGCTCGGTGACACGCTCGTCGAGTTCGGCAAGAACTTCATCGCCTACGACCAATGGACGGCGAAAGACTGGCAGCACGCTCTGGGCTACAGCACCGGCAACGTCCTCGGCGTGCTCGGCAGCCGCGGTATCGGCGCCGGGATCATGCGCGGCGCGCGCGTGCTGGGCAAGGGGGCGAAGGCGGCAGACCTCACGGGATGGCCGAAAGGGATCCACAAGGTCGGGGACGTGGTCCGCCAAGCCAATCTCACCGGATTGGCCAAATACGGTCTCGGCAAGACCCCGCATGTCGTCGACGGTCCCCGGCCCGTCCGCCATGGGGACGGCCTCACGACCGATGTCCCGCGTGGCAAGGAAACCACTCCGCGACCGGATGATCCGGGGCAGGCAGGTGCCCGTCCGGGCGGCGATCCGGGCGGGACCCCGCCGCCCGGCCCCAAACAACCTCCGGGTCCGCCGGGAGGGCCTCCCGCCGAGCCGCACAGCCGAGGGCCCAGCGGCCCGGAGAACCACCCGTCCGCCGAAAGGCCTCCTTCCCCGCAGGAACGGGAAGGGCATCCTCGGTCCGAGGCGCCCGCCGGCGGGAAATCACCCGAGACGGACGCGCCGCCGAGGGACGTGCGAGACAGCCGGTCACCTTCGCCCGCCTCTCCAGGGCAGGGGGAGATCCAGCGTTCGCCGGGCGGTTCCGTTCCCGAACACGCTCCTGAACGGGTGACGCCCGCCGCGGACGCGGCCAAGAGCGAAGCCCTGTCGAACAGCTCTCGTGGCGCGGACGGCGCGTCACCGTCCGTGCACGGCAAGGCCGAGGGAACGCCCGCCCCGATGACACGGGAGGTGCCCGGCCAAGCCGACGTCGGGCCCGGCGCGCGGGGAGCGGAAACCCCGCCGCATCAAGTGATACAGCGCGGGGACACGCCACCACCCGGTCGTCCGTCCGCAGTGGACAGACCGGTCAAGGGGGAGCCGTGGGCCGAGGCGGCCAAACAGCGGCAGGCCCTGAAGGACATGCGTGACCAGCTCGACGCGATGGCCAGGGAGGTGCGAGCCGCCGAGAACGTCCGAGCGGGCGAGGCCGAAAAGCCTGCCGGGCGAACGGCCGAACCGGCACCCTCGCGTGAGATCAGCCCGGCCGAACGCGGCCGGTGGGAGCAGGCCTGGGCCCGGCTCGACGAGATCCGGCCCCGGCTCGACGAACTGCGGGACCGGCTGGGCGGCCTGCCGGGTGAGGCTTCGGCGTCGCTGAAACTGCTGGACGAGCTGCTGACGGGCGGACTCCCCGATGCCGCGAACAAGGCGGGCTGGAACGCTCTCGGGGATCGGATGCGGGAGGGGCCCGGTTCGACCGCGCCGCGCGGTCATCCGGAGCCTGCCCGGCAGCGGTTCGACACGATGTGGCGCGACCTGGACGGGATGAAGGCCGAGCTCGACGGGTTGCTGGAGAAGGCACCCGCTCAGGGGGCGCGCGCCAAGGAGGTGATCGGGCCGAGGGAAAGCGCCGCCGTGGAGCGGACCCCGGCCCCCGCTCCGTCGCACGGGCTCTCCGGGCAGGAGCTGGCCAAGGCCGAGCGGATGATGAAGGCGGATGTCGAAGCCGCTTTGAACCGTACCGGCGAGCCGGTGCCCCCGCGTGCCGTCAGCGCCGCGGAGCGCGCGCGGTGGGAGGAGGTGTCGGCCCGGTTCGACGAACTGCGTCCCCGGCTGGACGAACTGAGGGACCGTCAGGGAGGACTGCCGAACGAGGCTTCGGAAGCAGTCCGGCTGCTGGAGAAGATGATGTTCGGCGGCGAGGGGAAGGCCGCGGGCTGGCGTTCGCTGGACGAATGGGTCAGAGGAGAGACGCGGCCCACCGGGGCTCACGGTGCCGAGTCGGCGGCGAAACGGCTCGACGGGCTCTGGTCCAAACTGGACGGTGTCAAAGCCGAGCTGGACGGGCTCCTGGAGAAGGCTCCCGCGGCGGGAACGCACGCGGAGCGAGCGCCTGTGCCGAGGGAAGGTGCCGCACCGGAGCGGGCGGCGGGCGCCGGTCCGGCGCACCGGGCCGTCGACGCGCCGAACCGGCCTGCTCCAGAACCGGCGGCGAAACCCGGTGGTGGCGGGCCGCCGGTCCTGACCCGGCCCGCGGATCCGTTCGGCATCGTGGACGCCGTCAACCGGGCACAGGAGCTGGAGCGAAAGGCCGCCGAGCAGAGCATCAAGGACCAGATGGCCGCGGCGTCCGACAGTCCGCCTCGCACACCCGGTGCCGGAGAACGTGCCCGGTGGGAGTCCGCGCGGGCGACGCTGGACGAGATGAAGTCCCGCTTCGGTGAGGTGCGGGGTGAAGGGGCCCAGCTGCCGAAGGGGGCGTCGGACGCCCTGCGCCTGCTGGACGAGTGGTCGAACGGTGGCCTGTCGGACGCCGCACGGGAGGCCGGTAGCCGGTCACTCTCGGACTGGATCAGAAACGAGACGAAACCCGCCGAAGCAGGCTCGCTGCGGAAGCGCTTCGACGATCTGTGGCCCAACCTGGACGGGCTGAAGGCCGAACTCGACGGCCTGCGGGAGAAGGCGCCCGCGCCCGAGAGCGTGCCCCGGCTCCGTGCCGCCGGTGCCGAACCGGGTTTGCGGCGGGCCGTCGGCGATGGAGTCGTCCCGTCCAAGGCGCGAGAGCTCCAGGACGTCCCCAAACCGGAGCGATCCCTTTCCGGCCTGCCCTCGCACAAGGGCGAGCTGAACGTCAGCCCGAAGGACAAGCTCGATCTCCTCGACTCGCGACTCCGTGACTTCCGCGCGGGGCGTTTCGATCCGGCGGCGGAGCCGTTCCTCCGGGCGTCGATCGACCAGCTCGGCACCTGGCTGGGGCAGCGGGCCGCCGAGCAGCTCGATGTGGGTCCGCCGACCAGGGCCGTGTACGACGAGATCGTCGGGTCGCGGAACAGGCTGGTCGGGATGGCGGCCGAGTTCCGCGGCGAACCGGCCGCTCCGCATGTGGAACCCGCAGCCGCCAAGCCTGGGACGTTGTCCGCCCGGATCCGGGAGGCGCTGGGCGCGCTGGACGAACTGAAAGCGGGCACGCTGAAGTTCCTGCACGAAAACCGGGACAGGTTCGGCACGGACCTGCCCGCCCCCTGGTCACCCGAGGCGTTGTCGGCCCTCATCGACGAAGACCTCGCGCGACCGCCTGCCCCGAGGCCTGTCCCGAGCGAGACGGTCATCACCCGTCCCGGTGGCATGAACGAACCGGCGCACCACACCGGCCCTGACCGCGGGGCACGGCCGGTCCCCGGTTGGACCCGGCCCCCCGAGGTCGGCCGCCCCGCGGCACCGGACGTCGGCCACCCGGTCCGGCCAGTCCCCGGTGACCCCGAACTCCCCGTTCCCGGCGTACCCGCGCATCCGGGGCCGGGTTTCCCCGAGCCGCCGTCCACGAACCCGGTCCGGCCCGACCCCGTGACCGACCCGGCCGACCCGGCCGACCCGGCGATCCCCGGTGCCCCGGAGGAACCGGATCGTCCTCCGGTGCGGGCACCGGAGAAGCAGCCGGACGTCGTACCGGCCGAACCAGAGGTCCCGGTCCGGCCGCTCACCCCGTTCGGTCCCGATCGCCCCGGTCCGGAAGAACCGGTGCGGCCGATGGAGATTCCGCCGCTGCCCGCCTTCGTCGGTGACCGACCCGGCGGGCCACCGGCCCCGGTCCGGCCGCTGACGCCGGGCGGGCGGGAGCGCCCGGAACGGGAGATCCCCACCGAGATCCCGATCGAGCTCGATAATCCCGAGGTCCCGCCGGAACTGACCGCGCCGGACCCCGACGTGAGCCACCGTCCCCCGGCCCCGGCGCCCGACCCCCGGTGGCCGTTCCCGGCGCCGCCCCGCGCGTCCGCCGATCCGGAACCTCCTGCCGCCGTCGACGAAGCGGCCGAAACCCGGCTCGACAAGGCGGCGCTCGGGCTGGAGCCCGGTCAGGACCTGACCCCGGAGGAAAGCGCGGCGGTGGCGGCGCGGGATGTCCAGTCGCCCGAGCTGCCCGCGCTTCGCCGCGCCCTAGACGAGTTCCTGCGCCTGCTCGAAAAGGCGTTCCCCGAAGACCATCCGAAGATCGTCGCCGATCTCTCGGACGACAAGTACCCGATGGAGGAACGAGTCCTCCTCGCGGGCAAGTACCTCGACCTCTTGTCGCCGAAGAGGCCCGGTTCGCATCCGCCGGACGAACTGCCGAGCCAGGTCGAAGCGGCTGCTTCGGAAGCGCTCGCGCGGCTGGACCGAGAACTCGCGGACGGTTCGTTGACGAGCGAAGAAGTCCGGCTTCGCAAGGAGGCGTGGGCCGGATTCACCCGGCAGGCCGCCGGGATACGCGACGCGATCGCCGCCGCGGAGCGCACGCGGGACGTACGGCCGCTGCTGGACGAACTCCGCGCGTTCAGCGAATCCTTGCGCGCGTATGCCAGGGAGCACGCGGATTCCGCTTGGGCGGAGGTCATCGCGTTCGATCTCCTGGACCCGCACCGCATGCGGTTCCTGCAGCCGTCGGTGACGGCCGACGGCCGGTTCGACGTCGCGACCCAGGCGATCGTCCTGCACTGGCTCGAAAAGATCTTCGGCGGTCCGGGCGCGCAGTTCGCGCACCGCATGATGGACGCCGTGGTGCCGTGGGACGCCGAGTCCATCGCGAAGCATCCGAAGCACCTGGAGATCCTGAAAACGCTGGAGGAAGCGGGTGATCTGCAGCGTTACGGGGTGGCTTTCCCAGAGCTGGGTGTCGGCCTGATCCGGCCGCGGATGGGCATGGGCGAGTTCCTCACCACCTTCCTGCACGAGTTCACCGTGCACCTGCTGCAAGAGCCGAAACCCGTCCTGCCGCACGGAGACGTCGACGCCGCGTGGCTCGCCGCCCTGATCCACGCCTCACACGAGTTCCAGGGCCGCAGCGGGGAACTCCTGGCCGTCGAAGCGTTGCGGGCCGCCGCGGAGACCTCTGTCGTACCTCGGGAACTGCGTGGCGAAGTCGTTCCCCGTGGACTGCGAATTCCACTGAGCGACTGGAACGCCACGTGGATGAAACGCGTCGTCGACCTCGAGTTCGGCGGGCTCCCCGAAGCACGCCGGGCGGCTCTTTTCGAGCAGCTGCGGGCGATCGGATTCGATCACGCAAGCGACATCGAGCAGATCCGCCGGGCCGTCACCGACCCAGGGCATCCGCCGATCCTGACTCCGGCCGGCCAGCGGTTCAAGGCCGGTCCGGCGGCCTTCGCGGCCGAATATCCCCGGCCCGGCAACCCGCCCCGGCCGTACCTCGGCCAGGTGGATTTGCCCTGGCCGGATCCCATGATCGACGGGCACGGCTCCCCCTTCGGACGGCAGCCCCGGCATCCGCAACGGCAGGCACCGCATCCGCAGCGGCGCGATGTGCCCGCTCCCAAACCGCCGGTCCCGTCCGGGCTGCCCGCCGAACTCGGACCGCTGTGGGAGGCACTGGGCGCGGAGGAGCGAAGCACCCTCGCGGATCTCACGGCCGAGGTGGGTCCCAAGGCCGGACTGCCGATGTTGAAGACCTTCACCACCTTGCTGGCGCGGAAGAACGGATTCGACGAAGAGGCGGGTGCCGCCTTGGCCCAGTGGCTGGCGCGGGTCGCCCCGCCGACCGGGTTGCCCGCCGAATGGGCGCTGGTCTGGCACGCGCTCCCGGCCGCCGCGCAACAGGCCTTCGCGACGTTGATCGCCGCCGTCGGCGGGGCCGCCGCGGCAGCGGAGCTGGCAGACCGGGTCAGCGGCCTGACCACCCACCGGGGCGGGATCCTCGACCAGATCGTGGAGCTGCAAGGACATCCGGAACGGTTCGACACCCTCGGCAGGCAGCTGACCGAGTCCGTCGTCCCGCTGTCGGCAGGTGTGCCCACGGCGGTTTGGGCGGTGCTGAACGACACCGAGCGAAACGCGCTCGCCGGCATCGGCCGTGCGGACGGCTTGAACGCTCTCGGCACGCTGGCCGCGCTGACCGCGGTCGTCGCCCGGCTGGCGAAGCCTCCGGCGACCGCCGAACTGCCCGCGTTGCTGGCTTCCTTCCCGCCCGTGGCGCGCGGAGAACTCACCCGCCTGCTGGCGAACTTCCTCGGCGAGGGTGCCGGGGGAGCCCTGCCCACGCGACCGGCGGAGCCCGGCACGCCGGGTCCCGTGCCCATCAAGGCGGGAAAGCCGGTCACCGGGAAGACGGATCCCGCCGCTGTCGAGCGGGCGCTGTGGCAGGCACTCGCCGAAGCGGCGCGTGCCGCCGGGATGACGATCGAGGGCCAGTACCCCCGGTCTGCCATGGTCGTCGACTCGGAAGGACGCCGGTTCAGCGTCATCCTCGACGTCGCCGAGCTCGCCGACGTGGCGGGCCAGTGGTCGGTGCCGCGACGGTTCGCGGGGAAGGACATGCTGGGCACCGTCAGGGTCACCGCGTCGAGCCGGATGCCGCTCGACGCCGCGCTCCGCGTGGTCGTCCACGGCCTCGTCGCCGGGTACGAGAGCCTGAAAGGCGACCGCGCCGCCGATCCCGCCGCGCGGTTCCTGAGCGTGGAAGGGAATCTGGACGCGAAGCCGGATCCGACCCCCGCCGATCGCGGCTATCTGGCCCAGGTCGCCGTCCTCGGGCGCGCGCTCGACGGAGCCCGGTGGAATCTGCCGCGGCGTTTCCGCCTGCGCAAGCAAATCCGCGAGGTCCTGACCGAACTCGGCCTCGATCCCGCGCTGGCCGACAGCGGGTACCGGCAGGCCGCGCTGGAGAAGGAACCGGTCAGGTGGGTGGTCACGCGGAACCTGCCGCCCAAGGTGACGGGCGGCTATCCGGTGACGCGGACCCACGTCGTCACGGGTCTCATCACCGGTTTCCTGCCTTCCGGGACCGCGGCGGTGGTGTTCACCGCGGCCGGTTCGCCCGCCAGCGGTATCGCCTGGGGCGTCTACGGTCTGGTCAACGCCGTCTACGGCGGTTTCCTCGCCCGCGAGTGGGAGATCAAGAAGGACGAGCAGGTCGCCGAGGGGCGGAAGTACGACGCCAAGGCCCGCGAGATCGACGCCGCCGCGGCGCCGGCCGCACGAGCGCGCTCGCTGCTGGCGATCTTGGGCTGGGCTCCCGGCGAAGGGCCCGACGCTCCCGCGGCCGAGCCGGTGGACGAGTCGGCGATGGGGCCCAAACCCGACCTCGCCCAAAGCCTGCGCAAGCACGGAGCCCGGTTCAGCGTCCCGCCGCTGGCGTCGCTCGTGGCGGGGACCGCGGCCGCCGTGCCGTTCGAAATCTGGGCGGCCGACGGCATCGGGCTGCCGTCCTGGCTCAGCCTCGGCGTGTACGCGGTCGGCGCCGCGGTCTGGCTGCCGTTCGCCGAGCGCGCGCGGACGCGGCTCCAGAAGGGAGCGGAGCTCGAAGAGATCGACAAGCGGGCCAGGGGACTCGACAAGGCCGAAGCGGATGTCTACGCCGCCATGGGGCAGCGGCTCGGGGTGGAGCGGCCGCCCGGACCGGGTGAGGTCCTCGGCCCGCACGATCACCATCTGCCGGTCCCCGAGCTGAGCGTCGCGGCCAACCTGCCGGACTTCGTCCAGTACGTCAGCGAGATCCTGCGGCGGGGCCTGCGCCCGACCGCGGCGGGCACGATCGACAACACCGCGCTGCTTTCGCAGCACTTGACGCTGTTCCAGGGCCTGGCCGCCTACGGGGCGGGGAAGAGCCTGCTGATGCTGCCGATCGCGATCTGGCAGCTGAACCGGCTCGACCAGCTCGAACTCGGGTACACAGTGGACAGAAGGGCCTTCGACGAGCGGGACATCCGCAGGCTGATGCGGCCGGAGGTGTACGCGGAGCGGATGGCGCTGCTCGAACGCGTCGAGAAGATGGTCGGCCCCGCACGGCCCGGCCTGCTGCGACGGCTGCGCGAGGCCCTGCCCTTCTTCGGCAGGCCACGGCCGGAGCCGGTGCGCCCGGTCCTGCCGGGCGAACCCCCGGTGGAGACCCGTCCTGGCTTCACGCCGCGCGTCGAATTCGTGAAGGCCTACACGAGACTTTCGGTCGGCAGCGCGGGGGTGACGGTCGGGTTCGTGGAGTTGTTCGGTGTCAGCCCGTCACTCGCGCTGGCCGCGCTGGCGGTGGGGTTCACCGGGCCGCTGGTCGGCTGGCGCAAGGCGTGGCACCGAGGGCACGAACTGGAACTCGGCGACAAGGACATCGCCGAGACCAACCAGGGGAAGGCCGCCGATCGCGCGGCGGCGCAGACGGCCACCTCGGCTTTCGTGGACTCCCAGGTGATCCTCTCCGCCGCGGCGGTGGCGGCCGAGCTGGGGCGGGCGAGCCGGTCGGCCGTGCCGTCGAGCACGACGGCACCGACGTTCACCGCGATCAGGATCAAAGCGCACGAATATCCCTACGGCGACTGGGCGAGCGCTTATCAAGAAGCGCTCCGGGAGCTGCGGCGTTCTCTCGACGCGGAAGCAGCCAGGCTGGAGCCGGGCAAGCTCCGCCGGGACTGGGGCGACTACCGGACGCTCGGTGAGCGGCGGCTGGCGATCAAGGAGCTCGTCGCGCTCGCCGAGCGGGCGGCCGCCTACCTCGAGGCCGGGAAGGGCTCGCTGGTCTGGGAGGCGAACGCCGACCTGAGCAACGCCGTCGACAAGTACCTCTGGCTGAACTCGCCGGAGTGGCCGAAGGAACTCGACCCGGCCCCGAACGCGCCCCGCCATCCCGGCGAGGATCCCGAAGCGAAAGCGGCCGAGGAAGCCGCCGTCCGGCATCTCCGGTACCGCGGCGGATGGCAGGGCTCGTCCGATCGCTATGTCGACCCGCTGATCGGGAGCACGGAACTGCACTCCCTGCCCGCGATCCACGCGGGTGTCCCGAGCGCGGGCAGGTACGGCATCGCGCGGTACATCCGGGAACACCATCCCGAACTGCCCCGGACCAACCCCGGCTACCACGAGCCGGACGCGTACCGGGACGGCTACCGGACCAACTGCACCCGCGACGTCGTCTACTACGTGCGGCGGCAGCGCGGCGAGGACGTGACCGCTCCGCCGCTCCGGCCCGCGGATTCGGTGGTGCTGGGCAACCTCGCCTACATCTCGGACCGGCTCGGCGGGATCTGGGACGAGAGCCACGGCGCGAGTTACGACAGTGTCATCGCCGCGATGATGGACCGGCCCTCCGGCGCGATGGCCGTGCTGGCCATGGAGTACATCGCGGCGAACGGCGCCACCAGGCGGCACGTCGCGCTGGTGGCCAACGACGACGGCAGGATCGTGTTCCTCGACCCGCAGGACGGCTGGTTGCTGAGCCTGCCCGAACACCCCGTCGAACTCTCTCTGCTGCCCTTCACCGACGTGGATCTTCCGCCCGTCGGCGTGCCGAAGGGCGTCCAGCCGCCGAGAGGGGATCTCCACCTGCCGGAGCCGGAACTCCGGCCGCGGTCACGGGTCGTGGTCGTCTCGCCGGAGGGAGACGCCCGATACCGGTCGTTCCTGGAGCTGGGCCGGGAACAGGGGTACAACGGCAAGGACGACGAAGTACGGCTCGGACCGTCCGAAGTGGACGCCGTGCTCAAGCGGGAGGCGGCCGCCGAGGTCGCGGAACGCGGCGCCGAGGCGATCCTGCGCGAGAGCGTGCTGCTGCCCCCGCCGGGCTCGATCGAGCTGACCGACGCGCAGTGGGCGGCGGTCCGGGCCGTGCGTGAGAGCATCGACGGTTTCCCGGACAGCCTGCCGTCGGAACCTGTCTCCCCGCTCCGGCAGGAGGATCGGGAGCTGCTGAACGAGCTCGCCTGCTGGCTGGCCGAAGCCGCCGGTGGCACGGCTGGTCACGGTGACACCGCGTCCGTGGCGTTCGACAAGATCTCCTGGGTCTATCAGGCCCTGGACGTGCTGCGGGAGCGGCTCGCCTCCGATCCGATGGAGATCGTCGGCCTCGAAGACCGGTTCTTCCGGCCGTGCCACGACGGCTACCGCGACCTCCGGCTCATCTTGCGGACGCCGAACGGGCAGCTCGTCGAGCTCCAGCTGAGGCTGAAAGCGATAGAGGAGGTCGCGGACACCGCCCGCGAGCTCGACGATGCCGTCGCCGAGCTCGTCGGCCGGGCCGAGGAAGAGGGGCGCCCGCTCTCTCGTGACGAGGAAGCCCTGGAGGTGGCGATCCAGCGGCGACAGGCCGAGCTGTTCGACGAGGCGACGAAACGCGGCCTGCCGTCGCCCCCGCCGTCGGAGCCGGAATCCTTCGGTGACGCGGCCGAAGCGGCCATGGCCGCCGCCGAACCGGTCGGCTGCGTCGAGTTCGGTGACGGGCGGCAGAGCGCCAACACCACCTATCACCTGACCTACGAAGAGCATCCGCGCACGATCTACAAACCGGCTTCGGGGGAGACGCGTGCGCTCGGTTCGCATCTTCCCCAGGCGGGACAGGGCTATCGCGAGAACGCGATGTACCGGCTCGCCAAAGCGGTCGGCTCGGACGCCGTTCCCCCGACCGCGTACATCGACGGCCCGTCGGGGCCGGGGTCCAGCCAGGTGTGGCGGGACGACGCGGGTCCCGCCCTCGAAGTGTCGGCGTATCCGCGCGAGCAGCAACAGCTGATCGCCTTCCTGGACTACGTCGCGGCCAGCCTGGACAGGAGCGCGAACGACACCCTGACCGGTCCCGCCGGGGAAGCGATCGTGATCGACAACGGCCAGTCCTTCCCGGACTACGCCGATCCGCTCGGCGGGATCAGATCCGGTTTCGTGGCCGCCTGGTTCGATGAACCCTTCGACGCGGACGTGCTCGCGGCGATCCGGGCGATCGATCCGGCCTGGCTGACGCGGATGCTCGTCGCGACCGGGATCGGCGAAGAGGCGGCAGGCGGGGCCCGCGACCGGCTGGAGGAGATCCAGCGGCTGGGCCGGATCGCCGGGCAGACCTGGCCCGCCCGGATCTGGGACCACGAGTGGAAAC
Source organism: Amycolatopsis alba DSM 44262 (assembly GCF_000384215.1). Taxonomy (NCBI): domain Bacteria; kingdom Bacillati; phylum Actinomycetota; class Actinomycetes; order Pseudonocardiales; family Pseudonocardiaceae; genus Amycolatopsis; species Amycolatopsis alba. Next base: position 1,766,971 of record NZ_KB913032.1, on the reverse strand, counting down.
TGGTGAGGGAGTTCAAGTGAGGGACACGGCGGGAGGATCGATCGTGCGGGCTTCCGAAGCGATCGCCAAGGTCGAACAGTGGCTGCGGGCGGGCAATCCGGTCGATCTGACCAGCGGGGAGCACGCGGTCCGGGTCGATCACGAGAACCTGCTGCGGATCCCGGAGGGCTGGCTGGTGCCCTACGACGCTGTCCGCGCGCTGGACGGCGGAGAACGGCTCGCGGCCCTCGTCCCCAAACCCGCGTTGATCGTGCGCGGGGACGGCAGTCTCCGGCATCCGGATCCCGGCCCCGACGGGACCGGGCCGAGTGTCGCGGTGGCCGTCGCCGGTCAGGACGACTGGCAGGAGATCGTGGAACCCGAGTTCGCGCGCGGCGGCGTCGCCCACCTCGGCGTCCCGCCCGATGCCGTCATGGCGTGGCGGAACGGCGGAAGCGGCGAGATCAGGGTCAACCCCGCTTACCGCCTCGGCCCCGAACGGCTCGGCCACCCGGCCATGGACACCGCCCTGGAACAGCTGCTCGGCTGCCTGACGACGGGACGGTTCGACCGGCCGCGCTATCTCGCCGGGCTGCTGCGCGCGGAGGTCTACTACCCGGTCGACCACCGGACCGAGCAGCCGGTTTCCGGGCTGTGGCAGGAGAACCCGCGCACGATGACGGTGTTCAGCTCTCGCCGGAGGCTGCCGCCGGGCACCTCGAAATGGGTGCGGGCGGACGTGCTGTCTTTCGCCGCGGAGTTTCCGGGGGCCGGGTTGTCGATCAATCCGGGGACGTTTCCGTCGGACGTGGTCGGCGACGGTGAGCTGGCGCGTGCCCGTGAGCGGTGGCCGGACTTCCGGGCGGAGATCCGGGTCGTGGAGCTCTCGCCCGAGTACTCCGAGGAAGTGGCGATCGCGGCGGAGGGGATCCGGGTGGAAGCGGGGCTCGCCGAGCCCGTCTCCGGACTCCCGGAAGCGGCGGCCAAGGCCAGGGCCGCCGGATTCGAACTGTCCGTCGAGGACTGCGAGCGGTTCGTCCGCGGCCGGGCTTGGGAGCTGCGCAACAGCGTGGCGTCCGTCGGTGTCCCTTCGCCGGACGACGACGTCTCCGCGCAGCGATGGCCGTCCGACCTGCGGGCCAACGGCCTGGCCAGGGGATACGACGCGGCGGGGCGGGTCCGGCCGCAGGCGGCGTCCTCCGGCAAGTTCTTCCGCCAGGACGCCGACGGTCACGGTTTCGCCTGGCACCGCGTCGTGGGCGCGTTCGCCGGATTCGCCATCGGCGAGTCACTGGGCTCGGCGGTCGACACGATGAGCCTGCCCGAGATCAGGGCACGGTTCGGCGAAGACGGCGTCCTCGAACCCGCCGGGACGATCGGCCCGCTGACCCGGCAGCTGCTGTTCCACACCGAGGGTCTGATGCGGGGCCTGCCCGCCGGGTTCAGCGGCGCCGCGCCGGGCGGCCTGATGGCGATGGGCGCGCTGTCCGTGCAGCGCTGGCAGGACGCCCAGCGCGGGGAGTACGACGGCTGGCTCTCCCAGGTCCCGGAACTTCGGGTGCCGGGGGAAGCCGGGCCGTCGGGCGGATCCGACGTCGCCTTCCTGGTGCCCGGAATGGTCGCGGCGCTCTGCGGCGGTGGCCCCGGTGCCGATGCGGACGCGGCGGCACGGGTGGCGAGCCTGCTGGCGGCGGGCGGGGGCGCCGACGGGCCCACCGCCGAAGCGGCCGCGGCGGTGGCCGCGCTGTTCGGCCGGTTGTTCCGGCACGGGGACCCGCTGCCGCCGCACACCCTGCTCCGGGAGATCCTGCGGCGCGGGCCGGCCCGCGGTCCGGTGACCGACACGCTGGCCAACGCGGTGCGCGCGCGAGGGGAGCTGGTGCGCGCCGATCCCGACGAACTCGACGCCGTCGGCACGGGACACACCGCCGTCGACGCCTTGGGCCGGACCATGATCGCGGTGTCGCGACGGTTCTTCGACCCCCGGTGGGCGATGCAGGCCGCCGTCGACCATTCCGGCCGCAGCGCGATCACGGGCGCGATCGCCGGCGCGGTGGTCGGCGCGCGGGCCGGGATCCCCGGCCTGCCGCCGGAGTGGCTCGGCAGGCTGGAAGCGGCCGACCTGGTGGAAACCGTCGCAGGGGACGCTTTCTGGCACTTCTCGGCGCAGCCGCCGTCGGAGGACCGACGCTATGCCGCTGAATGGGCGCGGCGCTACCCGCGCACCTGAGCCCCAGCCCGTTGCTTCGGGTAGTCCGTGAAGGCCTCCTTGAGGGACCAGTATTTGCTTACCCGTTGGTGCGGTTGGCGGTCGGGTGTGGAGGATTTGGGACGTTCAGCGTCCTGAATCCTCCACGCTCGGTCTCGTTGATGAGGGGATTTGGGATAGTGAACGTCTCAATCCTTCACAGGCGGGCGCTGTTTCGTCTTGGTGCTGGGCGGGGCTTGTGCTGGGCGGCGGTGTGGTCGACGGGGGAAGATTCAGGCCGTTGAACGTCCGGAATCTTCCCCCGTCGGGTAGGTGAACAAATACCGGGCCTCCTTGAGGTCCATCCATGCCCCCGCCGCCACCCTCAACGGAGACGCTGCGCGCCACTGCATGGATTCAAGTCCCTCAAGGAGGCCTTCACGGACTTGTGTCCTGGCCCGCGGCGCCGACGAAGTGCCGCAGGACGTCGTCGAGTTCCTCGAACGGGGATCGACGGCCGGAGTCGAGCCGGAACCAGGCGGCCTCACGGCCTTCGGAGCCGAGCATCCTCACTTCGGCGTCCGGAAGTGACTTCTTCTTGCCGAGGATCTCGTGGCCGATGAGGACGCCGTAGGGCACGGCGGGCAAGGTCGGCGTACTGGTCCGCAGGCCGTCCCGCCTGCCGGGGTGCGCGGCGACCACCATCGACCGGACGAGCCCGGCGAGTGCCCCGGCCAGCGCCTCGATGACCTCTTGCCGCACCGTTCCGGCAGGCGGGCCGCTGAGCTCGATCTCTTCGAGCACGCCGCCATCCACTGTGGACACTCCAAGCCGTCCGGTGACACCGGGGCCGACGAAGACCAGACCGCTCGATTCGGGCGCGCGATCCCGGCAGAACGCGGCGAGGTCGTCCGCCGACCAGGGTTCCGTCGCCGGCTCGGCGACACCCCAGCCCGCCGGTCCGGCGCCGGTGAGCACCGTCGCGACGGCCTCGACGATCTTGCCAAGCCGAAGCGGTTCCCCGTCCGGGTGCAAAGCGGCGATCCGCACCTCCAGCTCACCCGAATCCGGTGCGGGGCCGAGGGGAGAAGCAGGTACGCCGGGATCACGCGCGTAGCGGCCGCCGTCCCAGGTCAGCGGGATCCCGCTGAGTCCGTCGCGATGCCGCCCACGGTCGTCGCGCACCACCCACTCGCCGCGGATCTCCCCGAGCAGCTTTTCCAGCGGGTACGTGATTTCGCTGTGCCCGGCGGTGACCACCTGCAGGGTCCGCCCGGACTCGACGGCCGTCCACGCGGCTTCGATCAGCCTGGGGGAAGCGGGGACCACGGTGCGGAACTGCTCGAAGACCACCGCTTCCTTCACCGGTTCGACCACGACAGGCCCCCGGTCCCGGCGACCAGCGCCGTGGTGAACGCCCTGGCGGCCGTCTCCGCTTCGGGATCGTCGCCGGGCGCCCAGACCTCCACCCACCACACCGGATGCGGCACCTCGACGTCTTCGCCGATGCCGAGCAGCCGCCGAGCTTCGCCTTCGACCCGGACCAGATGGACGTCCTCGACGGTGGTCAAGAGCCTGCCGTCGGGATGCAGAAGCCGGATGAGCGGCGGCTCGTCGCGGATGTCCGCCCGCAGCTCCCCGCCCGCCGCCGCCAGTGCCGGGACGACGGTGGCGGGGCCGGGTTCCTCGCGGCACAGGCCGATGATGTCGAAGGTCATCCGTCGCTCCTTCACTCAGGAAGTACTGACCGGGAACCGCAGTTCGAAGATCGCGCCGCCCTCGTCGGCGTTGTAGACCGCGAGAGTGCCGCCGTGCGACTGCGCGACCCACCGCACGATGGACAGCCCGAGCCCGGAAGACCCGCCGGTGCTGGCGAACCGGTCGAAAGCCTCGTCCGCCATCGTGGTGTCGATACCGGGGCCGTGGTCCGCGACGGTCACGGTGCCACCGGCGACGGTCAGGTGCACGAACGCCTTCGCGCCCGGATGGCGGCCGTAGCGCACGGCGTTGTCCAGGAGGTTGCCGATCGCGCGTTGCAGGAGCGCGGGATCCGCGTTGACCTTCGTGGGCGCTGCCGTGACGGTGACTTCCGCGCCTTCGGTCGCGGTGTCCTCGACCACGCCCACCACCAGCTGGTCGAGCCAGATCGGCTGGATGTTCAGCTGTTCCACGCCCGCGGCGAGCCGGGCGCGGACGAGAAGGTCGTCGATGATCCCGCCCATTCTCGCGGCCAGCCGCACCGTGCGCGGCAGCAGTTCCGCGGACTGGGCGGGGTTGGCCATCGCGGTTTCCGCGAGCGCGCGCAGGGCGGCGACCGGGGTCCGGAGGTCGTGCGCGGTTTCGGCGAGCAGGACCTCCTGCTGCTGCAGGGCCGCGGCCGCGGGCCGGATGGAGCGGCCGGACAGCAGGTGGCCCGCGAAACCCAGGACGGCGACCAGCAGCACGGTGCCGCCGATCACCAGCAAGGTGAACCGGGTGTGCGCGGTGTCCTCGGCCTCGGTCGACTGCACCGCGACCACGGCGGCGAACGCCTTGCCTTCGCCGTCGCGCAACGGTTCGGCGCGGACCTTGACCACCGCGCCGTCGGTCGCCTTTTGATGACCCTGCACCAGTTTGCCGCCCCGGACCGCCTCGGTGGCGAGGCCGTTCAAGAGCTGATCGCTCATCGGGACGCAGGTCACCCGCGAAAGGTGCGCCTGGAACGCCGGCGCGCCGCCGGGCAGGATCGCGAACTGCGGGCAGCGGTCGTTCAGGACGTCGGTGTTGACCAGCCCGAAGTCGACGGTGCCGTCGAAGGCGACCAGCCTGCTGACCGACGACGTGACCTGGGTGAGGTCGGCGTCGATCCGTTCCTCGCCCTGTTCGCCGTCCTCGGTGATGAGCAGCCACGCGAAGAGGACCAGCCCGACGGTGTTCATCACGGTGAACAACGCGGTCAGCGTCCAGCGCAGCCTGCGCAGCCGGTCGGCCGAGGAGTGGGTGGTCATCGGGTGCCCAGCCGGTAGCCGAGCCCGCGGACGGCGTGGATCAGTTCGGGTTCCTTCAGTTTGCGGCGCAACCGCTTCACCACCACGTCGACCACATTGGACATCGGATCGGCCTGCGCGTCCCAGCAGTGCTCGATCAGATCCGCCCGCTGCACCGGCAGCCCGGCCCTGGTCAGGAGGTATTCGAGCACCGCGTACTCCTTGTTGGTCAACGTGAGCAGCACGCCCGCCCGGCGCACCTCGCGCCGCGCGCAGTCCATCACCAGGTCTTCGTGATGCAGCACCGAGGGCCGGTCGAATGCGGACCGGCGGCAGAGGTTGGCCACCCGCTCGGTCAGCTCGGCCATCACGAACGGTTTCACGAGGTAGTCGTCGCCGCCGTGCTCGAAACCGGCCACCCGGTCGGCGAGCGCGTCGCGGGCGGTGAGGAACAGCACCGGTGCCCGCCAGCCCAGCTGCCGTCGCATGTGGACGTATTCGATGGCGTCGCCGTCCGGCAGCATCCGGTCCAGCACCACGCAGTCGTGGTGCGTTCCGCGCAGCAGCCGGTCCGCGGTCGCGATGTCTCCCGCGCCGTCGACGGCGAAACCCGCCGATCGCAGCTGCGTGACCAGCGCGAGCCGCAGATTCTCGTCGTCTTCGACGACCATCACCCGTGTCATCAAAACCTCATGTTCGGACAGCGAAAGTAGACGCGTGCAGTTCCGCGGTGCCCCTGAACGCTAACGCGTCGGGTGGCCCATCCCGCCCGGACGGCGGGGAACTGGCATGAACAGGACGTCGTCGGCGGCACCGCGCCGGGGGAAGAGGGAGGTACCTGCGATGACCGTGCAGACCGGCCAGCTCAGCCTGGTCACGGGAACGGGCCCTGGAAGCGACCGGGCGGGGCTCGGCGAGCTGCTCGCGGAAGCGACCGGCGAAGTGCTCGTCATGAGCACGGGGACGGACACCGCTTTCCAGCGGATCGCGCTCGCGAACGTGCGCCCCGGTGTCCGCCACAAGGTGCTCTTCCCCGACTCCGCGCGGATGTCGGGGGCGCTCAACCGGCTTTCGCGGGCAGGCGCCGAGGTGCGGACCGACGCCGAGGTCCCGATGGACGCGCTGGTGATCGACCGGACCTCGGTCGTCCTGCCCGCGGACGGCAGGCAGGCCGGTTCCGCGGTGTTCCGGCTGCCCGGCGTGGTCACCGCGACGGTCGGGCTGTTCGAGCGGATCTGGCAGGCCGCCGCCCCGCTCGTCCCGCTGGACCTCCCGGATCCCGAGGACGCCTCGATCCTGACCTGCCGCGAGCAGGAGCTGCTGACGCTGCTCTTCTCCGGCACCACCGACGAATCCGCCGCCGCGCGGCTCGGCGTCTCGGTGCGCACGGTGCGCCGGATGGTCGCCGACATCATGAACCGGCTCGGCGCCCGCAGCCGGTTCCAGGCCGGCGCCAAAGCCGTCGACCGCGGCTGGCTGATGGCGAAGGCGGGCTGATGACCATCTCGACTCCCGGCCGGGCCCTGCTGGTGGCGCGGCGGCCCGGCGCGTACCCGACCATCGGCGACGCACTGGCGGAGGCGTCCGACGGCGCCGTCATCACCGTCGAGGGCGGCGAATACGCGGAGACCGTCGAGCTGACCGGCCTGCGGGTGACACTGGCCGCGACGGACGGCGCCTCCGTCGTCGTCGACGGCCGGGGCGCCGACAGGCCCGTTTTCCGTAGCACCGGCGGAGCGCTCGTCCTCGAAGGGATCGAAGTACTGGCAGGCGGCGCGTCCGCGATCCAGTCCGACGACACGGAGCTGACCGTCCGGCGCTGCACCGTCTCCGGCGGGCGCGGACCGGCGATCGCGATCCGCGGCACGACGGCGTTCACCGTGACGGGCTGCGTGATCTCGGCGGCGGAGCAGGGGATCCTCGTCGACGGCTCGCCCGGCAGGATCGAGGACACCACCGTCGAAGACGTGACGGGGGACGGGATCACCCTCGGCCAGGGCGCCGATCCGGTCGTGGCAGGCTGCACGGTGACCGGCTGCGGGCTGCGCGGCGTTTACGTCTACCAGTACGCCCGGCCGGTCATCGAGGGCTGCGTGATCTCGCACACCGGTCACGAGGGGATCGCCGTTGCGCACCACGGGGCGCCGGTGATCAGGCGCTGCACGGTCACCGGCACGCGCGGTCCGGGGATCGCGTTCGCGGCAGGCTGCGGCGGCGAGATCTCCGCGTGCCGGGTCGCCGACACCGCGGAACCGGGGATCGCGATCGCCGAAGGCGCGACGCCGACCGTCAGCGAAACCGCGGATCCCGGCACGGCGGGGAACAGCGCCTTGGACGAGATGCTCGCCGAACTCGACGGGATGATCGGCCTTCCCGAGGTCAAGGAAGAGGTCCGCGCGCTGGTCGACGAGTTGCAGGTCAACGAATGGCGCCGCCGGGCCGGGCTGCCGGTCGGTGCCGCCGGGCACCATCTGATCTTCGCGGGCGCGCCCGGCACCGGGAAGACGACGGTCGCGCGGATCTACGGCAAACTGCTGAAGGCGCTGGGAGTCCTGCCGATCGGCCAGTTCCGCGAGGTGTCCCGCCGGGATCTCGTCGGGCAGTACATCGGGCACACCGCGGAGAAGACCGCGACCGTGTTCGAGGAGGCCAGAGGCGGCGTCCTGTTCATCGACGAGGCGTACACGCTTTCGCGGCTCGCCGGTTCCGGCGGCGACTTCGGCCAGGAGGCGATCGACACCCTGGTCCCGTTGATGGAGGAACATCGCGACGAGGTCGCGGTGATCGTGGCCGGGTACACCGACGAGATGGTCGACTTCCTCGCCGCCAACCCCGGTCTCGCGTCCCGCTTCGGCAAGACGGTCGAATTCGGGAACTACAGCCCCGGCGAACTGCTCGCCATCTTCGGGCGCATGGCGGCCGCGGGGGACTACGAACTCGAATCCGGCGCCGCCCCGGTGCTGACCGAGCATTTCCGGGCCGTTTCAGGGGACGTCAACTTCGGCAACGCGCGGGACGCGCGCCTGCTGTTCGAGAAGGCGCGCACGGCCCAGTCGCAACGCCTGCGGCTGCTGGGCCGGATGCCCGTGGTCGAAGAACTGCGCGGGTTGCACGTCGCGGACGTGGAGGCCGCCATCTCGCGATAACGTGCCCGTGTGCGGGTGCTGGTGACCGAAGACGACGAAAACTTGCGGGTGGCGCTGGAATTCGCCCTGCGCGGCGACGGTTTCGCGGTGGACACCGCCGCCGACCTGCCCGGCGCCGACGAGGCGCTGTCGGTGAACGCCTACGACTGCGCGGTGTTCGACCGGATGCTGCCTTCGGGCGACGCGTTGCGGTACGTGCAGAACCGGCGCAGCGCGGGATGGCCGTTGCCGGTGCTGTTCCTGACCGCGCGCGACAGCGTCGCCGACCGGATCGACGGATTGCGAGTCGGCGGCGGAGACTACCTGGTCAAGCCGTTCGCGATGCCGGAACTGATCGCCAGGGTGCGCAGCCTGTGCCGCCGCGACATGGCGGGGCAGGCGACGATCCTGCGCTGCGCCGACGTCGAACTCGACACCGGCAGGCACCAGATCGCGCGGGCGGGCGTGCTGCTCACCGTGACCCGCAAGGAGTATCTCGTCATGGAACGGCTGATGGCCGCGTCCGGACGGCCGGTCTCGCGCCGGGAACTCATCCGCTACGCGTGGGACGAGATGGCGGATCCGGCGTCGAACGTACTGGACGTCGTGATCGCGCGGCTGCGGCGGAAGCTGAAGGAACCGCCGCTGATCCACACCGTACGAGGATCGGGCTACCGCATGGCACCCGTTCAGCCTCTGGTGGCAAGTCCGTGAAGGCCTCCTTGAGGGACTCTGAGTCCCTCAAGGAGGCCTTCACGGACTCGGCGATCGCCACTCCCGCCCCCTGAGTCCCTTGAGTCCCAGCCTTGCCACTCACGACGCCCGGTCGTGGTTGTCAGGTACGCGATCCCGCCCAGCGTGTTGTGAAAGCCACTTTCGCAACCTTCAACGTTGCGAAAGTGGCTTTCACAACGTGTCCGAAGACGCCACCTTTGACTTGCCCCTGGAACGCACTCACGACCGAGCCGGGCAGCTGGACCCGCCCCGGATATGCCATGCTCGACAGCGCACGAAGTGGCGAAACCGAGAGGTGACGAGGGTGTCCATCTGGGCAGGCGTGATCAATTTCGTCCGGGCGCGGTACGAGGTGCTCGAAGAGCGGGACGGCTGGCTCCGGTTCCGGGTCGACACCGGAGAGGGCCGCGGGCAGCAGGTGTCCTTGCACCACTTGCCCGACCACGACGGCGCGGAATGGGTGGAGATCTCCTCACCGGTCGGCTGGGCGGACAAGATCGATCTGCGGCGCCTGCTCGAGCTGGCGGGCGGTGACTCGGTCGGCGGCGCGGCGGTGGTGGACGGTGTCGCGCTGCTCAAGCACACGATCCCGCTGGTCGATCTGAACCTGCGGAACGAATTCGAACATCCGCTGAAGTCCCTCGTCATCCGTGCCGACACGCTCGAACACGAGCTGACCAAGGCCGACGAGTTCTGATAGGACGGTCCCGAAGTACATGAAGGCCCCCTTCCTTGCGCCTGACGCAAGGAAGGGGGCCTTCATGTACTTCCAGCAGGCTCAGAGGCGCTCTTGCAGCGCGTCCGCGGCGGCGAGCAGGTCCGCGGCCCAGCGCGCCCCCGGTTTACGCCCTATACGTTCGATGGGCCCGGAAACCGACACCGCGGCGACGACGGTGCCCGTCGAATCCCGCACCGGCGCCGAGACACTCGCCACACCCGGCTCCCGCTCGGCCACGCTCTGGGCCCAGCCGCGGCGGCGGACTTCGAGCAGGGTGCGCTCCCCGTACACGGCTTCGGAAAGGATCGTCCGCTGCGTGTGCGGATCCGACCACGCGGCGAGCACCTTCGCTCCGGAACCCGCCGTCATCGGCAGCCTTGAGCCGATCGGCACCGTGTCACGGAGTCCGCTGGGCGGTTCCGCGGTCGAAACGCAGACGCGCTGGACGCCGTCGCGGCGGTAGAGCTGAACGCTTTCCCCGGTGATGTCGCGCAATTTCGGCAGCACCGAACTCGCCGCGTCGAGCAGCGGGTCGGTCGAACCGCCCGCCAGTTCCGCGAGGGCCGTTCCCGGCCGCCAGCGTCCGTCGGGGCCGCGGCGCAACAGGCGATGCACCTCGAGGCCGACCGCGAGCCGATGCGCCGTCGCGCGCGGCAAACCGGTCCGCGTGCACAGTTCCGCCAGGCCACAAGGATCTTCGGCCACGGCCTGAAGCACGGCCACGGCCTTGTCGAGTACTCCGATACCGCTATGCTGTCCCACAAGCCGATACTATCTTCCCGAAGTTTGAGATGTCCAGATGGTGGGAAGTACCGATTTCACCGCATGTGAGGAGCCGGAAATGCCCCGGACACTGGCCGAGAAAGTGTGGGAGTCGCACCTGGTGCGGCGCGGCGAGGGGGCCGAGCCCGACCTGCTCTACATCGACCTTCATCTGCTGCACGAGGTCACCAGCCCGCAGGCCTTCGACGGACTCCGCCTGGCCGGCCGGAAACTGCGCCGCCCCGACCTCACCATCGCGACCGAGGACCACAACGTCCCGACGATCGACATCGAGCTGCCGATCGCGGATCCCGTTTCCCGCACCCAGGTCGACACCCTTCGCACCAACTGCAAGGAGTTCGGCGTCCGGCTCCACCCGATGGGCGACGCCGAACAGGGAATCGTGCACGTCATCGGCCCGCAGCTGGGCCTGACCCAGCCGGGGATGACCGTGGTGTGCGGCGACAGTCACACCTCGACGCATGGCGCCTTCGGCGCGATGGCCTTCGGGATCGGCACCTCCGAGGTCGAACACGTGATGGCGACCCAGACCCTGCCGCTCCGTCCATTCAAGACGATGGCCATCACGGTCGACGGTGCCCTGCGGCCCGGTGTCACGGCCAAGGACATCATCCTCGCGGTGATCGCGAAGATCGGCACCGGCGGCGGGCAGGGCTACGTCCTCGAATACCGCGGCGAAGCCATCGAAAACCTGTCGATGGAAGCCCGGATGACGGTGTGCAACATGTCCATCGAAGCCGGTGCGCGCGCCGGGCTCATCGCGCCGGACGAGACGACGTTCGCGTATCTGAAGGGCCGTCCGCACGCGCCGAAGGGCGCCGACTGGGACGCCGCCGTCGAGAACTGGCGCGAACTCCGCACGGACGACGACGCCGTCTTCGACGCCGAGGTGCGCCTGAACGCCGACGAGCTCACGCCTTTCGTGACCTGGGGCACCAACCCCGGCCAGGGTCTCCCGCTGGGCGCCGAGGTGCCCGACCCCGAGCGCATCGGCGACGAGAACGAGCGCATCGCCGCTGAAAAGGCCCTGTCCTATATGGACCTGAAGCCGGGCACCCCGCTGCGGGAGATCGCGGTGGACACCGTCTTCCTCGGCTCGTGCACGAATGGCCGTATCGAGGACCTGAGGGCCGCCGCGGACGTCCTGCGCGGGCACAAGGTCGCCGAGTCGGTCCGGATGCTCGTCGTCCCCGGTTCGATGCGGGTCCGCCAGGCGGCCGAAGCCGAAGGGCTGGACCGGGTCTTCACCGAAGCGGGCGCGGAATGGCGTCAGGCGGGCTGCTCGATGTGTCTCGGCATGAACCCGGACCAGCTCAAGCCGGGCGAGCGCAGCGCGTCGACCTCGAACCGCAACTTCGAAGGCAGGCAGGGCAAGGGCGGCCGGACGCACCTGGTCTCGCCGCTCGTGGCGGCCGCCACGGCCGTGCGGGGAACCCTGTCCAGCCCCGAAGACCTGCAGCCCGCCACCGTCCGCTGACATCGCTGACATCGCTGACATCCGCGAAGGAGTTCCCACCATGGACGCGTTCACCCACCACACCGGCGTCGGGGTCCCGCTGCGCAGGTCCAACGTGGACACTGACCAGATCATCCCGGCGGTCTACCTCAAGCGCGTGAGCCGCACCGGCTTCGAGGACGGGCTCTTCGCCGCCTGGCGTTCCGACGAGTCGTTCATCCTCAACCAAGAGCCCTTCACCGGCGGTTCGGTCCTGGTCGCGGGCCCGGACTTCGGCACCGGTTCCTCCCGCGAGCACGCGGTATGGGCCCTGATGGACTACGGCTTCCGCGCCGTGATCTCCTCCCGGTTCGCGGATATCTTCCGCGGTAACTCGGGCAAGCAGGGTCTGGTCGCCGCTCAGGTCGAGCAGGCGGACGTCGAACTGCTGTGGAAGCTGCTCGAAAACGAGCCCGGCACGGAGGTCACGGTGGACCTCGAGTCGAAGACGGTACGAGCCAAGGACTTCACCGCGCCCTTCCAGATCGACGACTACACCCGCTGGCGGCTCCTCGAAGGGCTCGACGACATCGCCCTGACACTCCGCCACGCGGAGGAGATCGACACTTTCGAGATCCAGCGCCCCTCCTGGAAGCCGGTGACCCTCCCGGCGGCCACCTCCTAGGCCCGGTCGAAGGGGGCGGATTCCCTTGCTGAGCAGGGAATCCGCACCCCGGCCGAGGGTCCTTCGCGCAGCCCCGAAACCACACCGAACGGCACCTCCAGAGGCCCCTGAGGGGCCCCGAGAGAGGCGGAACAGCCCCCGAGACAAGGGAAATTTCCGCGCGTCGTTTGGAATTTGTGCTGCATTGGTAATACCGTGTGCGCTAAGTCGGCCGACGGGGCCGTGTACAACAAGTTCTTCTTGGAGGACTGGAATGGCCAACAAGGCCCAGCTGATCGAGGCGCTGTCGGAGCGCCTGGGCGACAAGAAGGTCGCGTCGGAGGCCGTCGATGGCCTTGTCGACATCATCATCCGTACGGTCAACAAGGGCGAGAAGGTGAACATCACCGGCTTCGGTGTGTTCGAGAAGCGCGCCCGCGCCGCCCGTACCGCGCGGAACCCGCGCACCGGTGAGACCGTTCGCGTCAAGAAGACCAACGTGCCCGCCTTCCGCGCCGGCACGACCTTCAAGGACGTCATCAGCGGCTCGAAGAAGCTGCCGAAGGCCACCGCTGTGAAGCGCGCGACCGCCGGCACCACCACGACTCGGGCCGCCGCCACCCGCGCGACGACGACCCGGACGGCCGCCAGCCGCCCGGCCGCGACGCGTACCACCACCACGCGGACCCGCGCCGCCGCTGCCACCAAGGCCGCCGCGAAGCCGGCCGCCAAGGCGACCGCGACCAAGGCCCCGGCCAAGGCGACCGCCGCCAAGGCAGCGCCGAAGACCGCCGCCAAGGCCACCACGGCTCGCGCCACCGCGGCCAAGAAGGCGACCGCCACCAAGGCCGCCGCGAAGCCGGCCGCCAAGGCGACCGCTGCCAAGGCCCCCGCCAAGAAGGCTCCGGCCAAGCGGACTTCGGCGGCCGCGAAGAAGAAGTAAGCTCTCTCCTCACGAGTGAGCCAACGGCAGGGCCCCGCGCACGGCGCGGGGCCCTGCCGCATTTTCGCCGTCGGTGCGCTCCGGCCGTCTCCTTTCCCCGCAACGCCCTTGAACGTCGTCCTGGGAATGAAGTCACTCCGGAACGGCTCAGCGGCGCTCTGGGGACGAATGCGCCGCCATTGTGGCGCCGCGACTCTTCGTGGATCCACACGGGCGTCCGGCGGGTACCCGATCACTCCGATGGCGCATCGCCGCGGTCCGGCCGGACGGCCCTCCACAATGGAGCGACGATCGGCCGCGGCGGGCCGTCGCCGCTGGACAGCGCCCCGCGCCGCGGGCCCCGGAGCGGTGGCGGAACTCGCTTCGCCGCGGATCCGCCTGCCTCGCAGGAACTTCGGACCGGGCGGGCGCCACTTCCCCGCCACACGGCCGGAGTAGCGGCTGGTCACCCACGTGGGGGAGTCGCGCCGGGAAGGCCGGCTCGGGTGGTGAGTAGTGAACCTGGACACTCAGTGGTCCGCTTGTCCGGGCACGCGACCCTCACTCGAAAGCGTTGCGAAAGCCCCTTTCACAACGTTCAACGTTGCGAAAGGGGCTTTCACGACTCCGCTATCCGGCCGGACCGCAGGGGAGTGAGGGGGGCGTGACCCGGTGCCGCTCGGCGGAAAGTGGCTTTCGCGACATCCGCTTCGTAAAAGCGTCAGCGATGTGCGGGAGCCGGAGTGGGCAAAGGCGACGCGAAGTAATCCGCGGCCACCAGCACCGGCCCGTCCTCTTCGGTCGCCGCCCGGAAGGACAGCACCCAGAACGAGCCCTTCTTCGACGGCACCACGCCACCGCGCGCGGCGGGCAGGTCGACGCCGTCGCGGTCGGCCAGCGCGCTGACGACGTCCGGGATCACGCCGCCCTGACTGGAGATCACCGGTGTCCCGCCGTCACCGGCGATGGCCAGCAGCCGCGCGAGACCGAGCACCGGGTCCGGCCAGTAGCCCTCTTCCGACAGCAGCGATTCGTGCCGGATCTCGACCCCGAGATCCTCGGCGAGCCCGTTCACCGTCTGGACACAACGAAGCCGCGGCGCCGACAGCACCCTGCCGGGCGCGTAGTGCCGCAGCAGCGAACGCAGCGCTTCGGCCTGACGCTGACCGGCGTCCGACAGCGGCCGCAGATCGTCGTCACCGTTCCACTCGTCACGTTTGCCTGCCTTGGCGTGCCGCACGAGGATCACCGTGACGAGGTCCGGCGGCAGCGCGGAGAACTCGCGCAGTACCCGGACGTCCTCCGGCCGCGTCAGCAGTTTCTCCGCCGTCTCCGCGTCGAGCCAGCGCAGTTCGTCGACTTCCTCGTTCGGCGCGAAAGCGCCGGAAACCGCGTGCGCGGAGAAGTAGTCGACGGTCTTCGGCGCTCCGGTCACGGTGTATTCGGTCCGGTACAGATACCGGCCGAGTACCGCTTCGAAGCCGGTCTCCTCACCGATCTCGCGGACCGCGGCCCGCGCGATGGTCTCGCCGGCGTCCAGCTTTCCCTTCGGCAGCGACCAATCGTCGTAACGCGGCCGGTGGACCAGCGCGACCTCGATCCGGTCCCCGGCACGACGCCAGAGGACGGCGCCCGCCGCCCGGATGATCCCGCTCATCCGGCTGCCCCGTGCCGCTTCGCCAGTTCGACCTGGTGATCGCGGACGTCGTCCCCGGACGCCGGGAACGGGGTCCACTCGCCGGTCGAGTTCAGCACCCAGCACCGGGTGGAAGGATGCAGCGCGGATTCGAAGATGTAGTCCAGCTGCGCCGTCAGTTTCGGATCCTTGACCCGCACCAGCGCCTCGATCCGGCGGTCCAGGTTGCGGTGCATCATGTCCGCGCTGCCGATCCATCGCGTGCCGCCCGCGCGGAAGGTGAAGATGCGCGAGTGCTCCAGGAACCGGCCGAGGATCGAGCGCACGTGAATGTTTTCGCTCAGTCCCTCCACACCCGGCTTCAGCGCGCAGATCCCGCGCACCACGATGTCGACCGGCACCCCGGCCTGTGACGCGTGGTACAGCGCGTCGATCACCTGCTCGTCGACGAGCGAGTTGCATTTGATCCGGATCCCGGCGGCCTGGCCCGCGCGGGCGAGTTCGATCTCCTCGCCGATCGCGCGCACGATGCCGCGGCGGATCCCGTGCGGCGACGTGAGGATGTTGCGATAGGTGTCCTGACGGGAGTACCCGGTGAGCACGTTGAACAAGTCCGTCAGGTCCGCGCCGATCGTCGGGTCGGCGGTCAGGATGCCGAGATCCTCGTACAGGCGCGCGGTCTTCGGGTTGTAGTTGCCGGTGCCGATGTGGCAGTACCGGCGGATGGTCGAACCCTCCTGGCGCACCACCATCGAAACCTTGCAGTGCGTCTTCAGCCCGACGAGCCCGTACACCACGTGCACGCCCGCGCGTTCCAGCGTGCGGGCCCAGGTGATGTTGGCCTGCTCGTCGAACCGCGCCTTGATCTCGACCAGCGCGACGACCTGCTTGCCCGCCTCGGCCGCGTCGATCAGCGCGTCGACGATCGGGGAGTCGCCGGAGGTGCGGTACAGCGTCTGCTTGATCGCCAGCACCTTCTCGTCCGCGGCCGCCTGTTCGATGAACCGCTGGACGCTGGTGGAGAACGAGTCGTACGGGTGGTGCACGAGGACGTCGCCCTCGCGCAGCGTCGCGAACACCGACTTCGGCGTCTCGCGCTCACCGAAGGCCGGATGCGTGGCCGGAACGAAGGGGCGGTCCTTGAGTTCCTTCCGGTCGACACCGGACAACTGGTGCAGACAGGTCAGGTCCAGCAGACCGGGGACCTCGACGACGTCGCGCGGATCGACCTCCAGTTCGCGCAGCAGCAGTTCGAGCATGTGCTCGCTCATGTCCTGCGCCACTTCGAGCCGCACCGGCGGGCCGAACCGGCGCTGGGCCAGTTCGCGTTCCAGCGCCTGGAGAAGGTCCTCGTCCCGGTCCTCTTCGACCTCGAAGTCCGCGTTGCGGGTGACCCGGAAGGCGTGGTGCTCGGTGACCTCCATCCCGGTGAACAGCTCTCCGAGGTGCGCGGCGATCAGTTCCTCCAGCGGAAGGAAGGTCGCGGTGCGGCTCTCGCGCGGCTGCTGCTCGATCCGCATCAGGCGCGGCACGTTGCTCGGCACCTTGACGCGCGCGAACCGTTCGGTGCCCGCCTCGGGGTCCCTGACGGTGATGGCCAGGTTGAGCGAAAGGCCCGAGATGTAGGGGAACGGGTGCGCGGGATCCACGGCCAGCGGTGTGAGCACCGGGAAGATCTGCTCGCTGAAGTAGTTGGAGAGCCGGAGCTGGTCGGCGCCGGTCAGGTCGTTCCAGCCGACGATGTGGATGTCCTCGTCGGCGAGCTGCGGCCGCAGGTGCAGTTCGAAGGCGTTCGTGTGCCGCTCGACCAGGTCCTGGTTGCGTTTGGCGATGTAGGCCAGCTGCTCGCGCGGGGTGAGCCCGTCCGCGCTGCGGACCGGGAGACCGGTCTCGTCGCGGCGCTTCAGCCCGGCGACCCGCACCATGTAGAACTCGTCCAAATTGGACGCGAAGATCGCCAGGAACTTGGCGCGTTCGAGCAGCGGCTGCGACTCGTCCTCGGCCAGCGCGAGCACGCGGGCGTTGAAATCCTGCCAAGACAGCTCGCGGTTGAAATACCGGTCGTCGGGCAGCGTCTCGACCGCGGTGGGCGCCGACGTCACCGCGGGAGGCGCGGCGGGAAGCGCGCGGAACTCCTGTGCGGGACGGCTCGCCGAACCGCCGCGGGTGGCGCGGACCGCCGCGCGCGGGCTGCTGTTCGTCTTCGCCGCGGGTGTGCTCTTCCTCGCCCGTGCCGGTTTGGTCGTGCCGTTGTCCGGTTCGGGTTTCGCGGCGGAGGTCTTCCGCTTCCTTGCCGAGTTCGGGGTGCCGCCGTCATTTGTGCTCACGCGCTTCATTGTTCACCACTCAGGGCGATTATGTGCGCCGCGCACTGGTCGACAGGGTGAACTCTCGTCACATCACCACGCAGGGTGTTCCCAACAGGGTTGAACTGCGCTTTCCGACACCCAGGGTGCGGACGTGAGCGAGATCATCCGCGGTGTCGACGTCCGCGCGGAGTGATTCCGCGGCGATCGTGAGCGGCGTCGCACCGGACGCGGTGTGCGCCCGCGCGGACCCCTCGCCGAACCGGGGTTCGAGCGGTCCGGCCCCCGCGAGCAACAGGGTCGTGCCCGTTCCCTGCCGGTCCGCGACGAAAGCCCGGCGACCGGCGGCCTCGGCGAGGGCGGCGGTGAGGTCTTCGGTCCGCAGCGCGGGCAGGTCGGCCTGCAGGGCACCGACGAGACCGGACGGCGTGTCCCGGCGCAGCAGTGCCGCGCCGTACCGCAGTGCCGAGTTCAGCCCGCCCCCCGGCGGCTCGGTGACGATCTCGACGCCAAGCTCGGTGAGATCCGCCACGGACGCCGGGTCGGCGGCGACCACGAGCACCCGCCGGATCCCGTCCGCCGAGGTCGCCGCGGACAGCGTGTCGTAGGCCAGCGCCAGCACCAGTTCGGCGTGCCGCTCGGGCACGACGGCGCCGCGAAGCCGCGACTTGCCCTCCGCCGGGCGTTTCATCGGCACGATCAGGTCGATGCCCACACAGTCCACATCTGCATTCTTACCCGACCCTCCCTGGACCGCGCTCGCGTGCGCGCGGCAGGATCAGTGGCCTGGGACGACACGTGTGACTTCGAGGAGGACGAATTGGCCCGGCGTGAGAAGGGCGGCATCTGGGTTGGCATCGCCGCCGCACTGTTCTACCCGGCGACGGCCATCGGCAAGCGGGTCTACCGCGACGCCGGGCGGATCCCCCGCGAAGGCGGCGCGCTGCTGTTGCTCAACCACGTGTCCCACATGGACCCGGTGGTGGACGCGGTGTTCGTGCACCGCCAGAAGCGGGTGCCGCGGTTCCTCGGCAAGGAGAGCCTGACCAGGACGCCGCTGTTCGGCAAGATCTTCGTCGGGGCGGGGCAGATCCCGGTTTCGCGGGGTTCGAAAGCCGCCGGTGACAGCCTCAAAGCCGCTCACCAGGCCTTGCGTGACGGCAAGATCGTGGTGATCTATCCCGAGGGGACGATCACCAAGGACCCGGACGGCTGGCCGAAGAAGCCGTTCACCGGCGCCGCGCGGCTCGCGCTGGAGACCGACGTGCCGGTGATCCCGATCGCCCGCTGGGGCACGAACCACATCTTCAACGGCTACACGAAGAAGTTCACGCCGTTCCCGCGCAAGAAGATCACGCATCTGGTCGGCGAGCCGATGGACCTGTCGGCCTACAAGGACGGGTCCACGCGCAGCGCGTCCAAGCTGCGCGAGGTCACCGAGCTGATGATGACCGACATCACCGGCCTGCTCGCGGAGATCCGCCAGGAGGAACCGCCCGCGAAGAAGCCGGAGGACGACGCCTGATGGCCGAGGTCCAGCGGGTGACCGTGCTCGGCGCCGGATCGTGGGGGACGGCGTTCGCCAAGGTGCTCGGCGACGCCGGACGCGACGTGACCATCTGGGCCCGGCGGCCCGAGGTCGCGGCCGAAATCCGGGATCGGCATCGCAATTCGTCCTATTTGCCAGATATCGAGCTGCCGGAGCGGATCACCGCGACGGCGGATCCGGCCAGGGCCCTCGACGGCGCGCAGGCCGTGGTGCTCGCGGTGCCGAGCCAGACGTTGCGGACCAATCTCTCGGAGTGGTCCGGTCTGCTGCCGTCCGACGCGATCCTGGTGAGCCTCGCGAAGGGCGTCGAACTCGGCACGCTCAAGCGGATGAGCGAGGTCATCGCCGAGATCGCGCGCGTGGACGACGGGCAGATCGTGGTCGTGTCCGGGCCGAACCTGGCGAAGGAGATCGCGCTGGGGCAGCCGGCGGCGGCGGTGCTCGCCTGCACCGACCACGACAACGCCAAGGCGATCCAGCAGGCGAGCTTCAACCAGTACTTCCGGCCCTACACCAACACCGACGTCGTCGGCTGCGAGCTGGGCGGGGCGTGCAAGAACGTCATCGCGCTCAGCTGCGGCATGGCGGCGGGGCTGGGCCTGGGCGCCAACACGGTGGCCACGCTGATCACCCGCGGCCTGGCCGAGATGGCCAGGCTCGGCGCGAAACTCGGGGCCGACCCGCTGACCTTCGCCGGGCTGGCAGGCGTCGGCGACCTGGTGGCGACGTGCTCTTCGCCGTTGTCGCGCAACCGGACCTTCGGCGAGCGGCTCGGCCGCGGCGAGACGCTGGAGCAGGCGCTGGCGGCCACCGGCGGTCAGGTCGCCGAGGGCGTCAAGTCGTGCACGTCGATCCGGGAACTAGCGCTGAACCTCGGCGTCGACATGCCGATCACCGACGCGATGCACCGCGTCTGTCACGAAGGGGTCGACCCGCGGCACGCGGGAGCCGAGCTGCTCGGACGGTCGCAGAAGCACGAGTGGTCCTGAGAAAGACCGCAGGATCGCGACAGACCGCGCCCGATTCGTGCTGCCAGCATGGTCGTCAGGTGCAGAACTCACGGTCCACGGTGTGAGATCGGTTGACCGCCGGGCTCCGCACTGGTTCGCTGAGAGCATGTTCGCACGTGGGATGACTGTGTCGCGGGGCCTCTCGGGTCTTGGCGCCGTCTCGTGTGCGTCGTGTCGCTGTTGTCGGTGAACCCCGCCCCGGCCCAGCTCGACACCTTCTTTCTCTTGCGAGGACTTCTTCATGTTCGCCGTCCCGGACAACACGCTCGTCATTCCCGAAAACCCCGCCCTGCGCCACCCGGTGCGCGTCGCGCTCGAGTTCGCGGCGGACCGCGAGAGCTGGCGGCACCTGCTGCGCTATGACCCCGACGAGCGTTTCTCCGCCCTCGTCGAGCAGGACGACCTTCAGCAGATCTGGCTGATGAGCTGGCTGCCCGGCCAGCACACCGACCTGCACGACCACGAATTCGCCGCGGGCGCGTTCACCGTGGTCAGCGGGAAGCTGAGCGAGACCGTCGCCCGGCGCGCGTCCGACGGCCGGGCGGTGACGGAGCTGCATTCGCTGTCGGAAGGCCAGTCGCGCGTCTTCGGCCCCGGCTACATCCACGAAGTGCGCAACGACGGGCCGGACCCCGCCGTCAGCGTCCACGTGTACCGGCACCAGCCCCGCGCCATGCGGCCGTACCACCTGGACCCGATCACCGGCCCGATCCGGGACTGACCCCTCCCGCATTCAGTCCTCCGAATGCGTTCCTTGCGCGCATCGGGGCGACTGCCGCGTTCCTCGACCGTGTCGCGAAAGCCACTTTCGGGACATCAGACGTCGCGAAAGTGGCTTTCGCGACGCACCTCAAACGCGGCGTCAGGCGAGGTCGCCGCGAAGCCGGAACTCGGCCTCGACGCGCTCCCGCGAGGCGCCGGTGGCGAGCAGGGTGTGCAGCAGGAGCCGGGATTTGCGCGGGTCCAGCCAGCCTGCCATCGTCGCGCCCATCGCGATCAGATCGGACTCCGAGCCCCGGAAACCGTAGGTGCCGCGGAACGTCGGTCCCGCGCCGGTCCGGCCGGCGACCACGACCGGCACCTCCGGCAGCACACGCTCGATCACGTCGGCGGATCCCGCCGAAACGTGCCCGGCGCCGTTCGCGGCGAGCACCACCCCCTTGACCCCGGCCTTGACCAGCGTCTCCAAGAGTTCGCCGGAGTCCTCGACGCCGCTCTCGACGATCGGCACCAGCCCGGAGAAGTCCGCGTTCACCAGCGGCAACGCCGCCGGACGGTCGGCGACCGGGTGGAAATAGTGCACCAAGCCCTCGCTGACCAGCGCGAGCGGCCCGGCGGGATTCGAGGAGAACGCCTCGACATGGCTCGAGTGCGTCTTGCGGACCCAGCGTCCGGCGTGGACGTCGTCGTTGAACACGACCAGCGAGCCGCGGCCCCGGCTGCGGGGATCCGCGGCGACGGTCAGTGCCGCGAGCAGGTTCCCCGCGCCGTCCGCGCTGGGCAGACTGGGGTTGCGCATCGCGCCGGTGACCACGATCGGGGCTTCGGAAGCCCACGTCAGTTCGAAGAAGTACGCGGTCTCTTCGAGCGTGTCCGTGCCCTGGACCACGACGACACCTTCAGCGCCTTCGTCGACGGCTCGGGCGGCCCAGTCCAGGGTCCTGATCAGCGTCGCGAAGTCCATCGACGCGCTGGAGATCCCCGCGAGCGTCTCCGCGCGGACGTCCATCGCGAGGTTCTCGCCAAGGCCGCCGAGCAGGTCTTTCGCGCTGAGCCGGGGGACGGCGCGGTCCTCGCCGTCGCCGGGGACCATGGAGATGGTGCCGCCCAGGGCGGCGACGGCGACAAGGGGCCGTCGGGGATCACTCGACATGCGTCGCATTCTTCAAAGTGGACTGGGCCCGCCGCAAGTAGTCACCTGCTTGCGGCGTACGCGGGATTCAGGGTCGCTTCACGGCCTCGATCGTGAAACTCGCCGCCAGCCGCTGCGGATCCTTCGACAGCCGCCATTCCTCGGTGGCCCCGACCGGGGACATGAACCCTGGCAGCGCGTTCCACGGCACGCTGTCGTGCTCCACCAGCCGCGTCAGCGTCAGCCCCGCGTCGAGCAGGGAAGTGACGATCTCGCCCAGCCCGTGGTTCCACTCGTGCGTCCGGTTGTTCTCGAACGCGACGTCGGTGTCCACATAGGTCCCCGGCTCGTCGAACACCAGCGGCTCGGCCTGCTCGAAGTACGGGTAGCGCGGCGTGATCTGCGGCTGGGTCTCGTCGAGGGTGCCCAGCATCGGGTGCATGTCCCGGATGAACAGCCGTCCGCCCGGCCGCAGCAGTTTCCCGACGACCTGTCCCCAGCGGGCGATGTCCGGCAGCCAGCAGATCGCGCCGATTCCGGTGTAGACGAGGTCGAACTTCCCCTCGCCCAGCACGTCGGTGGCACTGTACACATCGGACTGGTGGTAGTCGATCTCCGCGCCCGTCCCGGCGGCCAGCCCTCGCGCGATCTCCAGCGCCGGGGCGGAAAAGTCGAGCCCGGTCATCCGCGCGCCGAGGCGGGACAGGGAAAGCGTGTCCGTGCCGATGTGGCACTGCAAATGCACCCCGCGCGCACCCGAGACGCCGCCGAGCAGCGGCCGGTCGAAGGTGACCACGCCGCTGAGATGCGCGGGGTCCGCGACGAACTTTTCGTAGCCGTAGTCCGCCGACGCCGCGTGCGCCGGAGCGCGTTCGTCCCAGTTCGCGCGGTTGACGGTGAGGTAGTCCGTCATGAGGTCGCGGCCTTTTCGGCCGCGCTGCGCAGCACGCAGAATTCGTTGCCTTCGGGGTCGCCGAGGACGGCCCAGCCGGTGCCGTCCGGGTTGCGCCGGTCGTGCAGGAGGGTCGCGCCGAGCTTCAGCACCCGCTCGACTTCTTCGTCGCGCGGGATGTCGGGTTCGAGGCAGAGGTGGATGCGGTTCTTGACCGTCTTCGGTTCCGGGACCTGCCCGAAGAACAGCGTGACCCCGTTGTCCAGCAGGATGATCGCCTCGGGATCGCCGGGCTGATCGTCGTCGTGGAGCG
Source organism: Amycolatopsis alba DSM 44262 (assembly GCF_000384215.1). Taxonomy (NCBI): domain Bacteria; kingdom Bacillati; phylum Actinomycetota; class Actinomycetes; order Pseudonocardiales; family Pseudonocardiaceae; genus Amycolatopsis; species Amycolatopsis alba. The sequence continues at coordinate 1,743,898 of NZ_KB913032.1, read as the reverse complement.
GTTTTCCGGTGACGCCGCTCCAGAAACGCCCCAGTTCGTAGGCGTCGGTGCAGTCGAAGAAGAAGTTTTGTACGACAGAGGCCATGAGTCCGCAGTCTGCCTGAGCCCGCGAACCCCTGCCAGCGGTTTACGCGGGGTGCCGAGTGCGTGCGGACTTGCCGCCCGGCACTCAAGCGAGCCGCAGCCCCGGCGACCGGTGCACCCGCCGGTCCGCGTCGACGATCAGCACCTGGCAGCCCGGCTGCGACGCGACCCAGGCGATCCCCTCGGTCCCCATCGCGAAAGCGGCCGTGGCCAGGGAATCCGCCGTGACGAGATCCTCGGCGGTGACCGTGACGCTCAGCAGCCCGACGGGCGGGCGCCCGGTCCGTCCGTCCAGGATGTGCGCGCCGCGTTCGTATTCCGCCGACGTCGCGACGGCGCCGCCGGACGATTCCACCACGGCGCAGACCGTGCCGGGCTGTTCGGGATGCCGGATGCCGACCCGCCACGGGCGGCCGGGGGCCGGTTCGCCGGAGGTGACGACGTCCCCGCCGGCGTTGATACAGAACACGTCCAGCCCCTCGGCCAGCAGCAGGGTCGCCGCCCGCTGCACCGCCCAGCCCTTGACCACCGCGTTCGGGTCGAGCCTGCGGCCGGGGAGCCGGGCGGTGAACGCCCCGCCGGAGAGCCGTTCGTAGTGATCGCACAGCGAAAGCACTTCGAGCAGGTCTTCGCTCAGTTTCGACGGCGCGAGTTCACCCCGGTCGTAGCGGCGGACCTCGCTGTCGGCCTTGAACGGGCTGAACCGGGCGTCGACCTCCCGCAGCCAGCCGAAGACGCCGTCGATCGCGAGGTCGACGAGTTCACCGCCCGCCCGGACGTCGACCGACACCGGCAGCCCCATCACCTGCTCGACCCGGTTCATCTGGCGTCCAGCGCCGCCTGCAGCGAGTCGATGTAGGACTCGCTCGTCGACGTCGCTCCGGAGACGGTGTCGATGTCGGCGCTCTGCGCGGTCAGCGTCTCCTCCTGAAGGACCGGGATCGCGTCGACGCCGCGGCCGCTGGTCGGCTGCCGCAGCAGGCGGACCTCGAAGATCTTGTCCTCGGCCGAGATCACCAGCCGCACCTGGACGGTGCCGTACCGGTTGCTTTCCACCGAGCCGTCGACGGTGCGTTCCGCGCCTTCTGAGGCGCCACCGTCCGAAGAGGACACAGTGGGCGGCGCGGCGACGGCGACAGGCTCCGAACCGAGCGGGCCCGGTTCGTACAGCCAGACCCCGAGGAACCCGGCGGCCGAAAGGGCGACCGTGGCGGCGACGATGGTCTTCTTCATGATCGGGACTCCCTGACTCAGGCCGCGAGGCTGAAGCGTTCGGCGTGGACCTGCTGGTTCGGCACCCGCAGTTCCCGCAGGCTGCGCAGCGTCGCCGAGGTCATCCCCGGCGGGCCGCAGACGAAGACGTCGCGATCCTCGATGTCCGGCACCATCTGCCGCAGGCTGTGCGCGCCGAGCACCGGGCCGTGCGGACCGGCCTGATCGGACGGTCCACTGAGGACGTGGACGACGGCGCCGCGCGCCTGCGCCAGCCCTCGCAGTTCCGGCAGCAGGACGGCGTCGTGCTGGGTGCGGACGCGGTAAAGCACCACGACGTGGCCGGAGATCTCCTCCAGCAGCGCACGGATCGGCGTGATCCCGACGCCGCCCGCGATCAGCAGCGCGTCCGGCTTCCGTTGGTGCATCGTGGTGAAAGCGCCGTACGGGCCCTCGGCGAACACCCTCGTGCCGACCTTCAGCGAACGCAGCGACGCGCTGCCGTCACCGGCGGCCTTCGCGGTCAGCCGCAGGGTGCGGCCGTCCGGCGCGGCCGACAGCGAGAACGGATTGGCCTGCCACCAGCGATCCCTGGTCATGAAGCGCCAGAGGAAGAACTGGCCAGCCCTCACGGGCATCTTGTCGAGGTGTCTTCCGGTCATGTACACCGAGACGACGTCATGGGATTCGGGGACCACGGCGACGACCTTCAGCCGGTGCCGCAGGTTCCGCGCCAGCGGCAGCACCACGCGGCCGGCGAAGACCGAGCCGAGCGCGACACCCCACATCGCCCACCAGTAACCCTGCGCGCCCGGCGACGACGCGAACGATCCGCCCAGCGCGATCTGATGGCTGAACGCCAGCACGACCGCCGCGTAGGTGTAGAGGTGGATGAAGTGCCAGGTCTCGTACGCGAGACGTCGGCGGGCGAAGCGCGCGGAAACGGCGCCGACGAGCAGGATCAGCCCGAGCGCGACGACCGCGCGCAGGATCCCCTCCAGTTTGGTCACCATCGTGACGAACTCGTCCGCCACGCCGTTGTCCTCGACCTGCGCGTAGCCGAACACGATGAAGACGAAATGGGTGAGCAGCGTCCACAGGAGGCCGAACCCGGTCCAGCGGTGCCAGACGGTGAGCCGGTCCATGCCGAGACGGCGGTCGAGCCACGGCAGCCGGGCGACGAGCAGCAGCTGGAACGCCATCGCCAGCGCCCCGTACAGCCCGGCGAGCCTGCCGACGCTGATGAGGACGTTGTCCGACGGCCCGGCGGCGAAGAAGAGCATGGTCACGGCGGCCACGTTGGCCACGATGAAGGTGAAGAGCCCGGCGCGTGCGGCGATCCTGGGACGGATCGCCGGGCGCGGTTTCACGGCGGTCTGCGTCATGGTGGTCACACGTGGTTCCTTCCCGTCCGGTTCAAGTACCGAGACTGCTGGGTCAACCTGTGACCTTTCTTGGCGGAAGCTGTCGTCTTCCTGTCGTCCGCGCTCCCGCCTCGCTCTCGCGCGCGCGTTCACGGAGGATGGGCCTTGTGCACACCGAGAACCCCGTTCGCCTGCTCGTGGTGGACGACGAGCCGCATATCGCCGATCTGGTGGCCACCGTGGCCCGCTACGAGGGCTGGCAGGCCGTCACCGCCGGTTCGGGCGAGGCCGCGCTCGTCAAGGCCGCCGAATTCGCGCCCGACATCGTCGTGCTCGACCTGATGCTGCCCGGCATCGACGGGTTCACCGTGCTGGACAAGCTTCGCGAGGCCGGGACGGCGGTGCCCGTCGTCTTCCTCACCGCGAAGGACGCGACAGCGGACCGTGTCGCCGGGCTCACCCGAGGCGGCGACGACTACCTCGTCAAGCCGTTCTCCGTCGAGGAACTGATGGCGCGGCTGCGGGCGGTCCTGCGGCGCAGCGCCCCTCAGGCGAAGACGGAGGCGGTGCTGCGGGTCGGCGACCTGATCCTCAACGAGGACACCCGCGTGGTCGCCCGTGACGGCGCACCCGCCGAGCTGACGCCGACCGAGTACGAGCTGCTGCGCTACCTCATGCGCCGTTCGCCTTCGGTGATGACCAAGGCGCAGATCCTCGACCACGTCTGGGAGTACGACTTCGGCGGCCGGTCCAATGTGGTCGAACTCGTTATCTCGCATCTGCGCCGCAAACTCGACGCGGGCCACGAACCGCTGATCCACACCGTGCGCGGGGTGGGCTACGTCGTCCGGCGGGCGGCGAGATGAAAACGCTGTACCGGTGGTATCACGCCTGGCGCCGGTCGAGGCTCGGGACCCGGCTGGCGCTCGGGCTCGGCGTGCTGGCGCTGGTCGTGTTCGCCGTCGTCGGCACGGTGATGGTCGGCATCATGAAGGGCTATCTGAACGACCGGCTCGACGAGCAGCTCGCCAAGACCCAGATCAGCCAGGTGCCGTCGCTGCGCACCACGCACGGCGGGAAACCGCAGCAGGCCTACGGCTGGTTCTCCGCCGTTTTCGCGGTGAAGGACGGCAACGCGCTGCCGCAGGACGGCGGTCTCCTGCCCCCGGACTCGAAAGCGCTCGAAAAGGTCGCCGAGGACGCGACGCGGACCGAGGTGCTGCGCACCGTCTACATCGAGGACAAGGGCACGTACCGGGTCCGGGCCTGCCCGATCGAGCCGACCCGGAACATCGTGCTGGTCAGCGCCGCGCCGCAGGCGGATCTGGACCGGACGGTCAGCCAGCTGATCATGGTCGAGGTCGTCGCGTTCCTGCTGGCGCTGGCGGTGCTGGTGATCGCGGGACGGCTGGTGCTGCGGCGCGGGCTGCGGCCGCTGAGCGACATGGCCGGGACGGCGCACGACATCGCGTCGCACGATCTGACCACGAACGCCGATCTCCCGGTGCGCGCGCGGGCGAACGGCGGCGGCGCCGAGGTCGAGGAACTGCGGACGGCGTTCAACCTGATGCTGGCGCACCTCGATTCCTCGCTGGTCGCGCGCAGGGAGGCGAACGAACGGCTGCGCCGGTTCATCGCCGACGCGTCACACGAACTGCGCACCCCGCTGACGTCGATCCGGGGTTACGCCGAGCTTTTCCGCTACGCCGCGGCGAACGAACCCGCGGAACGCGAGGCGCACCTGTCGAAAATCCGTGAAGAGACACAGCGGATGAGCGTGCTCGTCGACGACCTCCTGCTCCTCGCGCGCCTCGACGCGCCGGAGACCGAGGCGCCGCTGCGGCTGGTCGGCGTCGACCTCGCCGAGCTGATCACCGACGCGGGGGAGGCCTTCGCCGCCGGACGGCCGGAGCATCCGCTGAGCCTCGGCCAGCTCCCGGAAGGTGTTGTCCTGCAAGCGGATCCGGTACGGCTGAGGCAAGTGCTGGACAACCTGCTCGCCAACGCCGCCGTGCACACGCCGCCCGGCACCCCGGTCACCTTGTCGGGCGCGGCCTCGGATTCCGAGGTCGTCCTGCGGGTGAGCGACGCCGGACCGGGGATCCCGCCGGAAGCGCGGGAGCGGATCTTCGACCGGTTCTTCCGCGTCGACACCGCCCGCACGCGGGGCAACGGCGGGACCGGGCTCGGGCTCTCGGTGGTGCTCTCGCTGGTCTCCGCGCACGGCGGGACGATCGAGGTCGAGAGCGTGCCGGGAGCGACGACGTTCACCGTGCGGCTGCCGCGAACGCGCTGAGCTGAAGGACGCTTTCCCCGCGTCTCATGCAGGGAAAGCGTCCTTCGCCGCGTCTTACGTGGGGAAAGTCCCCTTCAGCTCCCGGTCACGAACGTGCACGGGGACCTCCCAGGTGCTCACCAGGTCCGCCGACGGCTCCGGCTCCCCGAACACCGTCCGCACCGGCAGCACCCCCGCCCACGAGAGATCGGCCGCGACCTCGTCCTCGGGATCGTCGGGACCCTCGCCGCGCATCTTCACCGAAGCCTCGGTGAGGTCCAGTGCCAGCACCGAAACCGACGCGAACTCCTTCGCGTTGACGTCCCGCGCGTGCTCCCACGAGCCGGGCGCGAGGTGATCGGTCAGCACCCGCAGGCCGTGCATCTTCCGGTCGGCGTCGGTGACCGCGGCCGCCTTGCCCAGGATCATCGCGCTACGATAGTTCATCGAGTGGTTGTTGATCGAGCGCGCGTAGACGACGCCGTCGAGCAGGGTCACCGTGACGCACACCTCGACGCCGTCGGAGTCGCGGATACTCCGCGCCCCGGTGGATCCGTGCAGGTAGAGCGTGTTCCCGTCGCGGCCGTAGCCGGTCGGGACGACCAGCGGGACGCCGTCGCGCACGACGCCGAGATGGCAGATCAGGCCTTCGTCGAGCACCGCGTACAGGGCCGAGCGGTCGGTGAGCGCGCGGTTCTTCTTACGATTGAGAGTGGTCCTGTCGGTGGGGGACAGCGGTGTGGGCATGCGAGCAGTCTCACCCACGAGAGTGGCCTGTAATAACGTCCAATTCTCCTATACTTGAGAAGGCCACTTCCCGGAGAAGCGGAGTACCGCATGTCCGACACCGCTCTGCCGGTCAGTCTCGACCGCGATTCGCCCGTCCCGCTCGCGGTCCAGCTGGCCGACGCGCTGCGCGCGGCCGCCGGCGACGGGCACCTGCGCGGCGGCGACAGGCTGCCCTCGACCAGGGCACTCGCGAACCGGCTCGGCGTCAGCCGCACGGTGACGTCGGCGGCGTACGAGCAGCTTCACGCGGAGGGCTGGATCGCGGGCCGCCACGGCTCCGGCACCTACGTCACCACGACACCGCCCGCGGACAGGCCTGCGAAAGGCCCCGCGCCGGGCGTCGCCGCCGCACCGCAGACGCTGGTCGACCTCACCCCTGGCGTCCCGTGGGCCGACGGCGTCGAAAGGGCGGCCTGGCGCCGCGCGTGGCGGGCCGCCGCCGATCCGCGCCCGACCTATCGCGAGGACAGGGCCGGTCTGCCCGCGTACCGGGACGCGGTGTCCGAGCATCTGCTGCGGCACCGCGGGCTCGCCGCCGGGACGGTGCTGGCCACCGGCGGGACGACGGCGGCGGTGATCGAGCTCGCGGGCGCGATGCTCTCGCGCGGTGACCGGGTCGCGATCGAGGAGCCGGGCTACCAGCGCGCGGTGCAGGCGTTCGGGCGGGCGGGGATGGTGGTCGTGCCCGTCCCGGTCGACGAAGAGGGCCTGCGCCCGGACGCCGTCCCCGCCGATGTCCGCGCGGTCTACTGCTCGCCCGCCCATCAGTACCCGCTCGGCAGCCGGATGAGCGCGTCCCGCCGGGTCGAACTCGTCGAACTCGCCCGTGCCGAGGGCATGCTGGTGATCGAGGACGACTACGACGGCGAGCTGCGGTTCGACGTCGCGCCGCTGCCGCTGCTGGCCGCGCTGGCACCCGACGTCGTCGCGCATCTCGGGACCACGAGCAAGATCCTCACCCCGGCGCTGGGCGCGGGCTGGATGGTCGCGCCGTCACCGGTCGCGGCCGCGGTGCTGGAGTACCGCGAAGCGACCGGGACGCGCCCGTCGCCCGCGGGGCAGCGGGTGCTCGCCGAACTGGCGCGGCACGGCGATCTGGGGCGGCATCTGCGGAAGCTCCGGCGGGAACTTTCGGAGCGCCGGTCACTGGTCTCGGCCGCGTTGACGTCGGCGGGGATCCCGGTGCTCGGCGACGACGCGGGCGCGCATCTGGTCGTCCCTTGCGGATCGGCGGCCGAGGAGACGGCGCGGATGGCGGCGGCGGAACGCGCCGGGATCCGGCTCGACGGACTGGCCCGGCACTTCGCCGGGACGCCGACGGTGTTCGGGAACCTCATCGGCTACGCGGGTTGTTCGCGCGAAGCGCTCCAAGCCTCGCTCAAACCCCTTGTTTCCGTGCTGGGTTGACCTCCAGCAAACTGGAGGTCGTAACTTGCGATCATGCGTGCGATCACAGTGCCCCGATTCGGCGATCCCAGTGTTCTCGAACAGGTCGAACTGCCCACCCCCGAGCCCGCGGAGGGCGAGCTCCGCATCGCGGTGACGGCGGCCGGGGTCGGCTGGCTCGACACCCTCATCCGGCGGGGTGACGGTCCCGACGTGTTCGGGGTCGAGCCGCCGTACGTGCCCGGTGGCGCGGTGGCGGGCACCGTCGAGGCGGTGGGTGCGGGAGTCGACGAGAGCTGGCTGGGCAAGGTGGTCGTCTCCACTGCGGTGGGCGGCTACGGCGGGGGATACGCGGACACCGTCGTCGCGGTGCCCGGCGAGACCTTCCCGGTTCCGGCCGGCCTCGATCCCCAGCACGCCTTGGCCCTGCTCAACGACGGCAGTACCGCGTTGGCGCTGCTGGAGAAGACCCCGGTCGCGGCGGGGGAACGGATTCTGGTGGCGCCCGGCGTCGGCGGTCTCGGCAGCCTGCTGGTGCAGCTCGCCCGTGCGGCGGGGGCGACGGTCTTCGCGGCGGTCCGCGGCGCGGAGAAGGCGGCGATCGCCCGGAAACTGGGCGCCGAGCCGGTCGACTACTCGGTGGCGGACTGGACGGGCGAGACCCTCGCCCGCACCGGGGGCAAGCGGCTCGACGTCGTGTTTGACGGTGTCGGCGGCGAACTGGGCAAGGCTTCGCTGGCGCTGCTCGAGAACGGCGGCCGGTTCTCCGGCTATGGCATGTCCAGCGGCGCCGAGACCGTCATCGGCGACGCGGACCGGGCCCGGCTGTCCCTTGTGGACATGGCGCAGCTGGTCGGTTTCTGGCCCGACAATCCGCGCCGGGTACGCGAAGTGCTGCGGCTGTCGGCCGAAGGGAAACTGACGCCTGTCATCGGCCGGACGTACCCGCTGGCGGAGGCGTCCGCCGCGCATTCGGACATCGAGGCGCGGCGATACACCGGCAAGACCCTGCTGGTCGTTCCCTGATCAGAAACGCAGGCGGTCAGAAACTCAGGCGGTCAGAAACGCAGGCGGTCAGAAACGCAGCGGCACCGCGGGGAGGTTGGCGGCGATGACGTCCGAAACGGTCTGGAGCGGCCCAGTCCCCGCGGTGTCCGGCACGGTGAGTGCCGTGTAGACGGACCGGTCGACCACGAACCACGTCGCGCTGCCCTCGCCCTCGACCTGCAGCCACTGGACGGTGTTGATCGTCCGCAGCTGCGAGGTCCGGGTGAGCTCCGGCGGTTTGCCGAGCCCGCAGCGCAAGACCACCGGGTCGCCGGTGCCCCAGCCGATCGTCGCCTCGGGGGCGGGATCGGCCAGCTTCCGCCGGACCAGCGTGTTCCCGGACGACGTGAGCTCGTGCGGGAGCGCGCCGACGAGCTTCGCACAGTCGGGTGAACCTGACTCCGGCGCCGGGACCGGGACGAGCGGGAGCGGGCCGTCGGCGGCCGGGGCCACGGGGTCCGCGCCGCGGGTCAGCCCGAAGACGGCCACGCCCGCGACGAGCAGCACCGCCAGGCAGGCGGCCGCGATCAGCAGTGGTTTCGGGGGAGCGCCGGTGTCCGTGTCAGCCACCCGACCACTACACCACCTCTTACAGATGCACGACCGGGCAGGTCAGCGTACGAGTGATGCCCTCCACGTTCTGCACCTTCGCGACCACCAGCTGACCGAGCTGATCGACGGTTTCGGCCGCGGCCTTGACGATGACGTCGTAAGGACCGGTGACATCCTCCGAACTGGTGACACCGGAGATGGTGGAGATCTCCGCGGCGACCGCCGCGGCTTTGCCGACCTCGGTCTGGATGAGGATGTATGCGTGGACCACGGCGCGCCCCTTCGTAAAAGTCGGCTCAAGGTAGGAACGTTGTAGCAACGTATCGCCAGCCCCCGGAAAAACCTAGGGCTTCCGACTATCGGTGATCGACATTTGTCCGGACAAGGGAAAGTGGAGGTGACGGGTGTCACCGAACGACGGCACGGTCGCCGGGACCGGTGAATTCCGGTTGATCGAAGCGGTGACGGCCGGCCGGAAACAGCCGGAGACGACGCTGCTCGGACCAGGGGACGACGCGGCCGTCGTGGCCACCCCGGACGGCCGGACGGTGGTCAGCACCGACGTCCTCGTGCAGGGCGTCCATTTCCGGCTCGACTGGTCCAGTGCCGAGCAGGTGGGCCGCAAGGCGGTCGCGGTGAACCTCACCGACATCGCCGCCATGGGCGCCCGCCCGACGTCCGTCCTCATGGGATTCGCCTGCCCGCCGGACACCGAGACGTCGCTCGTCACGGAACTCACCCAGGGCATGTGGACCGAAGCCGACCGCGCGGGGATCGGGATCGTCGGCGGCGACATGGTCCGCGCCGACCAGATCGTGATCAGCGTCACCGCGCTCGGTGACCTCGGCGGACGGGAACCGGTCACCCGGTCCGGCGCCCGGCCCGGCGACGTCGTCGCGGTCTGCGGACGGCTCGGCTGGGCGGCCGCCGGGCTCGCCGTGCTCGGGCGCGGGTTCCGCTCACCGGTCAGCGTGGTCAACGCGCAGCGCTGTCCCGAACCGGACTACGAGGCGGGCATCCGCGCGGCCGACGGCGGCGCGACGTCGATGATCGACGTGTCCGACGGGCTCCTGTCCGACCTCGGCCACATCGCCACCGCCTCCGGTGTCGGGATCGACGTGCGGACCGCGGATCTCGACGTGTCGAGCAGGCTCACCGAGGTCGGCACCGCGCTCGGCGCCGACCCGCTGAAATGGGTCCTCACCGGCGGCGAGGACCATGCTTTCGCGGCCACCTTCCCCGCGTTCGCCGACCTGCCGGAGGGCTGGAGCGAGATCGGCGTCGTGACCATGCCGGATTCGGGTGTGACGGTGGACGGGAAGCGGTACGGGCACAACGGCGGCTGGGAGCACTGGCGCTAGGAGCGTGAAGCCCACCAGGTCGCTTGGCCCACGACGGTGAAACCGAGGGATTCGTACAGCGGCCTGCCCGCTTTCGAGGCGGTGAGGGTGACCGGCAGCCCGGCCAAGGGAGCGAGACTGCCGAGCATCACGGCCCGGCCCACGCCACGGGAGCGGAAGGCAGGCGGCGTGCCGACCCAGTAGTGGCTGCCGAAGCCGTCCTCGACGGCCGTGACGCACGCCCCGGCGACCTCGCCGTCGAGCCGCGCGACGAACACCTCGATCCCTGGCTGTCCGAGCAGGGCCATGGGGAACATCTCACCCTCGGCGTAGGGCTCGAACCGGGCGAGTTCGAAGCCCGCGATCACCGCCCGTTCGGCCGCCCACAGGTCCGCCTCCCCGTGCACCCGAGCCACCTCCATCGAGGGTTCGGCGACCGGGGTCGGCGGGCGCAGCATGACCGGCATCTGCCAGCTCCGCATATCCCCGAGATGGCTCAGATCGGTGACGCTGAAGGGATCCTCGGCGTCCACCGGGCCCTTCGCCCGCGCGGCCAGCTCGGTGATCTCCGCCACCTCCTCGCCGGTGAGGCCGGGCTCCTGGATCAGGACGCGAAGTCCCGCGCGCTCGTCACCGGCGACGGCGAGAAAGCCGCGACGGCGGAGCACCTCGTGACCGCGGGACCGGCCGGTCGCGGCCCAGAACGCGGCGGAATTGCGGGCCTGGCGCAGGGGCGCTTCGATCGACATGATCGGAATCCAAGCAGGGGAACGGAGCAGGCGACAGTGCCGATCACGCGGCTTCCGCATGGGCCAATACTCCTTTCCCGTGACCCGGCCGCTCGCTAATCTCGCGCCATGGACATCCGTGTGCTGCCCTTCGACCACCCCGACGCGGTGAAGCTGCTGGCCGAGGCCCAGATCGAGCTGGCCGCCCGGTACGGCAGCGAAGACGAGACACCGATGGACGGGTCGCAGTTCGCGTCGCCGAAGGGGCTTTTCCTCGCCGCCTACCTCGACGACGTCCCCGTGGGCTCGGGAGCGTGGCGGGCACACGACGGCCCGGACCCCCTGCTGCCCGGCGACGCCGAGATCAAGCGCATGTTCGTGATGACCTCGGCGCGCGGGCGAGGGGTCGGCCGGGCGATCCTCGCCGACCTGGAGCGGACGGCCGCCGAGGCCGGACGGCTGCGCATGGTGCTGGAAACCGGCCACCGACAGCCGGAAGCCATCGCGCTGTACGTGTCGGCCGGTTACCGGGAAATGCCGGGATTCGGGTACTACAAGGACGAACCGGAGAGCATCTGCTTCGGCAAGCCGCTGGTCTAGGAGAACGCATGCCGATCTACGCACTGGGCGACCTCGAACCCTCGATCCACCCGGACGCCTACGTCCACCCCGACGCGACGGTGATCGGCGACGTCCGCATCGCGGCGTTCGCGTCGGTGTGGCCGCAGACCGTGCTGCGCGGCGACCACGGCCACATCGAGATCGGCGAGCGGTCCAACGTCCAGGACGGCTGCGTCCTGCACTGCACCCGCAAGGAGCCGACGGTGATCGGGAACTCCTCCGCCGTCGGGCATTCCGTGCACATCGAGGGCGCGCGGATCGGCGAGGGCTGCCTGATCGCGTCGGGATCGGTGGTGCTGAACGGAACCGTCGTCGAGGACGGCGGGATGGTCGGCGCGGGCGCGGTTCTCTCCTATGGGTCCTATGTGGACAGTGGGGAGATCGCGCTCGGCGTCCCGGCGAAGACCCGGCCGAACACGTCTTTCGGACCGGACATGATCAAGCTGGTGGTCGACGGTTATGTAGAGCGTGCGGCCCTTTTCCGCAGAGAACTCCGTCGGGTCGAAATCCGGCGCATCGGGTGACGTGAGTAAGCTCGCACGCCGTGACCGCACGACCGCTGCAGGACATCGTCGAAGCAGGCTGGGCGCAAGCCCTCGAACCGGTAGCGCCGCAGGTCGCCGCGATGGGGGAATTCCTCCGCGCGGAGATCGCCGCGAACCGGACTTATCTCCCGGCGGGGGAACATGTGCTGCGAGCCTTCCAGCAGCCGTTCCACGACGTCCGGGTGCTGATCGTCGGCCAGGACCCGTACCCGACGCCGGGGCACGCGGTCGGGCTGAGTTTCTCGGTGGCGCCGGACGTCCGGCCGATCCCGAAGAGCCTGATCAACATCTACAAGGAGTACTGCGAGGACCTCGGGCACCCGTTGCCGTCGAACGGCGACCTGACGCCGTGGGCCGATCAGGGCGTGCTGCTGCTCAACAGGGCGCTGACGGTTCAGCCGGGCAAATCGAACTCGCACCAGGGCAAGGGCTGGGAAGACGTCACCGAGCAGGCCATCAAGGCCCTCGCCGCGCGGGACGAGCCGATGGTGGCGATCCTGTGGGGCCGCAACGCGCGGAACCTGAAGCCGATGCTGGGGAAGGTGCCGTGCATCGAGTCGGCGCACCCGAGCCCGCTTTCGGCGCACGCCGGCTTCTTCGGCTCGCGACCGTTCAGCCGGGCGAACCAGCTGCTGGCCGACCAGGGCGCCGGCCCCGTGGACTGGAAGCTGCCTTAAGACCGCTTGAAGTACTTGGCGGAGGACCCCGCGTGACAGCAGTGGCCGGTGTGGCTCCTGGGGCGAGGCGAAAGTCCGTGAAGGCCTCCTTCCCTACTCTCAAGGTAGGGAAGGAGGCCTTCACGGACAGTCCGGCTGAGCCTTCGGCCGGGGTGGTCGTGAGTGGCAAGTGGGGTTAGAACGACACTTGCCACTCACGACCTGGGCGAAGGTGGCGGTTCCGCGGCCGTCGAGCGGGTCGCCAGGTCTTGAATCTTGATCGACGGAAGATCCGGGACAGTCACCGTCCCCAATCCTCCGTTGATCAAGGTCGCACCGGTCACGACCGGTGGCAGATACGCGACGGGGGCAGCTTCCGGACGTTCAACGTCCCAAAACCTCCACACTCGACCGCCAGGCACACCAGCGGGTAGGCAGATACGGGTCGGGTTAGAACACGAATCGCCACTCACGACCACCCGACCCACGCCACCTCCACGCGGTACGTGCCCATAAAAAAATGGCGGGTGCTCCGGAGAGCGCCCGCCATTCCCCAAAAATCCGGCTCAGCCGCGAACGACCTTGCCCGCCTTGATGCACGAGGTGCAGGCGTTCAGGCGCTTGCGCTGGGACAGACCGATCTTGGCGTGAACGGTCTGGATGTTCGGGTTCCACCGGCGGTTGGTACGCCGGTGGGAGTGCGAGACCGACTTGCCAAAGCCCGGTCCCTTGCCACAGACGTCGCACACGGCAGCCACGTCGAACTCCTCTGGATCTGGGACAAAGAATGATGCGCCCAGCATGCTGGGCAACTCGACCATAGTAACCAGTGGCTCAGAGCCCTCCGGCACCGGGTCGATACCCTCGCTGGAACAGCTAGGAGGTTACGGCGTGCGGGTGCTGGACGTGGCGGCGGTGTCGGCTTGGTCGGCGGCCTGTGTGCACAGTCTGTCGGTGCTGCGGCCGGCGATCGACGGCATCAACGTCTACCCGGTCGCCGACTCCGACACCGGCTCCAACCTGCTGTTCACCATGACCGCGGCCCGCGACGCGCTGGCGGAGGCCGAGCCGGGGACGACCGCCGAGGCGCTGGCGGTGTTCGCCAAGGGCGCGGTCGCGGCGGCCAAGGGCAACTCCGGGGTGATCATGTCGCAGGTCGTGCGCGGGATCGCCGAGTCGGCCGCCGCCAGGGAGCTCGACGGGCCGGGGCTCGCGGACGCGCTCGGCTGCGCGGACAGGGCCGCCACGGGGGCGGTGAGCCGTCCCGTCGCCGGGACCATCCTGACCGTCCTCCACACCGTCGCCGCGACGGTCCGCGACGCGACAGGGTCGCTCGAAGAGGTGGCGGCCGCGGCCGCGAGTGTCGCCGCCGAAGCGCTCGAAGAGACCCCGAAGCAGCTGCCCGTCCTCGCTGTGGCCGGGGTGGTCGATGCGGGCGCCCGCGGCCTGGTCGCGGTCCTCGACGCCCTGTCCGGCGTGATCTCCGGCGGCGTCACCGAACCGGAGCATCCGCTCGAAGCGCATCACCACCACACGGTCGACGCGCCGACGGCCTGGGAGGTCATGTACCTGCTCGACGGCGTCGACGAAGACAGTCTCCCCGCGCTTCGCAAGACCCTCAGCGGCCTCGGCGACAGCGTCACGGTGGCCGGTGACGGCGCCGGCGCGCACGCCGTCCACGTGCACTGCGCGGACATCGGCGCGGCGCTGGAGGCCGGGATCGAGCTCGGCCGCCCCCGCAAGGTCCGGGTCGAGCCGCTGATCACGCCCACCCCGGTCGAGGTCGGCGGCGGGATCGACCGTTCCGTGGTCGCCGTGGTCCACGGCGGGCCGCTGGCCGAGCTGCTGCGGGCGGAAGGGGTCGCGGTGCTGTCCGTGCCGCCGGGTGTCTCGCCGACCGTCGAGGAGATGCTCGGCCTGATCAACGAGGCCGCCGGTCACCATGTCACCGTTCTCCCTGGCGGCCATCAGCTGACCGCGGCGGCCGACGCGGCGGCCGGGCACGCGATGGCCGCGGACCGCGACGTCGTCGTCATCCCGTGCGTGTCACCCGTCCAGGTGCTCGCCGCGCTGGCCGTCCACGACAAGGACCGCCGCACCAACGACGACGTGGTCGCGATGGCCGAAGCGGCCGCCGCCACCAGGCGTGGCGAACTGCGGATCGCGCAGGAGGAGTCGCTAACCTGGGTGGGCCGGGCGCAGGCCGGTGACGTCGTCGGCCTGGTCGACGGCGAGGTCGTGCTGATCGAGCCCGCGCCCGCCTCGGAGGCGAGCCTGGTCGCGGCGGCGGTCGGCGTGCTGAACCGGATGCTGGCCCTCGGCGGTGAGCTGGTCACGGTGCTGACCGGCGTCGACGTCCCGGTCCGGCTCCCCGGCGAGCTGGCCGACCGGCTCCGCCTGGAACATCCTGAGGTCGAGTTGACGAGTTACGCGGGCGGCCAATCCGACGCCGTGCTGCTGATGGGGGTGGAGTGACCGCATGACCAACCTGCGCGCGGACCTCAAGCTGGTCGTGGGCGCGGCGACGGCGAAGGCACTCGCCAAGGGCCTCAAGATCGAGACGGTCAGCGACCTCCTGCGCCACTATCCGCGCCGCTACGCCGAACGCGGGCAGCTCACCGACATCGCCGGGCTCGAACTCGGTGAACACGCGACGGTGATGGCGCGCATCGAACGCGTCAACACGCGCCGCATGAAGGCGCGCAACGGCACCCTGCTCGAAATGGTGATCACCGACGGCAAACGCCGCCTGCAGTGCACCTTCTTCAACCAGGCCTGGCGCGAGAAGGACCTCGTCCCCGGCAAGAACGGGCTCTTCGCGGGCAAGGTCACCGCCTTCCGTGACGTCCTGCAGCTGGCGAACCCCGAGTACGAGCTGTTCGAAGCGGACCGGGAAGCCGAGGCGATGGACGACTTCCTCGCCGAGATCATCCCGGTCTATCCGGCGGCGCAGGGGATCCCGACCTGGGTGATCGCCAAGAGCGTGCGCCAGGTGCTCGACGTGCTGGAGGTCGACGAGGACCCGATGCCGATGGAGCTGCTCGCCCAGTACGGCTTGCCCGACCTGGAGAGCGCGCTGCGCGGCATCCACCGCCCGTCGGGCTGGGACGCGCTGAACTCCGCGCGCCGCAGGCTCAAATGGGACGAAGCCATGGCGGTGCAGCTGATTTTCGCGCAGCGAAGGCATTCCCTCGTTTCCCGGCCCGCGAAAGCCTGTCCGCACACCGACGGCGGCATCCTCGACGCCTTCGACAAACGCCTCCCGTTCGCGCTGACGTCAGGCCAGCAGGAGATCGGCGAGGAGATCGCGCGGGACCTGTCCACCGAGCATCCGATGAACCGGCTGCTGCAGGGCGAGGTCGGCTCCGGCAAGACCGTGGTCGCGCTGCGCGCCATGCTGCAGGTCGTCGATTCCGGGCGGCAGGCGGCGCTGCTCGCGCCGACGGAGGTCCTCGCCGCGCAGCACGCGCGGTCGCTGCGCGAGATGCTCGGCGACCTCGGGCAGGCGGGTGAACTCGGCGGCGCGGAGAACGCGACCAGGGTCACCCTGCTCACCGGTTCGATGGGCGCCAAGGAGCGCAAGAAGGCGTTGCTGGAGACGGTCAGCGGCGAGGCCGGGATCGTCGTCGGCACCCACGCGCTCATCCAGGACACGGTGTCCTTCGCGGACCTCGGCCTGGCCGTGGTCGACGAGCAGCACCGCTTCGGTGTGGAGCAGCGGGACGCGCTGCGGTCCCGCGGTGCCGACGAGACCAGCCCGCACGTGCTCGTCATGACGGCGACTCCCATCCCGCGCACGGTCGCGATGACCGTGTACGGCGATCTGGAGATCTCCGCGCTGCGCGTGATGCCGGTCGGCCGGTCGCCGATCAAGACGTCGGTGGTCCCGGTCGCGGAGCGGCCGGCGTGGCTGGACAGGGCGTGGCAGCGGGTCCGCGAGGAATGCGGCAAGGGACATCAGGCGTACATCGTCTGCCCGCGCATCGGCGACGAACCGGCGTCGGACAAGGGCGACAAACGCCCGGCGCTCGCGGTTCTCGACGTGGCACCCGAGCTGGCCGGTGGACCGTTGAAGGGTTTGAAGATCGCGGCCCTGCACGGCCGGATGCCCGCCGACGAGAAGGACGCCGTGATGCAGGCGTTCTCCAGGGGCGAGCTGGACGTGCTCGTCGCGACCACCGTGATCGAGGTCGGCGTGAACGTGCCGAACGCGACCGCGATGGTGATCATGGACGCCGACCGGTTCGGCATCAGCCAGCTGCACCAGCTGCGCGGCCGAGTCGGCCGGGGCAGCGTGCCGGGGCTGTGCCTGCTGGTCACCGAAACCCTGGACGGGACGACCACCCGCGAGCGGCTCGCCGCCGTCGAGTCCACGACGGACGGTTTCGAACTGTCCAGAATGGACTTGGAACTGCGCCGCGAGGGCGACATCCTCGGCGCCGCGCAGTCGGGGAAGAAGTCGACGCTGAAACTCCTGTCGCTGCTGCAGGACGAGGACGTCATCGCCGAGGCGAGGGCCCGCGCGCTGGAAATCGTCGGGAAGGATCCGGCTTTGGGTAATTACCTGGGGCTGGCGCATATGATCGCCGACGTCGTCGACGAAGATCGTGTGGAGTACCTGGAAAAAAGCTGACGTGAACATCTCTGCCCGATCGGACCTTGTCGACGGACGGGCGCAGGCGTTTCCTCGTTTTGTGCGGGCGAGGGAGGCCGGGGATGACGTCAGCAGTGCGGGTCCAGCTCGGTGAGGACGGGGCCGACGCCGAGCGCGTCGAGCAGCTCGCCGGGTACCTCCGAGGGGAACTGATCGATCGCGGGATCGCCGATGTCCAGGCGCTGCCCGCCGGTCCGCCGCCGCCCGGCTCGCGTGGACTCGACGCCGTGACGGCGGGCGGGCTGCTCGTCACGCTGGGGAAGTCCGCCGAAGGGCTGCGCTCGGTCGTGACGGCCGCGCGGGAATGGCTTTCGCGCGGCGGACGGGTGAAGCGCACGGTGCGCCTCGAGATCGACGGCGACGTGCTGGAGCTGACCGAAGCGACCCTCACCGCTCAGGACAAGCTCGTCGACCTGTTCGTGAGCAGGCATTCGGCGCCATGACCGGCGAGCGGCGTGCCCTGATCATCGCCAACGGCGAGTACGACAACCCCGGACTGAGCGCGCTGCGGTCCCCGGCGGCCGACGCCGAGGCGCTCGCCGAAGTCCTTGCCGACCGGAACATCAGTGAGTTCGACGTCCAGGTGGTGCGCGACGAGACCGCGCACGTGATCGCGAGCCGGGTCGAGGACCTGTTCGCCGACAGCGCGCCGGACGACGTCCTGCTGGTGCATTTCTCTTGCCACGGCTTGAAAAGCGAGTCCGGCGAGCTGTTCTTCGCCGCCCGCAACACCCGGCCGGAGCGGCTGGCGTCGAGTGCCGTTCCCGCCGACTTCGTCCAGCGCTGCCTGCGGATGAGCCGGTCGCGGAGCATCGTCCTCCTGCTGGATTGCTGCTACGGCGGTGCTTTCGGCCAGGGGGTCGCGGTCCGCGCCACCGGCGAGGCCAACGTGCTCGACGCGTTCCCCAGTGGCGGTTTCGGCGGCCGCGGGCGTGCGGTGATCACCGCCTCGAACTCCATCGAGTACGCCTTCGAGGGTGATCACCTCGCCGACGACCACGCGCGGCCGTCGGTGTTCACCTCGGCACTGGTCGAGGGTCTCCGGACGGGGGACGCGGACCGCGACGAAGACGGCTGGATCGCGCTCGGCGAGCTGTACGACTACCTGTTCGACAGCGTCCGGGAGCGGAACCCGAACCAGACGCCCAGCCGTGACATCGAGATGCAGGGCGAGCTGTACCTGGCCAGGAGCAGGCGCCGCCGGATCAAGCCGTCGCCGGTCCCCGCCGATCTGCTCGCGGCGAGCGAGGATCCGAACATGTTCACCCGCCTCGGCGCGGTGACGGAACTCCAGAGACGGCTGACGAGCGAAAACCTCTCCGTCGCCATCGGAGCCCACGAAGTCCTCACCACGATGGCGCAGACCGACATCCAGCACATCGCCGAGGCCGCCGGCGTGGCGCGACGGGAAGCCAGGGTACGCACCGAGCCCGGCGTGGTGCGGTTCGGCGAGGTCGTCCGGGGAACGCGGCCGGTGGCGCGGATCCGGCCTGCCGGACCGCCGATCGCGCGGGCCTGCCGGTTCGCGTCGTCGGATTCCTGGCTGAAGGTGACCGAAGTCGACGGCGGGGCCGAGATCGCCCTGGACCTGGCGGAGATCGGGCCGTTCGACGGGCGGATCACCGTGACCGGACCGACCGGCGAGGTGGTGGTGCGGGTCGAGGGCCAGGTCGTCGAGGAACCGGTGCCGGAGCCGCGACCAACGCCGAGCCCGCCGCCCGAGCCTGAGCCCGAGCCTGAGCTGGTGCGCGATCCGGCTCCGGAGACGCCGGAACCGCCCGCCGAGGTGCCTGCTCCACGCCCGAAGCCCGACCCCTTCGCCGTCGCCGCAGGTCTGTTCGCGTTCGCGGCCGCGGTGTACCTGGTGGTGATCGCGTTCCAGCTCAGCAGCAGCGCGGAGGACTTCTTCGAGGACGGCGGCTGGACCGTCTTACCGCTCATCGCGTTCGCGATCGGGGCGGGGAGCGCGATGTTCCCACCGAAGACGCGGCGGATGGCGGGTCCGGGGCTGCTGTGCGGACTGGCGCTGCTTTCGGTGGCCCCGTACGGCCCGGTCGTCCTCGTGCTCGCCCGCGGTTGCCTGATCGTCGCGGCCGCCTGGGCGATGGTTTCGCTGCGGCGCGACCGGATCTTCCGGCTCGGGCTGGGGAAACCGCGGGGCGCCTACGCCGTCGCGGCGCTCGTGGCCGGGATCGGTGGCGCGGCCGGTCTCGTGATCGAGGCAGGCGAACTCTTCGCCTACTCGTCGAGCCGGGCCGACGAGGGCGCGATCTATCTCGTGGTCGCGGTGCTGGTCCTGACCGGGACCGTGCTCGGCGCGTTCCTGCGGCCCGTCGCGTTCGGACTGGCCTTCCACGGCGGAGTGGCAGGCGGCGGCATCGTCATGGTGTGCATGCTGTTCTACGCGATGCCGAGCAGTTCGCGGGTGACCGGAGCGGGCTGGGGGATCGCACTGGCGATGATGATCTGCCTCGCCGTCGTGACCGGTTTCGCCGCCCGCAAAGCGAAAGGCTGACGATGCCCGCGATCCGCCTCGCTACCGTCGAGGACGCCTGGCCCATCGCCGAGGTGAACGTCCGGTCGTGGCAGTCGGCGTATCAGGGCCTGCTGCCCGAGCTCTATCTGCGCGATCTTTCGGTCGAGGGCCGGGCCGCCCGGTGGCAGCGGATCCTCGCCGATCCCGCCAACCGCGGCGACGTCCTGGTCCTCGTCGAGGACGGTTCGGTCGTCGGCTTCACCGCCGTCGACCGTGAACGCGGGGAGCTGCGCGCGATCTACGTCGAACCCGCGCACTGGGGAACGGGACTGGGCAGGCTGCTGCTCGACACCGCCGTCGCCGCGCTGCGGGATTCAGGACACCGTGAGGCGACGCTCTGGGTGCTCGACTCCAACGAACGCGCCCGGCGCTTCTACGCGGCCGCGGGATGGACGCCGGACGGCGCGGAGAAAACCGACACCATGCCCGGCGAAGACGTCCCATTGTGCGAAGTGCGCTACCGGATCGAACTCGTCAGCGTCCCGTAAGTCTGTCGAGGGACAGGGCAAAGGTGACGTGTCCGGGCAGGATGGGCGATCTCGCGTGACCAGACGTCGCACGCCCGAGATCGCCGTCTGATCACGCGTGTCGTCCGGCCGGTCACGCGAAACACCGGGTCGGTCCAGGACTCGTGAGAGCCGACAGCCGAGCAGGACACGTTTGCCTGCAGGGCACGAACTCGTCAGCGCGTGAACCAGGCGCGTTCCTCGGGCTTATTGAGGACGATGATGATGCCGATCGCGATGCCCATGCCGATCAGCTGGGTGATCGCCCCGCCGCTGATCAGGCCGATCACCGCCAGGACCACGGACAGCCCTTCGACACCGATCACCGTGGGTCGCACCCAGGCCGAACCGCGCGAGATCCGGATCGCGCACGCGATCAGCACGGCGGAGACCACGAAGCCGAGGATCGCCAACGCCAGTGCGAGTCCCGCTTCCTCGTTGCCGTGGTCGAGTTCGTTGATCGCGAGGGCGGTCACGAGCACGCTGGCGAGGAGATTGAAGACCGCCTGGATCCATAGGAAGACGCGGACCGTCTTGAGCTGGCGCGGCATCTCCCGCGCCTTGTTCCGGACTTCCTCGGTCATGAAGGGCTCCCTCGTTCGGCACGGAGAGACCAGTGTGGACCCGGAACTCCTTGGCGCTGACGGTAAAACTGTCCTCAGCCCGTGACCAACACTCCCGCAGCCAGCGGGTCTCGGGTGTCGCGAAAGCCACTTTCGGGACACCAGGCGTCCCGAAAGTGGCTTTCGCGACACCTCCTGCGAGGCCGCGTACCCATCGTCGACACCCGTTCAACGCGCTGGCGAACCGCATCCAGAGGACTAAACGCGGCGGTTGGCATCACGAACTACCGCGTTCAGTCCTCTGAATGCGGCTCGCGGACGAAGGAACCAGCGGCGGCAGCGGCGGCCACCGCCCGCGCCGTGACCCGCGCGTCCGCCACCGTGACACTTTCCCGCGAAAGGAACAGCCGGTAGAACATCGGCCCGCACACCGCCCGCACCAGCTCGTCGCCGTCTGTACCGGGGGGAACCTCGCCCCGCGCGACTGCCCGTTCCGCGATCGGCGCCATGCGCACGTGCCTGTCCGCGTAGAAGTCGTGCAGCGCCTCGGCGGCCAGCGGCGACTGGAAAGCCGCCAGCACCGACGCCGTCGGCAGTTCCTTCAGCGCGGGTTCGGTGAAGTACCGCACGACCTCCGCCGCCACTCCGTACAGATCGTCTTCGAGCGACCCGGTGTCGGGCGCTTTCCAGTCGTCCTCCGCGCCCATCTGCAACGCGGCGGCGACGAGACCGTCCGGTGAGGACCAGCGCCGGTACACCGTGGTCTTGTGCACTCCGGACCGTTCGGCGACCGCGTCCACGGTCAGTTCGCCGAAGCCGCGTTCGGCGAGCAGGTCGAGGGTGGCGTGCAGGACGGCCTGGCGGGTGCGTTCGGTCCGGCCGCCGGGCCGCTGGAAACCGGTTGCCAATTGCTACTCCTGTTGCGTTAGTGTGGCCAGTATGTCAGACCCAGCGAAGATCGCCGAACTCATCGGGGACGCGAAGATCGTCGCCATCGGTGAGAACAACCACCACATCCACGAGTTCGGAGACCTGCGCAATCGTTTGCTTCGCCATCTCGTCGAGCACCACGGCTTCCGGGTGGTCGGTTTCGAATCCGGCTTCGCCGAGGGCAGGCTCGTCGAAGACTGGCTGAACGGCTCTTCCGGAGACGTCGCCGACATCGGCCGTGACGGCTTCACCTTCTCGCTCGGGGAGTCGCCCGAGGCGCACGAAATGCTGACGTGGCTCCGCGAGCGTGGCGACGTCCGCTACTACGGCCTCGACGTGCCGAGTTCCGCGGGCTCGCCCGTGCCGTCGCTCGAAGCGGTCCGCGCGTATCTGTCCACTGTGGATGAATCCGCCGTGGCCCTTGCTGACGCGGCGATCGAGGCGACCAAGGGATACGCGTCGGTCAGCAGCGCGGAAGCGCCCGCCAAGTACGCCGCCCTCGACGACGCCGCCCGTGACAAAGCGACCGCGGCGCTCACCCGGCTCAAGACACACCTCACCTCGTTGCGTCCGGTCTACGGGAACACCGCCGTCGCGGAGCACCACGTCGAAGGTGCGCTGCGTGTCGACGCCTACCTCGCCGAGGTGGCCGCGATGATGTCCGGCACCGCGCCCGCCTTGCAGAGCGGTTCGCGCGACGCGTACATGGCCGAGAGCGTCCGCCTGATCCGGCGCCTTCACGGCGACGACACGAAGATCGTCGTGATGCTCCACAACGGACACCTCCAGCGCGTGCCGTTCTCGCCGTTCCCCGGCCTCACCTCGCCTTCGGCCGGGACGCATCTGGCCGCCGAGTTCGGCGACGACTACTTCGCGCTGGGGCTCACCGCGGTCGAGGGCGAGACCACCGGCCTCAAACCGGATCCGGCCGCGCGGCTCGGGTTCACCGTGTACCGCCAGGACCTGGACGCACCCGCGGACGACAGCGCCGAAGCCGAAGGGCCGGGGCTGATCGACCTCCGCCCGCGACGCGGAACCGAGGGTCCGAGGAGCATCCGCCACGCGCATCTGTTCAACCCTGTCGACGTCGTCGACGCCTTCGACGCGCTGGTCTGCTTCCCGAAGTCGACGGTCAGCGGACACCTCCGACCGGCCCCAGCCGATCGAGTGGTTGAGGTTGCCACTGGCGGGTGACAGGCGTAGGCCCGAGGCATGATCATTCGACTGGTACGGGTCATGGCCGCGCTCGCCCTCCTGGTGTTCGTGGCGCAGCCCGCCTCCGCGACGGAAGTCCAGCAGAACCCGCCGAACTGGGGACTGGACCGGATCGACCAGCGAACGGGCCTCGACCAGCTCTATCACTACGAGACCGACGCCAAGGACGTCACGGTCTACGTGATCGACAGCGGCGTCGACGCAGGCCATCCGGACTTCGGCGGCCGGGTGAAGCCGGGCAAGGACTTCCTCAACGGCGGCACGGACACCACCGACACCAACGGGCACGGCACGTACCTGGCCGGTGTCGCCGCGTCGAAGAGCTACGGCGTCGCGAAGGCCGCGCAGATCGTGCCGGTCCGGGTGATCGACGCCCAGGGCGGCGGCGCGACGGACAAGATCATCGCCGGTATCGACTGGGTGACGCAGAACGCACACCAGCCCGCCGTCGCCGTTCTCGGCATCGGCGGCACCGCCAACGACCAGCTCGACGCCGCCGTCCGCGCGCTCGCGGCGGTCGTCCCGGTCGCCCTCCCGGCCGGTGGCGAGGCCACCGACGCGGGACAGTTCTCACCCGGCCGGGTGACCGAAGCGCTCACCGTCGGCTCGACCGACGCCAGTGACCAGGTCGGTTCCACTTCGAACTACGGCGAGGTCGTCGACCTGTTCGCCCCCGGCGTCGACGTGCCGGGACCCAACGCCGGGGGCAGCGGCGGCCGGGTGCTCAGCGGGACCTCGTCGGCCGCCGCGCATGTCGCGGGCGTGGCCGCGCTGTACCGGGGCCTGCACCCCGAGGTGTCGGCGCCGGACGTGACGAAGGCGCTCGTCGACCTCGCCGCGGTCGACGTGCTGACCGGCGTCCACGCGGGTACCGCGAACCGGTTGCTCCAGGCTCCCGGCGCGCAACTCAGGCGGGGATGACGTCCATCACCTGGGCAACAACTCCCGTCCTGCGGGAGCGAGCAGGTAACGTGCCTCACCTACCGATCCGATGATGGGAAGGACCGGCATGTTCCGCAAGGTACTGGTCGCCAACCGGGGTGAGATCGCCATCCGCGCGTTCCGCGCCGGATTCGAGCTCGGCGCGGGCACGGTGGCTGTGTTCCCGCACGAAGACCGCAATTCGCTCCACCGGCTGAAGGCCGACGAGGCCTATGAGATCGGCGAACCCGGTCATCCGGTGCGGGCCTATCTGTCGGTCGAGGAAATCGTGGCGGCCGCCAAGAAGGCGGGCGCAGACGCCGTCTACCCCGGCTACGGCTTCCTCTCCGAGAACCCGGACCTCGCGCGCGCGTGCGAGAACGAAGGCATCACCTTCGTCGGGCCGAGCGCGGACATCCTCGAGCTGACCGGGAACAAGGCCCGCGCGGTCAAGGCCGCGCGCGAGGCCGGAGTGCCGGTGCTCGGCTCCTCCGAGCCGTCCTCCGACGTCGACGCGCTGATCGCCGCCGCCGAGGAGATCGGCTTCCCCGTCTTCGTCAAGGCCGTCGCCGGCGGTGGCGGACGCGGTATGCGCCGCGTCCTGGAACCCGCGCAGCTGCGTGAGTCCATCGAGGCCGCCGCGCGCGAGGCCGAGTCGGCCTTCGGCGACCCGACGGTCTTCATCGAGAAGGCCGTCGTCGAGCCGCGGCACATCGAGGTCCAGATCCTCGCCGACGGCGAGGGCAACGTGATCCACCTCTACGAGCGCGACTGCTCGGTCCAGCGCCGTCACCAGAAGGTCATCGAGCTGGCCCCCGCGCCGAACCTGCCTTCGGAGCTGCGGGACCAGATCTGCGCCGACGCGGTGAAGTTCGCCCGCCAGATCGGCTACCGCAACGCCGGCACCGTCGAGTTCCTGCTCGACAAGGACGGCAACCACGTCTTCATCGAGATGAACCCGCGGATCCAGGTCGAGCACACGGTGACCGAAGAGGTCACCGACGTCGACCTCGTCCAGTCGCAGCTGCGCATCGCCTCCGGCGAGACGCTCGAAGACCTCGGGCTCTCGCAGGACAAGGTGTACCTGCGCGGCGCCGCCCTGCAGTGCCGCATCACCACCGAGGATCCCGCCAACGGCTTCCGCCCGGACACCGGGATGATCAGCGCGTACCGCTCGCCCGGCGGCTCCGGCATCCGCCTCGACGGCGGCACCGCGTTCTCCGGCACCGAGATCAGCGCGCACTTCGACTCGCTGCTGGTGAAGCTCACCTGCCGCGGCCGTGACTTCAAGACCGCCGTCGGCCGCGCGCGGCGCGCCGTCGCCGAGTTCCGGATCCGCGGTGTGGCCACGAACATCCCGTTCCTGCAGGCCGTCCTCGACGACCCGGACTTCCGCGAAGGCCGCGTCACGACGTCGTTCATCGAGGAGCGCCCGCATCTGCTCACCGCGCGCCATTCGGCCGACCGCGGGACCAGGCTGCTGACCTACCTCGCCGACAAGACGGTCAACAAACCGCACGGCGACCGTCCGCGCACCCTCGACCCGCAGGTCAAGCTGCCCAAGCTGGCCAAGGACCTCGAACCGGCGCCCGGCTCGAAGCAGAAGCTCACCGAGCTCGGCCCGGAGGGCTTCGCGCGCTGGCTGCGGGAGTCGCCGACCATCGGCGTCACCGACACCACCTTCCGCGACGCGCACCAGTCGCTGCTCGCCACCCGCGTGCGGACGAAGGACCTGCTCGCCGTCGCGCCGGTCGTCGCGCGCACCACGCCGCAGCTGCTCTCGCTGGAGTGCTGGGGCGGCGCGACCTACGACGTCGCGCTGCGCTTCCTGGCGGAGGACCCGTGGGAGCGGCTGGCGAAGCTGCGGGAAGCGGTGCCGAACATCTGCCTGCAGATGCTGCTGCGCGGCCGCAACACCGTCGGCTACACGCCGTACCCCACCGAGGTGACCAACGCCTTCGTCGAGGAGGCGACGGCGACCGGCATCGACATCTTCCGGATCTTCGACGCGCTCAACGACGTCGAGCAGATGCGCCCGGCGATCGAAGCCGTCCGCGAGACCGGGTCGGCGGTCGCCGAGGTGGCGCTCTGCTACACCTCGGACCTGTCGGACCCGTCGGAGAAGCTCTACACGCTGGACTACTACCTCAAGCTGGCGGAACAGATCGTCGGCGCGGGGGCGCACGTCCTGGCCATCAAGGACATGGCGGGCCTGCTGCGGGCACCGGCGGCGGTGCGGCTGGTTTCCGCGCTGCGCAAGGAGTTCGACCTCCCGGTGCACATCCACACGCATGACACCGCGGGTGGGCAGCTGGCGACGTACCTCGCCGCGATCCAGGCCGGGGCGGACGCCGTCGACGGTGCCGTCGCGTCCATGGCGGGCACGACCTCGCAGCCGTCGCTTTCGGCTCTCGTCGCGGCCACCGACCACTCGGACCGGCCGACCGGGCTGGACCTGCAGGCCATCGGCGACCTGGAGCCGTACTGGGAGAGCGTGCGCAAGATCTACGCGCCGTTCGAGGCCGGTCTCGCGTCGCCGACCGGACGCGTCTACCACCACGAGATCCCCGGCGGGCAGCTGTCGAACCTGCGCACGCAGGCGATCGCGCTCGGCCTCGGCGAGCGGTTCGAGGACATCGAGGCGATGTACGCGGCCGCGGACCGGATCCTCGGCCACCTGGTGAAGGTCACGCCTTCGTCCAAAGTGGTCGGTGACCTCGCGCTGCACCTCGTCGGCGCGGGCGTCTCGCCCGCCGACTTCGAGGCGGAGCCGAACAAGTTCGACATTCCCGACTCGGTGATCGGCTTCCTGCGCGGCGAACTGGGCGACCCGCCCGGCGGCTGGCCGGAGCCGTTCCGCACCAAGGCCCTCGAAGGCCGCGCGCAGCCGAAGCCGGTGCAGGAACTGTCCGAAGAGGACCGCAAGGGACTGGCCGAGAACCGGCGCCAGACGCTGAACCGGCTGCTGTTCCCCGGCCCCACGAAGGACTTCGAGGCGCATCGCGAGCAGTACGGCGACACCTCGGTCCTGCCGTCCAAGGACTTCTTCTACGGGCTGCGCCCCGGAGAGGAGTACTCGGTCGACCTCGAACAGGGTGTCCGGCTGCTGATCGAGCTGGAGGCCATCGGCGAGGCCGACGAGCGCGGGCTGCGCACGGTGATGTCCACGCTCAACGGCCAGCTGCGCCCGATCCAGGTCCGCGACACCTCGATCGCGTCGGACATCCCCGCGACGGAGAAGGCCGACAAGGGCGACCCGAAGCAGATCGCCGCGCCGTTCGCGGGCGTGGTCACGCTGCAGGTGTCCGAGGGCGACGTGGTCGAGGCCGGTGCGACGGTCGCGACCATCGAGGCGATGAAGATGGAGGCGTCGATCACCGCCTCCGCGGGCGGCAAGGTGTCGCGGCGCGCGATCAACGCCGTCCAGCAGGTGGAAGGCGGGGACCTGCTGCTCGTCCTGGAGTGATCCGGCTCGATTGAAGTACGTGAAGGCCCCCTTCACTGCGCCAGGCGCAATGAAGGGGGCCTTCACGTACTCCACCGGGCGGCGGGGCGCACGGTGGTGTCGCGAAAGCCACTTTCGGGACATCAGACGTCCCGAAAGTGGCTTTCGCGACATGCTCGCCGGGCCTTGGGGTGACCGCTCGCTCCCAGCCCGCCGCCGAGGTTGCGAAAGCCACTTTCGCAACCTTCAGCGTTGCGAAAGTGGCTTTCGCAACGTGCCACCACACCCCGGCCGCCGGCCTTCACGGACTTGCGGCCGCCGCTAACGTGGACCGGTGCTGATCAACGCCGTACCCCAGTTTCAGGGCGCGCTGACGAAGCGCGCGCCGGAGATGCCCGACGGCTGCGTCGCGCTCGCCGAGCTCGCGGGCCACGTGCTGGGCGTACCGGTGCACCACATCCGGCAGACCCGCGAGACCTCACCCGCGGTCGACGGGATCGCCAACCGCGAGGTGCTGACCGGCGGGAACCGGGCCGCGCAGCTCGCCGCGCTGGAGGCGCCGGGCGGGCCGGTGCTGACCATCGGCGGGGACTGCGGCGTCGAACTGATCCCGATCGGGGTCGCGCGTTACCGCTTCGGTCCCGGTCTCGGCGTCGCCTGGTTCGACGCGCACGCCGACCTCAACACCGCGGGGACGTCGCCGTCGGGCGCGTTCCACGGCATGGTGCTGCGGTCGCTGCTCGGCGAGGGCGACCCGGATTTCGCCGCGAACCCGCCGCTCGAACCCGGTCGCGTCGTCCTGGCCGGGACCAGGGCTTTCGACGACGCCGAGCGTGCCGCGATCGACCGCGGGCTGGTCGTCGAAGCCGACGACGTCGCCGCCGGGCTGGCAGGCTCGGACAAGATTTACGTCCACCTCGACCTCGACGTGCTCGACCCTGGCGAGTTCGACGGACTGAACTTCCCGGAACCCGGCGGCTTGACGATCGAGCGTCTGGTGGCGATGCTTCGCGGGCTGAAGGGCTTCGAGGTCGTCGGCGCCGGGATCACCGAATGCGTCGGTACCGAGGTGCGCGCGCTGGAGCCCGTGCTCGAAGTACTCGGTGAATTGCTCACCGAAACGCAGTGACACTCCGTCACGAACTTGGTCGCTTCGGCCGTTCGTACGTATGACACGGGGCGTTTGCCGGGCACTTGTCATCAAAATTCAGGGATGCACCGTGATTTTGTCACGGCTTTGACAAGAAAACGGTTTCTTCTGCGAAAGGTGACACATTCAAGAGCGACATCGCGATGTGTTCGTTGTCACCTCACGACGATCGTGGGATGGCGGGACGCTGGGCGGAGCAAAGGAGCTGCGATGTCGGTGGAGCGCGGGATCGAACACGCTGCGCAGCATCCTGCGTCGCTACCTCGCAAGCTTGCCGACATTTTGCGACCGGAACTGGGCAGTCTCGCCAACGAGATCGTCGACGAGATCCGGGCGACCATCCCCGCGTACGCGCGCCCGCTCGACGGGCCCTACGGCAAGTCGATCCGCGCGGGCGTCGAGTACGCGATCACGCTGTTCGTCGCCCAGATCGCCGATCCCAGCGTCTCCAAGGAGCAGTCGCACGAGGTCCATCACCGGCTCGGGCAGAACGAGATGCGGGAGGGCCGGAGCCTCGACACCCTCCAGTCCGCGTATCGCGTCGGGGCACGGGTCTCGTGGCGGCGCATCATGCGGGTCGGCCGCCGCAGCGGGCTTTCGTCCGCGGTGATGTCGCAACTGGCCGACGCGATGCTCGCGTTCATGGACGAACTCGCGTCCGTCGCGCTGGACGGCTACCTCGAAGCCAAGGCGCGCACCGCGGGCGCGCTGGACACGTGGCGCCGCAAGCTGCTGCACCTGGTGCTGGAAACCCCGCCCGCGCCGTCGAAGGCGATCGCGGAACTCGCGCAGCTGACCGGCTGGCCGGTGCCTGAACGCGCGACACCGGTGGTGCTGCACCCGATCGACGAAAACGTCAGACCGCGGCGGCACAACGCCGTGGATTCGGACGTCCTCGCCGAACTCGACTGCGCTGAGCCGCGTCTGCTCGTTCCCGGCGAGATCTCCGGAGCCCGCCTCGCCACCCTGCAGGCCGCGCTGCCGGACTACCGGCTGTCGATCGGCCCGTGCCGCCCGCTGGACTCCGTCGCCGATTCGCTGCGCTGGGCACGAGACGCCCTGCGTCTCTCCGGACGCGGGATCATCCCGGTCCGGCGCGTGATCCGCGCCGAAGAGCACCTCGCCACCCTGCTCGTGAACGCCGACTCCGTGCTGACCCGCCAGCTGCGCGACCGCCTGTTCGCCCCGCTCGCCGACATGACCGGGAAACAGCAGGAACGGCTGCTCGAAACGCTTCGTGCCTGGCTCGACAGCCAGGGCAACGTCGTCGACATCGCCGAGCGCCTCCAGGTGCACCCGCAGACCGTCCGGTACCGCATGCGGCAGCTGCAGGCGACCTTCGGCGAGCACCTGCGCGACCCTGGCGCGCGGTTCGAAATGGAGCTCGCGCTGCGGGCCGGTGTCACTCCTGCCTCGGCGCCCGAGGGCTATGCGCTGCCGGAGGTTCTTCCGGCGCCGCGCAAGAGTCCACAGTGGACGCCGAGCGGGTCCTAGCCTGCTTGTGCGAGTACGTTCGGAAGTCCGTGAAGGCCTCCTTGAGGGACTCTGATTCCCTCAAGGAGGCCTTCACGGACTTTGCCACCGCTCAGCGGCGCGCCACCGGCGGTTCGACGTTGGGGCATTTGCGTTCCGGGTCCCACGGCAGGCCGACCTGGTTGATCCCGACACACGCCTGGTTGCCCGGCCCGGACGCCATCCCGGTCAGCAGCGAGTCGAGGTCTTCCTTCACCCCGCAACCGGAGAACGCGGGCAAGGTGAAGTCCTTGTAGGCGGGGTCCTCCCACTTCGGATCGGTGCGCACGACACCGCCGGTGAACATCCCGTATTTCTCGCCGCGAAGATTGATCTTGATCGGCTCGGCCGTGAGGCAGTGGTCGCCGACGTCGAGGACGACCCCGTTGATGGTGACTTCGCTCAGCTTCCCGTAGACCCTGAGCGGAGTGAGGACCGTCGAGCTCCCCGACGGCTCCGGGATCGCCACCCCGTTGACGTCGATGATGTGGTTGCCGGTGGCGTAGTCCTCGGGCAGCAGTTCCATGGTCGCGCTGATCGGGACGAAGCCGTAACCGAGGAACGTCATCCGGCTCGGCGGCATGATGAGCGAGCCGGTGACCTTTCCCGGCCCCTCGGTGTTCTCCAGGTCGACTTCCCAGACGGCGTTGATCATGATCGCGGGCTTCAGGCGCGCGAACGCGCCGAGTTTCGCGACCGACGACGTGCCCTGCAGTTCGAACGGCTGCAACGCGATGGGGAACAGGCCGCTGGCGTGGATGTCGTCCGCGGCTCGCGTGCCGTCCCCTTGCTTCTTCTGCTCACCGGGCTTGCCGGGCTGTGGCTTGGGTTTCCCGAGAGGCAGGAGCGCGACACTGCCGAGCAGGGTGTCCTGATCCGGCGCCTGGGTGCAGGTGATCGGCTTGAGCGGGGTTTCGGCGGCGGTCAGCGCCAGTGACGGTACCCCCGTGCTCAGCCGCAGTTCGGACGGCACGTTCAGCAGGATTTCGGGAACCTTGCCCGTCGCGACCAGTTTCAGTTCGCCGGTGGCGGGTACCTTCGTCGCCGGGATCGTCAGGGACACCGGCACCGGGGTCTTCTTGTCCCCGTTCGCGGCCGTGAGCTCGACGGCCGCTCCACCCACGACCTCGGTGGCTGCCCCGAGCGCTCCTTCGCCGATGGTGAAGGTCAGGGAGAAGTCCTTCACCTGTACGGGTTTCCCGGTGGGGACGACCTTCGGCAACGTGGCCTTGGTGTCCACTGTGACCGGTCGCGGCCCGACGGGATCCGGGAAGACACAGGTGTTCGCCAAGGTTCGCTGCGCGGTGGCCGTGCCCTCCAGCGGCGGCGTGGCCGGTGCCGTCGGGTCGGTCGCCGCCGACGAGACCAGCGCGCCGTTGACCCCCGCGAGCAGGATGACGCCCACCAGAACGGGAAACCTCCCGAGTGCCCGGCGAACCTGCTGCGTCATGGGGGTTCCTCTCCTGCCTTGAGCCATTGTGTACGTGGTGACCGTGCGGGGCGGGCGTCCCCGCCCCGCACGGAGGGTTCATCAGGTGATCGGGATCGCCGGGCTGAACGCGCGGTTCTGCGCCGGGTTGGTGTTCTTCACGGTGCAGTTGAAGTTCCAGGTGGTCCAGGAACCGTCCTTCTTGTGGAAGTCCAGCGGAGCGTTGATCGTGGTGCCGAGCGACGCGGTCGCCGAGCCGGGTGCGCCGGCGGTGAACGTCGGGACACCGGTGCCCGCGTCCTGGACGATGTTGAACGTCCGGGGGCCGGGCACGTACGGGTTGATCTGGGTCGGGACGTTCAGGTTCGACACCGTCGCCGAGGCCGGGGTGGCGTTGGTGATGGTGATCGGCATGTTGGCCTTGCCGCGGACGCCGTCGTAGTTGGCGGCGTTGAGCAGGGCGTTGATGGTGGCGTTGATGGTCGCGCTGCCCGAGATGTTCGTGGGCGTGGCGGTGGCGCCCGAGGCGATCGACGCCGGGCCGTCGAACTGGGCCTTCACGTCCAGCTGCTGCTGGCCGATACCGGGGAAGTTGCACATGTAGGCGACCGTGCCGGTGGCATAGGTGGTCGCGGCGGCGGCCGTGCCGGCGGTGAGCACGGCGACCGCGCCCATCACGATGCCGGTGGTGGCGACGCCTGCTGACAACTTGCCAAGTCTGCGGGACATACCTGTCATCTCCTTTGATCCAGTTTACGTCTCGGGCGGCTTTCCCCATGCGCCTTTCGGCGGATTTTTCTGATCAAATATGCTCGACCTGAGCAGCTTTCTCGGTGGTGGGGTAAACCGAGGTTACCCGCGAGTTATGTACGTAACAAGGATTCATGTCGACATGTTTCGGAGTGGGTGAGTAGCCCGTTCGTTCTTGTCAGTGCGCGCTGAATGCGATTATGAAGTTTGTCCGGCGGTGACAAAGACGCGGCCGATCGGCGGAGCCGGGTTAACATTTCGCGCATGGCTTCCGAGAATCGACGATCCACGACACGGCGCGTGACGAGTTGCGCGATAGCCGTAATGATCGCCACGGTTTCCCTTTCCGGTACCGCCCACGCCGCGCTCACCGGCGAAGTGCGGCCGTGGGGGAGCAACGACTACGCGCAGGGGACCATTCCCTCCGCGGCGCTCGGGGCGAGCGCGGTCTCCGCGGGTGCGATCACGCACCTGGCCCTCAAGGACGGGGGCGTGATCGCCTGGGGCAACGACAGTTACGGCCAGCTGGCCGTTCCGGCCGCGGCCACGTCCGGGGTGTCGGCGATCGCCGCGGGATGGGCGCACGAACTCGCGCTCAAGAACGGCGGCGTCATCGCCTGGGGCAATGGTTTCTACGGCCAGAACGTCGTCCCGGCCGCCGCGACCTCGGGGGTCACCGCGATCTCCACCAGCGCGTACTTCAACCTGGCGCTCAAAACGAACGGCAGCGTGCTGAGCTGGGGTTCGCGAACCGCTGTTCCCGCAACGGTTTCGTCCGGCGTCTCCGCGATCTCGGCCGGCGGCGACCACGGGCTCGCGCTGAAGAACGGCGGCGTCGTGGCCTGGGGCAGCAATGGAAAGGGGCAGATCACCGTGCCCGCGGCGGCGACGTCCGGGGTATCGGCGATCTCCGCGGGCTTCCGGCACAGCATCGCGCTGAAGAACGGCGGCGTCATCGCCTGGGGTGACAACGGCTACGGCCAGGCCACGGTCCCGCCGGAGGCGCAGTCAGGCGTCGTCGCCATCGACGCGGGTTTCAACCACAACGTCGCGTTGAAGTCCGACGGCAGCGTCTTCGCCTGGGGCAGCAACGTGAAGTCGGAAAGCCGGGACACCAGCACGGAACCGCCGACGGACTTCTGGAAGTTCTCCGGCGTTTGCCCTGCGGTCTACGCCATTTCCGCAGGTGACAGCACCGGCGTCGCGCTGGTCGACCCGACCGCGCCGTACTTCTGTTGAGACTGCGAGGCCGTCGAGTGTGGAGGCCGAGTGGTCTCGCGACGATCCGTGAAGGCCTCCTTCCCTCGGCTCAGCTGAGGGAAGGAGGCCTTCACACCCGCCTATGTACCTGAAGCGAGAACCTCGTGAGTGGTGAGGCCGGTTCTGACGGACCCGTATTTACACCCACTGGTGCGACTGGCGGTCGAGTGTGGAGGATTTGGGACGTTCAACGTCCTGAATCCTCCACACTCGGTCTCGGTGCGGGGTGAAGCCTGTGCTGGATGGCGGCGCGGTCGAGCGGGGAAGATTCCGGACGTTGAGCGTCCGGAATCTTCCCCTGTCACGCCGTCTGCCCCAGGGCGTGACCGGCACGACCTTGATCAACGGAGGAATGGGGACGGTGAGTGTCCCGGATCTTCCGTTGATCAAGAACCGAGACCGGCGTGAGCCCGCGACGGTGAAGGAATCAGGACGTTCAACGTCCTGATTCCTTCACCGTCGGGCCCGGCAGCCGCGGAACCGCCACCCACGCGCAGGTCAGGCGCAGGTAGGCAAATACGGGTCCGCCCTAGCCGTCCTCACCACTCACGAACGTCAGGACAGGTTCGACTTCATGTTCAGGTTG
This sequence comes from Amycolatopsis alba DSM 44262, assembly GCF_000384215.1. Taxonomy (NCBI): domain Bacteria; kingdom Bacillati; phylum Actinomycetota; class Actinomycetes; order Pseudonocardiales; family Pseudonocardiaceae; genus Amycolatopsis; species Amycolatopsis alba. The sequence goes on along the minus strand of NZ_KB913032.1, from coordinate 1,709,842 downwards.
ATCGTGTTGCCCGGACCGGAGATCAACGCGCCCAGCGCGAGGTCGTTGATGAAGCAGTCCTTGAACTCGGGGATCGTGAACACGCCCGAAGACGGGATCGTCTCCGCGAACAGGTCGACGTTCTTCGACACCAGGGTCAGGTCGAGCGGCTTGACCGTCTTGCAGGCGTTCGGCACCGTCGGGAGCGGGATGACCGGGTAGAACAGGCCGACGACGATGTTGTCGATCAGCATGTTCGCCTGCGAACGGGTGGTCAGGTCGCCGTTGGCCAGCGTGCCGGTGACCGGGCCGGTCGGCTGGATCCGCACGCGGGCCTTGATCTTGAAGACACCCGAGACCAGCGAGATGTTCGCGGTGGACGGCGGTAACGCGAGATCGCCCCGGATCCCGACGTTGTCCCCGTCGATGACCAGTGCGCCGTTGAGCTGGCCGGGGCCCAGGTCGAGGGTGCCGCCGGTCTTCTTCACCGTGGTCTTCCCGGTGACCGTGTACGACACCGGGATCTCCACCGGGTCGTCCGCCAGGGCCGGGGTGGCGGCAAGGGAGCCCGCCATGGCGGCTGCGGCGGTGAGTGCGACTACCGTGCCGAGGCGACGGCGGACGGTTTTCGGGCGCGTTCGACCGAACATGGGTTTCTCCTCGTTTTCTCTCGTGTTCTGCAAAGCGGACGAAATGGGGAAATGACGTTTTGTCACCGGGGGACGAGATCGGTGATGACCCAATTGTCGCCTTCGCGTTCCGCGGTGATCGAAAGCTGGGCCGCGGCCGTTGTCGACGAATTGTTGTCGGCGCGTGTCGCCGCTTGATCGAGGAATACCAGCAGTCGCGCTTTACCGCCGCCGAGTTCCTGGACGGCGGATGAGGAGACGCGAGTGGTAAGCACGAGTTTCTGTGCCGGAGCCTTTTCCCTGACCTGGGCGAACAACTGGTTGTACGACTCCAGCGCCTTGCCTCTCAGCGCCGAAGCTGCCGCCTTTTCGGTGACGTCGGTCCGGTCGTAGGAATAGGAGAAGACCTTGTTGAGCGCCACCGTCACCGCGGAGTTCACCTCGGCGGTGGCCCCGACGTCGGTGAGCGCGGTGTTGGCCGCCGACGGCGCGGCCGAGATCGACCTCGCCTCCAGGGTGAACCACACCCCCGCCGCGACCAGCACGGCCGCCGCGACCAGCAGGATCAGTGACAGCTTCGGCCGCCGGGACGGCTGTTCGGCGGTCTCTTCGGCGACGGATTCGGCCGTGGTCTCGGTCTCGGCTTCGGTCTCGGTGACATCGTCGGCTTCGGTGTCGGCGGTGGCGGTCATCGCGCACCCACCGGAAGCTGGTCGAGCGCGCTGAGCTTCCAGCCCTCGCCGGTCCTGGTCAGCCCGGCGGCGAACCGGTTGCGTTTCGTCGTCGGCGCCGAGCCTTCCTTCGCCATCGTGATCTCCACCGAAGCCAGCATCTTGGCCGTTCCCGCGTGGTCGTCGAGTTCGCTGATCGCCGCGTCGAGCACCTTGCCCGTCGAGACCGTCGCGTCCTTGGTCAGCGTCTGCTTCGTCGCGTCGTCGGTCTTGCCCAGCTGATCGCGCAGGGGACCGGTCGACGCGGCGAGCCAGTCGGCGATGCCCTGATCGACGCGGTGGTGGTCGAGGCTGGTCAGCCGGGCGACCAGTTCACGCCCGGTCTTCAGCGCTTCGTCGCGCGAGTTCCCGTAGGACACGGCCTCGGAGCCCGTCGCGGTGAACCAGGTGTACCCGGCCCATCCGGCGAACGCGCAGGCCGCGGCGAGCACGGCGATCGCGATCTTCAGTTGCGCAGCCACAACATCTCCTCGAGGCTCGTGGACGTCGGCTGGCCGTCGGCGCCGAAGCCGCCGGGGATCGAGGCGGGCGGGACGCCGCCCTTCGGCGCGTTCTGCGAACCGCGGACCGAACTCGGGTTGCCCTTTTCGAGCGTGCAGGCGGCACCGGTGTTGAACGGCAGCGCCGAGAGATCCGCGCTGCTGCGGATCTTCGTGCCCTCGTAGCCCTTGGTGCACGGCATCGGCTCGAAGAAGGTCAGGACCAGCCCGACCTTCCCGGACTCCCCGTCGACGGCCGCGTCGACAGCGGAGACCGCTTTCGGCATGTTGATCAGCAGCTGCCGCAGGCCGTCGGTGCGCGCGGAGAACACATGCGACGTGGTGAGCAGGTTCGCCAGCAGGATCGGCAGGCCGGGCTCGTTGTCCCGCAGCAGCCCGGAGAGCTGGGTCGCCGCGCCGGGCGCGGTCGCGATCAGCTCGCGCAGGTCACCGTCCGAACGGGACAGTTGCTGGGCGAACTGCCTGGCGTTGTCGCTGAACTGCCGCCACGCCTGCGACGAGTCGACCTGGGTCTTCAGCACGGTCGAGCCGTCGGTGAGCAGCTTCTCCGTCTGCGGCAGATGGTTCGCGGCCCGCTTGGTGAAGTCGGTGGTGGAATCCAGCAGCACCTGGAGGTTCGCGCCGGAGCCGCGCAGGGCGTTGTCGAGTTCGTCGACCACGATCCGCAGGTCCTCGGTCGGCACGGACGCGGTCAGCGAGTCCAGGTCGGTCAGCAGGTGCTGCACCGGCAGCGGCACACTCGTCGCCTCACGCGGGATGACCGAACCTTCGGCGAGGAACGGCCCGTCGCCGGTCCGCGGCTGCAGGTCGACGAACTGCTCGCCGACCGCGGACCGGTTCGCCACGACCGCCCGCGAGTTCGCGGGGATCGGCGGCGCGTCGTCGTCGATCAGCAGATCCGCTTCCATGCCCCCGGCGGTGAGCCGGAGTTCGCCGACCCGGCCGACGGCGACGCCGCGGTAGGTCACCTCGCCGTTGGTGAACAGGCCGCCGCCGTCGGTCAGCGCGAGCTTCACGGTGTAGCCGCTCGCCCCGAAGAGCCTGCCGAGGCCCGCGTAGTTGGCCCCCACGAACGCCGTCGTCGCCAGCGCGATGATGACGAACGCGAGCACCTGGATCCGGACACGGGTGGTGAGCATCAGCTACCTCCGGAAGACGGCAGCGGGAGGGTCGGGAGCCCCGGTGGGACCCCTTCGCCGGGAGGAGGCAGTTCGACGCCCGGTCCGGGGATCATCGAGGCGTAGACGTTGAGGTAGTCGCCCTTGATCCCGTCGCGGACGGCGTCGGTGAACGGGAACGTCGGCAGGATCTCCAGCGACTTCGGCAGGTTCTCGCCGGCGTCGGCCAGCCGCTTGAGGATCGGCGCGAGCGCGGTGAGATCGGCGACGAGGTCGGCCCTGCTCTTCTTGATCACGTCGACCCCGACCCCGGAGAGCCGGTCCAGCGACTGCAGCATCGCGACGAGCTGGGTGCGCTGCTCGGAAAGGCTCTTCAGACCGGGGGTGAGGTCGGTCAGCGCGCCTTCGACCTGGGTTTTCCGGTTCGCCAGCGTCGTCGAGAGCCGGTTGAGCCCGTCGAGCGCCGAGGTGATGTCGGAGCGATGCGAGTCCAGATTGGACACCAGCTGTTCCACAGTGGACAGGAAGGAGCGGATCTCCTCCTCGTTGCCGTCCATCACCTTCGACAGCTCGCGGTTGATGGTCTGCAGCTGGCCGATCCCGCCGCCGTTGAGCAGCAGGGACAGCGCGCCGAAGATCTCCTCGAACTCCGGGTTGCGGTTCGTGCTCGCGACCGGGATCACCCCGCCGTCGCCCAGCCTGCCCTCGGCCTTCGCCGCGCTCGGGGCGAGTTCGATGAACTTCTCGCCGAGCAGGCTGGACTGCCGCAGCCGCGCGATGGCGTTGGCGGGCAGGTGGACGTCGCCGTTGACCGCCAGGACGGTTTCGGCCGTCCAGCCGTCTTCACCGAGCTTGATCGTCTCGACCCGGCCGACCGGGACGTCGCCGACCTTCACCGCGGCCTGGGGGACCAGGTCGAGCACGTCGGCGAACTGCACGGTCACCCGGTACGGATGGTCACCGATGTCCGCGCCGCCGGGCAGCGGCAGGTCGTAGACGCCCTTGAAGTCGGCGGAACAGGCGGTGAGCGCGAGGCAGCACGTGGCGAGCACCGCGATCGTCCGGTTCGTGGTCATCAGCGCCCCCCGGTGTAGGTGGCGCCGGCGACCGGCAGCGGGAGCGGGGCGTAGTCGAGCAGGAGGCCGCGGCTCTGCAGCTTCCCGGTCTTCGGGTCGACGGCTTCGAGCACGTTCGTCACCGCCAGCGGGATCGTGTCCAGGGTCTCGGCCAGCGCGGCGCGTTTGTCGACCAGTGTCCCGGTCGTCACCGCGAGCTTGTCCACATTGGACTTGATCAGTGCGCGGTTGTCGCGGATGAACTGCTGGATCTGCGCCAGCGCGCCGCCGAGGCCCTTGAGCGCGCCTGCGAGCTCTTCCTTGTTCTGTGCCAGCGTCCCGGTGACCGACGCGAGCTGCTTGTTGACCTCGCTGACGTTCCGGTCGTTGGTCGCCAGCATCGAGGTGAACCGCTGCAGTTCGTCGACGGTGGCGAACAGGTTCTCCGAGTTCCCGGACAACGTCCTGGCGAGGTCGGCGAAGTTGCGCACCGACTCGTTGAACGGCTTTCCGTTGCCCTGAAGGTTCTTCGCGCCCGTGCGCAGCAGATCCGAAAGCGCGCCGTTCGAGTTCGCCCCCTGGGGGCCGAGCGCCTTGGCGAGGGTGTCGAGGCTGGAGTAGAGCTGGTCGAGCTCCACCGGGGTGCCGGTGCGCTCCACCGGGATCACCGCGCCGTCGTCCAGCCGGTTGCCGGAGCGGGTGAGCTTGGTGAACTGGACGTACCGGTCGGCGACCACACTCGGCGCCACGACCAGGGCGTTCGTGTCGTCGGCGATCGGCGTCGCACCGTCGACGGTCAGCACGACCTTGACCTGTTCCCCTTCCGGGGCGACCGATTCGACCTGGCCGACCCGGACGCCGAGCACCCGGACGTCCGATCCGCTGTAGACACCGACCGCGTGCGAGAAGTACACGGTGACACGGTCGAGCCCGCTGCCGGAGAAGATCCACCACAGGCCGCCGACGACGGCCAGCGCGAGCACGAGCGCCAGGGTGACGAACCTGCTGATCACCGTCGGCCTCCCGGAATCGGCGGGGTGCAGGGATCCCGGTTCTCGGGGATGAGCCCGCACAGATAGCTGTCCACCCAGCGCCCGTTGCCGAGCGAGTTGTTCACCACGCGGAAGTACGGCCCGGCGAGGTCGAGGCTCTTGGCAAGATTGTCGTTCTGCCGCTGCAGGATGTCGGTCACCTCTCCGAGCTGGCTGAGCGCGCCGCCGAGCTGCTCCTTGTTGTCCTGTACCAAACCGGAAAGCTGGGTGGCGAGGTCCTTCGAGCCGGTCAGCAGGTCGTGGATCGCCTGGCGGCGGTTGTCCAGTTCGGTCAGCAGCAGGTTGCCGTCCGAGAGGAGCTTGGCGAAGTCGTCGTTCGAGTCGGCGAGCGTCGTGGTGAGGCCGTGCGCGTTCGACAGCAGGCTGGCGAGTTCGTTGTCCCTGGAGGACACGGTCTTCGACAGCGACGTCAGCCCGTCGAGGGCCTTCCGGATGTGCTCCGGCGAGTTCTTGAACGTGTCGGACAGCGTGGTGAAGCTCTCCGCGAGCTGATCGGTGTCGATCGCGCCCGCCGTGTCGGCCAGCCCGTTGAACGCCTCGGTGACGTCGTAGGGCGTCACGGTCCGGGTGCGCGGGATGACCTGCTTCGGGTTCTGCACCGTCTCGCCGGTCGGGCGCAGCGCCAGGAACTTCCGGCCGAGCAGGGTCTTGATCTTGATCTCGGCGGCGGTCTTGTCGCCGACCCAGGCGTCCTTGACCCGGAAGCTCACCACGACGTGGTCCTCGGCGAGCTGGACCTCGCTCACCTCGCCGACCTTGATCCCGGCGATCCGCACCTCGTCGTCGGCCTGCAACCCGGCCGCCTCGGAGAACTCGGCCTGGTAGGTGGTCCCCGAGCCGATGATCGGGAGGTCCTGGTAGTTGAGGGTCGCCGTCAGCAGCGCGGCCGCGACGGCGCTGCCGACGAACCCGATGACGATCGGGTTCCGTTCCTTGAAGGGTTTCACGACGTGCACCTCTCCGCCGTCGCCGGGACCCCGCGAGGAGGGTCGCTCCGGAGGACGGCCGAGCACAGGTAGAAGTTCATCCAGGATCCGTACGAGCTGATCCGGCCCAGGTCGTTCAGCTTTCCCGGCAGCACGGTGAGGAACTTCTCGACCTCGGCCTTGCCGTCTTTTGCCGTCAGCGCGCCGGAGAGCAGGCCGAGGCCCTCGATGCTGTCCTTGAGCGGCTTCCTGCCCTGTTCGAGCAGGCCTGCCGTGGCGGTGGTGAGATCCGCGATCCCGGAGACGGCGTCCCCGATCTCGGCGCGGTCACCGGCGAGGCCGGACACCAGGTCCTTCAGCGTCGAGACCAAAGTGGACAGTGCGTCGCCCTTGCCGTTGATGGTCTTCAGCACCGTGTCCAGGTTCGTGATCACGTCGCCGATCACCTTGTCGCGGCCGGCGAGCGTGGTGGTCAGCGAACCGGTGTGCGCCAGCAGGCTTTCCACCGTGCCGCCCTCGCCCTGCAGTACCTGGACGATCTCGCCGGAGAGCTGGTTGACGTCCTTGGGGGACAGGGCCTGGAACAGCGGTTTGAAGCCGTTGAACAGCTCCGTCAGGTCCAGCGCGGGAGTCGTGCGCTCCAGCGGGATCTCGGCGCCCGGCTCCAGGAGTTCGCGAGTGCCCTTGCCGCGTTCGAGTGCGATGTAGCGCTGGCCGACCATGTTGCGGTACTTGATCACCGCGTTGACGTCGGCTGGCAGCCTGCGCTGCGAATCGAGCGAGAACTTGACGCGGGCGAGGCTGTGGTCGGCGATCTCGAGTTCCTCGATCTGGCCGACCCGCACCCCGGAGATCCGCACGTCGTCGCCCACGTTAAGCGATGTCGCGTCGAGGAATTTGGCGCTGTAGGACTTGGTGTCGCCGAGGCCGGTGTTCGTGATGGACACCGCCAGCAGCACCGTGGCCAGTGTCGTGATGACGACGAAGATCAGCCCCTTGATCAGGGGGCTCACGAAGTTCCTCATCGCAGGGTCACCTCCGTGCCCCGGTAGAGCGGTCCGACGAGCACGCTGCCCCAGGCGGGCACCTGGGCGGCGGGGATGCCCGCCGACGGCGCGACCAGGGCGGAGATCAGTTCCCGTTCCTGCGGCGAATTCGCCAGGCCGAGGTCGCCCTGAACGCCAGGGAGCGCGACGGTCGTCTCGCCGGTCGCGGCGATCCCTTGGCTCATCAGGCCGTTCGACGGGTAGCAGCGGGGTTCGCCGGAGGCGTTGTAGACCGGGTCGTCCTTGCCGGGGACGTATTTGGCGCGGGGCTGGGTGACGGTGATCTCCGCGTGGAGGCCGGGTTCGTCGGTGCCCTTGCCCAGCACCTTGTCCATCTGAGGCTTCAGCTTGGCCAGCGCGTCGATCGTGCAGGCGAAACTCGGCGAGTACTTCGCGGCGATCTCGAGCGGTGCCCGGCTGTCGGCGGCGAGCGCGATGATGTTGGCGCGGTTGTTGGCGAGGAACGTCGTGACCTGCTGGGAGGACGACGTCACCTGCTGGTACACCGTCGCCAGTTCGGCGCGTTTCTCCTTGACCGTGTCCAGGGTGACCGCCGAAGCGCTCAGCGAGTCGAGCAGATCCGGCGCGATGTCGCCGTACAGCTTGGAAACCGTGGCGAGGTCGCGGATGTTGTCGTTCAGCGCCGGGAGGTTCGGGTTGAACTTCTCGAGGTAGCCGGCCGCGGTGGCGAAGGTGTCGCCGATCTGGTCTCCGCGGCCTTCCAGTGCGGAGGCGACCGTGGTCAGCGTGGTGGCGAGCTTCTGCGGCTGCACCGCCTTGAGCAGCGGCAGCAGATTGTCGAAGACCCGCTCCAGTTCGATCGCGTTGGCCGAGCGGTCCTGGGTGATCACATCGCCCGACGTCAGCGGCTGTGCCGTCGATCCGTCCGGAATGGACAGTTGCACGTACCGCTCACCGAACAGGGTCTTCGGCACGAGCAGCGCGGACACGTTCTTCGGCAGCTGGGAGACCTTGCCCGGCTCCATGGCCAGGTCGATCTCCGCGCCTCGCGGCGTGGCGCGGACACCGCGGATCTCGCCGACCACCACCCCGCGCGCCTTGACCTGCCCGCCCGCGCGCAACTGGTTGCCGACCCGGTCCGCCTGCAGGGTCACCGGGACCGACGTGACGAAGTCCTTCTGATAGATCTTGATCGACAGCAGCACGAGGGCGGACATCACCACGACGAACAGCACCCCGGCCGTCCTGACCCCGGCCTTGCGCAGCCCGCGCCTGCTCATCCGGCCACCTGCACCGTCGTGGTCGCGCCCCAGATCGCGAGACTGAGGAAGAAGTCCAGCACGCTGACCGCCACGATCGCGGTCCGCACGCCACGGCCGACGGCCACGCCGACGCCCGCGGGCCCGCCGCTCGCGCGGAAGCCGTAGTAACAGTGGGCGAGCACGATCACGACACTGAACACCAGCACCTTGCCGAACGACCAGAGCACGTCACCGGGCGGCAGGAACAGCAGGAAGTAGTGGTCGTAGGTGCCCGCGGACTGGCCGTAGAACCAGACGGTGATCTGGCGCGACGCGAGATACGAGGTCAGCAGGCCGATCGCGTACAACGGGATGACCGCGAGGAAGCCCGCGATGATCCGGGTGGTCACCAGGTACGGGACGCTGGGGATGCCCATCACTTCGAGCGCGTCGATCTCTTCCGAGATCCGCATCGCGCCCAGCTGGGCGGTGAACCCGCAGCCGACGGTGGCCGAAAGCGCCAGCCCGGCGACGAGCGGCGCGATCTCGCGGGTGTTGAAGTACGCGGAGACGAAACCGGCGAACGCCGACGTGCCGACCTGGTTGAGCGCCGAATAGCCCTGGAGCCCGACGACCGTGCCGGTGAACACGGTCATCCCGATCATCACGCCGATCGTGCCGCCGATGACCGCGAGCGCGCCGCTGCCGAAACTGACTTCGGCCAGCAGACGGGTGATCTCGCGCAGGTAGCGGCGCACCGCGCGCGGCACCCAGGCCAGCGCTTTGAGGAAGAAGAGGATCTGGTCGCCGAGCGTGTCCAGGAAACCGAACCGGCGGTCCACCGCCTCGCGGACCCGCGTGACGCGGGTGGGTGTCGTCGTCGCCATCAGCTGCCCTTCGCCGGGACGAGCTGCAGGTAAAGCGTCGTCAGCACGAGGTTCAACAGGAACAGGAGCAGGAACGTGATCACCACGGACTGGTTCACCGCGTCACCGACGCCTTTCGGGCCGCCTTTCGGATTGAGCCCGCGATAGGAGGCGACGATCGCCGCGACGAAACCGAAGATGACCGCTTTGATCTCGCTGATCCAGAGGTCCGGCAGCTGCGCGAGAGCGGAGAAACTGGCCAGATACGCACCCGGTGTCCCGTTCTGCATGATGACGTTGAAGAAATAGCCGCCGAGGACGCCGACCACGCTGACCATTCCGTTCAGGAATGCGGCGACCCCCATCGCGGCGAGCACCCGCGGCACGATCAGGCGCTGGATCGGGGAGACCCCGAGCACCTCCATCGCGTCGATCTCCTCGCGGATCGTGCGCGACCCGAGGTCCGCGCACATCGCCGATCCGCCGGCGCCCGCGATCAGCAGTGCCGTCACGATCGGGCTCGCCTGCTGGATGATCGCCAGCACACTGGCCGCGCCGGTGAACGACTGCGCGCCGATCTGCGCGGTCAGCGAACCGATGTGCAGCGCGATCACCGCGCCGAACGGGATCGCGACCAGCGCCGTCGGCAGGATCGACACACTCGCGATGAACCAGAACTGCTGGATCAGCTCGCGGGCCTGGAACGGCCGCCGGAAGGTCAGGCGGACGACGTCGAGGCCGAGTGAGTACAGCCTGCCCGTCTCCCGGATCGCACCCGCGCCGGGGAATGAGGGTGCGTTAGTCCGGACGCCCACGCCGACCCTCCAGTTTTCCGGGCACGGCGAATACACCCCAGGTTGCGCAATTCCTTTGCTCCGAATGGCGGAACGGAATCGTTGAATAGGATCAACGGGGTGTTACCGTGCTGTTTGCTACTGGTCGGTACGCTAATGACGAGCCTGCTTGGTGACAAGAACTTCGGTCCGATCAAGACGTCACGTCCTGGTAACCGGTGAATTCTTGTCCCTTTGTGACAAAGGCGGACGCGGATCTTGTCCGTTCTTTCGCGATCTATGGCGCGTCAGGGCGTTCGGCGCTCCGGGGTGGGTGAGGCGCGGGACGGTCACCCACTTGGAGTCTCGATCGATCCTCGAGCGCCTTCACGGACCGGTGCTCGGAGCGCGGGCGTGGTGGCGACGGGAGTGCCCCGAGCGCCACGTGCGAGACACTCATCGTCTCAAGCGTGGCGCTCGGGGCGTGCGCCCGGAGGGGCGGAGCGTGCGGGCGGAGCGGTCAGTGCGCCAGTTCGGAGACCAGTTCGTAGGAGCGGACCCGGTCCGCCTGGTCGTGCACCATGGTCGTGATCATCAACTCGTTCGCGCCCGTGTCGGCCAGCAGCGTCTCGAGTCCCTTGTGGACCGTCTCGGGTGAACCGATGATGCTGCTCGAAGCCCGGTCCTCGATGAACACGCGCTCGATGTCGGTGTACGGGTAGGCCGCGGCGTCTTCCGGCGTCGGCAGCGGGATGGGGCGTCCCTTGCGCAGGCTGAGGAACGTCAGGCCGCTGGGCGCGGCCAGGTACTGGGCCCGCTCGTCGGTCTCGGCGGCGACCACGGAGACGCCGAGCATCACGTACGGCTCGTCCAGGACGTCCGACGGCTTGAACGCGTCGCGGTAAAGCGCCACGGCGGGAAGCGTGTTCTCGGCGCTGAAGTGGTGCGCGAAGGAGAACGGCAGGCCGAGTTCGCCTGCCATGCGCGCGCTGAAGCCGCTCGAACCGAGCAGCCACACCGGCGGCTTGTTGCCTTCGGCGGTCACGGCGTTGACCGCGCGCTGGTCGGAGTGCTCGAAGTAGGCCAGCAGTTCCGCGAACTGCTGCGGGAAGTTCTCCGCGGTGAGCCCGCCGGGGCCGCGCAGCGCCAGCGCGGTCCGCTGGTCGGTGCCAGGGGCGCGGCCGATGCCGAGGTCGATCCGGCCGGGGTGGAACGCCTCCAGGGTGCCGAACTGCTCGGCGACCACCAGCGGCGCGTGGTTCGGCAGCATGACCCCGCCGGAGCCGACCCGGATGCGTTCGGTGGCGGCGGCGACCTGGCCGATCATCACGGCGGTCGCGGAACTCGCGATACCGGGCATGTTGTGGTGCTCGGCGAGCCAGTACCGGTGATAGCCGAGCGCCTCGGTCCGGCGGGCGAGGTCGAGGGTGTTGCGCAGCGAATCGCCCACACCGCCCCCGGCCACGACGGGCGAGAGGTCGAGCACGGACAGCGGGATGTCAGGCAAGGAGGTCACGCATCGGTACAACGCGGCGGGCCCCCGATCCCTTCCCGTGACATCGGGCACCCTGTCGAACGATCGAAATTAACCGACTCGATGTGCCCGGTACCCGGCGGACTTCCGCCGTTTCCACGGTACGGTTGCCCCCGAATGTGAAGGTGGGAAAACCACTGAAAAGAAAGGATTGAGGGTGCCGCGTCCGGAGCGACCTTTGGACCATGGGGACGATCCGTTACTCGAGTTCGCCGCCGATCTCCGGCGATTGCGGGAGAAGGCCGGAAACCCGACGTACCGCGAGCTGGGCAGGCGTGCCCACTACTCGGCGGGCACCCTCTCCGAAGCCGCCGGCGGGAAGAAGATGCCCAGCTTGGCGGTCACATTGGCCTACGTCCGGGCGTGCGAAGGGCCCGAGGCGGAGTGGGAGGCCCGATGGCACGACGTGACCGAGCGGGCGCGCACCGGAGTCGGCGATTCACCGGTTGCCCCACCGAATGGGGAATCGGCACCTTATATCGGCCTGACCGCATTCGGGCAGGGTGACGCGGGGCGATTCTTCGGTCGCGAACGACTTGTCGAGAAACTCGTTACCAGGCTTTCGGGCCAAAGATTTCTGGCTGTTCTGGGAGCATCCGGTTCCGGTAAGTCCTCGTTGCTCCGGGCGGGTCTCTTGCCCGCCGTCGGAGAGAACTCGACGACGGTCCTGATGACCCCCGGTTCGCGGCCGCTGCAGGAGTGCGCCGTCCAGTTCGGCGCCGCGCTCGGGCTCGCGCCCGGCGGGCTGCTCGCGGAGTTCACCGAGCATCCGCGCAACCTCGGCCTCGCCGCCCGTCAGCTGGTCGCCGACCGCGAGGGCGACGTCTTGCTGGTCGTCGACCAGTTCGAAGAGGTCTTCACGCTCTGCCAGGACATCGAGGAGCGGGCGGCGTTCCTGACCGCGCTGGTCACCGCGACGACCGAGCCGGACAGCCGGACGAGGGTCGTCCTCGGCATCCGCACCGACTTCTACACGCACTGCGCGCGGCATCCCGAACTGGTCGAGGCCATGCAGGACGCGCAGATCCTCGTCGGCCCGATGAGCACCGAGGAGCTGCGGCTGGCCATCTCGCGCCCCGCGATCGACGCCGGGTACCGCGTCGAGAACGCACTGGTCTCGCGGCTGGTCGCCGACGCGACCGGGCAGCCCGGCGTGCTGCCGCTGCTCTCGCACGCCCTGCTGGAGACCTGGCGCCGCCGTCACGGCAACACCCTCACCCTCACCGGCTACGAGTCCACCGGCGGGATCGAACGGTCGGTCGCGCAGACCTCCGAGCACACCTTCACCGCGCTGAGCGAGCACCAGCAGCGCCTGGCGAACCAGATCTTCCTGCGGATGACCGCGCTCGGCGAAGGCACCGAGGACACCAAGCGCCGAATCACCCGCGACGAAGTGGACGCGGACGACCCGGACGTCGCCGTCGTGCTGGACAGGCTGGCTTCGTCTCGGCTGGTCACCCTCGACGACAACGGCATCGAGATCGCGCACGAAGCGCTGATCCGCGGCTGGCCAAGGCTGCGCGAATGGCTCGCCGAAGACCGAGAGGGCCTGCGCGTGCACCGCCAGCTCACCGAGGCGACCGACGCGTGGGAATCGGTCGGCCGCGACGACGGCTGGCTCTACCGCGGCGCGCGGCTGTCCATCGCGATGGAGTGGGCAGGCGAGCACGACAGCGCGCTTTCCCAGCGTGAACGCCGTTTCCTCGACGCGAGCGAGGCCATCGAGAACCACGAACAGGCCATCGCGCGCCGCCGCACCCGGCGGTTGCGTCAGCTGGTCGCGCTCCTGGCCGTACTGCTGGTGCTGGCGACGGCCGCGATGGTGTACGCCGTCCGCGCCGAGCAGACGGCGACCAGCCAGCGCAACAGCGCGCTCGCGCAGAAGGTCGCCGGGCAGGCCTTGGAGATGCGGGCGACGAACCCGGCGCTGGCCGCGCAGCTCGCGCTGGCGGCGTACCGCGTCGATCCGGGCGTGGAGACCCGCAGCAGTGTGCTCGGGATGGTCGCCTCGCCGTACTCGACCCGCGTCGCCGGGCACGCCAACCGGGTCAACTCGGCCGCCCTGCGCGGCGACGGTCAGGTGATGGTGACCGGCAGCTGGGATCAGACGGCGAAGCTGTGGGACGTCAAGGATCCCCATCGCCCGGTCGCACTGGCCACGCTGTCCGGGCATACGGACAACGTCAACTCGGTGGCGTTCAGCGCCGACGGTGCCACGGTCGCGACGGCTGGCTGGGACAAGACGGCCCGGTTGTGGAACGTCGCCGATCCCGCGAAACCCGTGCCGGGGGCGATGGCCGGGGAGCATCCGAGCCGGGTCAACGCGGTCGCGTTCAGCCCGGTGGCGCCGGTGCTGGCCACCGCGGACGGCGACGGCACGATCCGCCTGTTCGACGTCCGCGACCTCGCGAAACCGGTGCTCGTGGCCACCCTCACCGGCCACACCGGCAACGTCAACGGGATCGCCTACGCCCCCGACGGCCGGACGCTCGCCTCGGCGGGCGCAGACAAGACCGCGCGGCTGTGGGACGTCGCCGAACCGGGCAAGGCCAGGCCGCTCGGCGTGGTGACCGGGCATTCCGCCGGGGTCCACGCAGCGGCGTTCAGCCCGGACGGCCGGACGCTCGCCACCGCGAGCATCGACCAGACCGCGCGGCTGTGGAACCTCGCCGACCCGATGGCGCCCGCGCCGCTGGCGACGATGCCCGCCCACAAGACCATCGTGCGGTCCGTGGCGTTCAGCCCCGACGGGTCGACGCTGGCCACCACCGGTTTCGACCGCAACGCACGGCTGTGGGACGTCGCCGATCCGAAGAACCCGCGCGAGAAACTGCCGCTCTCCGGGCACACCGCGGCGGTGGTCTGGGCGGTGTTCTCCCGCGACGGCCGCACGCTGGTGACCGCGAGCGACGACCAGACGGTGCGGCTGTGGGAGCTGCCGGGGCCCGCGGTCAGCGGCCCGACGAGGTCGGCCTGCCGGGCGGTGTTCACCGCCGACGGGAAACTGCTGGCCACCGGGAGCCAGGACGGCGTGGTGCGGCTGAACGACGTCGGCGATCCGCGGAACCCGCGTGAGCTCGGCAAGATCACGGGCTTCGGGAACGGCGCCTGCGGTCTCGCGTTCAGCCCGGACGGACGCTCGCTCGCCGTCGGCTCCTGGGACCACACGATCCGGCTCATCGACGTCGCCGATCCGCGGAAACCGGTCGACCTCGGCGTCTTCAGCCGTCCCCCGGAGGACGTCGACGCGGTCGCGTTCAGCCCGGACGGCCGGACCCTCGCGACCGCGGGCACCGGTCACACGGTGAAGCTCTGGGACGTGGCGGACCAGCGGAAACCCGTCGAACTCGCGACACTGACCGGGCACGAGGACGACGTCCACTCACTCGCGTTCGGCCCGGACGGCCGCACTCTGCTGACCGGAGGCTGGGACCACACCGCGCGGCTATGGGACGTCTCCATGGTGAAGGCGCCGAAGCAGCTCTCGGTACTGAAGGGACACACCGACACGGTGTTCTCCGTCGCCTTCAGCCCGGACGGCAAACTCGCCGCGACCGGCGGCGCCGATCGCACGTCGAGGGTCTGGGACGTGTCGGATCCGGCGGCCCCGAGGGAGACCGCGCTGCTCACCGGGCACACCGACATCGTCATCTCGGTGGCCTTCAGCGGCGACGGGAAGATCCTCGCGACCGGCAGCTACGACCGGACCGTGCGACTATGGGATGTCTCCGCACCAGGGACGGCCCGCGAATCGGCGACCCTGGCCGAGGATGTCGACAGGGTCAACGCGGTGACGTTCGCCCCGGACGGGCACACGCTCGCGGCCTCCGCCGCGGACGGCAGCGTGCGGCTGTGGGAGACGAGCGCCGAAAGCGCCGCCGAACGCGTCTGCGCGACCGTGTACCCGCGGATCACGGCGGACGAGTGGGAACAACGCCTGCCGGGGCTCGATTACCGGCCTCCGTGCCCGTGACCACCGCCGATTCGTTGTTCGGCGTTGTTGTTCGGTGAAAGCGCGGTGACACCGAACAACGATTTGGCGCTAGAAATACCCCTGGACGTGCGATGCGTCCCCACATCGTTCACTCACCGGGGGTCTGAAGGGCTCCTTCAGGACATTCACCAGTGCCCTGAAGGAGCCCTTCAGCTTTTCGCGTTCGGGGAAAGAGGGATCAGGCGGCCGGGATCCAGTCCGGGTTGGAGGCCAGTACGGTCAGCTGCTGGGTCGCGCGGGTCAGCGCCACGTACAGCACCCGTCGCCCGGTGGTCGACTCCGTGATGAGGTCGTTGGGTTCCACCAGGACGACCGCGTCGTACTCGAGGCCCTTGGAATCGAGGCTGCCGACGACCTTGAGCCGCTCGTCCGAAAGCTCGGACAGCCAGCCCTCGACCTCGGGCACCCGGTCCATGGCGGTGATCACCCCGACCGTGCCTTCGACGACTCCCATCAGTTCCTTCACCGCGGCCTGCGTCGCCGCTTCCAGCCCGGCGGCCTCGACCGGCCGGACCTCCGGCGTGATGCCGGTCTGCCGCACCGCGCGCGGGAGCTCGTCGGCTTCGGCGTGCCCGGCGACGACCTTCGCGGCCAGGTCGAAGATCTCCGCCGAGTTCCGGTAGTTGGTGCGCAGGGTGAACCGGCGCCGGGTGGTCTTGAGCCCGAACGCCTGGTCGCGCGCCATCGCGGCCTCGGCCGGATCCGGCCAGGAACTCTGCACCGGGTCGCCGACCACGGTCCAGCTCGCGTACTTGCCGCGCCGCCCGACCATCCGCCACTGCATCGGCGAGAGGTCCTGCGACTCGTCGACGACCACGTGCGAGTACTCGTCGTAGTGCTCCGGCCGGGTCGGGGCGCCGCCGCGGTCCGGGTTGACCTCGATGTTCTGGCGGGCCCGGCGGCTCTTCGGCGGCTGCCCGATCAGGACGCGCAGCTCGTCGAGGAGCGCGACGTCGGCGATGGTCCAGCCACGCGAGCGGTCCGCGAAGTCGGCGGCCAGCATGCTGATCTCGTTGCGGTTGAGCAGGCCCTTCGCCGCGGAGGCGAGCCGCTTCTCGGTGCCGAGCCACCGCAGGATCTGCGCCGGGTACAGGATCGGCCACCAGACCACCAGGAACCGGTGGAACTCGATCCGCTCGCCGAGTTCGGAGACCAGCTCGGCCTTGTCGATCTGCCGCCCGTCGTCCTTCGCGTGCTGCTCGGCCTTCGCGGCGAGCGCGTCGAGCAGCAGTTCCGCGGCGCGGATCCGCGACCGGTTCGGCGGCCCGCCCGCGGTGTGGACCTTGCGGCGCACCTTGTCGAGTTCGCGCGCGTTCAGCCGCAGCACCTCGCCGCGGTAGACGATCTTCATGTCCTCGGGCGCGTCCGACGGCGTGTCCCGCAACGCGCGCAGCAGGATCTTGCGCATCCGCAGCGATCCCTTGATCGCGGCCAGCGGCGCGGCGTCCTGCCGGGTCGCTTCGAGGCCGTCGAGGACCTCGCCGAGCGCGCGCAGTTCGACGTTCGTCTCACCCATCGACGGCAGCACCCGCGAGATGTAGCTGGTGAACACCCCGGACGGGCCGATCACCAGCACGCCCGCGCCGCCGAGCTGGCGGCGGTGGCGGTAGAGCAGGTACGCCGCGCGGTGCAGCGCGACCGCGGTCTTGCCGGTGCCGGGACCGCCGGTGATCTCCGTGACACCGCGCCACGGCGCCCGGATGACCTCGTCCTGTTCCTTCTGGATGGTCGCGACGATGTCCCGCATCTTCTCGCCACGAGACCGTCCGAGCGCGGCCATGAGCGCGCCCTCGCCGACGATCTGCATGGTCTCCGGGACCGCGTCGGCGATCAGCACGTCGTCGTCGACGTCGAGCACGTTCTGCCCGGAGCACCGGATCACCCGGCGCCGGACGACGTCCATCGGCTCCTCGGCCGTCGCCTGGTAGAACGCGGCGGCGGCGGGCGCGCGCCAGTCGGTGACGAGGTTGTCGAACTCGGCGTCGCGGATCCCGAGACGGCCCACGTAGATGTGGTCGTTGTCGAGATGGTCGAGCCTGCCGAACACCAGCCCCTCGTACTCCGCGTCGAGAGTCTGGAGGGTCTGATTGGCGTGGTAGACCATCATGTCCCGTTCGAACAGCATCGACGCCTGCTCGAAGATCGCTTCCCGCCCGGCGCCATGGCCGATCTCATAGCCCTTGGTACGCATGGCCTCTGCCTGGGCTCGCAATTCGGCGAGCCGGGTGTAGACCGTGTCCACATGGGCTTGCTCGATGGCGATCTCGGCCCGTCTGACCCGAGGTTCGGACACGCAACGCTCCTAAACGCTTCTATCGCCTCCGAGGGCGAAGGACGACTCTACGCGAGCTGGGCGGCGGCTTCACCAAGTCCCGGCCAACGTCACGGTGGAAGCCGTTGAGGCACGATGCTGCAATGACCAGGATCGTGGCGGGGACCGCGGGCGGCAGGCGGTTGAAGGTCCCTCCGAAGGGCACGCGGCCCACGTCGGAACGGGTGCGCGAAGCGCTCTTCAACGCGCTGGAGGTCGCCGGCGAGCTGCAGGGGACCCAGGTCCTCGATCTCTACGCCGGTTCGGGCGCGCTCGGTTTGGAGGCGTTGTCCCGCGGTGCGTCGGGCGCGCTGTTCGTCGAGTCGGACCGGCGCGCGGTCGAAGTGCTCAAGGGCAACGTCGCCGCGCTCGGGCTCGGCGGCACTGTCCGGGCCGGGGCCGTCGAGTCCGTCGTGGCCGCTCCGGCGCCGGAAACGTTCGACATCGTCCTCGCCGATCCGCCGTACGCGGTGGATTCCACCCGCCTGGGGGAGGTCATGGCCGCGCTCGCGGCGGGCCGGTGGGTCACGGACGGTGCGCTGGTGGTGATCGAACGAGCCGCGCGGGACGGCGAGCCGGACTGGCCGCCGGGTTTCGAGCCGATGCGGACGAAGCGCTACGGCGACACCGCGCTCTACTGGGCCGAATATCAGGTGTGACGCAGCACTGAGAAAGCGCGCAGGACGCGCAAGGGGCCCTCGGCCTTGGTAGCGTCCGCGCCATGCGGCGTGCGGTCTGTCCCGGTTCCTACGATCCGGCCACCAATGGACATCTCGACATCATCGAGCGGGCGGCCAAGCTGTTCGACGAGGTCGTCGTCGCGGTGGGGGTGAACAAGAGCAAGAAGGGCCTGTTCACCACCGAGGAGCGGATGGACATCCTTCGCGAGATCACCGCGAAGCTGCCGAACGTGCGCGTCGACTCCTGGCAAGGACTCCTGGTCGACTACTGCCGCGAGAACGACATCATCGCCGTCGCGAAGGGCCTGCGGTCGGTCAGCGACTTCGACTACGAGCTCCAGATGGCCCAGATGAACCGCGAGCTGACCGGGCTCGAAACGCTGCTGATGGCGAACAACCCGGCGTACGGTTTCGTGTCGAGTTCGCTGGTCAAGGAGATCTCCGCGCTCGGTGGCGACATCGAGCACCTGGTGCCCCCCGTAGTGTTCAAGCGTCTCGCGGAGAAGTACTCCGAACGAGGTTGACCCGAACGGCCGAAGCCGTTGGTCGGTCAGCGGTGAGCGGCGGTGGAGAGTTCATCTCGACGCCTTCTGGCGAACACACGATCGGGTTACGGTCCGAAAATGACCAACAAACGATCGCGGGCCGCCGCCGCGCTGCTCGTTCTGCTTGTCACGTTCTTCGGCGGGGTCGGTGCCGCGCAGGCCGCGACGCCCGTCTCCATCCAGCAGAACCCTTGCGGGGATCTCGCCGGGTTCAAGCACGTGTCGCTCCCGTCGCTGCCCGCCGAGGCGACGACGACGTACAACCTCATCCAGAAGGGCGGGCCGTACCCGTACCCGGACAACGACGGGACGGTCTTCTCGAACCGGGAGAACATCCTCCCGAAGTGCGCTTCGGGCTACTACCACGAGTACACCGTCCCGACCCCTGGCTCGTCGAACCGCGGCACGCGCCGCATCGTCACCGGGACCGGCGGGGAGTACTTCTACACCGGCGACCACTACAAGACCTTCTCCGTGATCGACGTCAAGGGCACCCCGGCGCCGACCTGCGGTGACACCTCGAAGCTGGCGAAGACCGGCTACTCGACGCTGTCCTCCGCGGCGAAGTCCGTGGTGGACAAGGCCCGCGGCGGCGCGACCGGCACGGTCTACGAGAACCGCGAAGGCGTGCTGCCGTCGTGCGCCGCCGGCTACTACCAGCTGTTCCCGGTGGGCTCGAACGACCGCGTGATCTCCGGCAAGGGCGGCGAGATCTTCTACACGCCCGACCACTACGTGACCTTCAAGCTGGTCAATCTCAACGGCTGAGCCGTCCGTGCAACGTTTCGTGCCTCCCCGTCCGTGAGATACACCGGAACACGGATGAGGAGGCACGATGCGGTCTGGGGACGATGCGAGTTTCAGGGAGTTCGCCAGAGACAAAGCGCTGCCGCTGCGGCGGACGGCGTACTTGCTCTGCGGCGACTGGCATCTCGCGGAGGATCTGGTCCAAACCGCGCTGATACGCCTTTACCGGGTCTGGCCGAAGGTCCGCCGGAAAGGCCCCGTCGACAACTACACGAGGCAGATCCTGATGCGCTGCTGGCTCGATGAGCGGCGGCGACCGTGGCGGAGCAGAGAGAACCGCGACGGCGTCTTCCCCGAAGAGCCCGTGGCCCCGGCGAACACCGGTATTTCGGATTCGCTGCTTCGCGCCCTCGCCGAAGTTCCGCCGAAACAGCGCGCCGTCGTCGTGCTGCGCTATTGCGCCGATCTCCCGGTCGCGGAGGTCGCCGTCGCGCTGCGCTGTTCGGAAGGGACGGTCAGGAGCCAGGCCGCGCGGGGACTCGACGTCCTCCGCGCGGCCCTGCAGAGACAGCACGACGAGGCTGTCTCCGGGAGGAGCGTGTGATGGACGAACTCGAGAACAGGCTGCGCGGGATCAAGCTGGCCGAGCCCCCGCTCGGCTTCGATCCGGACGAGGTCGCCGGGGCGGCGGCGAAGAAGGCGCGAAACCGGCGGGCGGTCGTTTCGACGGGGGTGGCGACGCTGGCGGTGATCGCGGCGGCGATGGTGTTCGTGGCGCCGGGGGAGGGTCCGGCGCCGGTCTCGCCCGCCGCCCCGGCCACTTCGGTGCTCCCGCCCCAGATCCGGCCGGACGAGAACACGCCGCGCATGGACCTGACGGCGCAGAAGACCCGCAATCTCGAACATCTGAAGAAGGTGGTCACGGCTCTTCTGCCCGGCGCGACCGAGCTCACGGTCGGCGAGTTCCAGCAGGACTACCCGGACCAGTGGGACCTGATGACCGCGAGCGTGCGTTACCGGGACACCTCGAAGAAGGAACGAGGGTTCAACGTGACGCTCAGCGGTGTGGTCTCCACCAAGAACGGATATTCCCATCGGACCGCCTGCCCCGAGGTCAAGGTCACGTTGCCGGACGGGAAACCCCTGCGGTGCGAGGTGCTGCCGCAGCCGGGCGGGGCGCGAGTCTTGATCGAGGAGAAAGGCCTGGCAGGCCCGGATCTGAAGGGAACGACCGTCGAATCGGTCGTCGGCCGCGACGCGATCGCGTTCCAGGCCGACGGCACCGCGGTCGCCGTGACGGACATCGGCGCGCTGCGCGTCCGCGGCACTCCGTCGCTGACCGACCAGCAGTTGCTGGCGCTCGTCCTGGATCCGGAGCTGACCCTTCGGTGATCATGGCGCGCGGTATCGGGCGGGACACGCCCGGTACCGCGCGCTTTCACCCCTTACGGCGGCGATGAGGGCAAACTGAGTTCAGGGAATGTGGGGATCGCTGTAGGTAGGGAGTGGCCGTGTACCGGGTTTTCGAGGCGCTCGACGAGCTCGTCACCATCGTGGAGGAAGCCCGCGGCGTGCCGATGACCTCCAGTTGCGTCGTACCGCGCGGGGACACCCTCGAGCTGCTCGACGACATCCGCGACGCCCTTCCGGGTGAAGTGGACGACGCGCAGGACGTCCTCGACAAACGTGATCAGCTGATCCAGACCGCCCGCACCGAAGCGGCGGAGACGGTCACCACGGCGAACACCGAGGCCGACCGCACGGTCGCCGACGCGCAGGCGGAGGCCGAGCGCATCCTCGCCGACGCCCGCGCCCGCGCCGAGCAGATGATGGGCGACGCGCACGGCGAGGCCGAGCGCATGGTCGCCGCCGGGCAGGCCGAGTTCCAGAACCTCACCGACCGCTCGCGGGCCGAGTCGGAGCGCATGATCCAGGCAGGCCGCGACGCCTACGATCGCGCCATCGAGGACGGCCGCGCCGAACAGGCCCGGCTCGTCGCGCAGACCGAGGTCGTGCAGGCCGCGCACGGCGAAGCGGCGCGCATCGTCGACGAGGCGCACGTCGAGGCCGACAAGCAGCGCACCGACTGCGACGCCTACGTCGACGGCAAGCTCGCCGAGTTCTCCGAGCTGCTGGCGACCACGCTGCGGACGGTCGACTCCGGGCGCAACCACCTGCGGTCCCCGGTCAACCTGCCGGGCAACAGCCGGACGTCGCTGTACGACTACCAGGCTTGACGGGGACCGTGCCGGTAAAGAGGTGGCGGCACCTGCGTACCCTGATCACCGATGTCTGAGAACAAGTCGCCGCAGGCCAGGCCTGCGCAACTGGACGACCGGAACCCGTGGGTGCTCGACACCCGTGAACTCGGCCGTCACGCCGGCCTGAGCAAGGCCGTCCAACGCGCCATTCCCGTCGAGACCGCGCTCGGTGTGCCCGACGTCATCACCATCGACGCCGGCTCCAGCCTCGAACTCGACCTGATGCTCGAATCCGTCGTCGAAGGCGTGCTCGTCACCGGCACGGCGTCGGCCGTCGCGACGGGGCACTGCTCGCGGTGCCTCGACCCGATCACCGTGGACGTCGAGGTCGACCTGACCGAGCTCTTCGCCTATCCCGGCTCCTCGACCGAGGAGACCACCGACGAGGACGAGATCCCCCGCCTGGTGGACGACCGGATCGACCTCGAGCCGACGGTCCGCGACGCGGTGGTGCTCGCGCTGCCGCTGGCCCCGCTGTGCACCGAAGACTGCCAGGGACTGTGCATCGAATGCGGTGTCAAGTGGGCCGATCTCGAGCCTGGGCACGGGCATGAGAAGATAGACCCTCGGTGGGCCACGCTGGTGAAGCGTTTCGGCGACGAAACGGCAGATGACCAGGCTGATGGCCCCGGAAAGCAAGCCTGACGAGCACCAGCTCGTTCCGGAGAAGCAAGTTCGCTCGCGACCGCGGGCAGACCGTCTGAAGGAGATCTACTCGTGGCCGTCCCGAAGCGGAAGATGTCGCGATCCAACACCCGCGCGCGCCGCAGCCAGTGGAAGGCGGCTCCGGTTCAGCTGGTGCCCTGCTCCAACCGCGCCTGCAAGCAGCCGAAGCTCCAGCACATCGCGTGCCCGGCCTGCGGCCAGCACAACGGTCGCCAGGTCGTCGAGCCCGCCTGATCGGCAGCTGACCGACATGGGGGGCAAATCGGCCGGTGGACCGCCCGCTGACCCCGCACCACTGCTCGAAGCGCTCGGGATCACCATCGAACCCGAGCTGCTGACGCTGTCGCTGACCCACCGTTCTTATGCCTATGAGAACGGTGGGTTGCCGCCGAACGAGCGTCTGGAGTTCCTCGGGGACGCGGTGCTGGGTCTGGTCGTCACCGACCACCTCTACAACACGCATCCCGACCTGGCCGAAGGTCAGCTCGCGAAGCTTCGTGCCAGCGTGGTCAACATGCACGCGCTGGCGCGGGTCGCGCGCGGCCTCGGTGAGGGCGGGCTGGGTACGCATCTGCTGCTGGGCAAGGGCGAAGAGCTCACCGGCGGCCGGGACAAGGCGAGTATCCTCGCCGACGGGCTCGAAGCCGTCATCGGCGCCGCGTACCAGCAGCACGGCATCGAGATCGCGCGCCAGCTCGTGCACCACCTGTTCGACGGCCTGCTCGCCGAAGCGCCGCTGCGCGGTGCCGGCCTGGACTGGAAGACCAGTCTCCAGGAGCTGACCGCGTCGGCAGGGCTCGGTGTGCCCGAGTACAAGGTCGAGGACACCGGTCCCGACCACCGCAAGGAGTTCAGCGCCACCGTCCTCGTCGGCGGTCGCGAACTCGGCTACGGCTCGGGGACGACCAAGAAGGAAGCCGAGCAGAAGGCCGCCGAGACGGCCTGGCGCCAGCTTTCGGCCGAACTCGACATCGAGCAGCCGCCGAAGACGACCTGAGTCCTCCTCAGCGGGACGACTCGTTGACGTCTCAGTCGGTGAATCAGTAACCTCAACGCAGTCCGCCGCCACTGATGCGACCTTCCCGGTCGCCTATCGAGAGGTCGGCGGATGCGTCTTTTCTGCCTTGTCACAGCGACCGCGCTGGCACTGACGGCAGGTCCTGCCACGGCTTCGGCCGCTCAAGTCGTGCGAGTGACGTCGCTCGGCGCGTTGCAGTCCGCGATCGACAAGGCCCAGCCGGGCGATGAGATCCGGCTGGCCGACGGAAGCTACTCGGCGAGCTCGGCGATCTCGATCAAACGGTCCGGATCGGCGAGCGCGCCGATCACGATCACCGCGGAAAACGTCGGCAAGGCCGAGATCAAGGGATCCGCGGGCTTCTCGTTCTCCTCGAACGCGTCGAACGTCGTCCTGCGCGGCTTCAAGCTGCGGCACGGCGGTTCGCTGAGCGTGCCCGCCGGCAGCACGCACAACCGGCTGACCCGGCTCGACGTCCAGCTCACCAGCGGCGGCAACTGGGTCACGCTCAACGGCGACGACGCCGAGTTCGACCACAACGTGCTGCAGAACCGCACCAGCCAAGGCGTCTTCCTCCAGGTGCTCGGGCGGTCGGACGACATGGCGAAGCGCGTCCGCGTGCACCACAACTACTTCTTCAACCACCAGTTCACCGGGTCGAACGGCGGCGAGTCGATCCGGTTCGGGCTGAGCAACCACCAGAAGTACCCGGCAGGCGGGATCGTCGAGTACAACCTGTTCGAGAAGGCTGACGGGGACTCCGAAGCGATTTCCGTGAAGTCTTCGGACAACGTCGTCCGGTACAACACGATCCGCGACAGCCGCGGGTTCATCGTGCTGCGCCACGGGGATCGCAGCGTGGTCGAGGGGAACATCCTGCTGGGCAAGTCCGGGATCCGCTTCCACGGCAACGACCACAAGATCGTCGGCAACTACGTGAACTCCACGGCGAACCGCGGGATCGTGTTCGGCTCGGGCGACGAGGCCGACAGCGGACCGGACAGCAAGCTCCACGACCGGCCCGACCGCGTCGTGGTCGCGTACAACACCGTGGTCGGCACCACCGACGGCATCCACGGCGACGGCGGTGCTTTCAAACCCAAGGATTGCGTGCTGGCGAACAACATCCTGCAGGGGACGGGAACGCTCGTGAGCATGCCGGGCGGTTCGGAGGTGAAGTACGAGGGGAACATCGCCTGGGGCGGGCCCGCCGGGATGCCTTCGAGCGGGTACGAGGCCGTCGATCCCAAGCTGACGCAGGGCTTCCGGCTGTCCGCGGGAAGCCCGGCGATCGACGCCGGCGTCGGGTCCTATCCCTTCGCGGGGACCGACATCGATCTGCAGGCGCGGTCGGGGAAGTTCGACGTCGGGGCCGACGAGTTGCTGGCCGGTGGGACGCGGAAAGCGTTGACGAAGGCGGACGTGGGGCCGCTCGCTCCCTGATCCCCACACACCCCTCACTGACCGCAGGTACGCGCGTATTTGCCTACCTGCGCCTGACCTGCATGAAAGGCGAGCGCCGGAGTCGACGGTGAAGGAATCGGGACGTTCAGTGTCCTGATTCCTTCACCGTCGCGGTCTCGGTTGGAACCGTCCTCACCACTCACGAGGCTGTCCGCCGCCCAGTGGGAGAATCGACGGCATGCCCGAACTCCCCGAGGTCGAGGTGGTCCGCGCCGGGCTCGAGGCGCATGTCGCCGGCCGGACGATCACCGACGTCGAAGTCCTGCACGCCCGCGCGATCCGCCGTCACGAACTCGGCGCCGAGGATTTCACCGGACGGCTCTCCGGCACCAAGATCGTCGCCGCCCGGCGCCGCGGCAAGTATCTGTGGCTGGAACTCTCCGACGGCCAGGCCATGCTCGCGCACCTCGGCATGAGCGGCCAGATGCTCGTCCAGCCCGACGACGCGCCCGACGAGAAGCACCTTCGCGTGAGGTTCCGCTTCGCCGACAACGGGCCCGAACTGCGCTTCGTCGACCAGAGGACCTTCGGCGGGCTCGCGCTCGCGGAACTCACCGAGGTCGACGGGACAGCCTTGCCGGGCACCATCGCGCATATCGCCCGCGACCCGATGGACCCGCGCTTCGATCTCGATCAGGCCGTCCGCGCGCTGCGGTCGAGGCGGACCGAGATCAAACGCGCCTTGCTCGACCAGACTCTCGTCTCCGGCATCGGCAACATCTACGCCGACGAGGCTCTCTGGCGGTCCAAGCTCCACTGGGCTCGCCCGACCGACAGGCTCACCGCGGCGCACGGGCGCACGGTGCTCACCGCCGCCAGTGAGGTCATGGCCGCCGCGCTCGTCGCGGGCGGGACGTCGTTCGACGCGCTTTACGTCAACATCAACGGTCAATCCGGCTATTTCGACCGTTCCCTCGACGCGTACGGTCAGGAAGGCCTGCCCTGCGGCCGGTGCGGGACGGCGATCCGGCGTGACCCCTTCATGAACCGTTCGTCGTTCTCGTGCCCGCGATGCCAGCCACGCCCTCGCGTGAGGTGAAAACTGTCGTGTATGAATGCGGGTACCGCGTCAACTAGCATGAACGGGCATGACATGTAGGGAGTGGGATGGTGGCCGCGACCGAGCCCGGCAAGACGACGCTCGCCGAAAAGATCGACAAGCTGTTCCAGATCGTGCTGAGACCCGATCGTGAACCGTACAGCCACGAGGAGGTCGCCAAGGCCTGCCGAGAGGCCACCGGCGAGAGTTTCTCGACGACGTACCTGTGGCAGTTGCGCACCGGTCGCCGCGACAACCCCACGAAACGCCACCTCGAGGCGCTCGCCCAGTTCTTCGGCGTCTCGCCGGCGTATTTCTTCGACGACGTGCAGAGTGCCAAGATCGCCGAGGAGCTCGCGCTGCTCGGCGCTCTCCGTGACGCCGGTGTCCGCGATGTCGCGCTGCGGGCCGTAACACTTTCCCCCGACGGACTCGACACCATCAGCGACATGATCGACGCGATCGCCCGCAGGGAATCCGGACGGGGCGGCCCGAAGAGGGAGGCGTGAGTGGACCGCCGCCGTAAGGAGTTGTGGCGCCGCTGCCGGAGTCTCGCCGACGGTGTGAGCCTTCCCGAGCCCTTCGACGCCGACGCCTTCATCGCCGAACTGGCCGCCGAACGCGGCCGCCCGATCGAATTGATGCAGGTCAACGTCCCCTCCAGCGGTCCGTGCGGGCTGCTGATGAGCACCGAACGCGCCGACTACATCCTCTATCCGACCAACACCACCGCCCTGCACCGGCGGCATATCCTCCTGCACGAGGTCGGCCACCTGCTGTGCGGCCACGTCGGTTCGGACGCGGGCGCCGACGGGATCGCGCTCGACGCCGCCGCCAGCAAGACCCTCATGCCGAACCTGTCGCCCGAACTCGTCCGCCGTGTCCTGGGCCGCACGGGATACAGCGCCGTCGAGGAACAGGAGGCCGAGCTGCTGGCGAGCCTGCTGGCGCAACGCGTCTCCCGGACGGCGGTGCGCGGCGCGGCGCACCTCGACGAGAGCGGGAGCGATCTCGCCGGCGGGATGGCCAGGGTCGACAACCTCTTCGGCAACCGGAAGCGTCGCCAGCCGTGACCGAGACCATCGCGTACTTCTGCTGCGTGGTGGCTTTCGCGGGCTTCGGATACAAGCTGATCCAGGCTCGCCACACCCAGCCGCTGCGGCGGATGTGGTTCCTCAGCGCGTTCGGGACGTGCATCGCGGGCGGCATCATGCTGCTCACCCCGGCCATGGAGAACGCGGTGGGGGTCGAGGAGCCCATCGGCAGTCTCCTGAATCTCGCCGCGGATGTGCTCAAGATCGGTGCGATGGCCTTCGCGGTGGCGTTCGCGCATTCGCTGAAACTGGGGGAGGGCAAGCGGATCGGCTGGCACGCGTTGCTGTCCTGGGCCGTCGTGGCCGCCGAGATCGTGCTCTTCTTCCTCTCCGACAGCTATCGCGTCGGCGAGCACACCGCCGCCGGACCGGGCAGGCTCGGCTGGTTCGTCGCGTACAACGTCCTCTTTCTCGTTTACGGCCTGATCAGCCTGCTGACCTTCTCGATCGTCTTCGCCCGCTTCGCGCGTCATGCCGATCCCGGTCCGCTTCGCACCGGGCTGTGGCTGCTCGTCGGTGGCGGGGTGTCCGCGCTGGCCTGGACCTTCTGGGACGTCGACGACATCTACGTCCTCGCCACCACCGGCGAGGTCAACGCGGGTGAGGACACGATCTCGGCGATCTTGGCGGCGCTGAGCGTCGGGCTCGCCGGGGCGGGCGCCACGCTCAGCGTGTGGGGGCCCGCGCTGGCGGCCCCGTTCCGCCTGATCGGCATGTACCGGACCTACCGCCGCATCGAGCCGCTGTGGACCGCGCTGCGCGAAGCCGTCCCCGGAATCGCGCTGGACCCCGGTCCCGGTATGCCCGGCGGTGTCGAATTCGCCTTGTACCGCAGGGTCATCGAAATCCGGGACGGTCATCTCGCGCTGCGCCCCTACTTCGACCCGGACGTCCCGCCGGTCGCGGAAGCCGAGGCCCGCAAGGCGAAGATCCCCGAAGCCCGTGTCCCGGCGACGATCGAGGCCGCGGCACTGGCCGCCGCGCTCGTCGCCTCCGAGGCGGGCCGCCGGTACGCCCCCGACGACGTTCCGGCGACCTACCTCGACGAGCCGGACATCGCCACCGAGGCGGCGTGGCTGGTGGAGGTCACGCATGCCTGGCGACGGTCCACAGTGGTCGGTCGCATCCGGGACCGGGCGCGGGAATCCGTTGCCGTCCAGGCATGACTGCCACGAACGCCGCAGCCTCGGCCCGGTGTCCGCCGGCCGCGCCCCCGTGGCGCGAAAGCCACTTTCAGGACGTCAGGTGTCTCGAAAGTGGCTTTCGCGACACCCGAAGTCGCCGTTCGCCAGCCGGAAAAGACCCCGGTGAGGCCGATCGCCGCGGCGATCCCCAGCGGGAGCCGGAAGAACCCGCCGACCAGGCCCGCGGCCCCGGCGATTTCGAGAGCGCCGATCCCCTGGATCTCCCGGACCGAGAAGCCGAGCCTTTCGGTCCGGGAGATCGACGACGGCTGACGCAGGACCTTCGCCACCCCCAGTACGGCGAAGATCGCGGCCAGCAGGACGGAAAGCACGACGGAAACCACAGCCATCACGAACTCCTTGGTGCGGAAGGACTTCAGACCGTGACGCGGCGGATCGTGGCGAATCCGCCGGCACCGGCGACGCAGACCAGCAGCGCGAGCACCCCGGTCAGGCCGCCGACGGTCAGCGTGCCGAAGAACGTGCCGAGCTTCGACCACGAGTCGGTCCAGCTGAGCACCAGCACCGCGCCCACCAGCACCAGCACCTGCGCGGCGGCGAACAAGACCACGCCCAGCACCGAAGCGCGCCGGTAGATCAGGCCGTACCACATGCCGTAGAGGAACATCAGCGTCAGCAACACGAACGCCGTGAGCAGGGTCAGGTACCAGGGGCCGTCGAGCACCCAGGGCACCCGGAAGTAGTTGAGCCCGAGCCCCCAGCCGCCGGTCGCGTCCTCGATCGCCTGGAACACGGCTATCCCCGCCGCGTACACCGCGGAGAGCCCGGCGACCAGCAGGACCGTGCCCAGGTAGTACGACCGCCGCGACACACCGAGCGTCAGCCCGAACGGCAGCGACTTCGTCATGCTCAAGGCACCGCAGACGAGCATGAACACGAACAGCGTGAGCAGGCCGCCGGAGTAGTTCTGCTCGGGTTTTTCGGGGATCACCGAGAAGATGACGAGGTTCACCGAGAAGGCGAAGAGGGTGACGCCGACCGGGAGGACCAGGTACTGCAGCCGGTCCACCAGGTGATAGCGCGCGACGTTGATCAGGGTGTTCATGCGGACGCCTCCTCTGCGGTCTGTCCGTTGGAGGTGTGCACCATCAATTGCTGCAGTGACAACGGTTCCAGCTTCAGGTGCAGGGCCTGAGCCCGCGCCTTCGCGGCGGCGTCGAACGCGTCGGCGACGGTGACCGAAGCCCGCGAGCCGATCTTGCGGCGGTGCAGCACCCGGCGTCCGGCGACGAAGTCGTCCACCGCGAGGGCGGGCCCGCTGACCGTGGCGGCCGAGCCGCGCAGGTCGTCGGCGGGCGCGTCGAGGACGACGCGGCCCTTGTCGATCATCACGACGTGCTCCAGCAGATCGGCCACTTCGTCGATCAGGTGCGTGGAGAGCAGGACCGTGCGCGGGTGGCTCGAATAGTCGTCGAGCAACCGGTCGTAGAACAGTTGCCGCGCGACGGCGTCGAGACCCGCGTACGGCTCGTCGAGCAGCGTGAGTTCCGCTCGGGCCGCGAGCCCGATCGTGATCGACAGCGCCGAGCGCATCCCTCGCGAGAGCTTCTTGATCGGGCGCTTCAGCGGCAGATCGAAGTCGGCCAGCAGCGTGTCGGCCAGCTCGGCGTCCCAGTTCGGGTAGAACCACGACGCCGTCGTGATGGCGTGCCGGACCTTGAAGTCCGGGAACTGCTGGTCCTCGCGGACGAGCACCATGCGCCGGAGCACGCGCTCGTTCTCCACCGGGTTCTCCCCGAACACGCGGACCGAGCCCGCGCCGGCGAACTCCTGCGCGGTGACGATGCGCAGGAAAGTGCTCTTGCCCGCGCCGTTGCGGCCGAGCAGGCCGGTGATCTTGCCTTCTTGGATGTCGACCGAGACATCGCCGAGCGCGAGGTGGTCGCCGTAGCGCCGGGTCAGGCCGGTGGTCGAAATGGTCGGCGTCATGCGGCGGGTCCTCCGTTCCGGTGTCCGTTCCCGCGGATGAGCGAGATCAGGGTTTCGTCGTCGATGCCGAGGCGTCTCGCTTCGATGAGCATCGGGTCGAGGTACTGCTCGGCGAACCGTTGCCGCCGGTCGGTGAGCAGCTTCTGCCGCGCGCCGCCGGCGACGAACATGCCGATACCGCGTCGCTTCTCCAGCAGCCCGTCGTCGGCGAGCACGTTGATTCCCTTGGCCGCCGTCGCCGGATTGATCCGGTAGAAGGCGGCGAGTTCGTTGGTTGACGGCACGCGTTCCCCCTCGGCCAGGCTTCCCTCGGCGATGTCGTCGGCGATCTGTTCGGCGATCTGCACGAACAGCGGTGTTCCTTCGTCGAGCACGACACCTCCGTCCCCAGTCGCAGGCACCCTTCGTGGGTGCGGTGGTTCATTACTGGACTAAGTAACCCATGAACCACCGGATGAGCGCAAGTGGCTTCCGCCTTGCGCACTACTGTGCAATGCGTGGTACCTTCTGTTGCGTAAGACTGGGAGGGACGCGACTGTGGAGATCAGTCAGCTACTTAAAGGCGTGCTGGACCTCGCCGTTCTCGCGGTGCTTCGCGGGGAGGACGGCTACGGCTACGACGTGCTCCGAAGACTCCGGGTCGCGGGGTTGCAGGAAGTGGGCGACGCTTCGGTCTACGGGACGCTCCGGCGGCTGTACAAGGCAGGCCTGCTGACGTCCTACGTGGTGCCGAGTGAAGAAGGCCCGCACCGGAAGTACTACAGCCTCAACGAGCCCGGACGTCAGCGCCTCGAAGAGTCGGGGCAGACCTGGCGGACTTTCGCCACGACAATGAACAGCCTGTTGGGAGAGGCAGCATGAGCACGCAGAATCCGACCGCCGTGCGGGTGTATCTGGCGAGGGTCAGGAGCGCGCTCGCCGACCTGCCCGAGAGCGAAGTCGAGGAGATCCTCGAAGACGTCCGGCCCCACCTCGCCGAAATGGAGGCGGAGCTGGGGGACAACCCGAAGGTCGACGCCCTGATCGAGCGTCTGGGCAGCCCTGAGAGCTACGCCGCCGAACTGCGCGCGTCCGGTGGATATCCGCCGCGTCCGGCCGAGACGGGCGACAAGCCCGCCATCCTGAAGGTGAAGACCGGGATCGGCGGAGCACGGTTCGCGTTCTGGGGCCTGGTGTTCTCCATGGGCGGGTTCGCGTTGTTCGGCTTCGCGGCCGCGATGCTGCTCCGGGTGGAACCGTTGCTGGGCCTGCTTTTCATCGCCCCCGTGCTCGCGATCAGTGTCGCCTACGTGGTCCGGCGAGGTGTCGCCTCGATCGCGGAACTGCCTGAGGTGATCAAGCTCCGCGAGATCGTGACGTCGTTCCAGAGCAACCGGAACGGCAAGGGACTGGACTACTTCCGCGCGCTCAAACCGGCGTGGTGGGTGCTCTGCGCGGCGGTGCTGGTCGGGTTCGGCCTGCTGCTCATGCTTCGGCACACCGAGGCCATTCTGTTGCTGCCGTTGATGTTGCTGGCGGCCGTCGCGGTGGTCTGGGCGGGGCCGAAACTGAAGACGGACCGGCGGCTGCTGTGGCTGGCCGTGCCGATCTCGGCGTTCGTCATCGGCAGCATGTTCGGCGGGGTGGGCGCTGCCGTCGATCTGGCCGCGAAGCGCTCCTACTCCGACGGTCCTTACACAAACGGCTACACGCCGTACAACGACACCTACGGCAACCCGCAGCTGAACTACGGCAGCCAGGAAGTGGAGAACATCTACGCGTTCGACGCCGAGGGCAAACCGCTGACGGA
Source organism: Amycolatopsis alba DSM 44262 (assembly GCF_000384215.1). Lineage (NCBI taxonomy): Bacteria > Bacillati > Actinomycetota > Actinomycetes > Pseudonocardiales > Pseudonocardiaceae > Amycolatopsis > Amycolatopsis alba. The sequence continues at coordinate 1,677,689 of NZ_KB913032.1, read as the reverse complement.
TGTCTATCTCTACGACGAGAACGGCCGCCCGCTCAGCACGACCCGGTACGCGTGTGAGAGGTACACGGGCGAGAAGCGGAAGGTCGGCGACGACAACCGCTACCCGCGCCCGCGCGTCGAGCGGGGTGTCCAGGACGACCAGGGGAACGTCAACGGCTACAACGGTTCCCGCGCCTTCTGCCAGGAAAAAGCCGACGTCCCGTTCAGCGCGGCGATCCCGAAGATCGCACCGGTGCCGCCTTCCGCGACTCCCCAGGCGCCGCCGTCCTCGACCCCGGCGCCGCCGTCGAACTCCACCCAGCCGACGCGCTAGGTGGTCCGGGTGGAGGCGGGCGTCGGGGGCCGCCTCCTCCCGATCCGGGGAGAGCCGCGAAAGTCACTTTCGAAGATGTCGGGGATGGAGAAAGTGACTTTCGCGGCATTCCCATTTCTCGCCGGAATGTGACCTGTCGGAGCTCTTTCGGCTCGCCGCGTGACCGCTACCCTTTTCGAATGCCTCATCGCGACGAGCCGACCCTCGAACGCGAATGCGAACTCGGGAGGATCGAAGCGGCCCTCGACTCCGCCACGGCGGGCGAGGGCCGGGTGGTGGTCATCGAAGGCCGGGCCGGTATCGGCAAGACCCGGCTGGTCCAGGAAACCCAGGCGCTGGCGAAGGGCCGTGGGTTCGGCAGGCTGCAGGCTTTCGGTGACGCGCTCGAAGCCGCGATGGCCTGGGGCGTCGTCCGTCAGCTCGTCGAGCATTCGGTTTCGCGCCACAGCACGAAGATCCTCGACGCCGCGGCCGCCGATCCGGGCGAGGCCGAACTGGCGAGAACGCTGCACGCGTTGTGGTGGGTCGTGGTCGACCTCTCGTCGGCCCGGCCGCTGCTGATCACGGTCGACGACGCGCACTGGGCGGACCCTTCGTCACTGCGATTCCTCGTCTACCTTTCGCGCCGGATCGCCGACCTGCCGATCGTGCTCGTCGTGGCGACCCGGCCGCCCGCGGAGCACACCGGGCCGCTGACCCAGCTGAGCGTTTCCCGGCAGACCGAACGTGTGGTGCCGAAGGCGCTTTCGCCCGAAGCGCTCGCTGAACTCGTGGCCGCCCGTGAGGTGCTCCCGGCCTGGGCCGTGGTCACCGCACTGCATGCCGCCAGCGGCGGGAACCCTTTCCTGACAAGGGTTCTCGTCGGCGAACTCGACGCGCTCGGGCTGCCCGTCGACAGTGCCGCGACCGCCTCCAAGATCGGGAAACTGGGCCCCAGCGCCGTTTTCCGCGCGGTGCTGGGCAGACTGCCCGCCGAGGCCGTCGCGCTCGCCGGCGCGGTCGCGATCCTGGGCACCGGCGGCGATCCGTGGCAGGCCGGAGCGCTGGCGAAACTGGACGTCACCGGGCTTTCGGCGGCCGTCGAGGCACTGAGCTCGGCGAACGTGTTCGCCGCCGACGGCGACCATCTCGTCTTCGTCCATCCTGTCGTCCGGGAGGCCGTTCTCGCCGACCTGGGCCCGGTCGCCCGCGCGGCATTGCACGGTGGCGCCGCAAAGGCGCTGTACGCGGCGAAGGCGCCGGCGGACCGGGTCGCCGCACATCTCGTGCGGGCGCCGAGAGGCACCTTGCCGGGCTCGGCCGTGATCCTGCGCGAGGCCGCGGCCGCCTTGCTTTCGGCGGGCGACCCGAGAACAGCCGCCGCGCATCTGCGCCGGGCCGTCGAGGAGACCCCGGACAACGCGGCGCTGCGGGCCGAACTCGGCCGCGCGCTGCTCCGCACAGGTGAGGCCGTCGAAGCGCGACGGCAACTCCTGCTGGCGGCGGCCGGTGTTCCCGACGCCGAACTCGTCGCGGCCGCCGCGTCAGCCACGACGGTCGTCGACGGGCCCGAAGCCGCCGTCGCCGAACTCCGCGAGGCGATCGCCGCCCGCCCTGGCGGTCCGCGCGATCCGGGCCGGATGCACCTGGAGGCGCGGCTCGCGGTGATCCGCTCGTTCCTGCCGCACCATCGCCGGACGGCGTCCGATCACCTGAGCGCGTACGCGAGCTTGAGCGGCGGCACCCCCGACGAGCGCACCCTGCTCGGCCTGCTCGCGCAGATGGGACGGTACGAGGTCCGGCCCGCGGACGAGGTCGCCGAGACCGCCTGCCGCGCGCTGGCCAACGGCGCCTTCTTCGAAGACGCAACCGGAAGCATCGACGTGATGGTCGGCTGGGTGGTCGCGATGCTCGCGCTGATCTCCGCCGACGGGATCGACGAAGCCGGACGGGAGATCGAGCGCGCGCGGCAGCGGGTGCGGGAGCACGGTTCGCCCGTCGAGTTCGCGATGGTCGCCAACGCCGCGTTGTTCCTCGAGTGGCGGCTCGGCAACTTGACCGTCATGGAGGCCGAAGCCGAGGGCGCGCTCGCCGCCATCGGCGCCGAAGAACCGTCGCCGCAGGTGGTCGCGCTGAGGGCGACGGCGACGCATTTCCTCGCCTACGCCGCTTTGGAACGCGGTGACCTGGAAGCCGCCGCCGACGTGCTGGCGCGGTTCGACGGCGACCACGGCGACGGTCCGAGGATGATGCCGACGATGTGGCTGCACGAACCCCGCGCGCTGATCGCGCTCGCCGTCGGGAATCCCGTGCTCGCCAGGACGCAGGCGTTCCTGCAGCGCGACGAGATGCGCGCGGTGGGCGTCGACCCGCCGACCATTCCGTGGCGGGTCCCGGCCGTGCGCGCCGCGCTGCTGCTCGGCGAGTCGGACCACGCCCTGAAACTGGCCGAGGAACAGGTGGTCATCGCGCGGAAGTGGGGGACCGCGACGGAGATCGGCGCCGCGCTCCGGTTGCTCGCGCACGCCGACGGTGACCGGCGGCTGGACCTGCTTTCCGAGTCGGTCGGGGTGCTGGAGCGGTCCCCGGCGCGGCTGCACCTCGCCCGTTCGCTGATCGACCTCGGCGAGGCGATGCGGGCCGCCCGGCGGGGCACGGACGCGCGGAGCCCGCTCAACCGCGGGATCCGGCTGGCCGCCGAATGCGGCTCGGCGGTGTTGCGCACCCGCGCCGGCAAGGCGTTGGAAGCCTTGGGGGACCGGCCCCGACGGGCGATCGCCGCCGACCCGTCCTCGTTGACCGCGAGCGAACGGCTGGTCGCGGATCTGGCGGCGTCCGGACATGCGAACCGCGAGATCGCGCAGGAACTGTTCGTCACCCCGAAGGCGGTCGAGAAGCACCTCGGGCGGATCTACGCGAAACTCGGCATCGCCGGGCGGCGAGGGCTGGCGCGGGCCGAATTCCGGATGCGGGAACGGCGCCGGAGGACGTAGCCTCCCCGGCAACGCGTTGACGGAGACGAGTAGCCGAAGGAACCCGCGAGACCCAGAGAGCCGCCGGTAGCTGGGAAGGCGGCCTCGCGCCCTTCGGTGAAGACCCTCCCGAGTGCGGGGAGGAACGGCGTCCGCGCCCCATGCCCCGCCGTCCGGCCCTCGTCATCGGGCCTTCGAGGCCGCCGCTCGTCCAGGGCGGCGGCGAAAGTGCGGTGGTACCGCGAGTTCCCTTCTCGCCCGCACTCCCAAGGGGTCGCGCATATCCGTACAGGAGTTGTGATGATCTCGCGTGTCCTCGTCGCCGACCTGCCCCGGCACGTCGGCGGCTCTGTCCGCATCGCCGGCTGGGTGCACCGCCGTCGCCGTCTGAAATCCGTCACCTTCCTGGTGATCCGGGACCGATCCGGGCTCGCCCAGGTCGTCCTCGCCGAACCGGGTGGCCCGCCGGAGGAGACGGTGGTCGAGGTCGAAGGCCTCGTCACCGCGAACCCGCAGGCGCCCGGCGGCCTGGAACTGACCGGGCCGTCGATCGGGCTGCTTTCCGAACCCGCCGAACCGCCGCCGTTCGACCTCTACCGGCCCACGGTGCAAGCCACGTTGCCCACGGTGCTGGACAACGCCGCCGTCGCGTTGCGGCATCCGCGGCTGAAGGAGGCTTTCACGATCGCGGCGGCGAGCGTCGCCGGATTCCGGTCGGCGCTGGACGGGCTCGGGTTCACCGAAACCCAGACGCCCAAGATCGTCTCGTCGGCCACCGAGTCCGGCGCGAACGTCTTCGGCATCGACTACTTCGGGAAGCGGGCCTTCCTGGCGCAGTCCCCGCAGTTCTACAAACAAGCCCTGACCGGGGTGTTCGAGCGGGTCTACGAGGTCGGCCCCGTCTTCCGCGCCGAACCGCACGACACCGCGCGGCATCTCGCGCAGTACACCAGCCTCGACGCGGAACTCGGCTTCATCGACGGTCACCACGACGTGATGGCGGTGCTGCGGGAGGCGATCGCGGGGATGGCCGCCGCCGTCCCGGAGACCGGGGTCGTGGTGCCGGAGGAGATCCCGGAGCTCCACTTCACGGAAGCCCAGGAGCTGATCGCGCGGCTGTCCGGTGAGGACCCACGCGGGGAGCCCGACCTCGCGCCCGCCCACGAGCGGCTGCTTTCGGACTGGGGCTTGCGCGAACACGGGTCGGACTTCCTGTTCGTCACCGGCTATCCGATGGCGAAACGGCCGTTCTACACGCATCCGGACCCGGCGCGGCCGGAGTACTCCAACAGTTTCGACCTGCTCTTCCGCGGGCTGGAACTGGTGACCGGGGGCCAGCGGCTGCACCGGCACGCGGACTACGTCGCCGCGCTGGCCGCCCGTGGGGAGCCCGCCGAGGCGTACCGGGACTACCTGTCCGTCTTCGCGCACGGGATGCCGCCGCACGGCGGCTTCGCGCTCGGTCTCGAACGCTGGACGGCCCGGCTGCTGGGGCTGCCCAACGTCCGGCAGGCGACGCTGTTCCCGCGTGACCTGCACCGCCTGACCCCGTGAAAGCCGCGAGCCGGCACCTCCCGAAGAGGCGCCGGCTCGCGTGTGGGGTGAGGCTCAGTGGATGAAAGCGCTCCTGGCGGCCAGGTCGGCCAGCAGGGCGCGGCCCTTCTCGGCGTTGCGCGGCTGGGCCAGGACGTCGTAGCGCCGGGCGACCAGCTGGCTCTGCGAGATGAACCCGCGCTTGTTCTTCGAAGCCGCGTACCCCAGCGCGCCGAACAGCAGGTTGAACCCGATACCGCCGACGAGGCCGACGAGGATCGGCACCAGTCCGGCGCCGGGGTTCAGCAGGCTCAGCACGAGGCCGAGGAACACACCGAACATCGCGCCCGACAGCGCCGAGCTGGTGAGCACCTTGCTCCAGCCCATCCGCCCGGCGATCCGCTCGACGAGGATCGGTTCGACACCGACGATGGTGACGTCGGTGATCGGGAAGTCCGTTCCCGCGAGGTGGTCGACCGCACGCTGCGCTTCGGAGTACGACTCGTAGGAGCCGATCGGCCACCCGCTGGGCAGCGTCGGGAGCTGAGCCCGCCCCTGGGGCTCGGTGAACGTGGTCTGCTGCGTGAATGCCTGTGTCATTCCTTCTCACCTCTCTTGATCCGTACAACGTCCCGGATGCGCGGATCTCCTCCCGATGCGGCGGGATTCACAGCATCTTCTCAGCCGGGCATCGCAGACAATCCGCCCAGGGACCGACTACGGTACGAAATGGGTAACGAATCAGACCATTGGCTGAGTTGACCGGGTCGGACTGACCCGGTAGGAAGAAGCCGCAAAGGTACCGCTTCGAACCTTTAGGTGAGGCTGATGGGGAACAGGCGCGGCATGCTCACGCTGGATCGACTCCGGGAACTGGTCGAGGACGGCACCGTCGACACGGTGCTGGTGGCGATCACCGACATGCAGGGCAGGCTGCAGGGCAAACGCTGCGCGGCCGAGTACTTCCTCAACGAGGTCGTCGAGAACGCCACCGAAGCGTGCAACTACCTGCTCGCCGTCGACGTCGACATGAACACCGTGGACGGCTACGCGATGTCGTCCTGGGAGACCGGCTACGGCGACTTCGTCCTGCGCCCGGACTTCGACACGCTGCGCCTGCTCCCGTGGCAGGAGGGCACCGCGCTCGTCCTCGCCGACCTCGAACGGGTGCAGGGCGGCGCCGTGGCCCCCTCACCCCGCCAGATCCTGCGCGGGCAGCTCGACAGGCTGGCCGCGCGCGGTCTCGCCGCCTACGTCGGCACCGAACTGGAGTTCATCGTCTTCGACGACACCTTCGAGTCGGCCTGGGACAAGCGGTATCAGGACCTCCGCCCGGCCAACCAGTACAACGTCGACTACTCGATGCTCGGCACCTCGCGGATCGAGCCGCTGCTGCGCCGGATCCGCAACGACATGGGCGGCGCGGGCCTGTACGTCGAGTCGGCCAAGGGCGAGTGCAACCCCGGCCAGCACGAGATCGCCTTCCGCTACGCCGACGCGCTCACCACCTGCGACAACCACAGCATCTACAAGACCGGGTCCAAGGAGATCGCCGCGCAGGAGGGCAAAAGCCTCACGTTCATGGCGAAGTACAACGAACGTGAAGGCAACTCCTGTCACATCCACATCAGCCTGCGCTCCACCGAGGGCGAGGCCGTCCTGGCCGGTGACGGTCCCGGCGGGTTCTCCCCGCTGATGGAGCACTTCCTCGCGGGCCAGCTCGCCGGACTGCGGGAGCTGACCTATTTCTTCGCGCCGAACATCAACTCCTACAAGCGATTCGTCCCCGGCAGTTTCGCGCCGACGTCCGTCGCGTGGGGCACCGACAACCGCACATGCGCGCTCCGCGTCGTCGGGCACGGAGACTCGCTTCGCACGGAGAACCGGGTCCCCGGCGGCGACGTGAACCCGTACCTCGCGGTGTCCGCGCTGATCGCGGCCGGGTTGCACGGCATCGAGAACGAACTGAAACCGGAGCCCGAGTTCCACGGCAACGCCTACGGTTCGGACAAGCCGACGGTGCCGGCGACCCTGCGGGAGGCCGCGGTCCTGCTGGACCGGAGCGAACTCGCCAGGACCGCGTTCGGGGACGAAGTCGTCGACCACTACCTGAACGCGGCGAAGGTCGAGAACGCCGCGTACGACGCCGCCGTCACCGATTGGGAGAGGATCCGTGGGTTCGAACGTCTCTGAGCCCCTGATCGGGCTCACGTCCTATCTGGAGCCCGCGAAGTTCCTGGTGTGGGAGACCGAAGCGGCCCTGCTCCACCGGGTCTACGTCGACGGGATCGTCGCGGCCGGCGGCGTCCCGGTCCTGCTGCCGCCGGTGAGCGGCGCGCACGACCGGCTGATGTCCGCTGTGGACGGTCTCGTGCTGGTCGGCGGCGCCGACATCGACCCGGCCCGCTACGGCCGGGAGCAGCACGCGACGACGTACACGAGGCCGGACCGGGACGAGTTCGAGTTCGGGCTGCTGCGGTCCGCTTTGGACGGTGGCAAACCGGTGCTCGGCGTCTGCCGCGGGTTGCAGGTGCTCAGCGTCGCCTTCGGCGGGACGCTCGCCCAGCATCTGCCGGACACTTTGGACACCAAGGATCACCAGCCCGCGCCCGCGACCTTCGGCACGACTACCGTGACCCTCGCCGAAGGCAGCCGGGTCGCGTCGATCCTCGGCACCGAGACCAAGGTGCCGTGTTATCACCACCAGGCCGTCGACAAGCTCGGCGACGGGCTGGTCGCCACGGGCTGGGCCGCCGACGGCACCATCGAGGCGGCGGAACGGCCCGGCGACGGGTTCGTCCTCGGCGTCCAGTGGCATCCCGAACAGAATCCCGACGACATCAGGCTTTTCGAAGCGCTGGTGAAAGCCGCTAAGGAGCGCGCATGACCACGTTCGAGGTGATCAACCCCGCCACCGAAGAGGTGGTGAGGTCGGTCGAGCTGACCTCGGCCGAGGAGACCGACGCGGCGATCGCCCGCGCGCAGGCGGCGTTCCCCGCCTGGCGTGCGGTGGCCCCCGGCGACCGGGCGCGGCTGCTGCGCCGGTTCGCCGACGCCGTCGACGCGGACATCGAGAACCTCGCCCGGCTGGAGGTCGTCAACGCCGGTCACACGATCGGCAACGCGCGCTGGGAAGCGGGCAACGTCCGCGACGTGCTGACGTACTACTCGGCGTCACCCGAACGGCTGGCAGGCAGGCAGATCCCGGTCCCCGGTGGCGTGAACATGACGTTCCACGAGCCACTCGGCGTGGTCGGGGTGATCGTGCCGTGGAACTTCCCGATGCCCATCGCGGGCTGGGGGTTCGCGCCCGCGCTCGCCGCCGGGAACACCGTCGTGCTCAAACCCGCCGAACTCACCCCGCTGACCGCGATCCGGCTCGGCGAACTGGCCCGTGAGGCCGGGATCCCCGCGGACGTCTTCCAGGTACTTCCCGGCAAGGGCTCCGTGGTGGGACAGCGGTTCGTGGACCACCCGGCGGTGCGGAAGGTGGTGTTCACCGGCTCCACCGAGGTCGGCAAGCAGATCATGGCGGGCTGCGCCGCGCGGGTGAAGCGCGTGACGCTGGAGCTCGGCGGCAAGAACGCGAACATCGTCTTCGCCGATTCCGATCTGGAAAAGGCCGCGGCGAAGGCGCCCTACGGCGTGTTCGACAACGCCGGGCAGGACTGCTGCGCGCGGTCGCTGATCCTGGTCCAGTCGAGCGTGTACGAGAAGTTCATGGAGCTGCTGGAACCCGCCGTGAACGGGGTCGTCGTCGGGGACCCACGGCTGGAAGTGACCGAGATGGGGCCGCTGATCTCGGCGGGACATCACGCGAAGGTGTCGTCCTATGTGGACGACGCCGCGCCGGTCGCGTTCCGGGGCAGCGCGCCCACCGGACCGGGATACTGGTTCGCGCCGACCGTCGTCACCCCGCCGGACCTGCGGCATCCGCTGGCGTCGGACGAGATCTTCGGCCCGGTCGTCGCGGTGGTCCCGTTCGACGGCGAGACGGACGCGATCACCATGGCCAACCAGACCGAGTACGGCCTGTCCGGCTCGATCTGGACCCGCGACGTCGGCCGCGCTTTCCGCGTCGCACGCGGCGTCGAAGCCGGGAACCTTTCGGTCAACTCGCATTCGTCCGTCCGGTACTGGACGCCGTTCGGCGGATTCAAGCAGTCCGGGCTGGGCCGCGAGCTCGGCCCGGACGCTGTCGACGCCTTCACCGAGACCAAGAACCTCTTTATCAGCACAGAGTGAGCAGGTCTCTTTTCGTATCAAGACCATCAGCACGGAGGAATAAGTGGTGCAGCGTTTCGAAGGCCGCGTCGCGGTCATCACCGGCGGCAGCGGTGGCATCGGCCTCGCCTCCGCGCGGCGGCTGGCGAGCGAGGGCGCGAAGGTCGTCATCGGCGACATCTCCGCCGATGCGGGCAAAGCCGCGGCAGACGAGGTCGGCGGCCTGTTCGTGCAGGCCGACGTCACCGACGCCGACCAGGTCGAGGCCCTGTTCCAGACCGCCGTGGACGAATTCGGCTCGGTCGACGTCGCGTTCAACAACGCCGGCATCTCCCCGCCCGAGGACGACTCGATCCTCACCACCGGCATCGACGCCTGGGAGCGGGTGCAGAAGGTCAACCTGACCTCGGTGTACCTGTGCTGCAAGGCGGTGCTGCCCCATATGCGGCGGCAGGGCAAGGGCTCGATCATCAACACGGCTTCGTTCGTCGCGGTGATGGGCGCGGCGACGTCGCAGATCTCCTACACCGCGTCCAAGGGCGGGGTGCTGGCGATGAGCCGGGAGCTGGGCGTGCAGTTCGCGCGGGAGAACATCCGGGTCAACGCGCTGTGCCCCGGTCCGGTGAACACGCCGCTGCTGAAGGAACTCTTCGCGAAGGACCCCGAACGGGCGGCGCGGCGGCTGGTGCACGTGCCGGTCGGGCGGTTCGCGGAACCGGACGAGATCGCGGGCGCGGTCGCCTTCCTGGCGAGCGACGACGCCTCGTTCATCACCGCTTCGCAGTTCCTGGTGGACGGCGGCATCTCCGGCGCCTACGTCACCCCCCTCTAACCCGCTGCCCTGGTCGCGCTGCCCAAGTCCGTGAAGGCCTCCTTGAGGGACTCTGAGTCCCTCAAGGAGGCCTTCACGGACTTGATGGAGAACGCGTGACTCGCGTGATCAGGCCCGTGACTCGCGTGATCAGAGCCGTGACTCACGAGTTCCGGCTTCCGTCACGCGAGTTCCGGCTCTGATCACGCGAGTGCCGTCCGGGCACCGCGGGTGTCCGGGCGAACGGGACAAGTGACGTGCCCGGCCTGAAGTAGACGGGCGCTGAACACGCCAGGTACGGTGTGCGCACAACTGCAGATCGGGCCGTCGAGCTGGAGCGGGAGAGCCCCCACGAACGTGGTGGGGCACCGAAGGAGCAAACTCCCCGGAATCTCTCAGGTAGCCACTACCGCTTCCGCGAGGCCACTCTGGAAAGCAGGCGCGCAAGTGCGCCTCACCCAAGGTGAAAGCCACCCTTCCCACGGGTGGTGAAACTCTCAGGTGCCATGACAGAGGGGGAGTTCCCAGCGCACCGGTCTATCCGGCGCCTGAGTAAAGGAGCTCCCTTGACCAGTACGTCCTTCGACGACCGGCACATCGGCCCCTCGGAGTCCGAGCAGGCCAAGATGCTCGCCGAGGTCGGCTACGGCAGTCTCGATGCCCTGGTGGCCGCCGCGGTCCCGGCCGCGATCCGGGTCACCCGTGACCTCGAACTTCCCCCCGCCGCGTCCGAAGAGGACGCCATCGCGGAGCTTCGCGCGCTCGCCGCGCTCAACAAGCCGATGACGCAGATGATCGGCCTCGGCTTCCACGACACGGTCACCCCGGCGGTCATCCGCCGCAACGTGCTGGAGAACCCGGCCTGGTACACGGCGTACACGCCGTATCAGCCGGAGATCTCGCAGGGCCGTCTCGAAGCCCTCCTCAACTTCCAGACCATGGTCTCCGAGCTGGCCGGTCTCGCCACCGCGAACGCCTCGCTGCTCGACGAGTCCACCGCCGTCGCCGAGGCCGTCATGCTGATGCGCCGCGCGTCGAAGGCGAAGTCGAACAAGGTCGTCCTCGACGCCGAGTGCCTGCCGCAGACCATCGCCGTCGTGCGCACCCGCGCCGAGGCGATGGGCGTCGAGGTCGAGGTCCGCGACCTGCTCACCGGCCTGCCGGAGGAGTTCTTCGGCGTCGTCGTCCAGTATCCGGGCGCGTCCGGCGTACTGCGCGGGGCGGGCTTCTACTCCGCCATCTCCGAGACGGCGAAGGCCGCCGGCGCGCTGTACACCGTCGCCGCCGACCTGCTCGCTCTCACACTGGTCACCGCGCCGGGTGAGTTCGGCGCCGACATCGCCGCCGGTTCGACCCAGCGCTTCGGTGTCCCGCTCGGCTACGGCGGCCCGCACGCCGGGTTCATGGCCGTCCGCGCCGGGCTCGAGCGTTCGCTGCCGGGCCGCCTGGTCGGGGTCTCGGTCGACGCCGACGGCAACCCCGCGTACCGCCTCGCCCTGCAGACCCGCGAGCAGCACATCCGCCGCGAGAAGGCGACCTCCAACATCTGCACCGCGCAGGTCCTGCCCGCCGTGCTCGCCGCGATGTACGCGGTCTACCACGGTCCGGACGGCCTCAAGCGCATCGCGACCCGCGTCCACGAGCTCGCCGCCGGACTGGCAGGCGCCCTGCGCGCCGGTGGCGTCGAGGTCGTGCACGAAGGCTTCTTCGACACCGTCCTCGCGCGCATGCCCGGCCAGGCCGAAGCGGTCGTCGCGGTCGCGCGCGAGAACGGGATCAACCTCGGCCCGGTCGACGCCGACCACGTCCGCATCGCCGTCGACGAGGTCACCACGCCCGCGATCATCGCCAAGGTCCTCAACGCCTTCGGCATCGAGAACAAGGCCGAAGACGCGCAGGCCCTGCCCAGCGGCTTGAACCGCGAGAGCGACTACCTCACCCACGAGGTCTTCCACTCGCACCGCTCCGAGACCGCGATGCTGCGCTACCTGCGCAGCCTTTCGGACCTGGACTACGCGCTCGACCGCGGCATGATCCCGCTCGGTTCCTGCACGATGAAGCTCAACGCCACCACCGAGATGGAGCCGATCAGCTGGCGCGAGTTCGCGGGTATCCACCCGTTCGCCCCCGCCGACCAGGCCGAGGGTTACCACGTGCTGGTCGAGCAGCTGTCGAGCTGGCTGGCCGAGGTCACCGGCTACGACAAGGTGTCGCTGCAGCCGAACGCGGGCAGCCAGGGCGAGCTCGCCGGCCTGCTCGCGATCCGCGCGTACCACCACGCGAACGGCCAGGCCGAGCGCGAGGTCTGCCTGATCCCGTCGTCCGCGCACGGCACGAACGCCGCCTCCGCGGTGATGGCCGGGATGCGCGTCGTCGTGGTCAAGTGCACCGACGAGGGCAACGTCGACCTCGAAGACCTGCGCGCCAAGGTCGAGGCCAACCGCGACACGCTGTCCGCGATCATGGTCACGTACCCGTCGACGCACGGCGTGTACGAGAACGGCATCGACGAGCTGGCCAAGATCGTCCACGACGCGGGCGGCCAGGTCTACGTCGACGGCGCGAACCTCAACGCGCTGCTGGGGCTGGCCAAGCCGGGTGAGTTCGGCGGCGACGTCTCGCACCTGAACCTGCACAAGACCTTCTGCATCCCGCACGGTGGCGGCGGCCCCGGCGTCGGCCCGGTCGCGGTGCGCGCGCACCTCGCGCCGTACCTGCCGAACCACCCACTGCTGGAGAAGGCTGGTCCCGAAACCGGTGTCGGCCCGATCAGCGCGGCCCCGTACGGCTCGGCGTCGATCCTGCCGATCTCCTGGGCGTACGTCCGCATGATGGGCGCGGGCGGGCTCACCGCCGCGACCCAGGTCGCCGTCCTCGCCGCGAACTACGTGGCCAAGCGCCTCAACCAGCACTACCCGGTGCTCTACACCGGCCAGGACGGCCTCGTCGCGCACGAGTGCATCCTCGACCTGCGCGGGCTCACCAAGGAGACCGGCGTCAGCGTGGACGACGTCGCGAAGCGCCTGATCGACTACGGTTTCCACGCCCCGACCATGTCGTTCCCGGTCGCGGGCACGCTGATGGTCGAGCCGACCGAATCCGAGGACCTCGGCGAGATCGACCGCTTCATCGCGGCGATGATCGCCATCCGCGCGGAGATCGACGCCGTCGCGCAGGGCAAGTGGGCCGCGGACAACAGCCCGCTGCGCAACGCCCCGCACACCGCGGAAACCCTGGTCGGCGACTGGGACCTGCCGTATGACCGCGAACTGGCGGTGTACCCCGCCGGAGTGAACCGCAAGGCCAAGTACTGGCCCCCGGTGCGTCGCATCGACGGCGCCCGCGGGGACCGTAACCTCGTCTGCTCCTGCCCGCCGCTCAACGCCTACGAGAACTGAGGCACTTGATGTCGAAAGAGACGTCCCTGCACGGAGTCCACAAAGGACTGGGTGCGCTGTTCACCGACTTCGCGGGCTGGTCGATGCCGATCCGCTACAGCAGCGAACTGGCGGAGCACAAGGCGGTCCGCGAGACCGCGGGCCTGTTCGACCTGTCCCATATGGCCGAGATCGAGGTGACCGGCCCGCAGGCCGCCGACGTCCTCGACTTCGCGCTGGTCGGGAACCTGTCCGGGGTCAAGCCGGGCAGGGCGCGCTACACGATGATCTGCGACGAGACCGGCGGCGTGCTGGACGACCTGGTCGTCTACCGCCTCGCCGACGAGAAGTTCCTGGTCGTGGCCAACGCGGGCAACGCCGCCGTGGTCGCGGAGGCGCTGGCCGAGCGGGTCTCGGGCTTCGACGCCGTCGTCGACGACAAGTCCGAGGACGTCGCGCTGATCGCCGTCCAGGGGCCGAAGGCCGTCGAGATCCTCGGCGCCGTCACCGACGCCGACCTGGGCGCGCTCAAGTACTACGCGAGCGTCCCGGCCGTCGTGAAGGGTCACGACGTCCTGCTCGCCCGCACCGGCTACACCGGCGAGGACGGCTTCGAGCTGTACGTCCCGGCCGGTGAGGCTCCCGCCGTCTGGCGCATCCTCACCGAGGCCGGTGAGCCGCACGGCCTGCTCCCGGCCGGTCTCGCCTGCCGCGACACGCTGCGTCTCGAAGCCGGTATGCCGTTGTACGGCAACGAACTCAGCCTCCAGCTGAGCCCGTTCGAAGCCGGTCTCGGCCGCGTCGTCAAGTTCGAGAAGCCCAACGACTTCGTCGGCAAGGCCGCGCTGGCGGAACTGTCCAAGAAGGACGTTCCCCGCGTCCGCGTCGGGCTCAAGGGCTCCGGCCGCCGCGCCCCGCGTCACGGCTACACCGTCCTGTCCGGCGAGACCGAGATCGGCGAGGTCACCAGCGGTGCCCTGTCGCCGACCCTGGGCTACCCGATCGCCATGGCCTACGTGGACCGGGAGCACGCCGAGCCCGGCACCGAGCTTTCCGTCGACATCCGGGGCCGTATCGAGCCCGTCGAGGTCGTCGCCCTGCCCTTCTACTCCCGCGCCTGAAAGGCCCTTTCACCATCATGAGCATCCCCCAGGAACTGAAGTACACGAAGGAACACGAGTGGCTGAACGTCGTCGACGGCGTCGCCACCGTGGGCATCACCGCCTTCGCCGCCGAGTCGCTCGGTGACATCGTGTTCGTCCAGCTCCCCTCGGTCGGCGACACCGTCACCGCGGGCGAGGTGTTCGGCGAGGTCGAGTCGACCAAATCGGTCAGCGAGCTGTACGCACCCGTGGACGGCGAGGTCGTCGAGGTGAACGAGGCCACAACGGACACCCCCGAGCTCATCAACTCGGACCCGTACGCCGAAGGATGGCTCCTGAAGGTGCGTCTGTCCGGCGACGTGCCCGCCCTGCTCGACGCCCAGGCGTACGCCGTCCTCACCCAGGAGAACTGAGATGTTCAACGCCGCCCTGTCCGACGTGGACCCCGAGGTCGCCACCGCCGTCGCGGCCGAACTCGACCGGCAGCAGTCGACCCTGGAGATGATCGCCTCGGAGAACTTCGCCCCGGTGGGCGTGCTCGAGGCGCAGGGTTCGGTGCTGACCAACAAGTACGCCGAGGGCTACCCCGGCCGCCGCTACTACGGCGGTTGTGAGCACGTCGACGTCATCGAGCAGTTGGCGATCGACCGCGCGAAGGCCCTGTTCGGCGCCGAGCACGCCAACGTCCAGCCGCATTCGGGCGCGCAGGCCAACGCCGCCGCCATGGTCGCGGTGCTCAACCCCGGCGACACCATCCTCGGTCTCGACCTCGCCCACGGCGGGCACCTGACCCACGGGATGAAGATCAACTTCTCGGGCAAGCTCTACAACGTCGTCGCCTACCACGTCGACAAAGAGACCGGGATCGTCGACATCGAGGAGATCGAGCGCCTCGCCAAGGAGCACCAGCCGAAGCTGATCATCGCCGGCTGGTCGGCGTACCCGCGTCAGCTCGACTTCGCCGAGTTCCGCCGCATCGCCGACGAGGTCGGCGCGAAGGTCATGGTCGACATGGCGCACTTCGCCGGTCTCGTCGCCGCCGGGCTGCACCCGAGCCCGGTGCCCTACGCCGACATCGTCACCACGACCACGCACAAGACCCTCGGCGGCCCGCGTGGCGGCATCATCCTGTCCCGCCAGGAACTCGCCAAGAAGATCAACTCGGCGGTGTTCCCCGGACAGCAGGGCGGACCGCTGGAGCACGTCATCGCCGCCAAGGCCGTCGCGCTCAAGATCGCCGCGACCGAGGAGTTCCGCGAGCGTCAGCAGCGGGTGCTCGAAGGCGCGAAGATCCTGGCCGACCGCCTTTCGCGCACGGACTGCGCCGAAGCGGGCGTCCGCGTGCTGACCGGCGGCACCGACGTGCACCTGGTGCTCGTCGATCTGGTCAACTCCACTTTGGACGGTCAGCAGGCCGAGGACCGGCTGCACTCGGTCGGCATCACGGTCAACCGCAACGCCGTCCCGTTCGACCCGCGCCCGCCGATGATCACCTCGGGCCTGCGCATCGGCACCCCGGCCCTGGCGACCCGCGGCTTCGGTGCCGAGGACTTCGCCGAGGTCGCCGACATCATCGCCGAGGCGCTGCGCCCGGACTTCGACGAGGCCCTGCGCCAGTCGCTGTCCGCCCGTGTCGAACTGCTGGCCAAGAAGCACCCGCTGTACGCGGACCTCAACCGATGAGCGCGCTCCCCGAGGGGCGCAAACTTCTCCGGCTCGAGGTCCGCAACGCGCAGACCCCGATCGAGAAGAAGCCGCCGTGGATCAAGACCCGCGCGCGGATGGGTCCCGAGTTCACCGAGCTCAAGGGCCTGGTCAAGCGGGAAGGCCTCCACACCGTGTGTGAGGAGGCCGGTTGTCCCAACATTTATGAATGCTGGGAAGACCGCGAGGCGACGTTCCTGATCGGCGGGGACCAGTGCACGCGACGTTGCGACTTCTGCCAGATCGACACGGGCAAGCCCGAGGCGCTGGACACGACCGAGCCGCGCAAGGTGGCGGAGTCGGTGCAGGCGATGGGTTTGCGCTACTCGACGGTGACCGGTGTCGCGCGTGACGATCTCGAAGACGGTGGCGCGTGGCTGTATGCGGAGACTGTCCGTCAGATCCACGCGTTGAATCCGGGTACCGGTGTCGAGTTGCTGATCCCGGACTTCAACGCGGATCCCGATCAGCTGGCCGAGGTGTTCGGTTCGCGGCCGGAGGTGCTCGCGCACAATGTGGAGACGGTGCCGCGGATCTTCAAGCGGATCCGCCCCGGTTTCCGGTACGCGCGATCGCTGGAGGTCATCACGAAGGCGCGTGAGGCTGGTCTGGTGACGAAGTCGAACCTGATCCTCGGCATGGGCGAGACCCCCGACGAGGTCGCGCCCGCGATGAAGGACCTGGTCGACGCGGGCTGCGAGATCCTGACGATCACCCAGTACCTGCGTCCTTCGCCGCGGCACCATCCGGTGGACCGCTGGGTCAAGCCCGAGGAGTTCGTCGAGCACTCGAACACCGCCGAAGCGATGGGTTTCGCTGGTGTGATGGCCGGACCGCTCGTACGCTCGTCGTATCGCGCCGGCCGCCTGTTCGCGCAGACGAAGGCCCACCGCGGCGAAGCACTGTCGGAGAACCTGGCCCATCTCGCCGCCGAAGGGCCCGCGGCCCAAGAAGCCAGCTCATTGCTGGCCAGATAGGAAGGAGGGCAGATCAATGGCGATCAGCGTCTTCGACCTGTTTTCGATCGGCATCGGCCCCTCCAGCTCCCATACGGTGGGCCCGATGCGCGCCGCACTGACCTTTGTGGACGGTCTGGCCGCCGACGGTGATCTGACGGCCACGACGCGTGTCCAGAGCGAGCTTTTCGGCTCGCTCGGCGCGACCGGGTTCGGGCACGGCAGTGACAAGGCCGTGCTGCTCGGGCTGTCCGGGGAGCGGCCGGAGGAGATCGACACCGGCACGGTGCCGGGCAAGATCGCCGAGATCCGGGAAACGGGCAGGCTGCGCGTGCGAGGCGAACACGAGATCGTGTTCGTCGAGGACACCGACCTGACCATGCACCGGCGGAAGTCGTTGCCGGCGCACCCGAACGGGATGATCTTCCGCGCTTTCGACGCCGACGGGAAGGTGCTGCGCGAGCGCACCTACTACTCCGTCGGCGGCGGGTTCGTGCGCGACGAGTCCTACGAGACCGACACTGTCGTCGTCGAGGACTCGACGAAGCTGGAGTTCCCGTTCCGCACCGGCGCGGATCTGCTGAAGCACTGCGAGGACACCGGGCTGTCGATCAGCGAGGTCATGCTGCGCAACGAACTCGCGTGGCGCACACGCGAGGAGATCCGCGAGGGGCTGCTGGAGATCTGGCAGGTCATGGTGGAGTGCGTGCACAACGGCTGTGAGCACGAGGGCGTCCTGCCGGGCGGGCTCAAGGTTCCTCGGCGCGCGAAGGCGTTGCACGAGAAGCTGCTCGCCGAAGACGGTGTCGGCGACCCGTTGTACGCGATGGACTGGGTGAGCCTGTACGCGCTGGCCGTCAACGAGGAGAACGCCGCGGGCGGCCGGGTCGTCACCGCGCCGACCAACGGCGCGGCGGGGATCATCCCGGCGGTCCTGCACTACTACCAGCGGTTCATCCGGGGTTCCTCGGACGACGGCATCGTGACGTTCATGCTCACCGCGGGCGCGATCGGCTCGATCCTCAAGCAGACGGGCTCGATCTCGGGCGCCGAGGTCGGCTGCCAGGGCGAGGTCGGATCGGCCAGCGCGATGGCCGCGGCCGGGCTCACCGAGGTCCTCGGCGGTTCACCCGCTCAGGTGGAGAACGCCGCCGAGATCGGCGTCGAACACCATCTGGGGCTGACCTGCGACCCGGTCGGCGGGCTGGTGCAGATCCCGTGCATCGAGCGCAACGCCGTAGGCGCGTCGAAGGCGATCCACGCCGCGCGGATGGCGATGCGCGGCGATGGTTCGCACGTCGTGACGCTGGACAAGGCGATCAAGACGATGCGCGAGACCGGTGCGGACATGAGCGTGAAATACAAGGAGACCGCGCGCGGCGGCCTGGCCGTCAACGTCATCGAGTGCTGACGCCGCGGGGCTGGAGGGGTGCGAGTCTCTTCAGCCCCGCCGCTTCTTGAGAGGAAACCGCTCGACACCACGCTCGGTGATCTTCCAGACATCGGGATTCCGGTTGGCGGCATACGTGATCACGTCTTGGAGATTGACCTCTACCAAGTGGAGAAGATGATCTCGGGTGGCTTCCCCAGGCAGATAGAACATGTGGACCTTCGCGGCACGGTACGCGCTCAACTCGTGAGGTCTCTCCATGATTTTGGCGTCGCGATTCAGTACGACCCAACCTGTGTTGGCGATCTTTCCGAGCCATTCGGTATCTGCTGCTCCTAGGGATTCGGCTCTGGTGCCGAATACCTCCGGTGGCGTATGGCATGGGTAGCCGAGTCCGACAAGAAAACGCCGGACTGATCGAGTCACGGCGTTCTCGTCGAGGTGGAACTCAGGCGGCGCGGCCCAGGAGGACGCGTGCGGCGGCCCGGACAGCTTCGATGCCGATCCCGTGCTCTTCGGCGACGATGGCAGGTTCTTCACCTGCTTTCAGCATCGCGGCTACGTTCGCGACTCGTGCGCCGGAGTCAACGAATACAGGTTGTCCTGAGGATCGATAAGGATCAATGGCCACCGCTGAGGGCTCGAAGACCTTGAGCTTGAGACGGTTGGGGAGATTGTCGGAACCGAATCCGACGTACGTGAGGTAGTCCTGCACGATCTCGCGAATCACAGTCTGACCCGAGCGACCTTCGATCAGGCCGGCTCCAGCCTCAGTTCTGGAAAAGTCCCACAGCACTGAGATTCCATCAGTTACGAGGGCAGGCGACACGAGTACGTACTCTCGTCCAAACTCGCGTTGGAGTTTTTCCAGCGCGGGGCGGATCCGCTGGGGGCGCACACCGGCTTGACGCAGTCCTTCAAGAACCCACGCCTCTGCTAGCGCGATAAAGGGAACACTTGCCTGCCGGATGCTATCCGTCGCGGAGATGTGAAGCAGGGGGCCGCCGCGTGGGTAGCCTCGTGCCCAGCGGTGGAAGGTCTGCTGAGGAACACCGAGATGGCGGGCAGCATCAGTCATGCTCATCAGGGCGCGGGTAAACCTCACATCGTCGTCCACGTCGTCCTCCTCTCTTGGAGACCATATCCGCTCGCTGGCTTCGTGTGATCGACAGACACTCTGGTTGCGGTACATGCGTGCGCAAGTACCGCAACCAGGTGCCGAATCGCGGGCGGCCTAAACTCGAAGGGTGGAGTCGAGCACGGTCGCGAACGCGGGTGACGCGCTGTTCCGCCCGGTGCGCGCGGGCAACGCCTTCGAGGAGACCGTCGAAAGGCTGCTCCAGGCGATCCGCCTCGGCGTGGTGGGCGGGGGCGAGCGGCTGCCCTCCGAGCGTGAACTCGCCGAGCGGCTCGGGGTCAGCCGGGTGACGCTGCGTGAGGCGATCCGCGCGCTGGCCGACGCGGGCTACGTCGAGTCGCGGCGAGGGCGCTACGGCGGCACGTTCGTCAACGAAGTGCTGCCCGATCCGCCCGCCGCCGACGGCCGGAACGTCGACGACGTCACCCTCCAGGACGCGCTGGGCCTGCGGCATGTCCTGGAGACCGGTGCCGCCGAGATGGCGGCGTCGCGCTCGCTCAGCCCGGCCGACCGGCAGCATCTGACCAGCACGCTCGCCGAGGCCGCGGCGGCCGACGTCGGCGACTACCGGCGCAAGGATTCGCGGCTGCACCTGGCGATCGCCGAGGTCACCGCGTCCGGCTCGCTGACCACGGCGATGGCCGACGCGCGGATGCGGGTCAACCAGCTGCTCGACATGATCCCGCTGCTGGAGCCGAACCTGGAGCACTCCAACGCCCAGCACGAGGCCATCGTCGACGCGATCCTCGCCGGCGACTCCGAGGCGGCCCGCCGGGCGATGGCTGAGCACGTCGAAGGCACCGCTTCGCTGCTTCGCGCCTTCCTCGTCTGACGAAACGCGGTGGGTGCAGACCCAGGACACGATCAGGTGATTTTCCCACAACCTTTTCACTCGTCCGGGCGTCTAACCCGGTGTGGAAAACCCGGATGAGGAAATCGCACCCGAGTCGGAAACCACGGCCGCCCCCGAGCCGAAAGGGAAGAAACGCAGGTGGCGCCGGATCGCCGCCTGGTCGCTCGGTCTTCTGATCGGCATCCCGGTGGCCGCGTTCGGGATCGCGTACGTCCTGCTCGACGTCCGCAGCCCGCAGGAGGTGCTCGCCGATCTCGACAAGACCGTCATCCTGCAGAACGCGGACGGTTCCGAGCTGCTCAAGGTCATCCCGCCCGGTGGCGACCGGCAGTTCGTGTCCTACGACGCCATCCCCGCGAAGCTGCGCGACGCGATCATCGCGACCGAGGACCCGACGTTCTGGGACAACGAGGGCTTCGATCCCACCGGCGCCCTCCGCGCGCTGGTGACCGGCGTCGGCGGAGGTTCGGGCATCACCCAGCAGTACATCAAGAAGTCCACCGGGAACGACGACGCCACCCTCCTCCGCAAGTTCTCCGAACTGGTGCTCGCCACGAAGATCACCCAGCAGCAGACCAAGAAGGAGATCTTCGAGAGCTACGTCAACATCATCTCGTTCGGCCGCGGCACCTACGGTCCGGCGTCGGCGATGAACGCCTACTTCGGCAGGCCGCTCGACAACTCGATGACCTGGAGCGAGGCAGCCTTCCTCGCGGGCATGATCCAGTCGCCGTCGGTGCACGACCCGTTCGCCTCCTCCCACGACCACGCCAGAAAGCGCTGGTCCTACGTGATGAACAAGCTGGTCACGCGGGGCTACGTCGGTCAGGCCGAGGCGGTCACCATGGCCTACCCAGGAGATGCGATCCAGCCGCCGTCGGAGACCCGTGCCGGTCGCGTCACCTACGAGAAGTACCACCTCAAGCAGCAGGTCCTCGCCGAGCTGGAACAGATCGGCTACCCGCTGGACCGGCTCCGCGGCGGCGCGATGAAGGTCGAGACGACCATCGACCCGCGTGCCCAGGACGAAGCCGAGAAGGTGGTCAAGGAGCGGCTGCAGGGGCAGCCGGAGCACTTCCGGGCTTCGCTGGTCGCGGTCGAACCGGGGACCGGCGCCATCCGCGCCTACAACGGCGGGGGCTGGAGCGTGCACGACTACGCGGGCACCCCGTACGGCACCGGCTCGGTCTTCGACCCGTTCACCCTCGCCGCGGGTCTCGAACGGGGCGTCAACGTGGACGAACCGCTGAAGCCGCCTGCCAAGGTCGACTTCCTCGGCGAGACCTTCGAGTTCGACGACCAGTGCGGCGAAGCGGGAAAATGCACGCTGCGCGAGGCGATCAGGCGCGACGCTGAGGGACCGTTCGTCGACCTGGCGAAGAAACTCGGCGCGGAAACCGTCCGGAACGGCGCCCGCGCGGCGGGGATCCCGGAGTCTGTCGACGGCGCGGTGACCCTGCGCGAGAAGGACGGGTTCCTGATCGGGCCCGGCATCGCGGTCGGCCGGTATCCCTTGCGGCCCAGCGACATGGCCGGCGCGTACGCGACCTTCGCGGCAGGCGGCATGCGCGCCACCCCGCATCTGGTGTCGAAGATCCGGGACGAGCACGGCGAAGTCGTGTGGGAACGGCCCTCGGACAAGACGCCCGCGTTCCAGGGCGACGAGGCGCTCAGCCGCCGGATCGCCGGCACGATCAGCCAGGTGCTGAGCACCGGGCTGAAGGACCGGCAGGCGGCGTTGAAGACCGGCGCCTTCCAGTACAACGAAACCGACGACAACGCCGGTGGCTGGGCCGTCGGGTACACGCCGCAGCTTTCGACGGCGGTCTGGGTCGGCTCGGACGAGCCGCGCCGGATGCGGGACGCCGCCGGGCAGAAGCTGACCGGGAAGACGATCCCGGCCGACCTGTGGCAGCGCTTCATGAACGGCTTCCACCAGGGGCGTCCGCGCTAGTTCAGGAGGTCACCAGCACGACGGCCAGCCCGTCGTGCCCCTTCTTGCCGACGGTCTGCAGCGCGGTCGCGTCGACCCGCGGTTCGGCGGCGATCAGTTCGTGCATCCGCCGCAGTCCCCTGATCTCCTCGGAGGTGTCCGACGGGTCGGCCACCGCGCCCGCGCGCACGACGTTGTCGATCACGATCAGCCCGCCCGGACGGCTCAGCCGCAGCGCCTCCTGGAAGTAGGCCGGATTGTTGACCCTGTCCGCGTCGATGAACGTCAGGTCGATCGGGCCTTCGATGCCGGGCAGCATGTCCAGCGCCTTCCCGAGCCGGATGTCGACGAACTCGCCGACGCCGGCGGTGTCGAGGTTCTTCCGCGCGACCTCGGCGAATTCCGGGGAGTACTCGAGGGTCACGAGACGCCCGCCCGGCGGGAGCGCGCGGGCGAGCCAGATGGTGCTGTAGCCGCCGAGCGTGCCGATCTCGAGGATCGAGCGGGCGCCGATCATCCTGGCCAGCAGGTGGAGCAGCTTGCCCTGGTTCGGAGCGACGGCGATGGGCGGCATCCCCGCCTCGTCGGAGGCGAGAAGAGCCGCTTCGAGAGCGGGATCGGACGGGACGAGCGCATCAGTGATGTACTCGTCCACTTTGGACCAGATTTCCTGGGACATGGCACCTCGACTTAGGTCGCCTGACGGAAAAGCGGATGCCCGACGGGCGCACCTCAGGCCGCGCGGCGCCCGGCCTTCGGGATGACCAGCGGGGTCCCGGTTTCGGGACAAGGCATGACGCGGCACGGCAGTTCGAAGATCTTTTCGACGTTGTCCGCGGTCACGACCTCTTCGGGGGTGCCTGTCGCCAGGACCTCTCCGCCCCGCATCGCGATCATGTGGGTCGCGTAGCGCGCGGCGTGGTTGAGATCGTGCAGTACCGCGACCAGCGTCCGGCCCTGTTCCTGATGCAGTTGCGCGCACAGGTCCAGGATGTCCATCTGGTGCGCGATGTCCAGATAGGTCGTCGGCTCGTCGAGCAGCAGGAGGTCGGTCTCCTGCGCGAGTGCCATCGCCATCCACACACGCTGCCGCTGGCCGCCCGACAGTTCGTCGACCAGCCGCTCGGCGAGGTCGTCGACGCCGGTCGCGCGCATGGACTCCGAGACCACGGTGGCGTCCTCGCGCGACCACTGGCGCAGCAGGCGCTGGTGCGGGTACCGGCCGCGCGCGACGAGGTCGGCGACGGTGATGCCGTCGGGCGCGATCGAGCTCTGCGGCAGCAGGCCGAGCCTCCGGGCGACCTCCTTGGCGGGAAAGGAGCTGATCGCCTGGCCGTCGAGGAACACCGAACCCTGGCGGGGTTTGAGCATCCGCGCGAGCGCGCGCAGCAGGGTCGTCTTGCCGCAGGCGTTCGGGCCGACGATGACGGTGAACGACCGGTCGGGGATGACCACCCCGAGGTCTTCGGCCACGGTCCTGCCGTCGTAGGCCAGCGTCAGGGCGTCCGCGTGCAGTCGTGACGTCGTGCGCTGCTCGGTGAGGGTTTCCACGCAGGTTAGGCTAACCTAGGAGTCCGCCGTTGTGGTGTTCCGTAGGTCGCAGTCGGCTCACACCGCCCTTCGATGGCATCATCCGCAGTGCGCTTTCGCGGTGCAATCCCGCGAGCGATCTCGGTGCGATCGAAGGGGCGGCATGGAGGACTACCGGATAGTCGCGGACGAGATCTCCGCCGATGTCGAGGCGGGCAGGCTCCGCCCCGGAGACAGGCTGCCCCCGCAGCGGCGGTTCGCCCGTGACCGCGGGATAGCCAGCTCGACCGCCGCCAGGGTCTACGGCGAACTCGTCCGGCGAGGTGTCGTGGTCGGCGAGGTCGGCCGGGGCACGTTCGTCCGCGCCGGAAGGCCGCCGCTGGAGACGGCGCTCGCCGAGCCGGGCGGTGCGACGGTCGACCTGGAGCTCAATTTCGCCGTCCTCCCGGAGCAATCGGCGCTGGTCGGGAAGGCGCTGGAGCCGCTCCTGCGTGAAGACGTCCTGACAGCGGCGCTGCGGCCGGGGAGTGTCACCGGTTCGAAGCAGGCGCGTGACGCCGCCGCCGGGCTGTTCGCGAAGGAAGGCTGGACGCCCGAAATCCTCTTCGCCGGAAGCGGCCGTGAGGCCATCGCGGCCGCCATCGCCGCCTTCGTGCCGATGGGGGAACGCCTCGCCGTCGAAGCGATCACGTACCCCGTGGTCAAGGCGCTCGCCGGGCGGCTCGGCGTTCAGCTGGTCCCCGTCGAGACCGATGACCTGGGCCTCGTTCCCGAGGCGCTCGAAGCCGCGTCCGTCCGCGCGCTGTACGTCCAGCCGACCCTGCACAACCCGCTTGGGTCCACAATGGACGAAGGGCGGCGCGTCGCGCTGGCGGAAACCGTGCGCCGGATGGACATCCCGGTGATCGAGGACGGGATCTACACCTTCCTGCGGCCCGAGGTCCGCCCGTTCGCGGCGTACGCGCCGGAACGCACGGTGTTCACCGACAGCCTGTCCAAACGGCTCGCCCCTGGACTGACCACCGGATTCCTCGCCGTCCCGGCGGAATGGACGGAGCGGCTGGCCGCGGCGGTGCGCTCGGGCGGCTGGGTGGCGCCCCGGTTCGCCGTCGAAGCCGCCACCCGCTGGATCACCGGCGGCACCCTGGAAACCGTCGAACGGGCGAAACGGCTCGACGCGGCCGAACGCCTGCGGATGACTGCGGACCGGCTGGCCGGGTTCACGCTGCGCGCCGATCCGCGCGCGTACCACTGCTGGTGGGAACTCCCGGAGCACTGGCGCGCCGAGACCTTCGTCGCCGCGGCCGCGCGACGCGGGATCGCGGTCACCCCGGCGGCCGCGTTCGCCGTCGTACCGGGGCACGCCCCGAACGCGGTCCGGCTCGCGGTGTCTTCGCCGCCCTTGGAGACCCTCGGCGCCGCTCTGGACGTCCTGGCAGGGCTCGCTTCCGGGCGCCCCGAGGACGCAGGCGTCGACTGACCCCCTGCCTGGTCGTTCCGTGGCACGCTGGAAACCATGACCATTCCCTTGGACGACCCCGAACGGCGACTGGTCGTCGCCTCGAAGAACTCCGAGAATGCCGAGCACCTAGCGCTGGCAGGCGGCATCTACACGATCCTGGTCTCCGGCGAACAGACCAACGGTCGCTACACGCTGATCGAAATGCGGGTGCCCCCGAACGGCGGGCCCCCGCCGCACCGGCACGATTTCGAGGAGATGTTCACCCTGCTGGAAGGCGAACTCGAGTTCACCTTCCGTGGCGAGCGGGTGCGGGTGCGGGCGGGTGAGACGGTCAACGTTCCCGCCAACGCCCCGCATTTCTTCCGCAATGTCTCGGACGAGCCTGCGCGCATGTTGTGCATGTGCGCGCCTGCCGGGCAGGAGGAGTACTTCCGGCAGGTCGCCGACCCGGTCGACCGCGCGGACTCGGCACCACCCGTGCTCACCGAGCAGGAGCAGCGGGAACGCCGGGCGAAGGGCAAGGAACTCGCCGCGAAGTACCGCACCGAAATTCTCTGACCCCTACTTGGGCATCCACTTGCCGACGAAGCTGCCGCAGGTGACGGTCTGCCCGGTGAGCCGCGACCGCAGCGCGTTCTCCAGCCCGAGGTAGTCGAAGATCGGCGTGTCGCCCGTGACCTCGGCGGGCACCGGCCCGCCTTTGGCCAGCGTCGGCATGCTGACCGTCTGGAACAGCACCAGGTAGTCGCCGTCGCGGTTGAGTTCGTCGGCGGTCGCGAGCATGCGCTGCGGGGCGTCGGCGACGATCTCCAGCGGCAGCGGCCATTCCAGCGGAAACGGGTTGTGCAGGCCGAAAGCGGGGTAGGCGAACGGATTGTCGGGCAGGACGGCCGTGCGTCCCGCCGGGAAGCGCGTGACGCAGTCCTGGATCTGGGACACGTAGGTGAAAGTGCCGGGGTTCGTCCGGATCCCGCGCATCGACGGTGTCACCGCGCCGAGGTCGCCGGTCAGTTTCTCGCGCGCCATGTCGAGGTACGCGGCATCGTCGTGGTGCGTGATCACGGCCCAGCCCGAGGCCAGCACGGCGACCAGCCCCATCGCCGTTGCCCCCGCCAGCCGGATCCGGCCGGACGGCTCGGGCAGCGGCGGCAGCGCGTCCGAAAGCTCCAGGATCGCCGTCAGCGCCAGCGTTCCGGTGAACAGCGTCGGGGTGTCGTTGCCCCAGGACAGACTGGTCATGAACCCGGTCGCGAAGACCAGCGCGCCCATCTTCGGGAACCGCCGGTTCGCCGCCCAGTTCACCAGGAGCGCCACACCGAGGATCCACCAGAGGACGTCCGCCCAGCGCGACGCGCCGGTGAAGTGTCCATCGACGACAGTGCCGACCACCACCGCCACCCCCGCCAGGAGCAGCAGCCGCGCGAGGAGCGCACCGGTGAATCCGGCGCGGTCGCGGAAGTACCCGAGCAGCGCCAGAAGCACACCGGCGATGGCGAAGAAGGTCAAGCCCCGCACCGGTGGCAGCAGCAGGGTCTCGGGATTTTCCAGCCACAGCCCGAGAAGTCGTTCGCCGTAAGCGGGAAGGCCGCCGGTGAGCTGTTCGGCCATTGCGCCGAGCCCGCCGTCGAACGTGACGATTCCGAGGTAGAACACCAGGAAAGCGCCCAGCGCCAGCAGATCCCAGGCCAGGCGCGCCCACCAGCGGCCGGTGCGGAACGCGCCGTCGCGCAGTGACGGATGCAGCAGCAACCAGCACAGCGCGATCAGCGGGACCGGCGCGAAACTCTGCTTGACGAACACCGCGGTGCCCAGCAGCACCAGGCCGAGGCGCCGCGGCCAAGCCGACTCGCGGCGCAGCCCGGAATCCAGCGCCCAGGCGCCGCAGGCGGTCAGGAAGATCCCGTCGATCGTGTGCCAGGCCATCAGCGGGAACGCGTTGAGGTTCAGCAGGGACGCGGCGGCGGTCAGCCCGGTGAGGCCCGGCCCCCAGTCGCGGACGCGGCGCCGGGTGACCAGCACGGCGAACGCGATGGTCGCCAGGATGATCTCCAGCATGCTGAGCACGCTGGAGACGAAGAACAGCGGCCCCGGCACCACGAAGTCGACGACGTGCAGGTACGCCGAACCCAGGGGGCGCGCGGAGATGATGTCGGAGTGCGGGACCTCGCCGTGCAGCACCCGCCACGCCTGGGCCAGGATGAAACCCTGGTCCGACGGGTGGAAACCGAAGCGCCCCACCCGGAGTTCGGTGACGACGGCGAGCGCGAGCACCCAGGCCGCGTGCAGGGAAAGCCGCAGCACTGTCCTGGACGGACGTACCACTGCCGTGTCCGGTCCGGTCGACAGCGGGGGACTGGCGACGTCCACACTGCCCCTTCCCGCTGTCCCTGCCTCGGCCCGTGCCCGCCGACCCCACGGCGTATCGGAAACCGATGGTAGCGGCCGGGGGCGTCCCCCGATCGAGCCCGGCGGCGAGGACGTCAGGGACGGCGGCGCCAGAGAAGCCTGGTGACCGCGCCCGCCACCGAGGCGAGCGGAGCCTTCCGGGGCAGGCCACGGGATTCCGGAGCGGACTCCGGCATCGCGCGGTAGACGAGGTGGGCGAAGAACCGCGCCGTCTTCGGTGCGACGAGCGTCACCAACTCGGCGGCCGTGCCTTCGGGCAGATTCAGGATCTCGGGTCGTTTCTCCAGTGCCTTCACCACGAGAGCGGCGGCGCGTTCGGGGGAGCTGGACGGCATGCCGCGGTAGGACCCGGTCGGGGTGATCATGTCGGTGCGCACCAGCGGCATCCGGACCGAGGTGAAGGTGACGCCGTCGGAAAGCGTTTCCCGGCCGGCGGTCAGCCCGAACTCCTCCAGCGCGGCCTTCGAGGCCAGGTAAGCGGAAAACCGTGGGGTGTCGGTCTGCAGCCCTTGCGTGGTCACGTTGACGACGTGGCCGAACCCGCGCGCGGTCATCGACGGCAGCAGGCCCAGCGTCAGCCGCACGGGGCCGAAGTAGTTGATGGCCATCGTGCGCTCGTAGTCATGGAACCGTTCGGTGGACAGTGAAAGCGAGCGCCGGATCGAGCGGCCGGCGTTGTTGACCAGCATGTCGACGGCGCCGTGCGCGGCGAGCACGTCCTTGACCAGAGCGTCGACCGCGCCGCCGTCGGTGAGGTCGCACGGATACGCCGAGGCCTTCCCACCCGCCGCGACGATCTGCTCACGGACCTCTTCGAGTTCGTCAGCACGCCTGGCCACCAGGATCACTTCGGCGCCCTTCGCAGCGACGGCCAGCGCGGACGCGCGCCCGATGCCCGACGAGGCGCCGGTGATCAGCACCTTGCGGCCGTCGAGCGGTTCCGGCCCCGGACGGCGGCGGCCGCGATCGGGGTCCAGGTGCGCGAGCCAGTAGCGGTAGAGCGGACCGGCGTACTCCTTCAACGGCGGCAAGGTGATCCCGCTGCCTTCGAGGGCCGCGGTGGTCGCGCTCGTGTCGAAGTCGACCTCCATGCTCAGATGGGGCAGGACTTCGAGCGGGACGCCGAGTTCCGCCAGTACCGCCGCGCGGGCCGGACGCCCGCCGGGGACCCGGTCGAACCCGGCCGCCGCGGACTTCGCCAGCCGGGTCCCGGCCCGCTTCAGCGCGCCGGACGGTCGCGGGGGAAGGACGGCGGAGATCTTCGGGCCGCCCGCGGCCCGTGCGAAGGCGTTGTAGACCTCGTGCAGCGGCTGGGGCCGAGGCGACGCGAGGTGGTACGTGCTGCCGGTGGGCGCGTCGACGTGCATGAGGTGTTCCATCGCTTCGACGACGTAGTCGACCGGCACGATGTTCGTGGCGCCGAGATCAGGGGCGGCCAGCGGGAAGCGGCGAGGCAGGGCGGCGAGCCGCGAGATCGCGGGGAGGAAGTAGTACGGACCGTCGATCTTGTCCATCTCACCGGTGCGCGAATCGCCGGCCACGGCGGACGGCCGGTACACGCGGAACGGCGTTTTCCCATGCCGTCGCACGAGTTTCTCCGCCTCGAACTTCGTCGCGTGATACGGCGACGCGAAGGACTGGCCGAGGTCGAAGTCGGCTTCGGTGAAGCGCCCGGCGTACTGCCCGGCGACCGCGATCGAAGAGACGTGGTGAAAGAGTCCGGCGTTCGCGGCGGCGGCGAACTCCAGGACGTTGCGGGTGCCGTCGACGTTGGCCGCGCGGTTGGCGGCCTCGTCCGCGGTGAGGTCGTAGATCGCGCCGAGGTGCACGACGTGGTCGAGGCGACCCAGCCGGGCGGGGTCGATGCCCAGCGAAGGTTCGGTCAGATCGCCGGTGACGGGAACGAGCTTCTCGTGGCTCGGGAGCTTCCCGCGTGAGGTCTCCCTCACGAGAACATGGACGGCTACGGTCTCAGGTCGCCGCAGTAGGCGCGCGACCAGGCGTTTTCCCAGAAAACCCGTCGCGCCCGTCACGAAGTAGGTGGTCATGGCCTGCTCCTTCCGAACGGAGCCGACTCTACCTACTCAGAAGTAGGAACGGTAGTTGTCATTCACTGTGATCCGGATGTTCGGCCACCGCGACCACGGCGTCGCGGAGCGCGGCGCGCAGGCGCCCCACGTCCAGCGGCCCGAGTACGGCGGCTTCGCCGGGCGGCGCCACGAGCACGATCTTGTCGCTGCTCACGAACACCGTCACGTCCCGGCGCCTGCCCGCGAGATCCCGGCAGCCGACCGACCATTCGTCCCGCGGTGCCAACGTCCTCATCCTCCCGTAGCCCATGATCTCCCTTTCTCGTCCGAGGCTGGGACGAGGTGATTTCGAGGCCGTGACGCGGGTTACGCCACATTCCTACTGATGGGTTAACCGGCCACGCATTCCGTGATCGACTTCGGGTTTGGCTAGGCCGGACGTGGGGGAACCGGAGTAGCGTCCGGGGGAAAGCCTGCTCGGGAGGTCTTTGTGTCCGAACCCAGGAAGATCGTCATCGTCGGTGCCGGCCTCGCGGGAGCGACGGCCGCCGGGACGCTGCGAGAACGTGGCTACGCGGGTGAAATCCTGCTGCTCGGCACCGACAAGCATCGCCCGTACGAATTACCGCCCTTGTCCAAAGGGCTGCTGATGGGCAACACCGATGAACCCGATTGGGTGCACGACGCGGGTTTCTACGAAGAGAAGGACATCGCTTTCCGGAGCGGCGCGACCGCGACCAAGATCGAACTCGGCTCGCGCCTCGTGCACGACGACGCGGGCGGCGAGCATCGCTTCGACCGTCTCGTGCTCGCGACCGGCTCCCAGCCGCGCTCCTTGCCGGTGCCCGGCGGCGACCTGCCCGGACTGCGGACCCTGCGCACCCTCGACGACGCGCTGGCGCTGCGTTCGGCGTTCAAGGACGCCGAACGGGTGGTGATCGTCGGCGCGGGCTGGATCGGCACTGAGGCCGCGGCGGCCGCCAGGGAGCATGGCGCTGAGGTGACCGTGGTCGACCAGGTCGGCTCGCCGCTGCTCGCGGTACTGGGCGAGGAGGTGTCCGGCGTCTTCAAGGACCTTCACACCACCCACGGGGTGAACTGGCGTCTCGGTGAAGGCGTCGCCGGGTTCACCGGTGGCCCGGACGGGGTGACCGGCGTACGTCTTCAGAGCGGGGATGAGCTTCCCGCGGACGTCGTGCTGGTGGCCGTCGGCGCCGCTCCCCGCGTCGACCTCGCGCACGCCGCCGGGCTGGAACTGTCCGACGACGGCGGTGTCTGCGCCGACGCGGGCCTGCGGACCGCCGCGCCCGACGTCTACGCGATCGGCGACATCGCCGCGCATTTCCATCCCCGCTACGGAAAACGCGTCCGCGTCGAGCACTGGTCGAACGCGAAATGGCAGGGCGAGCACGTCGCGGCGAACCTGCTGGGAGAGAACGAGCCGTACCTGAAGAGCCCGTATTTCTTCTCGGACCAGTACGACCTCGGCTGCGAATACCGAGGCCTCGCCGATCCCGAAACCGATCAGCTGGTGGTGCGCGGCGACCTCGCGGCGCGGGACTTCACGGCGTTCTGGCTGCGGGACGGGCAGGTGACCGCCGCGATGAACGTCAACCAGTGGGATGACGGGGACGCGTTGAAGGCCCTTGTCGAGGGACGCGCTTCGGTGACGGCGGAGCAGCTGAAGACGGCCGATCTCAAGGGACTCGCCTAGGTACATGAAGGCCCCCTTCACGCACCCCCCAACCCGCCACCGGAACGTCGAGGTGGAGTTGTGAAAGCCACTTTCGCAACCTTCAACGTTGTGAAAGTGGCTTTCGCAACGTCAGCGGGAAGCGGAAAGTGGCGGTTCCGCGGTTGTAGGGCTTGACGGTGAAGGAATCAGGACGTTCAACGTCCTGATTCCTTCACCGTCGAGCGGGTCGCCAGGTCTTGAATCTTGATCGACGGAAGATCCGGGACAGTCACCGTCCCCAATCCTCCGTTGATCAACGTCGTACCGGTCATGACCGGTGGCGGATACGCGACGGGGAAGCTTCCGGACGTACAACGTCCCAAATCCTCGACACCCGACCGCCACTCGCACCAGTGGGTAGGCAAATACGGGTCCGTCAGAACCCGATCGCCGCTCACGAGCCCCTACGCCTGCTGGAGTGCCAGGGTCTCCGGTGCCGTCGACCGCGTCATGGTCCCGAAGGCCAGCAGAGCCAGCACGCCGAACCCCGCCATCACGATCCCCATCGGCACGGCGGTGCCCGGACCGCCCAGCCCGACCAGCGGCGTCGCCAGCCCGCCGACGACGAACTGCAGCACGCCCAGCAGCGCCGACGCCGAACCGGCGGACCGCGCCTGTTCGGCCAGCGCCAGCGAACTCGCGTTCGGCGCCACCATGCCGATGCTCGACACCAGGATGAACAGCGGGATCAGCAGCCCGATCAGGCCGAGGTCCAGCACCGTCGCGGCCAGCACGCCGAACCCGGCCACCGCCGCGATGCCGAGGCCGACGGTCAGCAGCGTCCGCTCCGGGAAACGTCCGACGATGCGCCCGTTCAGCTGGCCGACGGCCACGATGCCGATACCGTTGAGCCCGAACACCAGGCTGTACGCCTGCGGGCTGAGCCCGTAGACACCCTGCAGCGCGAAGGACGAGCCGGAGATGTAGGCGAACAGGCTGCCGAACATGAGCCCGGAAGCCAGCGCGTAGCCGAGGAAAGCGCGATCGCGGAGCAGGCTTCCGTACTTCCGGAGCACCGAGCCGAAGCGGGCCGGGGTACGGCGTTCCTCGGGCAGCGGTTCCGGCAGCAGGAAGAAGACGACGGCGAGCAGGAACGCGCCGAACACGGTCAGGCAGACGAACACGCCGCGCCACGAGGTCCAGTTCAGGATCTGGCCGCCGATGATCGGCGCCAGGATCGGGGCGAGCCCGTTGACCAGCATGAGCAGCGAGAAGAACTTCGTCATCGCGGTGCCGGAGTAGAAGTCGCGCACGGTCGCCCTGGCGATCACGATGCCGGCCGCGGCACCGAAGGCCTGGACACCGCGCGCGGCGATGAGCAGTTCGGCGCTCGGGGCGAGGGCGCACAGGATCGAGCCGACCATGTAGAGCGCGAGCCCGGCCACGAGCGGTTTGCGGCGGCCGATCGCGTCGGACAGCGGTCCGAGGATCAGCTGCCCGATGGCGAGCCCGATGATGAACGCGCTCAGCGTGAGCTGGACGGTCGCGTCCGCCGCGCGCAGTTCGCCCGCCATCTGCGGGAGCGCGGGCAGGTACATGTCGATGGACAGGGGCCCGAAGGCGGACAGGCCGCCGAGGATCAGGACGAACCGGGCGCGGCCGGTGGTACTCGGTCGCGTGACGATTTCTTCCACTCGCTCGGGCGCGATGGTCATGCTCGTTCCTTCCCCAGTGATGGTTCCGCGAGGAACAACTTGCTTAGAGTAGGTAACTATTCCCGTTGTGACTCAGGGCACCCTAAGTTCAGACTACTGATCCGATCAATTTTCGACACAAATCGCAGCGACCTCTAGATCTTGCCGGAGGTCGTCGGGTATACATCGGATGTATGTTCGTTGCTGTTGGAGCCGTCGAATGCTGACGGTTCGGCCGGAAGGGAAAATCCGTGCAGCTGTTGCGTCTCGGGGAACCGGGAAGTGAGCGTCCGTTCGTACGTGCCGGGGACGGCACGGTGCGCGACCTCTCGGGGCTGACTTCCGACATCGATGGCAGCTTCTTCGCGAGCGACGGTGTCGCCAGGGTCGCGGCCGCGCTGGCCGCCGGTGAGCTGCCTGAAGCCGGTCCTGAACTCGCGCGCGCCAGGGTGGGCGCGCCGATCGCGCGGCCCGGCAAGGTCGTCTGCGTCGGCCTCAACTACCGGCAGCACGCAGAGGAGTCCGGTGCCGAGGTCCCGACCGAGCCGGTCGTCTTCATGAAGGCGCCCGACGTCGTCGTCGGCCCGGAGGACGACGTGCTCGTGCCGCGTGGTTCGACCAAGACCGACTGGGAGGTCGAGCTCGGCGTCGTCATCGGCAAGACCGCGCGCTACATCGAGAGCGTCGAAGAGGCCCTCGAGTACGTCGCCGGGTACACCGTCTCGAACGACGTGTCCGAGCGCGAGTTCCAGCTGGAACGCGGCGGCACGTGGGACAAGGGCAAGTCGTGCGAGAACTTCAACCCGCTCGGCCCGTGGCTGGTCACCGCCGACGAGGTGCCCGATCCGCAGGCCCTCGGCCTGCGGCTTTGGGTCAACGGCGAGAAGAAACAGGACTCGTCCACCAAGGACATGATTTTCACGGTCGCCGAGATCGTGCATTATCTGAGTCGGTTCATGGTGCTGCGCCCTGGCGATCTCATCAACACCGGTACCCCGCAGGGCGTCGCGCTCGGCCAGCCCGATCCCAAGCCGTACCTGCGGGAAGGTGACGTCATCGAGCTCGAGATCGACGGCCTCGGCCGCCAGCGCCAGAGCACGAGGCAGGCGTGATGGCGAAGATCGTGGGCATGGAGGTGCTCGACGTCCGCTTCCCCACCTCGCGGGAGCTGGACGGTTCGGACGCCATGAACCCGGACCCGGACTACTCGGCCGCGTACGTCGTGCTCCACACCGACGGCGGACCGGACGGCTACGGCCTCGCGTTCACCATCGGACGCGGCAACGACGTCCAGGCCGCGGCGATCCGCGCGCTGGAACCGCATGTCGTCGGCCTGGACGTGCCGACCGACGCGGCCGCGCTCGGCGCGCTGTCGAGGGCGCTGGTCGGCGACTCGCAACTGCGGTGGCTCGGCCCGGAAAAGGGTGTCGCGCATATGGCGATCGGCGCCGTGGTCAACGCCGCCTGGGACCTCGCCGCGCGCATCGCCGGGCTCCCGGTCTGGCGTTTCGCCGCCGAGATGTCGCCGGAGGAACTGGTCTCCCTCGTCGACTTCCGTTACCTGTCCGACGCGCTGACCGAGCAGGAGGCGCTCGACATCCTCCGCGCCGCCGAGCCCGGCCGCGCCGAGCGGATCGCCAAGATCGAGCGTGACGGATACCGCGCGTACAGCACTTCCCCCGGCTGGCTCGGGTACTCGGACGAGAAACTCGCCCGGCTCGCCGAGCAGGCCGTCGCGGACGGCTTCGAGATGATCAAGCTGAAGGTCGGCGGCGATCTCGAAGACGACGTCCGCCGGATGAAGCTCGCCCGCGAGACCGTCGGCGCGGACATCCGGGTCGCCGTCGACGCGAACCAGCGCTGGGACGTCTCGTCGGCGATCGCCTGGATGACCGAGCTGGCGCCGTACGACCCGTACTGGATCGAGGAACCGACCTCGCCGGACGACGTGCTCGGGCACGCCGCGATCGCCAAGGCCCTGTCCCCGATCCGCGTGGCCACCGGTGAGCACGTCCAGAACCGCGTGGTGTTCAAGCAGCTGCTGCAGGCCGGTGCGATCTCGGTGCTGCAGCTGGACGCCGCCAGGGTCGGCGGGTTCAACGAGAACCTCGCGATCCTGTTGCTGGCGGCCAAATTCGACGTCCCGGTGTGCCCGCACGCCGGCGGGGTCGGGCTGTGCGAGCTCGTGCGGCACCTGTCGATGTTCGACTTCGCGGCGGTGTCCGGTTCCGACGTCGACCGGTCCATCGAGTGGGTCGACCACCTCCACGAGCATTTCACCGATCCGGCCGTCGTGACCCGCGGCCGCTACCTGGCGCCCTCCGCGCCGGGCTTCTCGGCACGGATGCACGACGCCACCCTGCGCCGGTTCACCTTCCCCGACGGTCCAGAATGGACGGAGATCGACAGTGAGTGAGTTCGAAGGCCTTGTCGCCGCCGTCACCGGCGGTGCCTCCGGTATCGGCAGGGCCACCGCCGACCTGCTCGCCGCACGCGGGGCGAAGGTCGCGGTCCTCGACCTGAAGCCGGACGACCTTCCCGAAGGTCTCACCGGATTCCGGTGCGACGTCGGCTCCGACGACGAGGTCCGCGCGGCGATCGACGCGGTCGCGGAGCGTTTCGGCAGGCTCGACGTCCTGGTCAACAACGCGGGAATCGGCGCGCAGGGCGACGTCACCTCCAACAGTGACGACGAGTGGCACCGGGTCCTCGACATCAACGTCGTCGGCATGGTGCGGCTCGCGCGGGCCGCGTTGCCGCATCTGAAGAACTCGCCGTCGGCCGCGATCGTCAACACCTGTTCGATCGCCGCGTGGGCAGGCCTGCCCAACCGCGCGCTGTACTCGGCCAGCAAGGGCGCGGTGCTCTCGCTGACCCTGGCGATGGCGACCGACCACCTCGCCGACCGGATCCGGGTCAACTGCGTCTGCCCCGGTACCGCGGACACCCCGTGGGTCGGCAGGCTGCTCGACTCCGCCGGCGACCCGGAGGCCGAACGGGCCGCTTTGGCCGCCCGTCAGCCGATGGGCAGGCTGGTGACCGCGGACGAGGTCGCGAACGCGGTCGTGTACCTCGCCAGTCCGCTGTCGGCTTCGACCACCGGCACGGCACTCGCCGTCGACGGAGGTATGTACGGGCTGCGTCCGCGCGGCCCGGTCCAGCACTAGGTTCCCGCTGTCATCAAGGAGGATGCGGTGCGTACGAGGGTGATCAGGGTGGCCGCCGCGGCCACCGCGCTCGGGCTGGCGCTGTCGGCCTGTGGGTCCACGAAGGACAACGCTCCGAAACCGGGTGCCGGTGGAGCGCAGGGCGGGAAGGTCGGCGCGACGATCCCGCTGCTGACCTCACCGTTCTGGCAGGCCTACAACAACTACGTACCGCTGAAGGCGAAGGAACAGGGCGTCGACGCGCTGCCGACGGTCAACGCGGACAGCGATTCGGCGAAGCAGATCACCGACGTCAACACCTTGCTCAATCAGGGCGTCAAGGGCCTTGTCGTGACCCCCATCGACTCCGCCGCCGTCGTGGCGGGCCTCAAGGCAGCGGAGAACAAAGGCGTCCCGGTGGTGGCGGTCGATGTCGCGCCCGAGAGCGGCAAGGTCGCGATGGTGGTGCGCGCGGACAACAAGGCGTACGGCACCAAGGCCTGTGAAGCGATCGGCGCGAAGGTCACGTCGGGCAAGGTCGTGCAGGTCATGGGCGATCTCGCCTCGGTCAACGGCCGCGACCGCTCCGAGGCGTTCCGGGAATGCATGAAGGCGAAGTTCCCCGGCGTCCAGGTGCTGGAGGTCGCTGCCGAGTGGAAGGCGGACAAGGCGTCGTCCGGTTTGGACAGTCTGCTGACCGCCAACCCGGACATCAAGGCCGTGTACATGCAGGCGGGCGGTGTCTACCTGGCGCCGACGCAGCAGGCGCTCAAACGCAAGAACCTCTACTTCCCGGTCGGCGACCCGAAGCATGTCGTGCTGGTCAGCAACGACGGCATCCCGCAGGAGCTGGCCGCGATCCGCGCGGGCGAACTCGACGCGACCGTGTCCCAGCCCGCCGACGACTACGCCAAGTACGGCATGTACTGGGTCAAGAAGGCGATGGAGGGGGAGACCTTCAAGGCAGGGCCGACCGACCACGGCAGCACGATCGTCGAGGTCCGGCCCGGCATCCTGGAAGACCAGCTCCCCGCGCCGGTCGTCACCAAGGACAACGTCGACGACAAGGCTCTCTGGGGGAACAACCTGTGAGCGCGCTGCCCGCCGGGTCCGCCGCCGTGCCGGTGGTCAGCGCACAGGGCGTCGGCAAACGCTACGGCCCGACCGTGGCGTTGTCCGACGTCAGCATCACCGTCAACCCCGGCGAGTCGCACGCGCTCGTCGGCCGCAACGGTGCCGGGAAGTCGACGCTGGTCTCGATCCTCACCGGACTGTCCAAAACGGACACCGGACGGGTCGAGTTCGGTGGCGTTCCCGCACCGCCCTTGTCCAAACAGGACGACTGGAAGCGTGCCGTCGCCTGTGTCTACCAGCACGCGATGGTCGTCCCGCAGCTGACCGTCGCGGAGAACCTGTTCCTCAACCGCCAGTCGGGTAAGGGCTTCGCGATCGGCTGGCAGCGATTACGCCGCCAGGCACGGGAGCTGCTCGACTCCTGGGACGTGGGTGTCGACGTCGACACCCCGGCTGGCGAGCTTTCGGTCGAAGACCGGCAGTTCGTCGAGATCGCCAGAGCGCTTTCCTACGGTGCCCGGTTCATCGTGCTCGACGAGCCGACGGCGCAACTGGACAGCCAGGCGATCGAGCGGCTCTTCGCGCGGATGCGCCAGATGCAGGCGAACGGGGTGACGTTCCTGTTCATCTCGCATCACCTCCACGAGGTGTACGAGGTGTGCCAGGCGGTCACCGTGCTGCGCGACGCCAAGCACATCCTGACCGCGCCGGTCTCGGAGGTCGGCCGCGCCGAGCTGATCGACGCGATGACCGGCGAGCAGGGCGGGCTTTCCGTCCGCGACGCCTCGACGCGTGAGGCGCTGGCCGAGGACGCCGACGAGGTGCTGACCGTCGACGGGCTTTCCGGTGACGGCTTCGAAGACGTGACGTTCCGGATCCACCGCGGCGAGGTGATCGGGCTCGCGGGCAGCAACGCCAGCGGCAAGCACCAGGTCGCCGAAACCGTGTACGGCCTGCTGTCACCGAGCGCGGGCACGATCCGGGTGGACGGGAAACCGTTGAAACCGGGCGACATCCCGGCCGCGATCCGCGCCGGGATCGGCTGTGTGCCCAGAGACCGGCACCACGAAGGGCTGGTACTCGAACACTCCATCGCGGACAACGCCACACTGTCCATTTTGGATCGCATGGGCAAGGGCGGTGTCGCGTCGCCGGGCGCGCGGTACGCGAAAGCGTCAAAAGCTTTGCGGGACTACGACATCGTCGCGGCCGACGCCGACCAGCCGGTGTCCGACCTTTCCGGTGGCAACCAGCAGAAGGTCGTCCTTGCCCGTGCGCTGGCCGGTGATCCGCGCCTGGTCGTGCTGATCAACCCGACCGCGGGGGTGGACGTGAAATCGAAGGAGGCGCTGCTCGCGGTCGTCGACCGGGTGCGGGCCGAGGGCAAGGCGGTGCTGATCGTCAGCGACGAACTGGACGATCTCCGCCTGAGCGACCGGGTGCTCGTGCTCCGCGCGGGTGCCGTGGTCGCCGAACACCGGGCGGGCTGGTCCGACGGCGACCTGGTGGCCGACATCGAAGGAGTCGAGCGGTGACTGAACTCATGACCGATCCGAAGACTTCGTCGCTGCCTGCCCCGCCGCGCCGCCGGAAGTTCCGCTGGCTGCGCGAACTCGCCCTGATTCCGGCGCTCGTCGTGGTGCTGATCATCGGAGGACTGATCAGTGACACGTTCCTGACCTTCGGCAGCATCGTCGGGATCCTGTCCGCCTCGGCGGCGCTGTCGATGGTGGTGCTCGGCGAATCGCTCGTGCTGCTGACCGGGAAGTTCGACCTGTCGCTGGAATCGACCATGGGCATGGCGCCCGCGCTCGGCGCGATGCTGGTCATCCCGGTGGCGTCTTCGGGCTTCGGCACCGAATTCCCCGGTTTCGCCGGCATCCTCGCCGTGCTGGTGGCCGGTGCCGCGGTCGGTTTCGTGAACGGGTTCCTGATCGTCAAGCTGAAGCTGAACGCCTTCATCGTCACGCTGGCGATGCTGACGGTGCTGCGCGGCACGCAGATCGGGTCCACCCAGGGGAAGACGCTCTTCGACCAGCTGGACGTGTTCACCGCGCTGGCGACGACGACGTTCATCGGGCTGCCGATGTCGGTGTGGCTGGCCGCGGCGCTGTTCACCGTGTTCGGGCTGGGGCTGCGGTATCACCGGATCGGCCGGTCGCTCTACGCCATCGGCGGGAACCGGGAAGCCGCACGGGCCGCCGGTATCCGCGTCGACCGGATCTCGTGGGGTGTGTTCGTCGTGGCCGGTGTGCTGGCCGCGATCGGCGGGCTCGCGTACACCGGTTACGTCGGTGCGCTCGGCGCCGATCAGGGCGACGGGCTCATCCTCCAGGTGTTCGCGGCTGCGGTGATCGGCGGTGTCTCCCTGGACGGTGGGAAGGGCACGCTGGTCGGGGCGCTCACCGGCGTGCTGCTCCTGCAGACGGTCACCAACCTGCTGCAGGTCGCTCAGGTGCCGCCTGAGTGGCTGAAAGCGATCTACGGCGTGATCATCCTGGTCGCGCTGATCATTTCCCGCTACGCCGGCGGGAAAGCCCAGACTTAGCCCGAAAGTCCGTGAAGGCCTCCTTCACTACCTTGAGGGTAGGGAAGGAGGCCTTCACGGAGCATCCATGGAGGTTGTTGTGTCAGGAAGGTTCGGTGGCCGCGGTGGGATCATCGGCGGTGCCGAGGGCGTTGCGGAGCCATTGCTCCACGCCCGCGACGTGCACGGTGGCCCACGAACGCGCGAGTTCGGGCTCGCGGGCGGCGATGGCCTCGTAGATCGCCGTGTGCTGCTCGCGGGTCTTCGCGACCGCGCCCTCCTGGGTGAGCCCGCGCCAGATGCGGGCGCGCGCGGTGGGGCCGGACAGGCTGTCCAGCAGCGAGCACAGCACCGGATTCCCGGACCCGTCGGCGATCTTGCGGTGGAACTGCAGGTCGTTGGCGACCAGTGCCTCCACCGTCGGCGAGTCGGCCAGCTCGTCGAGCAGGCGGCCTAGTTCCGCGATGTCCTCGTCGCCCATGTGCATCGCGGCCATCGCCGTCGCCGCCGGTTCGAGGATCCGGCGGACGGCGAGGAAGTCCAGCACGGTGTCGTCGCGGTGGAAGTCCACCACGAACGTCATCGCGTCGAGGAGGAGATTCGGTTCGAGGCTGGTGACGTACGTCCCGTCGCCCTGGCGGACGTCGAGCACGCGGATCAGGCACAGCGCCTTCACCGCTTCGCGCAGCGAACTGCGGGACAGGCCGAGCCGCTGGGCCAGTTCGGCCTCTTTCGGCAGCCTGTCGCCAGGAGCAAGCTCGCCGGAGATGATCATGTCCTTGATCTTGTCGATCGCGACATCGGTGACCGGCATGTTCCACCGCCCTCCCCGAAGACCTCGGATGTTTGAGTGTCAGTTGACAGAGTGCCATGTTTCGAGCTGAGGAGGCGCGGTGACCCACGGTGTCGCACTACAAAGAGTGGCACTCCACACCCGGTTGAAGCCGGGGAAGGAGGCCGAATACGAGTCGGTCCACGCCGTCATCCCGCCTGACCTGGACGAAGCCCTGCGTGGCGCGGGCGTGCGTTCATGGCGGATCTGGCGTGACGGACTCGATCTGTTCCACGTCGTCGAGGTGGAGGATTACGCGAAGATGCGCGCGGTCCTGCGTGACCATCCGGCCAACATCCCCTGGCAGGCCCGGATGTCGGAACTGCTCGACGTCGAAGACGACTACTCCGGCGGCGATTCGGGCGTCGGCCTGGTCTGGGAGCTTCCGTGAAGATCTCTTTGTCCCCATTGGGGCTCGGCTGCGCGCAGCTGGGCAACCTGTACCACGCCATCACCGACGAGACCGCCGAAGCGACCGTCCGGCAGGCGTGGGACGAAGGCATCCGGTACTTCGACACCGCGCCGCACTACGGTCTCGGCCTGTCGGAACGAAGGCTGGGCGCTGCGCTTTCGGCGTATCCCCGCACGGACTTCGTGGTGTCGACCAAGGTCGGCCGGGTACTGGAGCCGAATCCGGCAGGCGTCTCGCGCACCGACTCGCAGGGTTTCGTCGTTCCGGCGGCGTACAAGAGACGCTGGGACTTCAGCCGTGACGGGATCCTCCGGTCGCTCGAGGACAGTCTGACGAGGCTCGGGCTCGATCGCGTGGACGTCGTCTACGTGCACGACCCGGACGAACATTTCGAAGACACCGTCAACGGCGCGTTCCCCGCGCTGCTGGAGCTGCGGGAGCAGGGTGTCGTCGACGCGATCGGGGCCGGCATGAACCAGGCGCCGATGCTCACGGAGTTCGTCCGCCGGTTCGATCTCGACGTGATCCTGCTGGCGGGCCGGTACACCCTGCTCAACCAGCCCGCCCTCGACGATCTTCTCCCGCTCTGCACGGAACGCGGGGTGGACGTGGTGGCCGGGGGCGCCTTCAACGCGGGGATCCTCGCCACCGCGTCGCCGGGCACGATGTACGACTACGCCGAGGCTCCGGCCGAGCTGGTCGAGCGGGCCCAGCGGATCGCCGAGGTCTGCGAGCGGCACGGTGTCGAACTCCCCCAGGCCGCTTTGGGGTTGCCCGCCGCGCATCCGGCGGTGGTGTCCGTCGTCGTCGGCGCGCACGATCCCGGCCAGGTCCGGCTCAACGCCGAACGCTTCCGCCGTCCGGTGCCCCGCGAGTTGTGGACGGAGCTGATCCGTGCGGGACTGTTGCGTGAGGACACCGTGCTGCGACAGGAGGAACGGCCTTGATCGACGCGCATCACCATCTCTGGGATCCCTCGCGGCGGGACTACCCGTGGATGACGGGTCCGGCGCTGGAACCGATCCGCCGTCCGTACACAGTGGACGATCTCCGCGCGGTGACCAAGGCGGCCGGGGTGAAGGGGACCGTGCTGGTGCAGACGGTCTCGTCGGAGGAGGAGACGCGCGAGTTCCTTTCCGCCGCCGAGGCCGAACCGCTGATCGCCGGTGTCGTCGGCTGGACC
The DNA here is from genome assembly GCF_000384215.1 of Amycolatopsis alba DSM 44262. Taxonomy (NCBI): domain Bacteria; kingdom Bacillati; phylum Actinomycetota; class Actinomycetes; order Pseudonocardiales; family Pseudonocardiaceae; genus Amycolatopsis; species Amycolatopsis alba. The sequence goes on along the minus strand of NZ_KB913032.1, from coordinate 1,635,432 downwards.
GACCTCACCGCTCCCGATGTCGCCGAACGCCTGGCCGCGTTTTCCGGTCCGCTGGTGGGAATCCGGCACCAGGTGGAGGACGAGGCGGATCCGTCGTGGCTGACCCGGCCCGAGGTCCTGCGTGGTCTCGCCGCTCTCGGCGAGGCCGGGCTGGCGTACGACCTGCTGGTCAAGCCACCCCAGCTTCCCGCGGCCCTCGCCGCCGCGAAAGCGTTGCCGGATCAGGTTTTCGTCCTCGATCACGCCGCGAAGCCGCCGATCTCCTCGGGGGAGTGGCAGCCGTGGGCGGACGGCGTCGCGGCGCTGGGCGAGCTGGACAACGTCTACTGCAAGCTTTCGGGGCTGGTGACCGAGGCGGACTGGGCGCGGTGGAAGGTCGGGCAGCTGGCGCGCTGGGCGGAGCACGTGCTGGAGTCCTTCGGGGCTTCGCGGCTGATGTTCGGTTCCGACTGGCCGGTCTGCGAACTGGCGGCCGCGTACGAAGTCGTCGTGGACACGGCGTTTTCGCTGACGGGCTCGTTGAGCGACGCCGAGCGGCTGGACTTCTTCGACGGCACCGCGCGGCGCGCCTACCATCTCGCGTGATCGCCGTTCAATCGCACGAGTTCGGGTATGACAAAGAACCGGCGGGAAGCCGGTTCGAGGAAGAAAGTGGGCGGCGCGGGGTCCGGGCGCCTGAGAACCGCCGATCAACGACCTGCGGCAGGGGGAGAAAAGATCAGAACTCGTCTTGCTTGACCATCGTCCGCAGGCGGGCCAATGCGCGGTGCTGCGTCACGCGCACGTTGCCGGCGGAGATCCCGAGTGCCTCGGCGGTTTCGGCGGCGGAAAGGCCGACGGCGATGCGGAGGGCGAGGATCTCCTGCTGCACTCGCGGAAGGGTCGAGAGCAGCCGGTTGAGCCGGGCACCGAGGTCCAGGTGCAGGGCGTGGGTTTCGGGTTCGTTGTCGGCGATGGGCCGTTCCGGCAGTTCGGGTACCGGCTCCGACCGGTCGCGGGAGACCGCGCGGTAGGCGTCGGCGACCTTGTTGGCGGCGATCGCGTGCACGAGATAGAGGAACGAACCGCCGCGATCCTGGTAGCCGGGCAGCGCCTTCAGCACCGCCATGCACACTTCCTGCGCTACGTCGTCCGCCGACAGGTAGGACAGGTCGCGGCCACCCATTCTGGCCCGGCAGTACCGGACCACGACGGGCCCGATCATTCTCAGCAGTGACTGGATCGCGGCGGGATTCCCGTCGCCCGCGTCTTTGACGAGGGGATCGAGGTCTTCCTTCGTCAGCCGTCCGCCCGGTCGAGGCAGGTTCTCCGGAGTCGTGTATCCGGGGACCGCATCGGGGGTGACGGTTCTGGACGCGCTTGTAGTTGCTTGCATGGTCGTCCTCCCCGGCCGACCCTGCGACCGTCGCTGTCTAGGGGTCAACACTCCGTAACGATTGAGGGCGGCAGGTGCTCCGTAAGATCAGATTCACCTGCCGCCGTTGCGACGCAGCGTAATCGTAGGCGTCGATCGGACGGCAGTAAAGATTTCAACTAGAGATAGCCCATTAGACGGAGTCGGCTTAATACAACCGAGACTCTGCGTCGCGAAAAAGGACTTCGGTGTCGCAGCATGTGCGCGGCACTTAGCGTACCGCGACCAAGGCGACCGCGGTCGCTACGACGAGTGCCGACGTTGTGACGGCAAGGATTGGGTGAAGGGGTTTCGGGGTTTCCGGCCCGCGCAGTGCTCGTTCACGGATCGCGCCGACGGCGACCAAGGTGATCACCATGGCGCCCGCGAACGCGACAGGGACGACCGTCGCCCCCCAGCCCCGTCGTGCGGCCGTGTGCAGAAGCAGGAGTGTGCAGGCAGTAGCCGCGAGTGCCGTCCGGCGCCAAGCCAGCCCGGTCCGTTCCGCTTGCGCTCCGTGATCACCCGAACTCATGAGAAGACCACCAGGGCCGCGGCGGTCACGGTGATCACGAGGATCCCGGCGGTCAGCAGGACCAGCAGCCCGCTCTTCGGCAGTGGCTTTCCCGCCCGCATCGCGGCCTGCACCTGTCGCCAGCGCGGGTACGCGCTCGCCGCGAGCACGGCGGCCAGCACGACGCACAGCCCCGCGAGGAGGGTGCTCAGCGCTGTCGGGGCGGGAACCAGCTGATGGACGGCGACGCCGCCGGCGAGCAGGCCCAGTGCCGTCCGGAGCCAGGCGAGGAAGGTCCGTTCGTTGGCGAGCGTGAATCGGTAATCGGGTTCCGAATCGCCTTCGCGCGGTCCGTTGATCTCAGCCACGCGTCGAACACTAAGCCTTCCGGCGCGCGAAGACCCACCAGCGAAGAACCGCGAAGCGCGCGATGCCGCCCACGACGCTGGCCGCGAGCAGTGCGCCGGTCTGTTCCAGTGCGGTCGGCTCGGTGATCACCGCGTCGAGGGACGCGAGCACGATCGAGCCATACGCGGCGTAGAAGGCGAACGTCACGAGGTCTTGGAAATGCCGTTTGCCCGCGTGACTCTTCCGGGTGGCGAAGGTGACCCGTCGGTGGAACTCGGTGTTCCCGACGGTCGTGACCGCGAGCGCGACCAGATTGGCCACCTGGGGGCCGAGGACCGGCTGCAGGAGAAGGAACAGCACCGCTTGCAGGCCGGTGGCGGCGACGCCGGCGACGACGTACCAAGCGGCATGGTGGCCGAGCTCGTGGTGCCGTTCCGGCGCGCGCCGGATGATCCGGTGCCCTGGCGCCCACCTGGTGGTGGTCATACCGACGACGCTACTCCTTGTTTCACAAATTTGTGAAGCTATTGAACCAGCTGAGAGATTGTGATCCTCGCGACAGCACTGCCGTTTGGCCTGCGGAGACGTCGGGTAAGCCACGGGTGACCGGGTCGAGTACAGCACGTCCCGGCCAACGTCCGACGAGGAGGGCGTGGCCGGTGAGCGACTGTGAGACGGCCGGGCCGGAAAATGATCTTCACTCAGACGGCGGGCCATGCCGGGACCCCCTAGCGTGGTCGGTCAAGTGCAAGACCGCGACGAAGGAAGGGCAGAGATGCTTACAGTCACCGAAGCCGCCGCCGAGGCGATCACCGCACTGACCGGGCAGGAAAACGGGCAGGACGGAGGCGGGCTGCGGTTCGCGATGCATTCCCAGCAGGGGGACAGTCCCCAGCTCGCGGTTTCCGTCGCTCCCGAACCCGAAAGCGGCGACAAGGTCCTCGGCGCCGACGGCGGCCCGAAGGTGTACTTGGAGCCCGAAGCGGCCGCGTTGCTCGACGACAAGGTGCTCGACGTTCAGCAGGACGAGACCGGTGAAGTCGCCTTCGCCGTACTCCCGCAGGCTCAGCCCCAGCCTGGCAGCTGAGCCCGGCGGGTTCAGGCTTTAAGTCCGGGCCCAGGCACGGACCAGCTCGCCGGCCCGCTCGCGCAAGAGCGTCGCCGCGTGCGCACGCGCGTGGTCGAGCGAAGGCGCGTGGTCGATGAGGGCGGCGCTGCCCACGACCCCGAGGCCGGCGAGCTGGCTCTCGTCCAGCTGGATCCGTCCGGCCAGCACCATCAGCGGTACCGCGTGTTCCCGCGCGCGGGCCGCGATGCCCGCCGGAGCCTTGCCGTCGAGACTCTGCTCGTCGAGTGACCCCTCGCCGGTGATGACGAGGTCGGCGCGTTCGATGGCGCCCGCGACCCCGGTGAGCCCGGCGATGAGCTGGAAACCGGATTCGACCGTCGCGCCGAGTCCCGCGATAGCCCCGGCGGCGACCCCGCCGCCCGCCCCTGCGCCCGGCAGGTCGGAGACGTCGAGAGTGCCGGCGTTCCGCAACGCCTGTGCCCAGCGGGACAGTGACTCGTCCAGCTGCTCGACCTCGCGTGGGCCCGCGCCTTTCTGCGGGCCGAAGATCGCCGCCGCGCCACGGGCTCCGAGCAGCGGGTTCGTCACGTCGGTGGCGACGGCGACCTCGACGGAACCGAGCCTGTCGCGCACCGGGCCGAGTTCGGCCGAAGCGACGCGGCCCAGTGTGCCGCCGCCGAGCCCGACCGGCGCGCCGAACGCGTCGAACACCCCGGCGCCCAGTGCCGCCAGCATCCCGGCGCCGCCGTCGGTGCTCGCGGTCCCGCCGACGGTCAGCACCAGCCGCCGCGCGCCGTTGTCGAGCGCGTGCGCGAGGAGTTCGCCGACGCCCCAGGTGTGCGCGGCGAGCGCCACGTCCGGGCTCGGCTCGACGAACTCGATCCCGCACGCGCGGGCCGACTCGACGTAGGCCGTTCCGTCCAGCAGCACGTAACTCGCGTCGACGGTGTCGTCGAGCGGCCCGCGGACCGGAAGTTCCACGAGACGTCCGCCCGCCGCGACGAGGACGTCCAGGGTTCCCTCGCCGCCGTCGGCGACCGGGCAGGCGGAGACCTCGGCCTCGGGCAGCGCGTCGCGGACGCCGTGCGCGATCGCCTGCGCGGCCTCGACCGCGGTCAGGCTTCCCTTGAACTTGTCGGGCGCGATGACCACGCGAGTCATGGACGAACCTCCGTCAGCGGTTTTCCGCCGGTGAGCACCGACGCGACGTTCTCGGCCGCGAGCACGGCCATGGCAGTACGGGTTTCGACCGTCGCCGATCCGAGGTGCGGCGTCAAGACGACGTTTTCGCGGTCCAGCAGGCGCGGTTCGACCTCGGGTTCGGCCTCGAAGACGTCGAGGCCCGCTCCGGCGATCTCCCCGGCTTCGAGCGCGTCCGCCAGTGCCGCTTCGTGGACGACGGGACCGCGTGTGGTGTTGATCAGGTACGCGCCCGGCTTCATCGACTTCAGCGCGTCCGCGTCGATGAGATGCCTGGTCTCCGGTGTCAGAGGGCAGTGCAGTGAAACGACATCGGAGCTCTTCAGCAATTCGCCGAAGGACACGTACTTCGCGCCCAAGGCCTTCTCGACGTCTTCGGCGGCCCGCGATCGTCCCGAGTAGACGATCCGCATGCCGAAACCGAGCGCCCGCCGCGCGACCGCCTGCCCGATCTGGCCGAGCCCGACGATCCCGAGCGTCTTGTCCTCCAGTCCGGAGCCCAGCAGGAACCCCAGGTGGAACGACCATGGCGTGCGCGAGCGGATCAGCCGTTCGCCCTCGCCGAGCCGTCGCGTGACCGCGAGGATCAGCCCGAACGCCAGATCCGCGGTGGCGCCGGTGAGCACGCCGGGGGTGTTGGTGACGGTGACTCCGCGTTCGGCCAGCGCCGGGACGTCGACGTTGTCGTAGCCGACGGCCACGTTCGCCACGACCTTCAGTCCGGGGCCCGCCGCGTCGGCGACCGTGCCGTCGATCCGGTCGTGCAGCATGCCGACGATCGCGGACGCGCCCCGGACGAACTCGCGCAGTTCGTCCGGCGTCAGCGGCCGGTCGGCGCGCGACAGTTTCACCTCCCCGGCTTCGGCGAGCACTTTCAGCGCTTCGTCGGGAATCCACCGGGTCACCGCGATCGTCGAGGTCACCCCGTCAGCCTAGTGTGCGGAACTTGGTATCCCAAATACGCGAATCCCCGTTATGAGGGAGGCGCTTCCCCTGCGCGGGGGAGTCGTCACGGCCGGGCGTCCCGAGATGGTTGGAGCGCGGAATGGTTCCGCGACCAGGGGATTCCAGGGGTGGAAAATGAAACGATCACGAGAACTCGCCGCCGTCGGCGCCGCGATGGTCCTCGCCACGACACTCGTCGCGGCTGGCCCGGCGTCGGGGGCCGAGGAAGGCAAGGGGAAGCCGTCCGAACCGAGCCTGGTCGGCAGCGCCAAGATGCTGCGCAAGGACGGCCAGGACGTCCGGTTCACCTTCGACGCGCACGGTCTTTTCCCGGAGAGCAGGGGGACGTTCCGGGTGAGCCACGCGGGCGGCGGGATCTCCGCCTACTTCCAGGGCCGGATCGACTGCCTGGTCGTGGGCGGCCCGGTCGCCGTGGTCACCGGCATCGTCGAGGACACGAACGTCCCGGAACTCAAGGACCGCAGGGTCGGGATGTCGGTGTACGACCACGGCAGGCGCGACCGGGTCGGCTACAGCTGGGGGCCCGATCCCGACCGGAAGTTCGTCGTGCCGCCCTGTATGAGCAGTGCGACGGTCGAGACCGGTGACTTCAAGGCCGTCGAATGGTTCCCGCCCGGCAGCGGGATCGGCTGAGCGCGACCGCGTCCTGCCGGCTTCGAACCCGGCAGGACGCACTCCGCCGGTCACGGAAACGCGCGGCCGGTCATTTTCCGGGCCTCCCGGTGTCGGACGGAGGTAGGGACCGGCATGTGGAGCGCGAGCTGCCCTTCCGTCATCACGTCGAGGCGGACCGGCCTGCGGGGGCTGAGCGAGCGGACGTCGTCGGAGAGGCGGCCTTCGCCCAGCCGGAGATCGATGTCGCGCGGGAACGTCGCGCTTCCGGCCGACAGGACGTTCGTCTGGCTGAGCGTCGAGTGCCAGGCGTCCCCGATGGTGGTGTACGAGGTGAGGTTCGAGACCCGCTCTCCGGTCGGCCGGGCGCTCTGGCGGGGTGTGGCCGCCGAGAGCGCGAGGTCGGTCCCGCCGTGGTCGTTCGCCACGTGTGCCTCGGTGCGCTCGCCGTCGATGTCGACGTCGAGGCTCGTCACCCATTTCGGGAAGCCGTAGCCGTCGCGGCCGCGGATCCGGGCGATGTCGCTGCTGACCGGCAGGGACAGCACGTAGGAGTGGAGATGGTCGTTCTTGAGGCCGGTCACGAGGTCGAAGAACCCGAACCCGCCGTGCCGGGCTGGCCGGACGGCGACGCCCACCGCGGCCTCGGTGTAGAAGTCGATGTCGCAGACGTCGTACCGGAACACCATCACCGACACCAGGCCGAGGCCGGGCGCGACCTCCAGGGATGACAGCTCGTCCGGGAGCCGTCGCCGGATCGCGCGGGAGGGGGCGGGCAAGGTCAGCCGGGCCGTCGAGATCCGGTAGTAGAAGTTGGGGGTCAGCGTGGAGCCGATCGGCGAGTCGACCCGTGTCTTGGGAAGCCGCCGGAAGAAGTCGACGCCGCTCACGCGCGGGTCGGCGGCGACGGTGTCGAGGTCGGTGTCCATGCGGTAGCGGTCGTACAGGCCGCCCTTCGGGACGTCGACCGGGTGTCCGCCCAGATCGACCCGTGTGCTCGGCGCCATCGGAGACCTCCTGAATGTGTGCAGTGCTTACATTGGGAGGCTAGAACTCGATGTGCGCACTGTCAACATTGGCGGGACCTGCCTTCTCGTCGCGGGTGCCACAACCGGAGCTCTTGTGCTATGTTCGTCTGAAGAACAAGTGTGCGCGATCCGAACAGTCCGGGAGTGGGGATGGCAGAGCTACTGTCGTTGAAGGAGGCCGTGGCGCGGCTGGTGCGTGACGGGGACACGGTCGCGCTCGAGGGCTTCACGCACCTCATTCCCGTAGCCGCCGGCCACGAGATCATCCGTCAGCGACGCACCGGCCTGACACTGGTCCGCATGACCCCGGACATCGTCTACGACCAGCTCATCGGCGCGGGCTGCGCGCGCAAGCTGATCTTCTCGTGGGGCGGCAATCCCGGTGTCGGCTCGCTGCACCGTTTTCGTGACGCGGTCCAGCATTCGTGGCCGGTGCCCTTGGAAATAGAGGAACACAGTCACGCGGGCATGGCGAATCGGTACGTCGCAGGCGCCTCGGGGCTGCCGTTCGCCGTCCTGCGGGGCTACACCGGCACCGATTTGCCCGCGCAGACGGACACGATCAAGCCCATCACCTGCCCCTTCACCGGTGAGCGGCTCGCCGCCGTCCCCGCCCTCAACCCGGACGTGACGATCGTGCACGCCCAGCGCGCCGACAGGTCCGGCAACGTCCAGATCTGGGGTATCACCGGCGTGCAGAAGGAGGCGGTGCTGGCGGCGAAGCGTTCGCTGGTCACCGTCGAGGAGGTCGTGGACGAACTGGAGCCCCGGCCGGGCGCGATCGTGCTGCCCTCGTGGGCGGTCACCGCCGTCGCCGAGGTTCCCGGCGGCGCGAGGCCGTCGTACGCGGCGGGTTACTACGAACGGGACAACGACGCCTACCAGGCATGGGACGTGATCGGCCGGGACAGGGAGAGTTTCACCCGCTGGCTCGACGAGCTGACGGGAGTGAAGGCATGACCGGCTACACCTCCGACGAGATGATGAGCGTCGCCGCCGCCCGCGCGCTCGGCGACGGGATGTCCTGTTTCGTGGGTATCGGCCTGCCCAGCACGGCCGCGAACCTGGCCCGTCGCGGGCACGCGCCGGATCTCACGCTGATCTACGAATCCGGCTGCCTCGGCGCCAAACCGACCAGGCTCCCGTTGTCCATCGGCGACGGCGAACTCGCCGACACGGCGGACGCCGTGGTCAGCGTGCCCGAGGTCTTCAACTACTGGCTCCAGCCCGGCCGGATCGACGTCGGTTTCCTCGGCGCCGCCCAGCTGGACAAGTTCGGCAACATCAACACCACCGTCATCGGCCCCGACTACGCCAACCCCAAGGTGCGCCTCCCCGGAGCGGGCGGGGCGCCGGAGATCGCCGCGTCCTGCCGCGAGGTGTTCGTGGTGCTCCGGCAGAGCACCCGCACGTTCGTCGAGAAGGTCGACTTCGTGACCTCGTTCGGCCACGGCTCCGGCAAGGGCGACCGCGAGCGCCTCGGCCTCCCCGGCGCCGGGCCGACGCTGGTGGTCACCGACCTCGGACTGATGCGGCCCGACCCCGAGACCGCCGAGCTCACGCTCACCGAACTGCACCCAGGGGTCGAGGTGGATCAGGTCGTCGAGGCGACCGGGTGGAAACTGAAGGTGTCCGGCGACCTGGCGACCACCCCGGCGCCGACCGAGGCAGAACTCCGCATCCTCCGAGACCTCAAAAGGGCGAGCGCATGACCGACGTCTTCCTGTTCGACGCCATCCGTACCCCGTTCGGCAAGTACGGCGGCGCCCTGTCCGGGGTCCGCCCGGACGACCTCGCCGCCACCGTGCTGCGGTCGCTGGCCGAGCGCAACGACCTCGACCCGGCCACCGTGGACGAGGTCGTGCTCGGCGACGCCAACGGCGCGGGCGAGGACAACCGCAACGTCGCGCGGATGGCGGCGCTGCTGGCGGGCTGGCCGACGACCGTGCCCGGTGCCACGGTCAACCGGCTGTGCGGCTCCGGCCTCGACGCGGTCATGCAGGCGAGCCGGTCGGTGCAGGTCGGCGACGCTTCGCTCGCCGTCGCCGGCGGGGTCGAGTCGATGAGCCGCTCACCGCTGGTCATGCAGAAGCCGGAGAAGGCCTTCCCCGCGGGCAACCAGACGCTGCATTCCACCGCGCTGGGCTGGCGCATGGTCAACCCGAAGATGCCCGAGCAGTGGACGGTCTCGCTCGGTGAGTCCACCGAGCTGCTCGCCGAGCGCTACGGCATCGGCCGCGACGAACAGGACGCGTTCGCCGTCCGCAGTCACGTCAACGCCGCCCGCGCCTGGGACGAGGGGTTCTACGACGATCACGTCGTCCCCGTCGAGGGCGTCGAACTCACTCGTGACGAAGGCATCCGGCCGGACTCCAGCCAGGAGAAACTCGCGAAGCTCAAGCCCGTCTTCCGTCCACAAGGGACGGTCACGGCCGCGAACGCGTCGCCGCTCAACGACGGCGCTTCCGCGCTGCTGCTCGGTGACGAGGCGGCGGGGAAGCGGCTCGGCAAGGCTCCGCTGGCCCGGATCGCCGGCCGGGGCGCGGCGGGCGTCGACCCCGACGTCTTCGGCATCGGCCCGGTCCGCGCGGCCGAGATCGCCCTGGAACGGGCCGGGATCGGCTGGGAAGACCTGGCGGCGGTCGAACTGAACGAGGCCTTCGCCGCGCAGTCGCTGGCCTGCCTGCGCGACTGGTCGAAGCTCGACCCGGAGATCGTCAACGTGAACGGCGGCGCGATCGCGATCGGGCATCCGCTGGGTGCCTCCGGCGGCCGGATCCTCGGCACCCTGGCCCACCACTTGCGCCGCACCGGTGGCCGGTGGGGGCTGGCGGCCATCTGCATCGGCGTCGGCCAGGGGCTGGCCGTCGTCCTCGAAGCCCGGTGACCCACTGACTCGCGCTGGAGGGAACAGCATGTCCGCACCCGCAGAACTGAGGCTCCCGCGCTACCGGCGCGATCCGGAGGGCACGCATCCGCCGCTCGACCACGCCGGTTACCGGTCGACGGCGCTGAGGCACCCTCAGGAACCACTGATCGTGCTCCCGCATCTGCTGACCGAGGTCACCGGGCCCGCACTGGGGCCGGGACGGATCGGCGAGTTCGACAACGACCTCACCAAGGGACACCCCGGTGAGCCACAAGGACAGCGGATCATCGTCACCGGACGGCTGCTCGACGGTGACGGGCGGCCGATCCGGGACTCGCTCGTGGAGGTCTGGCAGGCGAACGCGGGCGGCCGGTACCGGCACACCGGCGACCGCTGGCCGTCGCCGATCGACCCCAACTTCGACGGCGCGGGCCGGACACTGACCGACGGTGAAGGCCGCTACACCTTCACCACCATCAAACCCGGCGCGTACCCGTGGAAGAACCACGACAACGCCTGGCGGCCGGCGCACATCCACTTCTCCGTCTTCGGCAGCGCCTTCACCCAGCGGCTGGTCACCCAGATGTACTTCCCGGAAGACCCGCTGTTCTCGCAGGACCCGATCTTCAACTCCATCCCGGACGAGAAGGCACGGCAGCGGATGATCGCGCGGTTCGACCTGGACCGCACCGAAGCCGAGTGGGCGCTGGCCTTCCAGTTCGACATCGTCGTCCGCGGCCGCGAAGCGTCGGTCTTCGAAGACGAGGAGGACGAGCACTGATGCCGGAGACGACGCCTTCCCAGACCGTCGGCCCGTACCTGTCCATCGGCCTGCCCTGGCCGGACGGGCCGGACGTCGTCCCCGCGGGTGAACCGGCCGCGATCCGTATCCACGGCCGGGTCTTCGACGGCGCGGGCGACCCCGTCCCGGACGCGATGATCGAGACCTGGCAGGCCGACGCCGACGGCCGGTTCGATCACCCCGACGACCCGCGCGGAGCCGTCGCGAGCGGGTTCCGGGGCTTCGGGCGCTGCCCGACCGACCCCGGCGGCCACTACGAGATCAGGACGATCATGCCCGGCTCGCTGCCCGGTCCGGCGGGCAGCACACAGGCGCCGCATATCGACGTCTCGGTGCTCGCCCGCGGTCTCCTGCATCGCGTCGTCACCCGGATCTACTTCGAGGACAACGACAACTCCGAGGATCCGGTGCTGGCCTCGGTCCCGGAATCCCGCCGGGGCACCTTGATCGCCACGAAGACCGGTGAGGGCTACCGGTTCGACGTCCGGCTGCAGGGCGAGGGGGAGACGGTGTTTTTCGATGTCTAGGTTTTCGATGTCCGGGCCGGTCAAGGTGTACAGCGTCGCGGAAGGGCCCGCGGACGGCCCTGCCGTGGTGTTCAGCGGATCGCTCGGCAGTGACCACCGCATGTGGGATCCGCAGGTGAAACCCTTGGTGGAAAAGGGTTTCCGGGTGATCCGCTACGACACCCGCGGGCATGGCGCGTCCCCGGTCCCGCCGGGGCCGTATGCGATCGAGGATCTCGGCGGTGACCTGCTCGCGCTGCTCGACGAGCACGGCGTCGCCAGCGCCCACGTCGTCGGGCTTTCGCTCGGCGGGATGACCGGGATGTGGCTCGGCGTGAACGCGCCGGACCGGATCGGGAGTCTCGTGCTGTGCTGCACGTCCGCGAAACTCGGGCCGCCGGGAATGTGGGCGGACAGGGCGAAGACGGTCCGGGAGAACGGCACCGGCTCGGTCGCCGAGGCCGGGGTCGGCCGCTGGCTCACCCCTGGCCACGTCGCCGCGCATCCCGAGCGGGCCGAGTTCCTGCGCGAGATGATCGCGAACGTCCCCGCCGAGGGATACGCGGCGTCCTGCCAGGCCATCGAGCGGATGGACCTCGTCGACGACCTGCCCAAGATCACGGCGCGGACCCTGGTCATCGCCGGTGCCGAGGATCCGGCCACCCCGGTCGAACACGCCGAGGTGATCGCGGGCGGCATCCCGGACGCGCGGCTCGAAGTCGTCGAAGGCGCCGCGCACCTGGGAAGTTACGAACAGCCGGAGCGGTTCACCGCGCTGATCCTCGAACACCTGGAGGTGGCTCGATGAGCGAAGACCCTTACGAGACCGGCATGCGGGTGCGCCGCGAGGTCCTCGGGGACGCGCACGTCGATCGGGCGGTGGCGCGCACCACCGAGTTCAGCCGCCCGTTCCAGGACTACATCACCCGTGGTGCGTGGGGCTCGGTCTGGTCGCGTGACGGGCTCGACCGCAAGACCCGAAGTTGCGTCACGCTGGCCGCGCTCACCGCGCTGCATGCCCACGACGAGCTCGCGATGCACGTCCGGGCCGCGGTCCACAATGGACTCAGCGCGCAGGAGATCTCGGAGGTGCTGCTGCACACCGCCGTCTACGCGGGTGCCCCGGCCGCCAACGCGGCGTTCGCCGTAGCCCAGCGGGTGCTGGCCGAACTAGGTGAGCCTGCGGCTCAGGAGAAGGAGGGCGGTTAGGGTTCTTCCATGGACGAAGGCGAGGTGACCGAGCGCGGAGCGCACCATGTCCAGTCGCTGGAGCGCGGGCTGGCGGTGATCAAGGCGTTCAACGCGGAGGCGGCGGAACTCACGCTGAGCGACGTCGCCCGGTCCACCGGGCTGACCAGGGCGGCCGCCCGCCGGTTCCTGCTCACCCTCGTCGACCTGGGATATGTGCGCACGGACGGCAAGTACTTCTCGCTCACCGCACGGGTCCTCGAACTCGGCTACTCATACCTGTCGAGCCTGTCGCTGCCGGAGGTCGCCCAGCCGCATCTCGAACGGCTGTCCGCCGACGTGCACGAGTCGAGTTCGGTCTCGGTGCTCGAAGGCCTGGACATCGTGTACGTCGCGCGGGTGGCCGTTTCACGGATCATGACCGTCAGCATCAACGTCGGCACCCGGTTCCCGGCCCACGCGACGTCGATGGGACATGTGCTGCTGGCCGACCTCGAAGGCGAAGACCTGCACGGCTACTTCGACGCGGCCAAGCTCGAGAAGCTGACCGCGTACACGCTGACCAGGCAGAAAGACCTCATCGCCGAGCTGGAGCGGGTGTACCGGCAGGGCTACGCGATGGTCGACCAGGAACTCGAAGAGGGTCTCCGTTCGATCGCCGCCCCGATCCGGGACCGGCGCGGCAAGGTCGTGGCCGCGGTCAACCTCTCCACCCACGCCAGCCGCACGACGCCGGAATCGGTCGAGCGTGAACTGCTGCCGTCGCTGCTCGCGGCCGCACGCGCCATCGAGACCGACCTGGCCTCGGCACCGCCGGCCAGGGCCGGAAACACGAAGGCGAGGCATGGCTGAGGTCGCCGGGCTGCTGCTCGCGGCCGGGGCCGGGCGCCGGTTCGGCGGGCCGAAGGCACTGGCCGTCCTCGACGGCGAGCCGTTCGTCGTCCGGGCGCTGCGAGTGCTCACCGACGCAGGCTGCGCGCCGGTCCGGGTGGTGCTGGGTGCGTCGGCCGACGAAGTCCGCGCCCTTCTGCCCGAACCCGAGTGCGCCGTCGTCGCCGAAGACTGGGAGTCCGGCATGGGCGCGTCCCTGCGCGCGGGGCTGAGAGCCTTGGAGCCGACCGGTGTCGAAGCCGCCGTCGTGCACCTCGTGGATCTGCCCGGCGTCGGCGCCGAAGTGGTGCGCCGGGTCGCGGCCGGGGCAGGCGAGAACACCGTCGCGCGCGCCGCCTACGACGGCGTCCCCGGCCATCCCGTCGTGCTCGGCCGCCGCTGGTGGCCGGAGATCGTGGCGGGCGCGTCCGGGGACAAGGGTGCGCGGGACTGGCTCAGAGGGCGTCAGGACCTGCGCCTCGTCGAATGCGGCGACCTCGGCACCGGACACGACGTGGACCGCCGCGAGGATCTTCCAGGCTGATCTCCGGCCCGCCGGGGCTTACGATCGGGACGTGACCGTCGAATCTCCGGAGAAACTGGCCGAAGCCCTCGAATCGGTCGGCTATCTCGCCGACGACGGCATCGCCACGGCGGGGTTCCTCGCTCTCCGGCTCGGCCGCCCGCTGTTCTGCGAGGGCGAACCGGGCACCGGAAAGACCTCGCTCGCCTTGGGACTGGCCGAAGCGCTCGGCCTGCCGCTCATCCGGCTCCAATGCCACGAGGGAATCGACGCGGCACAGGCACTGTACGAATGGGACTTCCCCCGCCAATTGCTGCATCTGCGGGCGCTCGAAGCCGCCGGTGACGGCGGTCTCGACGTCGAGACCGCGGAACAGTCCCTCTACACCGAACGTTTCCTGCTTTCCCGGCCGCTGCTGAAGGCCTTGCAGACAGCGCCGTGTGTGCTGCTGGTCGACGAGATCGACCGCGCCGACGACGAGTTCGAAGCCTTCCTGCTGCAACTCCTCGACGAGAACGCGGTGACGATCCCCGAGTTCGGCGAGGTGCGCGCCGAACATCCGCCGCTCGTGGTGCTCACCTCCAACCGGACGCGGGAGGTGCACGACGCGCTGAAGCGCCGCTGTCTCTACCACTGGCTCGAACACCCGGACCTCGGCCGCGAGATCGAGATCCTGCGCCGCAAGATCCCGGACCTGGGCGAAGAGCTCGCGGCGCAGGTCGCGACGGCGGTGCACCGGCTCCGGGCGATGGAGCTGCTGAAGCCGCCAGGGGTGGCGGAATCCCTGGACTGGGCTCAGGCCCTGCTCGCCTTGGGAATGTCCGCATTGGACGCCGCGGCCGGCGCGCGGACGCTCGGCTCGGTGCTCAAGTACAGCGAGGACCTCGACAGGGTCCGCGCCAAACTGGACAAACTGCTCGCCTGAACGTCAGCGGCGTCGCAGTGACGCGTCGAGCAGGGCGGGCGGGGTGTCGTTCTTCTCCTCCGGGGCGAGATCGGTGCCGGGGGCGACGATCTCGTCGATCGCGTCCAGGATGTCCGCCGAAAGCACCGTGTCCGCGGCGGCGAGCTGCGACTCCAGATGCGTCAGGGTGCGGGGTCCGATGATCGCGCTCGTCACGCCCGGATGCGCGACGACGAAGCCGAGCGCGAGCTGGATCAGGCTCAGTCCCGCCTGGTCGGCGACCTTCGCCAGCCGCTCGACGGCTTCGAGCCGGGCCCGGTTGCCGGGCCGGGTCAGATCGAAACGCTGCGGCAGGACCGCCGAACGATGCGTGCTGATCTCGCGGCCTTCCCGGATCGCACCGGACAGCCAGCCGGACGCCAGCGGGCTCCAGACCAGCACGCCCATCCCGTATTCCTCGGTCACCGGCAGCACATGCGTTTCGCTGCCGCGCTGCAGGATCGAGTAGCCGGGCTGCTCGGTGACATACCGGCCAAGGCGGTGTTCGCGGGCGGCCCACTGTGCCTGCACGATCCGGTACGCGGGGAAGGTCGACGAGCCGAAGTAGCGGATCTTCCCCTCGCGCTGAAGATCGGTCAGCGCCGAGAGCGTCTCCTCGTCGCTGGTCTTCGGATCCCAGCGGTGGATCTGGTAGAGGTCGACGTGATCGACCCCGAGGCGGCGCAGGCTGTTGTCCAGTTCGGTGACCAGCCAGCGGCGTGAAGCGCCCTGATGGTTGCGCTCGACGCCCATCGGCAGGGTCGCCTTCGTGGCCAGCACGATGTCTTCGCGGCGACCGGCGATGGCCTTGCCGACCATCTTCTCCGACTCGCCGGCGCTGTACATGTCGGCGGTGTCGATGAAGTTGATCCCGCCCGCCAGCGCGGCGTCGACGATGGCGGTGGCCTCGTCCTGGGTCGTGCGCCCGATCGCGCCGAAGTTCATCGCGCCGAGCGCGAGGGTGCTGACCTGCACGCCGGTCCTGCCCAAGGTGCGGTACTGCATGACGGTGTCCTCCATGGCAAGATGAGCAAGCGGAACGTTGCTCCGCTAACGATACGGAGCACTGTTCCGTTTGGCAACCGGTAGCGAAGAAGGAGTGGCGTGATGGGCGAAGAGGGCACCAAGGCCAAACGTGCGGACGCCCGGCGCAACGAGAAGACCCTGCTCGACGCGGCCGCCGCCGTCTTCGTCACTTCGGGCGTGGAGGCACCGGTCCGCGACATCGCGGCCGAGGCGGGGGTCGGGATGGGCACGATCTACCGGCATTTCCCGACCAGGGCAGATCTCATCATCGCCGTCTACCGGCACCAGGTCGACGCCTGCGCCGAAGCCGGGCCGGAACTGCTGGCGTCGAGCGCTTCGCCATACGAGGCTCTACGCCGCTGGATCGACCTCTTCGTCGATTTCCTGGTCACCAAACATGGCCTCGCGGCGGTGCTGCAGTCGGACAACGCCGGGTTCGAGACGCTGCACGCCTACTTCCTCGACACCCTCCTGCCCGTCTGCGCCCGGTTGCTCGACGCGGCGGCGGAGGCCGGCGAGATCCGCTCCGACCTGCAGGCGATCGAAGTCATGCGCGGGGTCGGGAACCTCTGCATCGGCGCCGAAACCGATCCCCGCTACAACGCGCGCAAGATGGTCGGGGTGCTCATCGCGGGCCTGAAATCCTAGCCGTTGAGCATCTTCAGGTACCCGTTCTCCCACGCGACGGGGTCCGCGTCGTAGCCGACGTACTGCGAAGTTCCCTTCGGTGTCACGTAAGTACGGCCCGCCGCGGCGCCGTCCTGTCGCACGTCGACCTTCGCCCGCCGCAGCTTCACGGGGCTCACGGCGTCGAGCACCTCGGACGAGGTGAGCGTGTCCCACCAGAACGCCGACCCGTCCTGGACGTAGGGTGCGAGATCAGGCTGCGTGACGATCGCGTGCACCAGTTTCGCTTCCGCGGTCCGGCCTTCCCGGCCCAGTCGCTCCACATAGGACGGTGTGATCGGGACGTCGTTCGTGGCGTCCAGCGGAACGATGTCGACGCGGCGGAGCCCGGCGAAGACCTTGCCCGCCGAAGCGGGGTCGAGCCACATGTTGACTTCCTGGGTCCCGTCGAACTTCGCCGCGTCCGGGCCGAACACGTTGCCGGGGACGTCGAAAGCGCCGCCCATCACCGAAAGCCGCGAAATCCGCTGTGCCACACCGGGAACCTCCATGGCCTTCGCGACATTCGTGAGCGGGCCGGTCGCGATCACGACGACCGGCCGGGCGGACTTCAGCACCGTCGCGGCGAGGAGCGTCGACGCCCGGATCCGTGACGGACGATCAGGGACGCCCGCGTCGCCGAGCGCGCCGTTGAGGATGCTTTCGGTCCAGGCGCGGCTGTCCGCGGGCATCGGGTTCACGCCGGTGTCGGAACCGTCGGCGACCGGAATGCCGGAGAGGCCGCATTTCCCGAGCGTCGTCCGCACGTGGGTCAGCGCCCGTCCGGGAATCCCTGCGCCGTTGTTGGTGACGGTGACCGCGCGAAGGTCGATACGGTGTTGTTTGTGCGCCTGGCAGAGATACGCGAGCGTCGCGATGTCGGCGAAGTCGGAGTCGCCGTCGTACACGACCGGGACCGGCGAAGAAGCTGGGGCCGCCGAGGCGGCGGGGGCGGCGGACGCGCCGACGACACAGGCGAGCAGGACGGCGAGCACGGCACGGGGCGGGAACATGGCGTCACCGTAGCGAGAATCCACGCCAGGACCTAGGTCCTCTTCTGAACCGGATACGTGGCGACGGCCCATCCGGCGCGCTACAACTCGACTATGGAACGTACACAGTGTTGTGTGGTGGGGGGCGGTCCGGCGGGGATGGTGCTCGGGCTCCTGTTGGCACGAGCCGGGGTCGAGGTCACCGTTCTCGAGAAGCACAAGGACTTCTTCCGGGATTTCCGCGGCGACACGGTGCATCCCCCGACGCTGATGCTGCTCGACGAACTCGGGCTCGGTGACCGGTTCGCGGAACTGCCGTCGAAACGGCTGGAGAAGATGCGGATGATGTTCGGCGACGCGACGATCGTCGCCGCCGACTTCAGCCGGATTCCAGGGCCGCACAAGTACATCGCGATGGTCCCGCAATGGGACTTCCTGAATCTGCTCGCCGAAGCCGCGGCCGGGGAACCGACGTTCACGCTGAAGATGGGGGCGGAGGTGACCGGCCTGCGCGAGGGCGGCGGCGTGCGCTATCGCGATCCGGACGGCGCCGAGCGGGAACTGGCCGCGACGCTCGTGGTCGGCTGCGACGGCCGCGATTCGCTGATCCGCGCGGAAGCGGGACTCGTGCCGCGGGAGTACGACGTGCCGATGGACGTCTGGTGGGTCCGGGTCCCCAAACTCGAAGACACCGGCAAAGAGGCCCAGGTGTTCGGCCGTTTCGCGAACGGCCTCGCCGGTATGACGATGGACCGCGGCGACTACTACCAGACGTCGTACCTGATCAGGAAGGGGCAGGACGAGGCGCTGCGTGCGGAGGGGATCGAGAAGTTCCGCGAACGGATCGGCGGCCTGTTCGGCTGGGGAGCGGGCGAACTCGCCGCGATCCGCGATTGGGACGACGTCAAACTGCTGAAGGTCCGGATGTCCAAGCTCCGGCACTGGTACTCCCGGCGGGTGCTCTGCATCGGTGACGCCGCGCACGCGATGTCGCCGGCCGGCGGGATAGGTGTCAACATCGCGGTCCAGGACGCCGTGGCGGCCGCGCGGATCCTCGCCGCCCCGCTGCGGCGCGGCACACTGACCGCGCGAGACCTCGCCCGCGTGCAGCGACGGCGCGCCGCGGTCGTTTCGCTCCTCCAGAAGCAGCAGTTGGCGGAGCACAAGATGCTCATCGAGCCCGCCCTCGACGGGACTCTGAACGAGCGGACCGTCCCGCTGCCGCTCCGGGCTTCCGATCGCTTTCCGCAGCTCACCGCCATCGCGGCGGTCCTGGGCGGAATCGGCCCTCTTCGCGAGAAAACTCCGGCCTTCGCGCGCCGCTGACCTCGTGGGCACAATGGAGGGGTGAGCGATCCACTGGCGGGATTCGTCGGCTTCGCGGAGGCCTTGCGCGAAGCCGGTTTGCCGTGCGACGCGCACCGGGTCCAGGCGTACCTCGCGGCCGTCGGCGAGGTCGATCTCGCCGATCCCGAGCAGCTCTACTGGGCCGGACGGCTGACGCTGTGCGCCGACCCCGACGACCTCCCTCGTTACGACGCCGCTTTCGACAGCTGGTTCACCGAAAAGAAAGCCGGACCACGACGCCGAGCGCGGGCGACGCCACCGAAGCGCGTGAAGATCGCCGCGCTCGCGCAAGCACCGGGCCAGGGCGAGTCCGGCGCGGAGCCGGACCAGCTCCGCGTGGCGGCGAGTGAGGACGAGCTCCTGCGTCACCGAGATCTCGCCGAGCTGAGCGTGGCCGAACGCGCTCATCTGCGGGAACTGCTCGCGAAGCTGCGCCCGGCCCTTCCGCCGCGGTCGTCACCGCGCCGCCGCGCCGCCCGGCGGGGCACTCTCGACCCGTCGCGCACGCTCCGGGCGATGCTCGCGGGCGGCGGCGAGCCTGTGCACCTGGCTTATCAGCGAAAGGGCACCAAACCCCGTCGTCTCGTCTTCCTGATCGACGTGTCCGGCTCGATGGGGCCGTACGCCGACGCCTTGCTGCGGTTCGCGCACGTCGTCGCCCGGCGTGCTCCGGGCCGTGTCGAAGTGTTCACCTTGGGTACCCGGCTCACCAGGGTGTCCCGCCAGCTCCGGCTCCGCGATCCCGAGCACGCGATGCTCGCCGCGGCCGCCGCGGTCCCGGATTTCGCGGGCGGGACCCGGCTCGGCGAGACCTTGCGGGCCTTCCTCGACCGCTGGGGACAACGCGGCGTGGCCAGGCGGTCCGTGGTCACCGTGTTCTCCGACGGCTGGGAACGGGGCGACCCCGGTCTGCTCGGCGAACAGCTCGCCAGGCTGCGACGGCTCGCGCACGTCGTATTCTGGGTGAATCCGCACGCGGGGCGGGCAGGTTACGCTCCCGTGCAGTCCGGCATCGTGGCCGCGCTCCCGTACCTCGATCGGCTGCTCGCCGGGCACAGCATGGCCACATTGGAACGACTGCTGGTGGAGATCGCCGATGCGTGACGTACTGGACGAACTGCACCGCCGCTGGGCGGCAGGCGATACGGTGGGGGTCGGCACGGTGGTGGCGACGTTCTCGTCGGCGCCCCGGAGCCCCGGCGCGGCGATGCTCGTCGCCCCGGACGGCACGGTCACCGGAAGCGTCTCCGGCGGCTGCGTCGAGGGCGCTGTCTACGAACTCGCGCAGCAGGTGGTCGCCGATCGCGCGCCCGTGCTGCAGCGCTACGGCGTCAGCGACGACGACGCGTTCGCCGTCGGGCTGACCTGCGGCGGGATCATCGACATCTACGTCCAGCACGTCGACCGCGACTCGATGCCGGAACTCGGCGACGTCGTCGAATCGGTCCACAGTGGAGAGCCGGTCGCCGTGGTCACGGTGATCGAGCACGAACAGGAGGGCCTGGTCGGCGAGCATCTGATCGTCTGGCCGGACCGGGTCGCCGGTTCGCTCGGTTCGTCGCGGATGGACGACGCCGTCGTGGACGACGCGCGCGGCATGCTCGTCGCCGGCCGCACGGGCACCCTGCACTACGGGCCGGACGGGCAGCGTCGCGGCGAGGGCATGACGGTCTTCGTCAACTCCTTCGAACCGCCCGCGCGCCTGCTGGTCTTCGGCGCGATCGACTTCGCGGCCGCGATGGCCAAGATGGGCGCGTACCTCGGCTACCAGGTCACCGTCTGCGACGCGCGGCCCGTGTTCGCGACGAAGAGCCGCTTCCCCGACGCGCACGAAGTCGTCGTCGACTGGCCGCATCGCTACCTGAAGGCCGAGGCCGACGCGGGCCGGATCGACCGCCGCACCGCGATCGCCGTGCTCACCCACGATCCGAAGTTCGACGTGCCGCTGCTGAAAGTCGCGTTGCGCCTCGACGTCGGTTACGTCGGCGCGATGGGTTCGCGCAAGACGCACGATGACCGATTCTCGCGGCTGCGCGAGGCCGGGGTCACCGAGGCGGAGCTCGAACGGCTGTCCTCGCCGATCGGCCTCGACCTCGGCGCGCGAACCCCGGAGGAGACCGCGGTGTCGATCGCGGCGGAGATCATCGCGCTGCGGTGGAGCGGTTCCGGATCACGGCTCGCCGAACTCACCGGCCGGATCCACGGCTGACACCGGGCACCGGGACGGCCTGGCTGGACTTGACCACCTCGAAGGCTGGCAAGGTCTCGAACCGTTTGACGTGCTCCTCGAACAGTTCCCTGGCCAGGTACCGGCTCGCCTTGAGATCCGCGGTGAGCAGGACGACGACGTAGTCCCACTGCCCGACGATGCTGTAGCAGTGCTGGACCCGCGGTTCGGCCAGCATGCGCTCGCGGAACGCGGTGTGGTGCTTCACGTCGTCGTCGGTCAGCGCGACCAGGACGACCGACGTCATCCCGGCGCCCAGCGCCTCCGGATCGAGCACGGCGACCTCGGCGCGGATCACGCCCGAGGCGCGCAGCCGGGTCAGCCGCCGCTGGACGGCGCTCGGGGAGAGGCCGACGGCGTCACCCAGGTCGTGCAGCGGGCGGGCCGCGTCGGCCTGGACCAGGTCGAGCAGCAGGTGGTCGATCTCGTCCAAGGTCACGCAAGAATATTGCACGCGGGCGGGAAAATTTACAATCGGCGTGATCGTCTTCCGGCCTAGCTTGGGCGTCATGACCGACATCGACCTGCAACTGGACCACGTCGCCGAGGCGGCGAAGGTGATCGATCCCGTGTTCCTGGACTCCCCGCAGTACGAAGACGGACAGCTGAACGACCGGCTCGGGCGGCGTGTCCTGGTGAAGGTCGAGACGCTGAATCCGTTGCGCAGCTTCAAAGGCCGCGGCGCGGACTACTTCGCCGCCGGGCTGGAGCCGGGTACGACGATGGTGTGCGGCACCAGCGGCAACTTCGGGCAGGCCGTCGCGTTCGCCGCCCGGAAGCACGGCCTGCGGGCGGAGGTCTTCGTCCCCGCCACCGTCTCCCCGGTCAAACTGCGCCGGATCAAGGCACTGGGCGCGCGGGCGCGCCGGGTCGACGGCGAGGTGAAGGTCGCCGCGGCCGCCTTCGCCGCCGAAGCCCCGGACCGCGTCTTCGTCGTCGACGGCCGGGAGCCCGCGATCTCCGAGGGGGCGGGCACGATCGGCCTGGAACTGGCTCGGGAAAGCGGGATCGACATGGTGGTCCTCCCGGTCGGCGACGGCGCGCTGATCGCCGGGGTCGCGCTCTGGCTCAAGGCGCATTCCCCGGACGTCCGGATCGTCGGCGTCGGGAGCGAATCCGCGCGGGCGATGATGACGAGCTGGCGGGCGGGGGAGCCGATCACCGTCGACCGGACCGGCTCGTTCGCGGCCGGTATCACGATCACGTCGCCGGAGCCGGAATCCGTGCGGCGGCTGGGGTCGCTGGTCGACGACTTCGTGCTGGTCGGCGACGACGATCTCCGCGCGGCCATGCGGCTGGGCGCGGAAACCCTCGGCGTCCTCCCGGAACCCGCGGGCGCCGCCGGTCTGGCCGCGCTGACCGTGCACGATCTTCCGGGGGACCGGGTCGCCACCGTGATCACGGGCGCGAACGCCGAGCTGCCTCGTGAGTGGTAAGTGTCGTTCTCTTGAGAGGTAAGGCGAACGTGGCGTGCTCGCCCGCTCGCGTGGCTGCCGGTTCCGGGTGTCGCGAAAGCCACTTTCGGGACGTCTGATGTCTCGAAAGTGGCTTTCGCGACACGGGCTTTCGCGTCGCTGGGTGCTGCCGGAGCGCTGGGTCGTGAGTAGGCAGGTGAATGCCTCCGGGAGCTGGGTGTTGCGAAAGCCACTTTCGCAACGTTGAAGGTTGCGAAAGTGGCTTTCGCAACGCCCCCGGCGGGGCCATCTGCCCGGCGGCAGCGGTCACCCGGACGACACGCGGCGGCACCCGGCTGCGTCGTGTGTCGTCCCTCCGGTCACGCGTGTCGTCCGTCTGATCACACGTGCCGTCCATCCGGTCACGCGAACCCGCCCGACGCGACCAGTATCGAATGGACACTCGCCCTCTTCCGCATCTGCGCCCCTTTCCCGTCGCTGGCAACGCATCTGCGGACTCGCGGTCGAGTCACCCCTGTCGGGGGTTGTCCCCGCCGAGTAGAAGTAGCACGCTCGGCTGTGAGTCCGATCACGGTCGCTCCGGGGTCGGTGCGTGACAACCGAATGAACCGGCCGCTCCCGAACGACCCCGGACCAGCGCGGGGTTTCTCTTGCTTTTGGAGGCCTGATGCGCATCACCGTCACCGTCGACGGCACCAGCTACACAGACGACGTCGAACCCCGGACCCTGCTCGTGCACCATCTGCGCGAACGGGTCGGGAAGGTAGGCACCGTGGTCGGTTGCGACACCAGCAACTGCGGGGCCTGCACCGTCCACCTCGACGGGCACAGCGTGAAATCCTGTTCGGTCCTCGCGGTCCAGGCCGACGGCTGCGAGGTCACCACTGTCGAAGGACTGGCCCGTGACGGCGAACTGCATCCGGTGCAGAAGGCCTTCCACGAGAATCACGCGCTCCAGTGCGGTTTCTGCACTCCCGGCATGATCATGCAGTCGATCGACCTCCTCGCCGACAATCCCGATCCGGACGAAAAAGCCGTCCGAGAAGGACTCGAAGGGAACCTGTGCCGCTGCACGGGTTACCAGAACATCGTCCGCGCGGTGCGTGACGCCGCCCATCAGATGCGGCCCGGCGCCGGTCCCGAAGCCGAGCGGCTCGCCTCGGACACCGCTTCCCGTGTCGGCGCGGGTGGTGAGTGATGACCTCCACGATCGAGCCGGAGGTCGGGAAGGCCCGCCGCCGCAAGGAGGACGAGCGCCTCATCACCGGCAGGACCCGCTGGACCGACAACCTGACCCTCCCCGGCATGCTGCATCTCGCAGTGCTCCGCAGTCCGTTCGCGCACGCCAAGATCGTCTCGATCGACGTCGGCGAGGCGAAGTCCGCGCCAGGAGTGGTCGCGGTGTTCACCGGGAAGGACCTCGACCCGGAAAGCGCCATCGGCATGCCGTGCGCGTGGCCGATCACCCCGGACATGAAATCGCCGCGCAGGCCCATCCTCGCCTCGGACACGGTGAACTTCGCCGGCGAGGGCGTCGCGGTGGTCGTGGCCCGGACCTCGGCCGAAGCGCATGACGCGCTCGAAGCGATCGACGTCGACTACGACGAACTGCCGGTCGTGCTCGGTCTCGAGAACGCGCTCGCCGAGGGCGCGCCGCTGGTGCACGAAGATCTCGGGACCAACGAGAACGCCGTGTGGGTCTTCGACTCCGCCGCGGCGGGCACGGGTTCCGACGTCGAGGACGCGATCGCGAACGCCGAGGTCGTGCTCAAGCGGCGGTTCCGTCAGCAGCGGCTGGTCCCGGCGTTCATGGAGCCGCGGGCGTGCGTCGTCGACCCGACAGGCAGCCAGCTGGTCATGTGGTCGGCCACTCAGGTCCCGCACATCCTCAAGACGATGACCGCGGCCACGCTCGGCCTGCCCGAGCACAAGGTGCGGGTGATCGCGCCGGACGTCGGCGGCGGTTTCGGCGGCAAGATCGCCGTCCTGCCCGAAGAGATGATGGCGACGCTGATCGCCCAGCGGCTCGGCAAACCGGTCAAGTGGACCGAGTTCCGTTCGGAGACGATGGTCGCCGCGCACCACGGCCGCGACCAGATCCAGGACCTCACCATCACCGCGAACCGCGACGGCACGGTGACCGGCCTCAAGGTCGAACTGCTCGCCGACATGGGCGCGTACCTCGGTCTCGTCGGCCCCGGTGTGCCGATCCTCGGCGCGTTCATGTTCAACGCGATCTACAAGTTCCCGGCGTATCACTTCGCCTGCACCAACGTGTTCACCAACACCACGCTCACCGACGCCTATCGCGGCGCCGGGCGGCCGGAGGCCACGTTCGGGATCGAACGGATCATGGACGAACTCGCCGTCGAACTGGGCATGGACCCGATGGAGCTGCGCGAGAAGAACTGGATCAAGCACGAGGAGTTCCCGTTCACCACGGTCGCCGGGCTGACCTACGACTCGGGCAACTACGAAGCCGCGACCCAGAAGGCCAAGGAACTCTTCGACTACGACGGCCTCCGCCGCGAACAGAAGGAGCGGCGGGACTCGGGTGACCCGGTCCAGCTCGGCATCGGCATCTCGACGTTCACCGAGATGTGCGGTCTCGCGCCGTCGCGGGTGCTCGGCTCGCTGGACTACGCGGCGGGCGGCTGGGAACACGCCGAGATCCGGGTGCTGCCCACCGGCAAGATCGAGGTGATCACCGGCGCCTCCGCGCACGGCCAGGGCCACGAGACGGCGTGGAGCCAGATCGTCGCCGACAAACTCGGCGTCCCGTTCGAGGACATCGAGGTCATCCACGGAGACACCCAGTCCTCGCACAAGGGCATGGACACCTACGGCTCCCGGTCGCTCGTGGTCGGCGGGATCGCGGTGGTCAACGCGGCGGACAAGGTGCTCGCCAAGGCCAAGCCGATCGCCGCACATCTGATGGAATGCGCGGAGGACGACCTCGAATTCGCGGCGGGCAAGTTCTCGGTCAAGGGCACGGATTCCGCGACGTCCATCCAGGACATCGCGTGGGCCGTGTTCTCGGCGCACAACCTGCCGGACGGCGTCGAACCCTCGCTGGATTCGGCGGACACGTTCGATCCGGAGAACTTCTCCTTCCCGCACGGCACGCATCTGTGCGCGGCCGAGGTCGACACCGAGACCGGACGCGTGAAGCTGCGCTCGTACGTCTGCGTTGACGACGTCGGCGTGGTCGTCAATCCGCTGATCGTCGAGGGCCAGGTACACGGCGGGCTCGCGCAGGGCATCGCGCAGGCGCTGTTCGAAGAAGCCGTCCACGACGAAGGCGGGACGCTGACCACCGGGACGTTCGCCGACTATCTCCTGCCGTCGGCGGCGGATCTGCCCCATTTCACCACCGACCGCACCGAGACCCCGTCGACCACGAATCCGTTGGGCGCCAAGGGAGTCGGCGAGGCGGGAACGATCGCCTCGACCCCGGCGGTGGTCAACGCCGTGGTCGACGCCGTCCGGCACTTCGGGGTGAACGACATCGAAATGCCGTTGACCCCGATGCGGGTCTGGCACGCCGTCCGGCACGGGTCGTCCGCCGAGGGCGGGCTGGGCTCCGAAGCAGGCGGCGGTCTCGGTTCGATCGACGCCACCGGAGGTGTGCAGTGATCCCGGCCCCGTTCGACTACGTCGCTCCGTCCACAGTGGACGAAGCGGTCGCAGCCCTCGCCGAAGCGGGCGAGGACGCGAAAGTGCTGGCCGGCGGGCAAAGCCTGCTGCCGGTGCTGCGGATGCGGCTCGCCACGCCGACCACGCTGGTCGACCTTGGGAAAGTCGGCGAGCTGCGCGGGGTCCGCGAGGACGGCGACGCGCTGGTCATCGGCTCGATGACCACGCATTACGACGTCCAGCGGGACACGCTGGTCGCCGAGCACGCCGCGCTGCTCAAGGCCGCCACCGACACGGTGGCCGATCCGCAGATCCGCCATCGCGGCACGTTCGGCGGCGCCATCGCGCACGCCGACCCCGCCGGTGACCTGCTGGCTCCGGTCCTCGCGCTCGGCTGCGAACTCGTCGTCGCCGGGCCAGGCGGGCGGCGGACGATCGCCGCGGCGGACTTCTTCCAGGACATGTTCACCACCGCGCTCGCCGCGGACGAGATCCTGGTCGAGGTCCGGGTGCCGAAGCACACCGGCTGGCGCGCCCACTACGAGAAGTTCAACCGGGTCGCGCAGGCGTGGTCGATGGTCGCGGTCGCGGCCTGCGTCCGCACCGAGGCGGGCACCATCGAGGAGGCGCGGGTCGCGCTCACCAACATGGGCTCGACACCGGTGCGGGCGACCGCGGTCGAGGCGGCCTTGGTCGGCTGCGCGGCCACCGCCGAGGCGATCCGCGGGGCGGCGGAACACGCGGCCGAGGGCACGAACCCGACGGCCGACGGCAACTCCGACGTCGAATACCGGCAGCACCTCGCGCGCGTGCTGACCGGCCGGGCGGTTCTCGCCGCGGCAGGGTCCTAGAGAGAAGGGAGGTCGGCCCGTGCGGCTCGACCATGAGTTCACCGTTCCCGCCCCGGTCGGCGAGGTCTGGAAGGCCGTCGTCGACCCGGAACGGGTGGCGCCGTGCATGCCGGGCGCCACCGTCACCGAGGTCGACGGGGACGCCTTCAAAGGCACGGTGAAGGTCAAGCTCGGGCCGATCTCCCTGCTCTACAAGGGCGCCGGCCACTTCGTCGAGAAGGACGCCGAAGCAAGGAGAGTGGTGATCAAGGCTTCCGGCAAGGACGCGCGCGGAGCGGGTACGGCGTCGGCGACGGTGACGCTCACGCTGACGGAGAAGGACGGGCTCACCCACGGCGCCGTCGCCACGGAGCTGGCGGTCACCGGTAAACCCGCGCAGTTCGGCCGCGGGATGATCTCCGAGGTCGGCGGCAAGATCCTCGACTCGTTCGCGGACTGCCTGTCCGGCAAGCTCGCCACCGCTCCCGAGCCGGAGGAACGGCCGCCGTTGAAAGCGGTCAAGCCGGTCACGGAGGGCGAGGCCATCGATCTGATGGAGTACGCGGGCGAGTCCGTGGTCAAACGGGTGGCACCGGTGCTGGTGGCCCTCGCCGGAGTGCTCCTGATCGTGGCGATCGTGCGGGCTGTGACGCAACGCGCGAAATAGCGTGGCCCCTCCGCTGTTGAACCCGGTATGAAGGCGGATCACGAAGTCGACGTGGCGGTGATCGGGGCGGGCCAGGCCGGTCTGTCGGCGGCGTATCACCTGCGCCGCGCGGGATTCGCCAACGAGGCGGGGTTCGTCGTGCTCGACCACGGCAAACGGCCCGGCGGCGCGTGGCAGTACCGCTGGCCCTCGCTGATCGTGGAGAAGGTCCACGGCATCTACGACCTGCCGGGGATGGCTTTCGGCACCCCGGATCCGAAACTGCCCGCCGCCGACGTCGTCTCCGAATACTTCGGCCGCTTCGAGCGCACCTACGACCTCCCCGTCCATCGCCCCGTCGACGTCCTGTCGGTGAGCGCCGAGGGCGAACGGCTGGTGGTGGCGAGCGCGGCCGAAACCTGGGCGGCGCGTGCGGTGATCAGCGCGACCGGCACCTGGGACCGGCCGTTCTGGCCGTACTATCCCGGCCAGGAGACCTTCCGCGGCCGCCAGCTGCACACCGCCGACTACACCGGCGCCGGCGACTTCCGCGGCAAGCGCGTGGTCGTGGTCGGCGGCGGCGCGTCGGCCGTGCAGCTGCTGCTGGAGATCGCGCCCTTCGCGCGTTCGACCCGCTGGGTGACCCGGCGGCCGCCGGTTTGGCGCGAAGAGCCGTTCAGCGAGGACTGGGGTCGTGAAGCCGTCGCCAAGGTCGACAGGCGGGTCCGGGAGGGCCTGCCGCCGAAAAGCGTCGTCAGCGTGACCGACCTGGCCGTGACGCCCGAGGTCCGGGCGGGCCTGGACGCGGGAATCCTCGACCGCCACCCGATGTTCCAGCGGCTCACCCCGGACGGTGTGCGGTGGGCGGACGGCACCTTCGAACCCGCCGACATCATCCTGTGGGCCACCGGGTTCCGTGCCGCCGTCGACCATCTCGCGCCGCTGCACCTTCGCGCGTCCGGCGGAGGTATCCGGATGGACGGCACCCGCGTCGTCGCCGAACCGCGCCTGCACCTGGTCGGCTACGGCCCGTCCGCCAGCACCGTCGGCGCGAACCGGGCGGGCCGCGCGGCCGTCACCGAGATCCGGCGCCTGCTCGGACGCTGAGGTCGTCGAGGATCGCGGCGAGTTCGGCGGGCTCGCGGAAGAACCCGGCGTGACTGCTTTTGAGCTCGCGCACGTCGAACGGGTTGTCCGGGGTGAGCGCGTCACCCTCGGCGATGTAGAGCTCCTGGATGGCGAGCGGCATGGAACGGTCCTCGGTCAGTTTGACGAACGTGTGCGGGATCCGGCCCCAGGAGTCCTTGTCGGCGCGATGATCCCACTCGGGCCCGGCAAACCAGAACACCTCGTCCGGCTGGCTCGTGACGACGACCCGGAGGAACTCCTCCTCGGTGAGTTCACCGGAGATGGCGTCCCGCAGCGCGGCCCGCTGCGCGCGATCGGCGCCGCGCCAGTTCACCCGGATGAAGCCCTGGCGCACCGGGTCGCCGATCATGAGCGGCGCCGTCGCGGCGAACAGGGCGGCGGACGACCACGCGGGCAGCGCCGGGTACTCGCCGGGATGGCGTTCCACCGGGCACTGGGCGGCGACGTAGACGACCCGGTCGATCAGTTCGGGGATCGCGTTGGCGGCGGCGGTGACCGGGAGCCCGCCGAAGCTGTGCGCGACCAGGACGACCGGGCCGTGGTGACGCACCCGCTGGACGGCGTCGACGACCGCCCCGGTGAAGTCGTCCGCGGTCAAGCCGCTCATGGCCGACGGCTCCGCCGCGAAGGTCGCGAGGTCCTGTTCGTGATAGGCACGGGTGAATCCCGCGCCCCGGCCGGGGAGGTCGAGCGCGAGTGTCCGATGCCCGCGTGACGCCATCTCCCGCTGGGTGGCCGCCCAGGCGTGTGCCGAACTTCCCGAACCGTGCACGAAGACGAAAGTGGGAATCATGCCTTCGAGTGTGGCGGATCGGGTGCACCCGGAGAGATTCTCGGCCCCAAAGGGCGGAAAAGAATGGTCGGCCGGGCGCGCTCATTCCGTTTATCGGCATGCGAGAAGCGGTTTTCCGCCTGGTGAATACACCGCCCTCGTTTGTCAGGGAAATTCCAGTCGGAGAACTTTCGGGCGGTTCTCCTCGCCGCCCGTATCTCGGGAAGCCCCGTGTCACTCCTTTGCTTCGTGGTTCGCGAGCAGCGCGTCGGAACGGCGCGCGGCCACGGAATTCGTAATGGGGGATGGCTTTGCCACAGGAAAAGATCATGATGCCCGCCGACAACGGCACGTCGTTTCACCGCGTCCGTTCCGCCACCTGCCTTCCGGAGCTGCTCGGTCAGTGGTCGAGAACGCGGCCGGAGGCGGTCGCCGTCGTCGATGGCGACCGTGAATTGACCTTTCGCGAACTCGAAGAAGCCAGTGCGGGACTAGCCGCGCAACTCGCCGGTCTGGGGATCGGCACGAATGATCTCGTCGGCCTTCACGTCGAGCCTTCCGCGGACCTGATGGTCGGCGCGTGGGGAATTCTCGCGTCCGGTGCCGCTTATCTGCCGTTGTCCCCGGAGTACCCGGAAGAGCGGCTGCGGTACATGCTCGAGGACAGCCGCGCCGGTGTCGTCGTCACACAACCGCACCTGGCCGGGCGGCTGGCCGGGCTGGTGCCCGCCGGGACCCGGATCGTGTCCGTGGCCGACGTGCGCGACGAGACCGGCGAGATCCCGCGCGGGCCCCGGCCGGACTCGCTCGCCTACGTCATCTACACCTCGGGCAGCACCGGCAAGCCGAAGGGCGTGATGATCGAGCAGCACAGCGTCGTGTCCCAGCTGCGCTGGCTGCAGGCTTGTGGTCACCTGGACCCGAGCGTCACGGTGCTGCAGAAGACGCCGATGAGTTTCGACGCCGCGCAATGGGAGATCCTGGCGCCCGCCGCGGGGGCCCGCGTGGTGATGAGCCCGCCGGGGAGTTTCCGGGACCCCGAACTGCTGATCGACACGGTGACCGGGCACGGCGTCACCACCCTGCAGTGCGTTCCGACGCTGCTGCAGGCACTGCTCGACACGGAACGCTTCGGGACCTGCGCCTCGTTGCGGAAACTGTTCTCCGGCGGTGAGGCGCTTTCGCGTCAGCTGGCCGGGGAACTCGCCCGTGAGCTGCCGTCGGCGCGGCTGGTCAACCTCTACGGGCCGACCGAATGCACGATCAACGCGACCGCCCACGTCGTCGACCCGGACACGATCGGCGAGGGCGCCGGGACGGTCTCGATCGGCGTGCCTGCCGACAACACCCAGTGCTTCGTGCTCGACGCGGAACTCGCCCCTGTCGACATCGAGGAGACGGGCGAGCTGTACATCGGCGGTGTCCAGCTGGCTCGCGGCTACCTGAACCGGCCGGAGCAGACGAGCGAGAAGTTCGTGCCGAACCCGTTCGTGCCGACCGAACGGCTGTACCGCACCGGCGACCTCGCCTACTGGAATCCGGACGGCACGCTCCAGTTCGTCGGCCGCGCCGACAACCAGGTCAAACTGCGCGGCTACCGGGTCGAGCTGGACGAGATCGCGGTGGCGATCGAGGAGCACACGTGGGTGCGCCGCGCGGCGGCGGTGGTGACCGACGACGAGCGGACCGGCTCGAAGTCGCTCGTCGCGTGCGTGGAGCTGAATCCGCGTGAAGCCGCGGTGATGGATCAGGGCAACCACGGTGGGCACCACCAGTCGAAGGCCAGCAAGCTGCAGGTCAAGGCGCAGTTGTCCGATCCGGGCGTGCGCGACGATCTCGCCGCTCGTCCGGCCGTCACCCTGGATGGCAAGCGGGAGACCGCCCGTCAGCGGCGAGAAGTCTTCGCTCGCAAGACTTATCGTCACTACGAGGGCGGCGACGTCACCCGCGACGACCTCGTCGCGCTCCTGGCAGCTCGCCCTGTCCGTACGTACTCCCGCGAACCCGGTGAGCTCGCGTTCGCCGAACTGGGTGAGCTGCTGCGCTGGTTCGGCCGGTTCCAGAGCGACGAGCGGCTGCTGCCGAAGTACTCCTACGCCTCGCCGGGCGCGCTGTACGCGACGCAGTTGTATCTGGAGACCAGCGGTCTCGACGGTCTCGGCGCCGGGATCTACTACTACCACCCGATCGACCACACGCTGGTCCTGCTCGGCGAGAGCGCGGGCAGCGGGCATTCGGTGCACTTCATCGGCCGTACCGGGGCCATCGAACCGGTCTACAAGAACAACATCCGCGAGGTCCTCGAATTCGAGACGGGCCACATGGTCGGTGTCTTCGAGGACGTCCTGCCCGGATACGGCCTCACGATCAGCCCGTCGGCGTTCGACCCGGCGGTGGCCGTCCGCGTCGGTGCCGCGGCCGAAGACCACTACCTCGGCACGTTCGCCCTGCACGCCGACGACGGCGAGCTGCACTGGGACGACATCGAACTGTTCGTGCAGGCCCATCCGGACCGGGTCGAGGGCCTGCCCGCCGGCACCTACCGCTGGCGGGCCGGGGATTTCGAGCGGCTCTCCGGCAAGCTGATCGAGGCCAAGCACGTGATCGCGATCAACCAGCAGGTGTACGGCCGCGCGGCCTTCGGCGTCACCGCGGTCAGCCGCACCGCCGACGAATGGCTTGAGTACGTCGGTCTCGGCGCGAAGCTGCATCACCTGCAGCGCAACGGACTGGGCTTCGGCTTCATGTCCTCGGGCTACAGCTCCAAGAGCGGCAACCCGTTGCCCGCCGCGCGGCGGATCGACGACATCCTCGCCGGGCAGGGGGTCGCGCCAGGTCCGTCGTACTTCTTCGTCGGCGGAAAGGTGAGCCCGGAGCAGACGCGCAGCGAGGGGATGCGCGAAGACGCCGTGCACATGAAGGGGCCGGCGGAGCTCATCCGCGACGAACTCGCGACCACCCTGCCCGACTACATGATCCCCAACCGGGTGCTGGTGCTGGACGAGTTGCCGTTGACCGCCAACGGAAAGGTCGACGCGCACGCGCTGGCGGCGGCCGACGCCGTCCGCGCCACGAGCGGCGCGCCGTACGTCGCGCCTTCGACGAGCCACGAGCGGTGGCTGGCCGGGGTGTGGGGCAAGGCGCTGAAGTACGACGACGTCTCGGCGATGGACGACTTCTTCGCCGTCGGCGGCAACTCGCTGACCGCGGTCGCCCTGGTGAACCGGATCAATCGCGAGTACGGCAGCCGGCTGCCGTTGCAGGTCGTCTTCGAAAGCCCGAAGCTGGCCGATCTGGCCGCCCGGATCGGCGAGGACTCCGCCCGGCCCTCGTCGCGGCTGGTCCCGCTGGCGACCGGCGGCGGCGACCCGGTGTTCTGCTGGCCGGGACTCGGCGGCTATCCGATGAATCTGCGGCTGCTGGCTTCGGAAAGCGGTCTGGGACGGCCGTTCTACGGAGTGCAGGCCCACGGCGTCAACGCGGGCGAAAAGCCGTACGCCACCGTCGAGGAGATGGCGAAGGCCGACGTCGCCGAGATCAGGCGTGTCCAGCCGGAGGGCCCGTACACGCTGTGGGGTTACTCGTTCGGCGCGCGGGTCGCGTTCGAAACGGCGTGGCAGCTGGAGCGGCAGGGACAGCGGGTGGACGACCTGCTGCTGATCTGCCCCGGCAACCCCGAGGTCGCGGGCGGCGGGGAGCGGGTGGCGAGCTACACGAATCCGGCGTACCTGACGATCCTGCTGTCGGTCTTCCTCGGGTCGATCTCCGGGCCGGAACCGCTGGCCTGCAAGGAGACCGTCCGTGACGAAGACGGCTTCGTGGCCTTCGTGGCGGAGCTGCTGCCCGCCCTCGGCGAACAGCTCGTCCGGCGCGTCGTCCGGATCGTCGAGGAGACCTACGAGTTCGACTACACCTTCCGTGAACTCGCACGGCGGCGGATCGCGGCACGGGTGACCCTGTTCAAGGCCGCGGGCGACGACTACTCGTTCGTCGAGAACAGCTCCGGGTACTCGGCCACGCCGCCGGAGGTGGTCACGCTCGAAGGCGATCACTACAGCGTCCTCAAGGAAAACGGGGTCGCGGAACTGGTGTCGGCGATCCGCGCCCGGCTCGCACCCCTCTGAGCTAAGGAGGAACCACCGTGCCCGACTCTCTCGGTCCCCGCCTCAAGGTCGGCGTCGTCGTCCCGTCCACCAACACCTCGGCCCAGCCGGAACTGGACGCGCTGCGCCCCGACGGCGTCACCAACCACACCGGCCGGATGGTCATCGACGACGATCCGATGCTCGACGAGCCCGGTTTCGGTCACGTCATGCACAGCATCCGGCTGTCGACACATCCGGCGATCCGGAGCGTCACCGGCTGCGGACCCGACTGCGTGATCGTCGGGGTCTCACCGGAAAGCTATTGGGAGGGAAAGGAATCGCATGGCAGTGTGCTCGATTCGATGCGGGAAGCCGCGGGTGGCCGTCCGGTGACGATGAGCCCGGACGCGATCAACGCCGCGCTCGAGGCGCTGGACGCCCGCCGGATCGCGGTCATCACGCCGTACCTGCCGGTCGGCGACGACTCGGTGGGCCGCTTCTTCGCCGACAGCGGCTACGACCTGCTGAACCTCCACGGGCTCGGCATGCCGAGCCCGGCCAGGATCTCGCACGTCTCGGAGGCCCAGCTCAGGGACGCGGTCAAGGAGATCGACAGCGCCGAGGTCGAGGCCATCGTCCAGGTCGGCACCAACGTCGCCATGGCGCGGCTCGCGGCGGTCGCCGAGTTCTGGCTGGGCAAGCCGGTCCTCTCGAACAACGTCGTCCTGTACTGGCACGCCCTGCGCCGGAACGGCATCGCCGACCGCGTGCGCGGCTTCGGCTCCCTGCTGGCCGAGCATTAGCGCTGATATTTGACTGGTCATTACAGAACGTGCGATGCTGGTGACATGCCCCGTCCGAAGGGATTCGATCCCACCGAGGCGCTCGACGCCGCGGTCGGCACCTTCTGGCAAAAGGGATACGCGGCGACGTCGGCCCAGGACCTGGTCGACGGCACCGGCCTCGGCCGGGGAAGCCTGTACAACACGTTTTCGAGCAAGCAGCAACTGTTCAAGGAGGCGCTGCGGCGCTACGAGGAAACGTCCGCCACGCGGGTGGAAGAGATGCTGGTCGCCCCCGGAACCATCCGGGAGCGGATCAGGCGCGTGCTGATGGACGTGGTCCACGACGAGATGGACACCTCGGCCACGCACCGCGGCTGCCTGGCCGTCAACGCCGCCCTGGAGCTCGGCGGCGTCGACGACGAGGTCACCGCCCGTGTCCGCCACAATTTCGAACGGGTGGAGAACGCGTTCCAGGTCGAGTTCGCCGCCGCGAGACAAGCGGGCGAGATCGGGCCGGGCCGTGATCCACGGGCGCTGGCGCGGTTCACCCTCGCCGCGATGTACGGCCTGCGGGTACTCGGCAAGACGGCCGACCGGCAGGCACTCACCCAAGTCGTCGAAACCACCATCGAGGCGTTCTGATGTTCCAGGTTTCGTAACAGACCCCAGCGTTCGACCCGGTTTTCTTGGCGCTAGTTCTTTAACGACCATTCCATTATCGAAGACGAGGAGTGAAGGCCAGTCATGACGGAAACCGTCGCGGTACTCGGCACCGGGATCATCGGTGCCCCGGTCGCCCGCAACCTGAGTAAGGCCGGGTTCGCGGTCCGGGCCTGGAACCGCACCGCGGCCAAGGCCGAAGCCCTCTCCGGGGACGGCGTCCAGGTCGCGGCGAGTGCCGCCGAAGCGGCCGAGGGCACGCGGGTCGTGATCACGGTCCTCACGGACGGCGCGGCGGTGCTGGAGGCGATCCGCGCGGCCGCCCCCGCCGCCGGGACGATCTGGGTGCAGCTCAGCACCGTCGGCGAGGCTGTCGAAGACCTGGTCGCGTACGCCGACGAGCAGGGCCTCGTCTTCGTCGACGCGCCGGTCCAGGGCACCCGCCAGCCCGCCGAACAGGGTCAGCTGATCGTGCTGGCGGCAGGCGTGGCCGAGGCGCGCGAGACCGTCCAGCCGGTGTTCGACGCGATCGGCAAGCGCACGCTGTGGGTCGGCGAAGACGGCCGCTCCGGCGCGGCGAGCCGGCTCAAACTGGTGCTGAACACGTGGGTGATCGCGCTGACCCACGGCGTCGGCGAGGCGCTGGCGCTGGCCGAAGGACTCGGCGTCGACCCTCGGCACTTCGTCGACGTCGTCACCGGCGGCCCGATGGACAACGGCTACTTCCAGGCGAAATCCGCCGCGATCCTCAAGAACGACTACACCACCGCCTTCTCGGTCGACAACGCCGAGAAGGACGCCCGGTTGGTGCTCGCCGCCGCGGCTCGCGCGGGTGTCCGGATGGACGCCGTCGAGGCCGGGCGGGCCCGCTTCGCCCGTGCTTCCGAAGCCGGGCACGGCGACGAGGACATGGCGGCCGGTTACTTCGCCAGCTTTGACAAATAGGGCGGGGGTGGGCGCGGCCGCGTCCGGTTCACTGGACGCGGCCGCGCCCTAGCTCGTCACATAGCGCACCTGCCCCGACTTCCCCTGCTCGAAGCCTTCCCGTCCGGAAAGGTGCTCCGGGACGCCGACCTCCCACCAGACACCGGCTTCGGTCCACGAGTTCGGCTGAGTCCGCACGACGACCACCGCCGGCCGTTTCTCAGCCACCGCTGCTTCTCTCGCCTTCGCGTAGGCAGCCCGCACATCGTCCAACGAGGACGCGGTGAACACCGCGCACCCCAGCGACTCGGCGTGCTTCGCGAAGTCGACCCGAGGTGGTGAGGAGTGCGTGCTCAGGCAGTCGGCGAGGAAGTTGTTGAACGGCTTCCCGCCTTGGCCCTCCTGCAGCCGGGCGATGACCGCGTAGCCGTCGTTGTCGCAGACCACCGCGACGAAGGGATGACCGGCGAAGGCGGCGGAGAACAGTTCCGAGTTCAGCATCAGGTACGAGCCGTCGCCCAGCATCGTGGTCACCAGACCGTCGGCGTGCGCCATCGCGGCGCCCCACGCGCCCGCGAGTTCGTAGCCCATGCACGAGAACCCGTACTCGACGTCCATGCTGACCGAACCCGATCCGCGCCAGCCACCGATGAGTTCCCCCGGCATCCCGCCGGACGCGGTCATCACGTAGTCGTGCGGCTCGGAGAGATCGTTGACCGCGCCGACCACCTGGGCGTAGGTCGGCACCTCACCGGAACCGGCGCGCAGCGTGTCGATGTGCTCGTCCCATCGGCCGCGTTCCGCCGCCGCCCGCTCTGTCCACAGTGGATCGGTCCGCCAGCTCTCCAGCTGGGCGGCCAGATCCGCGAGGCCCGCGTCGGCGTCGCCCACGACGGCCAGCGCGCCGTGCTTGACCGCGTCGAACCGGGCCGCGTTCAGGGTGACCAGCCGGACACCGGGCGAGAACACCGTCCAGGACGCCGTGGTGAAGTCCTGCAAGCGGGTGCCGACGGCCAGTACGACGTCGGCCTCGGCGGCCAGGACGTTCGCGGACGCCGAACCGGTGACGCCCAGCGGACCGGCGTGCAGCGGATGACCGTGCGGCACCAGGGTGCGCCCGGCTGTCGTTTCCGTGACCGGGATCCCGTGCCGCTCGGCGAAGGCCAGCGCGCGCTCACCGGCGCCGGAGTACCGGACACCACCTCCGAGCACCAGCAACGGTTTCCGCGCGGCCCTCAGCACGCCAGCCGCTTCGGTGAGCGCCCGGCGATCGGGCCGGGGGCGCGGCGGGCGATGGGTCACCGGCTCGAAGAGCGCGTCCGGGAAGTCGTAGGTCTCCACCTGGACGTCCTGCGGCAGCGCCAGCGTCACCGGGCCCGCGTCCGCCGGATCGGTCAGCACCCTGGCGACCTGCGGCAGCGTCGAGAGCAGCTGCTCGGGACGGGTGATCCGGTCGAAGTACCGGCTCACCGCGCGGAAGGCGTCGTTGACCGTGGCCGTCGGATCACCGAAATGCTCCACCTGCTGCAGCACCGGATCCGGGGCGCGGCTGACGAAGGTGTCACCGGGGAGCAGCAGGACCGGTAGCCTGTTGGCGTGCGCGACCCCGGCCGCGGTGACCATGTTCAGCGCGCCGGGCCCGATCGACGACGTCACCACGCCGACCTGCCGCCGGTGCGTCGCTTTGGCGTAGCCGACCGCCGCGAGCGCCATGCCCTGTTCGGTCTGCCCGCGCCACAAGGGGAGTTCGTCGCGCCGCTCCTCCAGCGCGGTGCCGAGACCGAGGACGTTGCCGTGCCCGAAGATCGCGAAGACCCCAGGGAACAGCGGGACTTCCAGGCCGTCGAGGGTTTCCGAGCGTTGCGCGAGCAGCCAGCGCACCAAGGCCTGCGCTGTGGTCAGCTTCATGACACCCGCCCTTCGTGCGACGTGACCGGGCAGCGCGGATCGAGTTCCTGGTCGTTCCACGTCTCACGGATCCAGCCGTGCGCGGGGTCGTCGCAGAAGGCCATCGACCGTTCTTCGGCGGGCCCGGCCAGGACGTTCAGGTAGTACATCGGATAGCCCGGCGCGGCGACGCAAGGCCCGTGATAGCCGCGCGGGATCAGGAAGACGTCCCCGTCCCGGACCGCGACGTCCTCGTCCAGTTCGCCGTCCGAGGTGTACGTCCGGTGCAGACCGAACCCTTCGCGTGAAGGGGTCACGCCATCGCGACCGGCGACGCGGAAGTAGTAGATCTCCTCGTTGACGACCTCGCATTCGGACGCCTCGTCGTGTTTGTGCGGCGGGTACGACGACCAGTTGCCGCCGGGGGTGATCAGCTCGCACGCGTTCAGCTTGTCCGCGTGGTCCCAGACACCCGGCACCCCGAAGTTGGTGACCTGCCTCGTGGCCTGTCCCGCGCCGCGTACCTCCACCGGAACGTTCTCGGCCGGTCCGTAGCGCGGTTCGAGACGGCGGCCGCAGCGTGCCATCGGCAACGCGACCTCGATCCCTTCGACTGTCGACAATTCGACTTCGGCGTCGCGCGGGACATAGGCGAAGTCCGTGACCCTGATGAACACGGAGTCCCGCCCCGTGAGGTCGAAGACCTGCCCGTCGACCCGGACGGTGCACGCCCCCGCCAGCGGCAGCACGAACGCTTCGTACTCGCCGGTGCGCACGACCCTGGACTCACCGGCGGCCAGCGAGAGAACCCGCAGGCCACTGTAGGTCCAGCCTGCCGAGTCCGGGGTGAGCCGGACCGGGTCCCGCTCGTCCGAAAGCGTCCCGAGCGGACGGTGCAGCTTGCTCACAGCAACTCCTCGATCTCGTCGGCGGTGGGCATGGCGTCGGCGCAGGCCAGCCGGGAAGCGACGAGCGCGCCGGCCGCGTTGGCGTAGGTGGCGATGCGCACCGGATCCCAGCCGGACAGCAGACCGTGGATCAGCGCGCCGCCGAAACCGTCCCCGGCGCCGAGTCCGCACACGACCTCCACCGGCTGGGGAGACACGGTCCAGCGGCCCTCGGCGGTGGCCACCAGGACACCTTCGGCGCCCTTCTTGATCACCGCGAGTTCGACGCCCCTGGCCAGCATCCGGGACGCTGCCTCGTCGGGGTCCGCCGTGCCGACTGCGACCTCCGCCTCGGTGCGGTTGCCGACCGCGACCGTGACGTGGTCGAGCATCCAGCCGATCTCCTCGCGCGCGGTTCCGGTGTCGGGCCAGAACATCGGCCGGAAGTCGAGGTCCAGCACGGTATGCGAACGGCGTCCGCGCCGCCGGAGCATCTCGCGCTGGGTGCCGCGTGCCGGTTCGACGGAGACACCGGTCCCGGTGACCCACAGCAGCGGCACCGATTCCACCACGTCCCAGGGCACGTCGGCCTCGTCGATGGTCAGATCCGGCGCGATGGGGGACCGGTAGAACAGCAGCGGAGGATCCGCGGGCGGGTCCAGCGCGCAGAACACCACCGGTGTCTGCAGTCCCGCCGACGTCCCGACGTGATCGGGGGACACGCCGAACTCCCGCAGCGCCTGTCGCACGTAGTCCCCGAATCCGTCCGGACCGACCTTCGTCAGCACCGAGGTCGAGCGGCCGAGCCGCGCGGCGGCGACCGCGACGTTGGTCGCGGTGCCGCCGAGCGACTTGGCGAAGGTGCTGACCCCGGCCAGCGGTACGCCGCTCTGTTCGGGGTAGAGGTCCACCCCGACCCGGCCGACGGTCAGTGCTTCGAGAGCGGTCATGAAGGGGACTCCGCGGCTCGCAATTCGTGTTCGAGGGCTTCCAGTTCCGCGCCGCCCGCCATCTGCCGGGTCAGTTCGGCCAGGTCGATCCCGGATTTCTCGTAGGCGCCGAGCGGCGCGCCCCGTTTGAGCAGCAGGAAACGATCGGCCACCGGGTACGCGTGATGCGGGTTGTGCGTGATCAGCACGACGCCCAGCCCGCGGTCACGGGCCTGCGCGACGTACTTGAGCACGACACCGGCCTGTTTCACGCCCAGCGCGGCCGTCGGCTCGTCGAGGATCAGGACCTTCGCCCCGAAGTGCACCGTCCGCGCGATGGCGACGCACTGCCGCTCGCCACCGGACAGCGTGCCGACCGGCTGCTCGACGTCACGCAGGTCGATGCCCATGTCGGACAACGCCTTCTTGGTCGTCGCGCGGCCCTTCTTCCGGTCCAGCGCGCGGAACGGGCCGAAGCCGACCGTCGGTTCGGAACCGAGGAAGAAGTTCCGCCACACGCTCATCAACGGCACGACCGCCAGATCCTGGTAGACCGTCGCGATGCCGCGATCGAGTGCCTCGCGTGGCGAGGCGAACCTGACCGGTTCGCCGTCGACGAGGAACTCGCCCTTGTCGTGCTGGTGGACCCCGGCCAGGATCTTGATCAGCGTGGATTTGCCTGCGCCGTTGTCGCCGAGCACGCAGGTCACCTCACCGGCGTTGACCACGGTGGACACGTCGCGCAGCGCGATCACGCTGCCGTAGGTCTTGCCGACGTCCTTGACCTCCAGGAGATGACTCATCGCCGGACCCTTTCCGCGCGCCGCCGGAAGGCGTTGTTGACCAGGACCGCGGACAGCAGCATCACGCCGAGGAACAGCATGAACCAGTCGCTGTCCCAGCGGGCGAACACGATGCCCTGCCTCGCCATGCCGAAGATCAGCGCGCCGATCGCGGCGCCGATCGCCGAGCCGAACCCGCCGGTCAGCAGGCAGCCGCCGATCACGGCCGCGATTATGTACTGGAACTCCAGCCCGATGCCCTGGTTCGCCTGGACGCTCGCGAACCGCAGGATGTTGATCGAGCCGACCAGCCACGCGGCGAGCGCGGTGGTCATGAACAGCATGATCTTGGTGCGCACCACCGGGACCCCGACCGCACGCGAACTCTGCGCGGAACCGCCGACGGCGAAGATCCAGTTGCCGAGCCGGGTCCGGACCAGCAGCCAGGCCGCCAGTACGGCGAACCCGATCCACCAGACGATGGAGATCTGGAACGCCGTCCCGCCGATGTCCACTGTGGACGCGAAGACGAAACCGGCGGACTCGTAGCCGTCGGTCGAGCGCATCCCGGAGACCTGGACGGTGCCGGTGACCAGCCGCGTGACGCCGAGGTTGAGCCCCTGCAGCGCCAGGAACGTGCCCAGGGTGACGATGAAGCTGGGCAGTCCGGTGCGCAGCACCAGCCAGCCGTTGAACGCGCCGACCGCGAGGGCGAAGACCAGGGACGCGAACAGCGCGAGCCAGACGTTCCAGCCCGCCTGCGTCGCCAGTGTCGCGGTGACGAGCGCGGTGGACGCTGTCATCACGCCTGCCGAGAGGTCGAACTCGCCGCCGATCATCAGCAGGGACACGGCGACCGCCATGATGCCGAGCGTCGAGGCGTCGTCCAGCCAGGTCGCCACGCCGCTGCCGCTGAAGAACTGGTCGGTGACGACGGTGAAGAACAGGAAGACGACGACGGCGCCGAGCAGCGAGCCGATCTCGGGCCGGACGACCAGCCTGTCCAGCAGCCGCGGTTT
The DNA here is from genome assembly GCF_000384215.1 of Amycolatopsis alba DSM 44262. Taxonomy (NCBI): domain Bacteria; kingdom Bacillati; phylum Actinomycetota; class Actinomycetes; order Pseudonocardiales; family Pseudonocardiaceae; genus Amycolatopsis; species Amycolatopsis alba. Next base: position 1,593,937 of record NZ_KB913032.1, on the reverse strand, counting down.
CGCGACCCGTTCGTCGAGGGTGGTGGTTGTCATCGCGTGCCCCTTTGCACGTACCGGCCGACGGTGTCCACAGTGGATTTATCGACCAGGTCGGGCCCGGTGAGCACCGGTTTCCCGCCGCCGACGACGTTCGCGTTGTCCCGGTAGAGCTTGAGGAACTGCACCGGGAGATAGCCCTGCTCGTACTGTTGCTGGTCGACCGCGAAGACCACGTCGCCCGCCTTGATCGCGCCGACCACGTCGGTGTTGAGGTCGAACGTGCCGACCTGCGCCGGTGAGCCGACCGCCTTGATCGCGCTCACCGCCCGCGCGGCGACCTGCGAGTTCAGCGTCAGGACTGCGTCGAGCGAGGAATCGGTCTGCACCGCGCCCCTGATCCGGGATTCGGCGTCGGTGGGATTGCTGATGTCGACCTGCAAGGTCTGCACGTCGCCCGCGAAGCCGGTCTTCGCGCCGTCACAGCGCTGGGCCTGCCCGACGTTGCCCGCTTCGTGGACCACGCAGAGCAGCTTCTTCTTGCCCAGTTCCCTGAACTTCTTCCCGGCTTCCTCACCGGCGATGGTCTCGTTCTGCCCGACGTGGGTGAGCGCGCCGTACGCCGCGCTCTTGTCCTCACCGGAGTTGATGGTGATGACCGGGATCCCCGCGCGGACCGCGTTCTCGATCGAGGTCTTGAGCGCCTCCGGGTTCGCCATCGACACCACCAGCCCGCCGACCTGCTGAGCGACCGCGTTGTCGATCAGCTTGGCCTGGTTGCCGGGGTCTCCGTCGGAGTTGTACTCGACCTGGACGCCGAGCTGCCTGCCCGCCTCCTCGGCGCCGTTCTTGACCACGTTCCAGAACGCGTCACCCGCCGTGCCGTGCGAGATGACCGCGACCCGCAGCGGCCCACTGGGCTGGGTCGTCGCCGGGCCCGCGCCCTCGGCGGGTTTCTCCTCGGCCTTCGGCCCGGTGCACGCGGACAGGAGCAAAAACCCCGCCACAAGCACCATCGCCGCCTTCAAGCGATGGGACATCGTCGTCTCTCCTCGCTTCTTCCGTTACCTGGCAGCCGGGAGCCGGCTGACGATTCCGCCGAGATGGGCCAGGCTCCTGGTCACATCCCGCTTCGGTAGATCTTCCGGGCTCCCCTCGCTCAGCGCGGTGTCCTGTTCGAGCACGTACCACCCGTCATAGCCCGCCTCGTCGACGAACCTGACCATCGCTTCGATGTCGACGTCTCCGTCGCCGAGCGGCACATACAGACCTTTGCCCACAGCTTCCGCGTAGGGAAGCCTCCCGGCGCGGACGTCCTCGGCGAGTTCGCCGCGTACGTCCTTGAGATGCAGGTGACCGACCCGTTCGGGATACCGCTTGGCCAGCGCGACCGGATCGGTCCCGCCGATCAGGAGATGCCCGGTGTCCAGGCACAGCGGGAGTGTGGAATCGGCGAGGAAGCGCTCGACCTCGTCCTCGGTCTCCGCGTGTGTCCCGACATGCGGGTGCAGCACGGTGCGGAGCCCGTGGCGCGCGGCGATTTCCCCGATCTCGCCGGAGGTTTCGATCAGGGTCGCCCATTCGGCGTCGCTCAGCTCGGGGCGATCGTCGTAGCCGTCGAGACCGGTCGCGGCGGCGAGCACGAGCATGTCGCCACCGCACGCGGCGAACAGCGCGGCGGACTCTTCGGCCTCCGCCAGCGCTGCTTCCGGGTTTTCGTGCAGGACGACGGCGAGGAAGCCGCCGACCAGGTCGAGTCGGTAGCCGCCCAGCAGTTCACGCAGCCCGGCCGGGTCGCGCGGCAGATACCCCGGCGGGCCGAGTTCGGTCGCGCGGACCCCCAGCTCCGCCATCTCGCCCAGTACGGTCCCCGCGTCGAGCACGCGGCCCCAGCCGGGGACTTCGCATACGCCCCAAGAGATCGGGGCGGCGGCGATTCGGATCCGGGACGTCGTCGCTGTCATCGGCGGCCTCCTGCGGCGGGTTCGGGTAGCGGGAGAGTGTTGGAGCGCTCTATTGATTAGAGCGCTCTAATCATGTAGTGTCCGTCACAGCAAAGTCAAGGGCAGGGGGAGACTGGGAATGGCGAGACCGACGATGGAGGACGTCGCCGCGAAAGCGGGGGTGTCCCGTGCGCTCGTGTCCCTGGTGATGAGGAACGCGCCGAACGTCTCCGACGAACGGCGGACAAGGGTGCTGTGCGCGGCGCACGAACTGGGCTACGAACCGCACGCGATGGCCAGGTCGCTGGCCAGCCGGACGTCGACGGTCCTCGGTGTGATGGTCTCCGATCTCCGCAACGCGTTCTTCGCCGACGTCGTCGAGGGGCTCGACGCGGCGGCCGAAGCGGCCGGATTCCATTTGATCCTCAACACCGGCGGCCGCAGTCCCGCGCGCGAGCGCGCCGCGCTGAAGAATCTGCTGTCCTTCCGGCCTGCCGGGGTGATCCTGCTGTCGCCGGTGGTGCCGGCGTCGGCGATCGAGGAGGCGGCCGCGCAGGGCCCCGTCGTCCTGGTGTCGCGCACCTCGCGGGTAGCGGAGGTGGACACGGTGAACGACGACGGCGAAGCGGGGTCCGCGCTCGCTGTCGACCACCTGGTCTCCTTGGGGCACCGAAGGATCGCCCATCTGGACGGCGGGGTCGCCGCCGGCGCGGCGGCCCGGCGCCGGGGTTACCAGCAGGCCATGCGGCGGCACCGGCTGCATCCGCATATCGTGCGCAGCGAGCATACGGACACCGCCGGTGAGAAAGCCGTGCACGAACTGCTCGGCGACCCTCCGCGCGAGGGAGTGCCGACAGCGTTGCTGGCGGGCAACGATTTCAACGCCGTCGGCGCCATCTCCGCGCTGGAAGAGGCGGGCCTGCGGGTCCCCGAGGACGTATCCGTCGTCGGCTATGACAACACCTCGCTGGCCGCGCTGAAACATCTCTCACTGACCACTGTGGACCAGCCGCGCACCGAAATGGGCAGGCTGGCCGTCGAAGCACTGCTCGAACGGGTCCGGGGTGAACGCACCGAACCGGTCCGGCATCTGCTGCACCCGTCGCTGGTGGTCCGTTCGACCACCGCCGCTCTGGAAAGGTAACGACATGAGGTTGGGACTCGCCGGCACCGGCCGGATCGGCACTTCGCACGCCGAAACCTTGAGGAGCTTCGACGAGGTTTCGTCCGTGGTCGTCGCCGATGTCGACGCCGGCCGCGCGGCGGCGGCCGCGGCCAAGATCGGCGTCGAAGCGGCGGCGGACATCCCCGCGCTGTTCGCGTCCTCTTTGGATGGTCTGGTGATCACGGCGGCGACGGACGCGCATCCGGAACTGATCCTCAAGGCCGTCGACGCGGGAATCCCGGTGTTCTGCGAGAAGCCGGTCGCCGCCGACATCCCCGGCACCCTCGCGGTGATCGACAAGATCTCCGGATCGGACGTGCCGGTACAGATCGGTTTCCAGCGCAGGTTCGACGCGGGCTACGCCGCCGCCCGTGCGGCGGTGGCGTCGGGCGAGCTCGGCTGGCTGCACACCTTGCGCGCGACCACGCTGGACCCGGCACCGCCACCCGCGGACTACGTCGCGCACTCCGGCGGCCTGTTCCGGGACTGCGGGGTGCACGACTTCGACGTCGTCCGGTTCGTCAGCGGCCGTGAGGTCGTCGAGGTCTACGCCGTCGGGGCGAACAAGGGCGAGCGGTTCTTCGTCGACGCCGGTGACGTCGACACCGCGGCCGCGACCCTGACGCTGGACGATGGAACGCTGGCGGTGGTCTCGTTGACACGCTACAACGGCGCGGGCTACGACGTCCGGCTCGAAGTGCTCGGCTCGGCGGGGAACGCCGTGGTGGGCCTGGACGATCGCGCACCGCTGACCTCGGTGGAACCCGGCGTCCAGCCGTTGCCCGGCCCCGCCTATCCCGGTTTCATGGAGCGTTTCCGGCCCGCGTACATCAGTGAGCTGAAAGCCTTCCTCGACGTCGCCGCCGGTCGTGCGCCGAGCCCGTGCGGAGCGGCGGACGCACTGGAGGCGTTCTACATCGCCGAGGCGTGTGAGCTCTCCCGGCGCGAGCGCCGCCCGGTCCGCGTCGAGGAGGTCCGCGCCTGAAGCACGCTCACGACCACCTGAACCGATCTGGCCGTTTCGCGTGATCAGACGGACGACACGTGTGATCAGACGGACGACACGCGTGACTGGCTGGACGGCACCAGCGCGGCCGGGTCTCGCCGCGAGTCGTCCGCCGGAACACACGTGTCGTCCCTCCAATCACGCGAGTTCCGGCTCTGATCACGCGAGTTCCGGCTCTGATCACGTGAGTTCCGGGTCCGAGCACGCGAGTCACGGGTTCGATCACGTGAGTCGCCTGTTCGGCTGCCTGGGTACTGTGAAGGCAGGTTGCTGCCAAAGGCCCATCGCCACCGGAACACTTTCGCTAACGTGATCGTCGACCATGACGGGCGGCAGGTTCACGCCGCCATAACGCGCGAGGAGCCTGGATGCAGCCGAACCCACCGCAGCACGGGTTTGCCCCGTACGGCCGGCCACCCAAGCCGAGGGCGAACGCCGGGGCGGCGGTGGTCGCCGGCAGCCTGGCGCTGCTCACCGTCGGCATGGTCGTCTGGTTCACGCTCTACAACGTCGTCTACGCCACCGAGTCGGCCGATCACGTGTCCGGCCCGGTGGCGCAGAACCTGATCGGTGGTGTCGTCGGAGCGGGGGCGCTGGCGGTCGCGGCGGGATTCACGTTCGCCCGCCGGATCGCCGGAGCGTGGACCCTGTCCGCGCTTTGCGCGCTCTACGTACTGGCGATCTTCGTGGCGGCGCCGCTGCTGTGGGGGACGCCCTTCAGCGTTCACCTCGGGTGGATCTTCGGCTTCGACAAGAGCAACGGCGTCGCTGTGGCGTTGACGGTCATCTTCGCCATCCTGACAGCGATCATGGCGGCGATCACCGGCAGCGTGAGGTCGTCCGGCGAGAAGGCACGCGGCTAAAGCTCGTCCAGGATCAGCTTCGCGCGTTCCTCCACGAGCCGGTAGCCGGAGCGCGCGGCGAGTTCCAGCGCCAGCTCCCCGTGCGTCCGGGCTTCCGTGAGTTTTCCCAGTGTCCGCAGGGTTTCCGCGAGCCCGGTCCGCGCGGCGGCCTCACACCAGAAGAAACTGGTCGTCCGCGCGATGGACAACGCGAGCCGGTGCTGCTCGGCGGCCTCCTCGGGCAGGCCTAGCCGCAGGCAGACCTCGCCGAGTCCGACGAGCGTCCAGGCCTCGGTGCCCCGGTCGCCGATCTTGCGGGTGAGTTCGACGGCTTCGAGCGCGTCCGCGCGGTTCTGCTCGCCTGGGTCGCGCCTGCTTTCGAGCACGGCCCTGCCGGACAGTGCCGTCGCCTCGCCGTAGGTGTAGCCCAGTTCGCGGTTGGCGGCGAGCGCGCGGGTGTAGAAGTCGTAGGCGTCGTCGGGAAGGCCGAGGTCGCGGTGCACGTTGCCGAGGTCGACCAGCAGGACCGCGACGCTGAACCGGGCGCCGTCCTGTTCCGCGACCGTCAGCGCGCGGGTGAAGTTGGCGAGCGCCTCGTCGAGCTGACCGGTCTGCCAGTACGGGAAACCGAGGTTCGCCAACGCCATCGAGATCCCCGGCAGGTTCAGTTCTTCGCACAGCCGCAGGGATTCCAGCCCGCAGCGGATCGCTTCCTGCGGGTCGCCGAGACGCTGGTGCACCGCGCTCAGATTGTTGAGCACGGCCGCTCGCCCGGCGTCCCAGCCGTCGAGGAGGTCCCCGCGCAAGGCGCTCGTCAGGTGTTCGCGGGCCTCGTCGTAGCGGCCACTGTTGACGCAGGCGAGCGCGATGCTCAGATGCATCGCCGCCTGCGCTTGCCCGGCTCCGCTGCGTCGGGCGGCCTTGAGCGCCGTCGACGCGGTGTCGATCCATTCCGCGTGGTGACCGCGCTGGTGGAAGAAGGCGCGGAGCGCGTCGGCGAGATGCCAGGAGAACTCCGGAGGACCGTGTTCCGCGCTGTGCTCGACCGCCGCGGCGAGGTTCGGCCACTCCGCGTCCAGCCAGGCCAGTGCCTCTTCGGTGTCGCCGAAGGGCCGCTCTTCCGGTTCTTCGCGCGGCAGGCGCAGGAAATGCGGGATGAGGACACGGCCCGCGGCGTCGGCGGTGGTCAGGTAGTTCGCGAAGAGCCGCCTCTCCGCGATGTCACGTTCGGACTTCGTGTCCTCCGCCCACGTGCGGCCCGCCGCGAAACTGCGGAGAAGGTCGTGGAACCGGTAGCGACCAGGGGTGTAGCGCTCGACCAGGTGTGCCGCCGCGAGTGCCTTGAGCTGCTGGTTCGCCTTCGAGTGCGGCGCGCCGGTCAGTGCCTGCGCGGCGGGGGCGGTGAACGTCTGGCCGGGGACGAGCGCGAGCCGCCGGAACAGCAGCCGGTGCTCCTCGGGAAGCGCGCGGTAGGAGACGCCGAACGCCGTGGTCACGGCACTTTCCTCGGCCCCGTCGACGGTCAGTTCCGCCAGCGGGTCGCCGCCGGCGAGCTCGCGGGCGAGTTCGGCGATCTCGGGTTCGCCGCTCGCGCCGAGGTTGGCCGCCGCGATCCGGAGGGCGAGCGGGAGGTGCCCGCACAGCCGGGCCAGCTCGGCGGCCGCGACGGCCTCGGCGGCGACGGTCTCGCTGCCGAGCACGGCTTCCAGCAGGTGACGAGCGTCTTCGGCGGGCAGCACGGACAGCGGGAGCGCGCGGGCGCCGGTGCGGGCGATGAGATCGCCGAGCCGCTGACGGCTGGTGACCAGGACGGTGCCCGACGGCGGCAGCAGCGGCAGCACCTGGCCGGTGTCACGCACGTTGTCGAGGACCAGGAGGACCCGGCTGTCGGCGAGGAGCGACCGCAGGAGCGCGGCACGGGTGTCGATGTCCGGCGGGATCGCCTTGGGCGCGGTGCCGAGCGCTTGCAGAAGCTGGGTGAGCGCGACGGCCGGGGTGAGCGGTTCGTGGTCGGGATCGAAACCGCGCAGGTCGAGGTAGAGCTGGCCGTCGGGGAACGCGTCGCGGACGCGGTGGGCCCAGCGGACGGCGAGCGCGGTCTTGCCGACCCCCGCGGTCCCGCTGATGACCCAGATGTCGGTGCCCTCGCTCGCGTGCCGGGTCGCCTCGTCGAGCCGCTCCAATTCGGACGCCCGCCCGGCGAACCCCCGGACGTCGTGCGGCAGCTGCGCCGGCCGCACCGGCTCGGGCCTGGTCGCGGCCGTCGTGGGCTCCAGGGCGGGGTCGGCGGCGAGGATGGCGGCTTCGAGCCGCCGCAGCTCGGGCGAGGGATCGAGACCCAGTTCGGTGCCGAGCCTGCCCCTCAAAGCGCGGAAAGCCTCGAGAGCGTCGTCGGTGCGCCCTTCGCGGTGCAGCGCGAGCATGAGCTGCCCGACGAACCGCTGCCGCAGGGGATGCGCGGCGACCAGCTCGGTCAGCTCGGCGAGGACCTGCCTGCCGCGGCCGAGCCGCAGCTGCACTTCGGCGCGATCTTCCAGCGCCGTCCAGCGTTCCTCGTGCATGCCGCCGCGGAGCCGCTGGGCGACCTCGCCGCTCACGACGTCGGACAACGCCTCCCCGCGCCACAGGCCGAGCGCTTCGTCTAGGAGTTCCACGGCGGTTTCGTCGTCGGCCTCGCGGGCTTGCGCGGTCAGCGCGGTGAAGCGGTGCAGGTCGACCTGGCTCGGGTCGACCTTGAGCAGGTACCGGGTCCCCTCGGAGACGATCTCCGGCCCGTCCGCGCCGCGGAACACCGCGCGTAGCCTGGACACCAGCGCTTGAACGGTGTTCCGGGCACTCGCCGGCGGTTCTTCGGGCCAGAGCAGGTCGATGATCCGGTCGCGGGGCACCGGCCTGCCCGCCTCCAGCAGCAGAACCGCCAGCACGAGCCGTTGCTTGGGCGAGCCGAGATCGACCGGAACGTCACCGGCCCGCGCTTCGACGGCGCCGAGGACGCGGAACTCCACCCGGCCACCTCCGCTCACCCTCGTCAGAGCCTGCAAGCGTAGTGCAAGCGCGCTGCATCCGGCCGCCGTGATCCTTCAGGGGTGTCCACCGAGGACCCGTCGCCGGAACCGTGCCCAACCAACAAGACGGGCAGGACCCCCCATTCGGTTCCGGTACGACGGTGGGCACCTTCAACTTGCACAGGCACCGCCTTCCGGGGCGGTGGGGGTTGGGGGTAGTGCCAGCTCGACGTCTTCCCCCGTGTCGTCGGACTGGCGCTTCTTCTTGACTGGGGCTGGGGTTATCCGTGAAGGCCTCCTTGAGGGACTCAGAGTCCCTCAAGGAGGCCTTCACGGTTTTCGGTATTTGACAAGCGCACCCGTCTGCCTGCACCCTTTCACTACTTAATTAGTGAAAGGGTGTTGCCAGTGGTCACCTTCCACCTGGACAAGGGCTCGGGCGTCTCGACGTACGTCCAGCTCGTCCAGCAGGTCAAGAACGCCCTCCGGCTGGGATTGCTGGAGCCGGGGGACCGGCTGCCGACGGCGAAGGAGGTGGTCGCCGAGCTGGCGATCAACCCCAACACCGTCCTCAAGGCCTATCGCGAGCTGGAACGCGAAGGGCTCGTCGAGGGAAAGCCAGGCCTCGGCACCTTCGTCCAGAAGACACTCGGAGGAGCTTCGTTCGCGGAGCGCACGCGGTTGCGCAAGAGCCTGGGTGTCTGGGTTCGCGACGCGCGGGAATCGGGTCTGGACCAGGAAGACGTCGAGGCGCTGTTCACCTCGGTGGTGGTCGATGGCTTTCGAGGGGAGCGAACCGCATGACTGACAAGCCCATCATCGAAGCGACCGGTCTCGGCAAGCGTTACCGCCGCAAGTGGGCGCTGCGCGACTGCTCCCTGTCCGTCCCGAAAGGACGGGTCGTCGCCCTCGTCGGGCCCAACGGCGCGGGCAAGACGACGTTCCTGCACCTGGCCGTCGGGCTGCTCGACGCGACTCTCGGCTCGGTCTCGATCCAGGGAACCGCCGCGTTCCTCGCCCAGGACAAGCCGTTGTACTCCGGCTTCAGCATCGCCGAGATGCTGAAATTCGGCAGGCGCCTCAACCCCGGCTGGGACGACGAGTTCGCGCTCAAGCGCATCGATTCACTCGGGCTTTCCCTGAAACACAAGGTCGGCAAGCTGTCCGGCGGGCAGCGCGCGCAGGTCGCGCTCACCCTCGCGCTGGCCAAACGCCCGGATCTCCTGGTGCTGGACGAGCCGCTCGCGAACCTCGACCCGCTGGCCCGCCACGAGGTCATGCGCGGGCTGATGGAGGCGGTCGCGGAAACCGGCATGACCGTCCTGCTCTCCTCGCACGTCGTCTCCGACCTGGAGAACACCTGTGACTGGCTGATCGTCCTCAACGGCGGCCGCGTCCAGGTCAGCGGCGACATCGACGAACTCGTCGCCGGGCACCGCATCCTTTCCGGGCCCGTGGAGGAGGCCGACGCGCTGGCCAACCGCGTCGCGGTCGTCGACGAGGCTCGTGCGGGCAGGCAGGCGACCGTCTTCGCCCGCACCGAACCGGTTCCCCTGGGTCCACAGTGGACCGAACGGTCGGCGAACCTGGAGGAGCTCGTGCTCGCCTACCTGCGGCGGCCCGAGTCCGCGAGCCTGCCGCGTCCGACACTGGCTTCGGCGTAAGGGGGAAAAGATGTTCTGGCTCACCTATCGCCAGCATCGCATGCAGTTGCTGATCACCGCAGGCCTGCTCGTCGCCGTCGGGATCCTGTTGCTGATCAACGGGAACGCCGCCGCGGACAGCCCGAATCCGGCGAAGGTCTTCTCGGATCTATACCAGTATCTGTCCTGGCTCCAGGTCGTCCCGGTGGCCATCGGCGTGTTCTGGGGCGCGCCGCTGGTCGCGGCGGAATTCGAACGCGGCACGACGAAACTCGTCTGGACCCAGTCGATCTCGCGATTCCGGTGGCTCGGCGTGAAACTCGGGTTCCTCGCGGTCCTCGCCACTCTCGCGGGTCTCGCGTTCGGCACGATGATGCAGCGCTGGGTCGCGGTCTTCCCCGCCGACCGCGGCGACACCTCGTTCACCAGCCGCTTCGACAATCCGGTGCTGTTCGCGATGACCGGCGTCGCGCCCGGCGCGTGGTGGCTCTTCGGCTTCGTGCTCGGCACCGCCGCGGGTGCGATCGTCCGCAAGACCCTTCCCGCCATCGCCGTCACCATCGCGGTGACGGTGGGCCTGATGATCGGCGTGACCAACATCCGTGATCTCTACGCCGATCCCGAGCTCGTCCCTCTGGGCACCGAACCCGTCGGCAGGGTCCTCGAAATGATCACGGACGCCGCCGGGGAGGTCACCGCGCTCAAGGTCCTGCCGCAGGACTGGTACTGGCGCTTCCAATGGACCGAAGCCGCGATCCTCGCGGGTGTCTCGCTTCTGCTCGCCGCCACCGCGACCTTCGCCATCCGGCGCCGCTCCTAGAAAGGAACACGTTCTTGCTCTGGCTCACCTGGCGGCAGCACCGTACCCAGCTGCTCGTCACCCTGGGGTTCCTGGCCACCCTCGGGGCGATCCTGTTCCTGTCCGGGCAGGCCGCCATCGACGCTTCGAACGGCAAGACCGCTATGTACTGTCATGGAGGCGGCATCCCGTGCCGTGAGTACGACGCGGGACTGGAGGACCTCTATCAGCAGATCTACCCACTGATCGCGATGATGCCGTTCGTCCCCCTGCTGGCAGGTGTCTTCTGGGGCGCGCCGCTGCTGGCCAAGGAGTACGAGCGCAACACCCATCAGCTCGCGTGGACGCAGTCGGTCGGCCGCGGGCACTGGCTGGCCGTCAAGTTCGGCGTCCTCGCCGGATGCGCGGTCCTGGCCGGATTCGGTTCGGGGCAGATGTTCGGCAGGTGGCTGGAAATGTTCCCCGGCAAGGCGGAGACCTTCGCCGAGACGTCCTACTTCGGTGCGGTCGGGGTCGCGCCCGCCGCCTGGTGGCTGTTCGCCTTCGCCCTCGGGACGGCGGCCGGGGTGCTCGTGCGCAAGACCTTGCCCGCCATCGCGATCACGGTCGCGGTGTTCCTCGCGGCTTCGATCACCTTGCTGCTGCTGAGGCCGCATTACGCCGAGCCGGTGCGGACGACCGGCTCTGATCCGGCGACGTTGGGGGCTCTGATCGTGAAGGTGGGCCGCGTCGCGCCGGACGGCCACGACCTGGGTTCGCTGGACGAGGTGCCCGGTTGCCCGCTGGGGCTGGGGAAGAACGCGTGCGCCGAGGCCGCGGGCTACCGGGACTTCACCGTTTACCAGCCCATCGGGCGGTTCTGGCGGTTCCAATGGACGGAGGCCGGAATCCTGCTCGCGGCGACCGTGGTGCTCGGGGGCGTCGCGGCCGGGGGAACGGTCCGCCGCCGTCGCTGAGACGGCGGCGGACCAGGGGCTCAGTCCAGCTGGAGTTCGGGCCGGTACAGGTCGAACCAGTGGTAGAGGTCCAGCGCCCGGTCGATCCCGGCGCGCTGGGCCGAGGGCATCGTCGCCGGGTCCACTTCGGACGCCCGGTGCAGCCAGTCCCGGTCCAGCAGGGAGAACACCGGGTTGTCCCGTTCGGCCAGGGCTTCCTTGGCCTGCTGCTGCAGCGCCGCCGCGTAGCCGGGGTCCTGTGTGGACGGATACGGGCTCTTGACCCGGTCGCGCACCGACGCGGGCAGCACATGCTTGGTGGCGTGCCGCAGCAGGCTCTTTTCCCTGCCGTCGAACGTCTTCAGCGACCAAGGCGTGTTGTAGACGTACTCGACGAGCCGGTGGTCGCAGAACGGCACGCGCACCTCGAGCCCGACAGCCATCGACGCGCGGTCCTTGCGGTCCAGCAGCATCCGCACGAACCGGCTCAGGTGGAGGTTGCAGACCGTCCGCATCTTCCGGTCCTGCTCGCTCTCGCCGTCGAGGTGCTCGACCTGGGCGACCGCGGTGGCGTACTGGTCGGCGATGTACCCGGTCAGGTCCAGCTTCTCTCGGACCTCGCCGCGCAGGATGGTGCCCCGTTCACTGGTGAGCCCCATCCGGAAGGCGAGCCAGGGGAAGGTCCCCGAGTTCACCGCGGCTTCGTCGTGGAACCAGCGGTATCCGCCGAAGACCTCGTCGGCCGACTCGCCGGACAGCGCCACCGTGGATTCCGCGCGGATCGCCTTGAACAGCAGGTACAGCGAGGCGTCCATGTCGCCGAGCCCGGCCGGGATGTCCCGCGCGGTCAGCACCTTGCGGCGGATCTCGGGGTCGCTGAGCTCGGCCGGGTTCAGCACGACGTCCTTGTGGTCGGAGCCGACCAGCTGCGCGACGTCGCGGATGAAGGGCGAGTCCGGGGTGTCCCGCACCTCGTCCGGCTGGAAGTTCTCCTCCTGGCCCTGGAAATCGACCGAGAACGTGCGCAGCCGTTCGCCCTGTTCGGCCAGCCGTGTGGCGGCGAGACCGGTGACGGCGCTGGAGTCGAGCCCGCCGGAGAGCAGGACGCAGCGCGGCACGTCGGCGACGAGCTGACGGTGGACGATGTCGGTCATCAGCTCGCGGACCCGCTCGACCGTGGTCTCCTGGTCGTCCGTGTGCTGCTTCGCGTCGAGCTTCCAGTACGTCCGCGTGCGGATCCCGGAGCGGTCGACGGTGACGATCGTGCCCGGCCCGACCTCGTGCATGCCCTTCCACAGCGACCAGCCCGGCGTCTTGGTCATCGACATCAGCTCGCGCAGGCCGTCGGTGTCGATCACCTTGCGCGCCAAGGGATTCGCGAGGATCGCCTTCGGTTCGGAACCGAAGAGGACGCCGTCCGGGGTCGGGTAGTAGTAGAACGGCTTGATGCCCATGCGGTCGCGGATCATGACGAGCTTCTCTTCGCGCTCGTCCCAGATCGCGAAGGCGTACATGCCGTTGAGGTGGTCGACGACCTCGTCGCCCCACTCCAGGTAACCGTGGAGCACGACCTCGGTGTCGCTGTCGGTCTCGAATTTGTGGCCACGCTTGGAAAGCTCCGCGCGCAGCTCGGTGAAGTTGTACGCCTCGCCGCTGTAGACCATGGCCGCCAGCCCGGCTTCGGCCATCGGCTGCCTGCCGCCCGGCAGGTCGATGATCGCGAGACGGCGGTGACCCAGCGCCACCTGGGGCCGCACCCAGGTACCCGAGTCGTCAGGCCCGCGGCACGCCATGGTCGCGGTCATCGCGTCGACGACCTCCCGGCGCTGCGTCAGATCCGTGTCGAAGGAGACCCACCCTGCGATTCCGCACATCGCTACCTCCTGGTGATTAGTTAGCACATACAACTATCCGTAACACCGGTTTAACACGCTTCGGTCGGCTTGTCTGCCCGAATTGCACGCTCCGTCCGCAGTGCGTCACCGTCTGTGGGCCACGTCACCGGGCATCAAGAAGTCGTAAAGGCACCCGTTCGGGGCATCAAGAGGCCGTCAGTCGATCACCGGAAACGCTTTGACCAGGCGCACTGTTGCGGAGTCCTGGTCACCGATGGGGTGACCTGTCCTGAGAGGTGCCTAGTGGCCGACTTGCTCTACGCCGTGCTCCTGATCGGCGTGTTCGTGGTTCTCGCCCTGACCCTTCGCGGTCTGGAAAAGCTGTGACCGGCACGGGAACCGTGGCCAATGTCGTCGGCGGACTGCTGGCGCTGGGGCTGATCGTCTATTTGTTCATCGCACTGGTCAGGCCGGAGAAATTCTGATGTCAGACACCGCGGCAGGCCTCTTGCAGGCCGGTCTCCTCCTCGTCGCGCTCGCCGCGGTCTACAAACCGCTCGGCGACTACATGGCGCGCGTCTTCTCGACCGAGAAGCACACCAAGGCCGAACGCGGCCTGTACCGCCTGTTCCGGGTCAACCCCGGCTCGGAACAGCACTGGAAGACCTACGCGTCTGCCGTGATCGGCTTCTCGTTCGTCTCCGTCGTGTTCCTGTACCTGCTTCAGCGGCTCCAGTCGATCTTGCCGTGGAGCCTCGGCAAGGAACCGGTCTCCCCGGCGGTCGCTTTCAACACCGCCGTCAGTTTCGTGACCAACACGAACTGGCAGTCCTACAGCCCCGAAGCGACCATGGGTCACTTCGTGCAGATGGCCGGACTGACGGTGCAGAACTTCCTTTCCGCCGCCGTAGGTCTTTCGGTCGCCGTCGCGGTCGTCCGCGGCTTCGTGCGCGCGAAGACCGACCGCCTCGGCAACTTCTGGGTGGACCTGACCCGCGGCACGATCCGGATCATGCTGCCGATCGCGTTCGTGGCGGCGATCGTGCTGATCGCGCTCGGCGTCGTCCAGAGCCTCAAGAGCGGCGTCGACGTCCTCAATCCCGACGGTAGCACCAGCAAGATCGCGCTGGCGCCCGCCGCGAGTCAGGAAGCCGTCAAGGAACTCGGCACCAACGGCGGCGGCATCTTCAACGCCAACTCCGCCCACCCGTTCGAGAACCCGAACGCCTGGACCAACCTGATCGAGATCTTCCTGATCCTGGTCATCCCCGTCTCGCTCACCCGCACCTTCGGCAAGCTCGTCGGCAACACCCGGCAGGGTTACGTCCTGCTCTCGGTGATGGCCACGCTGTTCACCGCGATGCTCGCGGTGACGTGGCTTTCCGAGGCCCACGCGAGCGGCCCCGCGTCGCTGGCCGCCGGGGCGAACCTGGAGGGCAAGGAGCAGCGGTTCGGCATCGGGCTGAGTTCGCTGTTCGCCACCGCGACCACCGGCACGTCGACCGGCGCGGTCAACGGCGCGCACGACAGCTACAGCGGGCCCGGCGGCGGCGGGGTCCTGCTCAACATGCTGCTGGGCGAGATCTCGCCGGGCGGGGTGGGCACCGGTCTCTACGGCATCCTCGTGATGGCCGTGATCGCGATGTTCCTCGCCGGGCTGATGGTCGGCCGGACGCCGGAGTACCTGGGCAAGAAGCTCGGCAAACGCGAGGTCACCTGCGCGGCCGTCGCCATGCTGGCGATGCCGACCGTGGTCCTGCTCGGCTCCGGGATCGCGCTGATGCTGGCCGACACCCCGGCCGCCATGACCAACTCGGGCGCGCACGGCCTCTCCGAAGTCCTCTACGCCTACGCGTCGGCAGGCAACAACAACGGCTCCGCGTTCGGCGGGCTCACCGTGACGAACGACTGGTTCCAGTCCTCGCTTTCGGTGGCCATGCTGCTCGGCCGGTTCATCCCGATCCTCGCCGTGCTGTGCTTGGCCGGATCCCTTGCCTCGCAGCGAAAGGTCCCGGAGACCGCCGGCACGCTGCCCACCACCGGACCGCTTTTCGGCACGATGCTCGCGGGCACGATCGTGCTCGTCGCGGCCCTCACCTTCATCCCGGCGCTCGCGCTCGGGCCCATCGCAGAGGCACTCGCATGACCATGACTCAGGAACGCACTCCCGAGGAGATATCGCAGCACCACGTGGAGAACACCGGCCGGGTCGGTGCCGGGATCTTCAGCCCCAGGCAGCTGCTGACCTCCCTGCCGGAGGCGCTGCGCAAGCTCAACCCCAAGCACCAGCTGGCCAACCCGGTCATGTTCGTGGTGTGGATCGGCTCGGCGCTGACCACGGTCTTCGCGATCACCGACCCGAGCGTGTTCACCATCCTCATCACGATCTGGCTGTGGTTCACCGTCCTGTTCGCGAACCTCGCCGAGGCCGTCGCGGAGGGCCGGGGCAAGGCGCAGGCGGAAACCCTGCGGCGCAGCAAGAAGGAGACCATCGCGCGCCGTCTCACCGAGGACGGCGACGAAGAGAACGTGCCGGGCGCCGACCTGCGCGTCGGCGACCTCGTGGTCGTCGAGGCCGGACAGGTCATCCCCGGTGACGGCGACGTCGTCGAAGGCATCGCGACCGTCGACGAATCGGCCATCACCGGCGAGTCGGCCCCGGTCATCCGCGAATCGGGCGGAGACCGGTGCGCGGTCACCGGCGGTACCACGGTGCTCTCGGACCGCGTCGTCGTGAAGATCACCACCAAACCCGGCGAGTCCTTTGTGGACCGCATGATCGCTCTGGTGGAAGGCGCTTCCCGGCAGAAGACGCCGAACGAGATCGCGCTGACGATCCTGCTCTCGACGCTCACGATCATCTTCCTGCTCGCCGTCGTGGCGCTGCAGCCGATGGCGGGCTACTCCGGCAGCCAGCAGTCCGTGATCGTGCTGACCGCGTTGCTGGTCTGCCTGATCCCGACGACGATCGGCGCGCTGCTGTCCGCGATCGGGATCGCCGGGATGGACAGGCTGGTTCAGCGCAACGTCCTCGCGACGAGCGGCCGCGCGGTGGAAGCCGCGGGCGACGTCTCGACCCTGCTGCTGGACAAGACCGGCACGATCACCTTCGGCAACCGCAAGGCCACCGAGCTGATCCCCGTCGGATCGTCCACTTCGGACGACATCGCCAAGGCGGCGAGGCTCTCCAGCCTGGCCGACGGCACGCCGGAAGGCCGCAGCATCGTCGAACTCGTGGCGAGGGAGCACGGTCTCGCGGAGACGGCGTCCGGCGACGAGAAGCTCGCGGACTTCGTCGAGTTCACCGCGCAGACCCGGATGAGCGGCATCGACATCGGGGAACGCCAGGTCCGCAAGGGCGCCACCGCCGCCGTGCGGGCGTGGGTCCGCGAACGCGGCGGCGACATGCCGGACGAGACCGAACAGGTCGTCGACGAGATCAGTCAGCAGGGCGGGACCCCGCTGGTGGTCGCGGAGTACGACGGCGCGAAAGCGTTCGTGCGCGGCGTGATCCGGCTGTCCGACGTGGTCAAACCGGGGATGAAGGAGCGGTTCGTCCAGCTCCGGTCGATGGGCATCAAGACCGTCATGATCACCGGGGACAACCCGCTGACGGCCAAGGCCATCGCCGCCGACGCGGGTGTCGACGACTACCTCGCCGAGGCGAAGCCCGAAGACAAGATGGCGCTGATCAAGAAGGAGCAGGAGGGCGGGCGGCTGGTCGCGATGACCGGCGACGGCACCAACGACGCCCCCGCGCTGGCGCAGTCCGACGTCGGCGTCGCGATGAACACCGGGACCTCCGCCGCCAAGGAGGCGGGGAACATGGTGGACCTCGACTCCGACCCGACGAAGCTGATCGAGATCGTGGAGATCGGCAAGCAGCTGCTGATCACCCGCGGCGCGCTGACCACCTTCAGCGTCGCCAACGACCTCGCGAAGTACTTCGCCATCCTGCCCGCGATGTTCACCGGCATCTTCGCCCAGCTCGGCGCGCTCAACATCATGCAGCTCGCGACGCCGAAGTCGGCGATCCTGTCGGCGGTCATCTTCAACGCGCTGATCATCGTCGGGCTGATCCCGCTCGCCCTGCGCGGCGTCCGGTACAAGCCGTCGTCCGCCTCGGCGCTGCTGCGCCGGAACCTGCTGGTCTACGGCCTCGGCGGCATCGTCAGCCCGTTCCTCGGGATCTGGCTGATCGACCTGCTCGTCCGTCTCATCCCTGGAATCGGGTAACGCCATGAACGCACTGCTGAAGCAGACCCTCGCCGGGCTGCGCGTCCTGCTCGTGATGACCGTGCTCCTCGGCGTGGTCTACCCGCTCGGCGTGTGGGCCGTCTCCCGGATCCCCGGCCTCCAAGGCAACGCCGAAGGCTCGATCATCACCCAGGACGGGCAAGCCGTCGGTTCGTCCCTGATCGGCGTCGACCCGGTCGCGGCCGACCCGGCCAAGGACCCGTGGTTCCACAACCGCCCGTCCGCGGGCTCGAAGGACGCGCTCGGCCCTGGCGACCCGTCGTCGTCCGGCGCGTCGAACAAGGGCCCGTACAACGAGGACCTGGTCGCCGCGATCGGCGAACGCAAGAAGCTCATCGCCGCCCGCGAAGGCGTCCAGGAGTCGCAGGTGCCCGCCGACGCGGTGACGACGTCGGGATCGGGGCTGGACCCGGCGATCAGCGTCGCCTACGCGGACCTGCAGGTCCCGCGGGTGGCGCGGAACACCGGCCTGTCCGAGGAGAAGGTCCGGCAGCTCGTGGCCGAGAACACGAGCGGCGCCGGGATCGGTGCGCCGGGTGTCACTGTGCTGAAGGTCAACTTGGCCGTGCGCGACGCGGCCGGAGGAGCACACTGACAGACGTGGACGAGAACACGACCAAGCCGCGCCGGGGTGAGCTGAGGATCTACCTCGGCGCGGCCCCCGGCGTCGGCAAGACCTACGCGATGCTCGGCGAGGCGCGGCGCCGCCTCGACCGGGGCACCGACGTGGTCATCGGCCTGGTCGAGACGCACGGGCGCAAGAAGACCGCGGAGCTCGTCGAGGGGCTCGAGACCGTGCCGCGCCGCCGGTCCGAGCACCGCGACCACGAGTTCGACGAGATGGACCTCGACGCGCTGCTCGCCCGCGCGCCCGAGGTCGCCGTCGTCGACGAACTCGCGCACACCAACGTGCCGGGTTCCCGCAACGAGAAGCGCTGGCAGGACATCGACGAACTGCTCGCCGCCGGGATCGACGTCCTCTCCACGGTCAACGTGCAGCATCTGCAGAGCCTCAACGACGTCGTCGAGCGGATCACCGGCGTCACCCAGCAGGAGACGGTGCCCGACGAGGTCGTGCGGCGGGCCGGGCAGCTGGAGCTGGTCGACATCACGCCCGAGGCGCTGCGGCGGCGCCTGGCACACGGCAACGTCTACCCGGCCGAGCGGATCGACGCGGCGCTGGGCAACTACTTCCGGCCCGGCAACCTCACCGCGCTGCGGGAGCTCGCGCTGCTGTGGGTCGCCGACCAGGTCGACGTCGCCCTGCAGCGCTACCGGGCCGAGCAGAAGATCACCGACACGTGGGAAGCACGCGAACGGGTGGTCGTCTCGATCACCGGCGGCCCGGAGAGCGAGACGCTGATCCGCCGCGCGAGCCGGATCGCGAACCGCGCGGGCGCCGAACTGCAGGTGCTGCACATCCTGCGCGGCGACGGGCTCGCCGGGATGGGGCCGACGGCGGTCGGCAAGTACCGGAAGCTGACCGAAGAGGTCGGCGCGACCTTCCACACCGTCGTCGGTGACGACGTGCCGACGGCGCTGCTCGATTTCGCGCAGGGAGTGAACGCGACCCAGCTGGTCGTCGGGACCTCGCGGCGGTCACGGGTGGCCCGGTTGTTCGACGAGGGCATCGGCGCGGCCGTCGTCCAGCGGTCCGGCCCGATCGACGTCCACATGGTCACGCACGCCCAGGCGGGCGGGCGGTTGCGCGCCCGGTTCGCCCGGAGCCCGCTGACGCCTTCGCGGCGGCTGTCGGGCTGGGCGCTCTCGCTGGTGCTTCCGTCGCTGGCGACGTTGCTCGGAGTCCTGTTGAGGGATCAGCTGGACTTCTCCACCGACGTGATCGACTACGTCCTCGCGACGGTGCTGGTCGCGCTCGTGGGCGGGCTCGGGCCCGCGCTGCTCGCGGCGGTGATCTCGGCCGGGCTGCTGAACTTCTTCTTCACGCCGCCGCTGTACAACCTGACCGTCCACGAACCGCGCAACGTGATCACGCTGGTCGCGATGGTGCTGGTGGCGATCCTCGTCGCGGCGGTCGTCGACACCGCCGCCCGGCGCGCGACGCAGGCCGCGCGGGCGCGGACCGAAGCGGCGCTGCTCGCCTCCTACGCGCGGACAGTGCTCACGCACACCAACCCGATCGAGCGGCTGCTGGAGAAGGTCCGCGAGAACTTCGGGATGATTTCGGTGACCCTGCTGGAAAAGCGGGACGGCAAGTGGAAACGGGTGGCGAACGCCGGCACGGATCCCTGCGCCGACCCGGATCAGGCCGACGCCGACATCGCCGTCACCGCCGACGTCCACCTGACGCTGCGGGGCCGCGCGCTGCCCGCGTCGGACCGGGGAGTGCTCGAAGCCGTCGCAGGGCAGGCGCTGCTGGCCCTGCGGCAGCAGCGGACGGCGAAGGCGGCCGTCCGCGCCGAACGCAAGGCCGAGGCGACCGAACTGCGCACGGCACTGCTTTCGGCCGTGGGACACGACCTCCGGACGCCGCTGACGTCCATCAAGGCGTCCATCGGCAGCCTGCGCGCGACCGACATCTCACTGTCCGAAGAGGACACCGACGAGCTGCTCGAAGCGATCGAGGAATCGGCGGACCGGCTCGCCGGGCTGATCGACAACCTGCTCGACTCGTCGCGGCTGGCGACCGGCGCCGTCCGCCCGCTCCTGCGCCCGGTCGGCTACGACGAGGTCGTCGCGCACGCGCTGTCCAATGTGGACAACTCGGAGTCGGTCGTGGTCGCGATCGACTCGCGGCTGCCGTCGGTGTGCGCCGACCCCGGCCTGCTGGAACGGGTCGTGGCGAACGTGGTCGACAACGCGCTGCGGCACGGGGCGTCCGGCGAGCCGATCTCGGCGCGGGCCAGCACGCATTCGGAGCACGTCGAACTGCGCATCATCGACCACGGGCGCGGGCTCAAGAAGGGCACCGCGGACTCGGCCTTCGCGCCGTTCCAGCGGCTCGGGGGAGACCGGGACAGCGTGCCCGGCGTGGGACTGGGGCTGTCGGTCGCCAAGGGGTTCACCGAGGCGATGGGCGGGCGGATCCGGGCGGAGGACACGCCGGGCGGCGGGCTCACCGTGGTCATCTCGCTGCCCGCATATGTTGGTCAGGATCCGGAAAAGAGCCTCCTCGCTTTCGATGACGAGGGCCTGGAAAACGAAGAGGAGGAGCGAGTGCGATGAGCGCCGACACCGCGTCGGCGACCGTTCTGGTCGTCGACGACGAACCGCAGATCGTGCGAGCCCTGCGGATCAACCTGTCCGCCCGCGGCTACAAGGTGATCACCGCGCACGACGGGACGGCCGCGCTGAAGGCCGTCGCCGAGACCAAACCCGACGTCGTCGTGCTCGACCTCGGCCTGCCCGACCTCGACGGCACCGAGGTGATCGCCGGGCTCCGCGGCTGGACGACGGTGCCGATCATCGTGCTGTCCGCGCGCGGCGACTCGGCCGACAAGGTGCAGGCCCTCGACGCGGGCGCCGACGACTACGTCACCAAACCCTTCGGCATGGACGAACTGCTCGCGCGGCTCCGCGCCGCCGTCCGGCGTTCGGCGACGTCCAGTGTGGACGGTGCGGACGCGGTGGTGGACACGGGTTCGTTCCGCATCGACCTCGCGGCGAAGAAGGTGCGCCGGGACGGCAAGGAAGTGCACCTCACCAAGACCGAATGGGGCGTGCTGGAACTGCTGGTGCGCAACCGGGGCCGTCTGGTGGCACAGAAGCAGCTGCTGCACGAGGTGTGGGGTCCGACCTACGAGACCGAGTCGCACTACCTGCGGGTGTACCTCGCGCAGCTGCGGCGGAAGCTGGAACCGGAACCCTCGCGGCCGCGGCACCTGCTGACGGAACCGGGAATGGGCTACCGCTTCGAAATGTGAGCCCCGGTCGTGCGTGATCAGAGCCGGATCTCGCGTGCTTGGAGGCCGATCACGTGAGTTCCGCCTTCAAGCACGCGAGTCACGTCTTCTAGCACGTGAGTCACGCCTTCGAGCACGGCGACCGGAATCGCGCTCACGACCAGCCGGCATCCGGCTCCGGGAAGTGGTGAAGGCCTCCTTCCCTACCCTCAAGGTAGGCAAGGAGGCCTTCACGGACCAGAAGTCTTACCGGGCGCTGCTGGTGGACGTGTCGGTGCCCGAGGTGCTCGACCGGCCCGGCGACGAGTCCGGGGCACCGCTGGAGCTGGAGCCGCCACCCGGCGGGCTCGACGACGGATCCGGTGACGGCGTCGAGGTCGGGGTCGTCGGTGTGGGCGTCGTCGTCTTCGTCGGTGTGGGGGTGGGCTTCGGAGTGGTCGGCGTCGTCGGCGGCACCACCACCGGCGGCTCGCCGCCACCGGGCGGGGGCACCACCGGCGGGGGCGGGGTGACGACGCTCGTCGTCTTCTTGCCGTCCGGGCCGACCGAAGTCACCGTGGTCGGCGGCGCCGTCGAACTGGAGGGCGCGCCAGGGGTCGGCGAGCCGCTGACGGTCATCGGGCCGCCGGGGACGGCGTTGCCGGGGACCAGCTGGGCACCGGCGGGAGCGACACCTTGCCCGCCGCCGGGGACGCCGGTGCCACCCGCGGTGGCCGAGACACCGGGGCCCGCGAGTTCGGCGATCGCGGCGAAGGCCGTCGCCACCACGAGGCCGCTGACGCCGAGTACGGCGTAGCCGGCGCGGTTGAGCTTGCCGGTGGCGCCGCGCGGGGGTGCCACGGACACGCGTGCGCTCGGATCAGACCCGTCGGGACGGGGCATGGCTGACTCCTCGGATGGGGGACTTCGGGGAGTGAAGCGACTGGTGAGAGACACCGAGACGTTTCCGGCTACCTGGGTGACGTAGCCCAAAGTGGGGACCCGGCGCGGAGATTATCACCGTGACCTCACTGTCTGCGAACCGCTGCGAACGTTGTGTTCACCCTCCGCGTTCATCCGCATGGTGCACGATAGGGGGTGTGAGTGAAGAAGTAACGCGAATCCGGCTGACCGCGTGGGTGCACGGCCGGGTGCAGGGGGTCGGTTTCCGCTGGTGGACCCGCAGTCGGGCGCTTGAGCTGGGGTTGGTCGGCAGCGCGGGCAACCTCGCCGACGGACGTGTCGAGGTGATAGCGGAGGGTGTTCGGGAACACTGTGAGCGGCTTTTGGCGGCTTTGAGATCCGGCGAATCACCCGGAAGTGTGGATCATGTCGTCGAGCGCTGGTCGCCCGCGAAAGGTGGGATCCGCGGGTTCGTGGAGCGCTGACGCCCCCGCGTCCCACGATCACCCAGGGCACACAGGTAGCCTGGGCCGATTGAACGACCGGTTCCCGCAGCCAGAGGGGTCAGCACGCCGTGCACCTGAAGAGCCTGACGCTCAAGGGCTTCAAGTCCTTCGCCTCGGCGACGACGCTGCGTTTCGAGCCGGGTATCACCTGTGTGGTCGGGCCGAACGGCTCCGGTAAGTCGAACGTCCTCGACGCGCTTCGCTGGGTCATGGGCACCCAGGGCGCGAAGGATCTGCGCGGCGGCAAGATGGAGGACGTCATCTTCGCCGGGACCGCCGGCCGCGCCCCGCTCGGGCGCGCCGAGGTCACCCTCACCATCGACAACGCCGACGGCGCGCTGCCCATCGAGTACTCCGAGGTCTCGATCACCCGCCGGATGTTCCGTGACGGCGCGAGCGAATACGAGATCAACGGCGACCGCTGCCGTCTGATGGACGTGCAGGAACTGCTGTCGGACTCCGGTATCGGCCGCGAGATGCACGTGATCGTCGGTCAGGGTCAGCTTTCGGCGATCCTCGAATCCAAGCCCGAGGAGCGCCGCGCCTTCATCGAAGAGGCCGCGGGCGTCCTCAAGCACCGCAAGCGCAAGGAACAGACCCTGCGCAAGCTCGCGAACATGCAGGGCAACCTCGACCGCCTCGGCGACCTCACCACCGAGCTTCGCCGTCAGCTCAAACCGCTGGGCAAACAGGCCGAGATCGCCCGCAAGGCGCAGTGGGTGCAGTCCGAACTGCGTGACGCCCGGCTGCGGCTGTTCGCCCACGACCTGGTCTCCCAGCGCGAGGGCATCGCCAAGGAAGAGGCCGACGAGCGCGTCGCCCGTCAGCGTCGCGGTGAGGTCGAGCAGGCGCTGGAGATCGTCGCGGCCGAGGAGGCCGAGCTCGAAGCGTCGCTCGCCGAGGACGCGCCGCGCCTGGCCGCGGCCCAGGAGACCTGGTACAAGCTTTCCGCGCTGACGGAGCGGTTGCGCGGCACCGTGCGGCTCGCGCTGGAGCGTCAGCGGCACCTGTCGTCCGACGTGCAGCAGGCGAGCACCGGCCGCGACCCGGACGAGCTGCTGGCCGAGGCCGAGCACGTCGCCGAGCAGGAGCAGGAGCTCAACGAGGCCGTCGCCGAGGCCCGGATGGTGCTTTCGGAGACCGTCCAGAAGCGTGAGCAGCTCGAACACCTCGTCCAGGCCGCCGAACGCGCGCATATGGCCGCTGTCCGCGCCATCGCCGACAGGCGGGAGGGGCTGGCGAAGCTCGCCGGGCAGGTCGAGGCGCTGCGCAGCAAGAACGGCGCCACCTCCGACGAGATCGACAGGCTCACCGTTTCGCTCGAAGAGTCCGCCGAGCGCGCGGAAATCGCCGTCGAAGAGCTGGAAGAAGCCAAAGCCGAAGGCGGCGTCGAAGAATCCGACGACGTCGACCTGCAGGCCCATCACGACCGCACGGTGGAGGCCAACAACGCCGCCAAGGCGCGGGTCGAGGAACTGGTCAAGGCCGAGCGCGCCGCCGAACGCGAGATCGCGTCGGAGAAGGCGCGCGTCGAGGCGCTGTCGATGGGCTTGCGCCGCAAGGACGGCGCCGGGGCGCTGCTCGGCGCGCAGCACGAGCTGCCGGGACTGCTCGGCTCGGTGGCCGCGCTGCTCACCGTCGAGGCGGGCCACGAGGTCGCGCTGGCCGCGGCGCTCGGCCCGGTCGCCGACGCGGTCGCGGTCAACGGTGGTGCCGACGCGCTCGACGCGCTGAAGTTCTTGAAGGACAACGACTCCGGCCGCGCCGGCATCCTGCTCGGCGGGCTGGGGTCCGTTGTGGACACCGGATCCTGGCCGTCGCTGC
This sequence comes from Amycolatopsis alba DSM 44262, assembly GCF_000384215.1. NCBI lineage: Bacteria > Bacillati > Actinomycetota > Actinomycetes > Pseudonocardiales > Pseudonocardiaceae > Amycolatopsis > Amycolatopsis alba. The sequence continues at coordinate 1,569,456 of NZ_KB913032.1, read as the reverse complement.
CCCAGGGCGCGCGCTGGGCACGCGAAGTGGTCACGGCGCCGCCAGCGCTGCGGTCCGCCGTCGAGCACGCGCTCGACCGGGTGGCCATTGTGGACGGTCTGGAGTCCGCGCGCCGTCTCGTCGAGGTGTATCCCGAGGTCAGCACGGTCACGCCCGAGGGCGACGTCTTCGGGGCCCGCTGGGCGGCCGGTGGTTCCGCCCGCAGCGAGAGCGTCATCGAAGTCCAGGCCGCCGTCGACGAGGCGGGCGACCGGTTGCACGCCGCCGAGCGCGCGCTGGAACGCACCGCCGCCGAACTCGAAGGCGCCCGCGCCGGACAGCAGGCCCGGCGCGAAGAAGTCGGCAGGGCCAAGGAAGCGCTCGGGGACGCGAAGGTCCGCAAGGCCCGCTCGTCCGAGCGGCTGAACAGGCTGCAGCAAGCCGCGCGCGGCGCGCAGGCCGAGATGGACCGGCTGAGCACTCAGCGCGCCAAGGTCGAGCAGAGCCGGGAGCAGGCGCTTCAGCAGCTCGCCGAACTCGAAGAGCGGCTCGCCGCCGTCGCCGACCAGGAGGTCGACGAGGATCCGGACACCGCCGAGCGCGACCAGGCCGCCGAAGACCTCGGCACGGTCCGCCAGGAGGAGATGGAGTCCCGCCTCGCGCTGCGCACCGCCGAGGAGCGCGCGCGGAGCATCCAGGGCAAGGCCGAATCGCTCCGCCGTGCCGCGCACGCCGAGCGGCAGGCCCGTGAACGTGCCGAAAAGTCCAGGGCCGCGCGGAAACGCGGCGCCGAGATCGCCAACGCGGTGGTCAACGGCGGCGAGATCGCGCTCGAACGCATCGAGGTCTCCGTGCAGCGCGCCGCCCACGAACGGGACGAGGCGCAGGCGCAGCGGCAGTCACGGGAGACCGCGCTGACCCAGGTCCGCAGCAAGGTCCGCGAGCTGACCGGCGAACTGGAGAAGCTCACCGACGCCGTCCACCGCGACGAGGTGCTGCGTGCCGAGCAGCGGCTGCGGCTGGAGCAGCTCGAAACCAAGATCGCCGAGGACTTCGGCATCGGCCTCGAGGACCTCGTTTCCGAGTACGGCCCGGACGTCCCCGTCCCGCCGAGCGCGGGGGAGATGGCCGAGTACGAGGCCGCCAAGGAACGCGGCGAGGACGTCACCCAGCCGCCGCCCATGCCGTTCGACCGTGACACCCAGGCCCGCCGGGCGAAGCGCGCGGAGAAGGACCTGAGCCTGCTGGGCAAGGTCAACCCGTTGGCGCTGGAGGAGTTCGCGGCGCTGGAGGAGCGCTACAAGTTCCTCTCGACGCAGCTCGAAGACCTCAAGGACACCCGCAAGGACCTCGAAGCGGTCATCAAGCAGGTCGACGAAAAGATCCTCGAGGTCTTCGAATCGGCGTACGAAGATGTCGCGCGCGAGTTCGAGACCGTGTTCGGCGTGCTGTTCCCCGGCGGCGAGGGACGCATGGTGCTCACGCAGCCGAACGACCTGCTCTCCACCGGTGTCGACGTCGAGGCGCGCCCGCCGGGCAAGAAGGTCAAGCGGCTCTCGCTGCTCTCCGGTGGCGAGAAGTCGCTCGTCGCCGTCGGCATGCTGGTCGCGATCTTCCGCGCCCGGCCTTCGCCCTTCTACGTCATGGACGAGGTCGAGGCCGCGCTCGACGACACCAACATGCGACGGCTGATCGGGCTGCTGGAGCAGCTGCGCGATTCTTCGCAGCTGATCATCATCACCCACCAGAAGCCGACCATGGAGATCGCCGACGCCCTGTACGGCGTGTCGATGCAGGGCGACGGCATCACCAAGGTGATCTCGCAGCGGCTCCGGACCGCTGAAGAGGACCCTGTTCCCGCGTAGCGTTTGTTTGCGGGGTAAGGCAAAGGTGCCGGCTCACTCGCGTGCATGTCGGCCTCGGATGTTGCGAAAGTGGCTTTCGCAACACCGCCTTCCACCAGCCCGCCCGCTTGCGTCCGTCGATGTCGCGAAAGCCACTTTCGGGACACCTGACGTCCCGAAAGTGGCTTTCGCGACGCTTCCGAGCCTCCGTCACCGACTACTTCGCGACCCAGAAGGCGTAGTCGGCCGAGTACCGGACGGCCGTCTGCGCGCCGTTCGCGCAGGTGCCCGCCGGAGCGAGTCCGCCGTGGGTGTCGAGCCGCTGGACATAGGTGACCTTGCCGAAGATCCCGTCACCGCTGTTCAGATTCGCCTTCAGCAGCAGTTCCGGCACCGCGTTCGGCCGCGGGTTCGACGCACCGGGGACGGCCGCCGCCCCGACCGTGCTGCCGTCCACAGTGGACGTCCACACCGGACCCTTGCTGTGCAGCGCGATCGTCCGCCCGCGGTGGCTGAGCGTCGCGGCGGGCTGGATCAGCGCCCACGCCCCGTTGGCGCAGCCGTAGATCTGTACGCCCTCGCCCAGGTAGGTGGCGATCCGCTTGTTCCCTTCCGGCACTTTGATCGCGTCCGGCACGCCGGTGCTCGTCGCGGCGTAGGCGGTCGTGCCACCGCCGATCAGCAGTGCGCCGACGGCGATGGCCACGGTCGTTCGCTTCATGATTTCGCCTCTCCTCAGCCCGCCGTGTGCCGGCGGGTCCCATCGCCGACACGGAGATGACCAGAGGCTTGTTCATGACTGTGACGCAGGTCACATATAGTCAGAAACCGTTGTGATCAAACGGGTTCCGGTTCTTTGCTCACCTCTTCGGTGAGCGGATCCGGCGTGCTGTGCCGCAGCGAGAGCAGTCCGCCCACCACGAGCGTGATCACCACGCCGCACAACGTGTACCAGGGCCAGGCCAGTGCCACCGTGTTCCCCGACGCCTTGCCGAAGTCGATACCGATCAGGCTGCCGTCCGGTTTGTTGAACTTGACGCCGAGGATGATGAAGGCCATCACGATCACCGTCGCCACGAACGCCACGATCGCGTCCGCCTGCCTGGCCCGCTTGATCAGCAGACCCAAGAGGAACGCGCCGAGCAGCGCGCCGTAGGTGTAGCCGGTGATGCCGAGCGCCTGCACCACGATCGGGTCGGCCGAGGTCTTGTTGGACGAGGCGAAGAACCCCGCGCACAGGATCAGCGCGCCCGCCCAGACGATCGTCCAGATCCGGCCGTGCCGCAGCCGGTCCGCTTCCGGCAGCTCCCGGCCGATCACCCGTTCGTAGACGTCGGTCACTGTCGACGACGCCAGCGCGCCGAGCGACGAACTCAGTGCGGCGGCCAGGATCCCGGCGATCACGAAGCCCGAAAGCCCGCTCGGCAGGTCGTTCACGATGAAGTTCGCGAACAGCTCGTCCTTGTTGGCCAGCCCGAGCCCTTCCGGCTTCGGCTTGGTCGGGGCGAGGCCGTTGTACAGCGCCCACAGCAGCACGCCGATGAACAGGAACAGCGCGAACTGGATGAACACCACGAAACCGCTGGCGATCAAGGCCTTCCGCGCGGCGCGCAGGTCGTTGGTGGCCTGCAGGCGCTGCACGATCAGCTGGTCCGAGCCGTGTGACGCCATCGAGAGCACCGCGCCACCGATCACCGCGGTGAGGAGCGCGTACTGCCCGGTGAGCATGTTCGAAGAGAGGTCGAGGATCTGGAACTTGTTGGCGTCGAAGGCTTTTCCGAACCAGCCGTCCGGAAGCCTGCCGGCGATCACCCAGATCACCACGACCGCGCCGAGGATGTACCAGAGCATCTGGATCGCGTCGACCCAGACGACCGCGCGGACCCCGCCGAAGAAGCTGTAGAGCACCATCGCGATACCGAGCCCGACCACGATGGTCCAGTACGAGACGTTCAGGCCGTAGGCCGCCATCACCACCTTGATCGGGATCGCGGTGGCGAACAGCCGGATCCCGTCGGCGAGTGTCCGGGTGAGCAGGAAGGTCACCGACGCGGTGCCCTGCAGCCCGCTGCCGAACCGTTTGCCCAGGAAGGCGTACGCGGTGACCAGGTTGCCCGCCACATAGCGCGGCAGCAGCACCATCGACACCACGATCCGGCCGAGGATGTACCCGATCGCCAAGGCCAGGTACGTCATCCCGCCGTCGCCGGGGGTGGCGATGTAGGCCACCGTCGGCACGGAAAGCACGGTGAGGGTGGACGTCTCCGCGGAAACCACCGAAAGGCAGGCCACCCACCAGGAGATCTTGCCTTCGCCGACGAAGTAGTCGGAGCCTGACTTCTGTTTTCCGCCGATCCAGACGCCCAATAGGGGCATACCGACCAGAAAAAGCCCGATGATCGCGAGGTCAAGTGCGCGCATCCGTATCTCCTATCGCTCGCCGGTCGTCGCCGCCACCCGTAGCCGGGTCACGGTTGAGGTATGCGGGGCGGGAAGCCGCAGGGGACCCGCACCAGGGGTGATGTTGCCGAGCAGCCGATCGCCCCTGGCGCCGGTCGCCGACGGGAGGTTCCCCGTGACACCGGACCAGGTGAGCCAGCCGAGCAGAATGGTCAGGTATGCCTCTTTGCCCGCGCGTGGCAGCCCGTGGTCGTCACTGGTTTTCAGTGCGGTATCGGACAGGTTCCTGTCGAGCGCGGCCATCAGCGCCGGGTTGTCGGCGCCGCCGCCGGAGACGATCACCGTGGTGACGTCGTGGCGACGGCATTCCGCGGCGATCGTCACCGCGGTCAGTTCGGTCAGGGTCGCCAGGAGGTCTTCCGCGCCGACCGGCGGGAGTCCGTCGAGCGCCTCGTCGAGGTACGCGCCGTGAAACAGTTCCTTGCCGGTGGATTTTGGTGGCGCGGCCGCGTAATACGGGTCCAGCAGCAGTTTCGCCAGCAGGTCGGACCGGACGGCGCCGCGCAGGGCCAGCTCGCCGTCGATGTCGGCACGCCTGCCGGTGACGCGGTGCGCGGCGATGTCCATCAGCGCGTTGCCGGGGCCGGTGTCGTAGGCGAGCACATCACCGTCGGCGGGGACGACGGTGATGTTCGCGATCCCGCCGATGTTGAGCGCCGCGACCGGGCCGAGCGCGGCCATGTCCCGTAGCCACAACGCGTCCAGGGTGCTGGCGAGCGGCGCGCCGTGCCCGCCGGCGGCGACGTCGCGCACGCGCAGGTCCGCCACCACCGGCAGTCCGGTGCGCTCGGCGATCCACGCCGGGTTCCCCAGTTGCAGCGTGCCGCGAGCGGTCCCGTCCTCCACCCAGTGGAACACCGTCTGGCCCAGCGAGGCGACGACGTCCGCTTTGCCGCCTGCCAGTTCCTCGACGCCGCGCGCGGCAGCCTCGCCGAAAGCCTGTCCCACCAGGGTGTCGAGTTTCGTGAGCTGTTCGGCGCTGCACGGATTCGGCGGCAGGGCGCCGAGCAGGGCCTCGCGGAGCGCTTCGGGATACGGGATTTCGAGTTTGCCGAGCGGGGACAGCACCACCGTGTCGCCGTCGGCGCGCAGTTCGGCGGCCGCCACGTCGATCCCGTCGATCGACGTGCCGGAGATGAGCCCGATCATCCGGACCCCAGAGCCGGAGAAAACTGTCATTCGAAGTGGTCTAGCGCTCGTTCCGGAGAACGCGCAAGCGAGACTGTTTCTTCTTGTCCGAAATGAGTCCTATCCAGTGGGTGTCTGACAAGATCGGCTTCCTTCCCGTGGGGCGTCTACGTCGTGCCGTGCGCGGATGCGAGGATTGGCGCCGTGTCGAGCACCCCCTGGTTCTGGATCGTTGTCGTTGCCGTCGTGGTACTGGTCGCCGTTCTGGTGGCCGGGCTCCTCATCGCGCGCCGCCGCCGGATCAGCCTGGACGAGTCCAAGGCTGCCGCCGCCGTCGAACGCGAGAAGCCGAAGGGTGGCGGCTACACCGCGGCGGGCGGGATCGCGCTCGCTCCGGGCGGCGAGAAGACCGAAGAGGCCGACGAGCCGGAACATCCGGTCGAGGATCGCCCGGAGACCGACGGCCAGCCCGCCGTCGGGGACGACGCGTCGGTGCCGAGGGATTCCGCGCAGCGCACGGTGCGCGACGTCGAACTTCCCGAACCGGCCGAGGAAGCCGCGCCCGCCGAGGAGATCGCCCCGGCGTCCGGACGACTCGAGCGGCTGCGCGGCAGGCTGGGCAAATCCCGTTCGGTGTTCGGGCAGAGCCTGCTCGGCCTGCTGGGCGCCGGTGACCTGGACGAGGACTCCTGGCAGGACGTCGAAGACACGCTGCTCATGGCGGACTTGGGCGCCGCCACGACCACCGAGATCGTCGAGCGCCTTCGTGAGGAGCTGAAGCGCCGCGCCGTGCGGACCTCCGAGGAGGCACGCGCGGTCTTGCAGGAGGTGCTGACCGCCGCCCTGTCGACCGACGCCGTCCGGGCCGTCCGCGCCCTGCCGCACACCGTCGACGGCGTGAAGCAGCCCGCCGTCGTGCTGGTCGCCGGGGTCAACGGCACCGGCAAGACCACCACCACCGGCAAGCTCGCACGGGTGCTCGTCGCACAGGGGAGCACCGTCGTGCTCGGCGCGGCCGACACCTTCCGCGCCGCCGCCGCGGACCAGCTGCAGACCTGGGCCGAGCGGGTGGGCGCGGAGGTCGTCCGCGGCAAGGAAGGCGCGGACCCAGCGGCGGTCGCCTTCGACGCCGTCAAACGCGGCACCGAGGCGGGGGTGGACGCCGTCCTGGTCGACACCGCCGGCCGCCTGCACACCAAGACCGGCCTGATGGACGAGCTGGGCAAGGTCAAACGAGTCGTCGAGAAGCAGGCGAAGGTCGACGAGGTGCTGCTGGTGCTCGACGCCACCACCGGGCAGAACGGGCTGATGCAGGCCCGCGTGTTCTCCGAGGTCATCGACGTCACCGGCATCGTGCTGACCAAACTGGACGGCACCGCGAAGGGCGGCATCGTCTTCCAGGTGCAGCGTGAGCTCGGGGTGCCGGTCAAGCTGGTCGGCCTCGGCGAAGGGCCGGACGACCTGGCCCCGTTCGAGCCCGGCGCCTTCGTCGAAGCCCTGCTCAGCAACTGACGAGCGCAGGTTCCGCCTGCTTGTCCCGCATCACCACGAACGCGACCACCGCCGCCACCAGCACCCCGGCCGCGCTCACGACGAACGTCGTCGACATCGCCGAGGTGAACGACTCGCGGGCCGCCGCGATGACTCCGCTGTCACCGGTGGCGAAGGCGTCGCCGATCGAAAGCCGCGCCTGAGCCGGTGCGGAGTCGGGCATGTGCGCGGTGAACAGGCTGGACACGACGCTGCCCAGGATCGCGATGCCGAGCGCGGCGCCCAGCTGCTGGATGGTGTCGTTGAGCGCGGAGCCGACACCGGCCTGCTCCTGAGGGACCTCGCCCATCAGCGCCGAGATCGCCGCGGGCATCGCCAGCCCGCCGCCTGCGCCGAGCAGGAACAGCGCGATCGCCGTCAGCAGGAAGCCCGAAGTCGTCGACAGAGTCCCGAGCAGGCCGAATCCGGCGGCCATCACGGTCATCCCGGCCGTGGCCAGCGCGCGGTTCCCGATCTTCTGGCCCAGTGTGGCGCCGAGGGTGTTGCAGAGCAGCGACGCGACGGCCATCGGGATGAACGCCAAGCCCGCTTGGGTCGGGGTGTAGCCGAGCACGAACTGCAGGTACTGGGTCAGGAGCAGCAGCAGCCCGCCGTTGCCGATCTGCACCAGCGTGAGCGAGAGGCTGCCGCCGCTGAAGTTGCGCTTGCGGAACAGCTTGAGCGGGACCATCGGCGACGGCGTGTGCCGTTCCCAGAAAACGAAGCCGGTCAGGCTCACCACCGCGATCGCCAGCGGGACCAGGGTGCCTGCTTCGGCGATGCCGTGCTTGGGCAGTTCGATGATCGTCCAGACCAGCGCGACCATGCCGGTCGCGGACAGGATCGTGCCGAGCGGGTCGGGCTTCTGCCACGGGCCACGGGATTCCGGCATCAGGGTGAGCGCGGCGAGCACGGCGATGACGACGATCGGCACGTTGATCAGGAACACCGCGCCCCACCAGAACCACGCGATCAGCACGCCGCCCAGTACCGGGCCGCCGATCAGGCCGAGCATCGCGACCGCGCTCCACGCCGCCATCGCCTTCCGGCGTTCGGCGTCGTCGAAGACGGTGATCAGGATGGACAGGGTGCTCGGCATGATCAGCGCGCCGCCGACGCCCATCGCCGCGCGGGACAGGATCAGTTCCAGGGGATTCGAGGCCAGCGCGGCGACGAGTGAGGCCACCCCGAACAGGAGCAGGCCGATGATCATCACCTTCCGGCGGCCGAACCGGTCCCCGAGACTTCCCGAGGTGAGCAGCAGGCCGGCGAACACCAGGATGTAGGAGTCCAGGATCCACTGCGTGTCCTGGGCGCTCGCCTTGAGGTCTTCGGCCAGCGGCGGCACGGCGACCGTCAGCACCATGTTGTCCACGACCAGCACGAGCGTGCTCAGGCACAGCACGATCAGGATCCACCAGCGGCGCGGGTCACGCGTCGGCGTCTCGTTCATTTGACTACCCCCAGAGGCGGTTGCGTACGTTGTTCTACTAATGCGCACACTGTACGCAGAACGTGACAGCGTTCGCAATGGGGCACGTCGTGCGCTAGAGTGGGCGCATGACAACCGAGGAGCAGCCGATCCAGTCGGTGTGGACCCGTCCCCGTCGCAAACGGGATCAGCCCGCGCTGAGCCAGGCGCAGATCGTCGGCGAGGCGGTCCGGCTCCTGGACGTCGAAGGTGTGGACGCGCTGAGCATGCGCAGGCTGGGCACCGCGCTGAACGCGGGCGCGACCTCGCTCTACCGGCATGTGGCCAACCGTGACGAGCTGATCGAGCTGGTCGTCGACGAGGTCTACGGCGAGATCACCGTGCCGGACGGTGACGATCCGGCGCGGTGGCGCGAGGCGGCCGTCGTCGGGGCGCAGAGTGTCCGCGCGATGATCCTGCGGCACCCCTGGGTCGCTTCACTGCTCGGCTCGGTGGGCCTGTCCTACCTCGGGCCGAACGTCATGCGGCTCAACGAGCGGCTGCTGGCCGTTTTCGTGACCGCGGGCTTTCCCGGCGACGAAGCGGAGCAGGCGATCAGCGCGGTCATCTCCTACGTCATCGGCATGGGGACGAGCGAGGCGGCCTGGCTCACCATCGTCGCGAAGAGCGGCCAGAGCGAACGCGAGTGGGCGGAGCGCTTGCGGCCGGCCGTCGAGGCGGCGGCACAAGAGCATCCGCACCAGCGGGAACGGCTCGTCCACGACGACAGTGAGGCCGACCCGGAGCGGCTTCGCGACGAGAAGTTCCGCTACGGGCTGGACAGGATGCTCGACGGTTTGGAGACCAGGCTCAAACGGTGACCCCGTCACGCGAAAGGGTGGAGCCGAGCGAGGTCGCGATCCGCTGGACGACGGGCGCGATCCGCTCGACGGCCTCCATCGTGAGCCGTCCCGAAGGCCCGGACACCGAGACCGCCGCCGGCACCGGCGCGCCGGGGACCGCGACGGCCACGCAGCGGACGCCCAGTTCCTGCTCGGCTTCGTCGAGCGCATAACCCTGCTGGGCGATCCTCGCCAGCTCACGCAGAAGCGCGTCCTGGTCGGTGAAGGTGTGCTCGGTGTACGCGGGCATGCCGGTCCTGACCAGCAGCGCCGTGACGTCGTCGGACGGCAGGTGCGCGAGCATCGCCTTTCCCACGCCGGTGCCGTGCGGCAGGAGACGGCGCCCGACCTCGGTGAACATCCGCATCGAGTGCTTCGACGGCACCTGGGCGACGTAGACGACCTCGTCCCGTTCCAGGACGGCGAGGTTCGCGGTCTCGCCGACCTCGTCGACCAGCTCCGCGAGCAGCGGCCGCGCCCACGAGCCGAACTGCATGCTGGCGTTCTCACCCAGCCGGATGAGCCGCGCGCCCAGCGCGTACCGGCGGTTGGTGTTCTGCCGGACGTAACCCAGGTCCACCAGCGTCCTGATCAGCCGGTGGATGGTCGGCATCGGCAGCCCGGACAGGGTCGCCAGCTCCGAGAGGCTGGCCTCGCCGCCGGTGTCCGCGAGATGCTCGAGGAGCTCGAAGGCTCGCTGAAGTGACTGGACGCCGCCATCGCGCCCGTTCTTCTCCGCTGCCACCGTGGTACTCCTTACGTCGGCGTTGATGTTCCGCTATGCAGAAACTATAGTCCGTCATGTAAAACCGTAGGGACGTTATTTATCCGAACTCGGGGTGTTACTCATGTCTGAAGCTCAGGTGCTCGGCGATCCGGTCGAGCGCGGGGACGAAATCCTCACGCCGGAGGCGCTCGCCTTCCTCGCCGGCCTGCACGAGGCTTTCGCCGCCCGCCGCGACGAGCTGCTGCAGGCCAGGAGCAAGCGCCGTGAGGAGGCCAGGACCACCGGCAAGCTCGACTTCCTGCCCGAGACCGCGCAGGTCCGCGAGGGCGACTGGAAGGTGGCCGAGGCCCCGCCCGCGCTGCGCGATCGCCGCGTCGAGATCACCGGTCCGACCGACCGCAAGATGACCATCAACGCGCTGAACTCCGGCGCCAAGGTCTGGCTCGCCGACCTCGAGGACGCCAACACGCCGCACTGGGCGAACGTCGTCTCCGGCCAGGTCAACCTGTCCGACGCCGTCCGCGGGACCATCACGCTGGAAAGCGGCGGCAAGAGCTACGCGCTGAAGGACGACGTCGAGCACGCGACCATCGTCGTCCGCCCGCGCGGCTGGCACCTCGACGAGCGTGGCCTGTCCTTCGGCGGGCGCCAGGCTGTCGGCGCGCTGGTCGACTTCGGGCTTTACTTCTTCCACAACGCGAAGGAACTGCTCAGCCGCGGCAAGGGCCCGTACTTCTACCTGCCGAAGATGGAGAACCACCTCGAAGCGCGGCTCTGGAACGACGTCTTCACCCACTCGGAGAAGACGCTCGGCATCGAGCACGGCACCGTCCGCGCGACCGTGCTGATCGAGACCATCCCGGCCGCGTTCGAGATGGACGAGATCCTCTACGAACTGCGCGAGCACGCCTCCGGCCTGAACGCAGGCCGCTGGGACTACCTGTTCAGTGTCATCAAGTATTTCCGTGACGCGGGCGAGAAGTTCGTGCTGCCGGACCGCAACTCGGTCACCATGACCGCGCCGTTCATGCGCGCGTACACCGAACTGCTGGTGCGCACCTGCCACAAGCGCGGCGCGTTCGCCATCGGCGGCATGGCCGCGTTCATCCCGAACCGCAAGGATCCGGAAGTCACCGCCGCCGCGCTCGACAAGGTCCGCGCGGACAAGAGCCGCGAGGCAGGCGATGGCTTCGACGGCTCCTGGGTCGCGCACCCCGGCATGGTGGACATCTGCCGCGAGGAGTTCGACAAGGTCCTCGGCGACAAGCCGAACCAGCTCGACCGCACCCGCGACGAGGTGTCCGTCACCGCCGATCAGCTCCTCGACGCGGCTTCGACGCCGGGTGGCGCCACCGCTGCCGGTCTGCGTGCCGCCGTCGACGTCGGCATCCGCTACATCGCCTCCTGGCTGAGCGGGAACGGCGCCGCCGCCATCCACAACCTGATGGAGGACGCGGCCACCGCGGAGATCTCGCGTTCGCAGGTGTGGCAGTGGGTGCGCAACGGCACGCAGCTCGACACCGGTGACAAGGTGACCGAAGAACTCGTGCGCGGTGTGCTGGCCGAGGTCCGCGGCGAACTCGCCGCCGAGATCAAGCCGGAGCTGCTGGAGCCCGCCGTCGAGCTGTTCGAGCAGGTCGCGCTCGCCGACGAGTTCCCGGACTTCCTGACCCTGCCCGCCTACGAACGGATCAAGTAGACAAATGGGGAACGGGCGGCTCACCGAGGACGTCTACACCGCCGCTGACGCGCGCCTCGCCGAGGCGGACGCGCGCGTCGCGGCCGAGTATCCCGGCGAGCCGCCCGGCCGCCAGCCCGTGCACACCGTGTACGTGCCCGCGTCGAAGTACAAGACGCGGCTCGTGGCGGACTGGGGCAAACAGGCCCTGCGGGTCTTCGGCGAACACGCCGATCAGCTGGGCCTGGACGCGGACATCGCCGATCGGGTCAGGACCAAACTCCTGACGGAGCCGATCGAGGATCTGCGGATCGACTTCGAAGACGGCCTCGGCAGGCCGGGCGACGACGAGGAGGACGCCACCGCGCTCGCCGCGGGGCGGACCCTCGCCGTCACGGGCGGGACGCCGTTCGTCGGCATCCGGTTCAAGAGCTTCGAGCAGGCGACCCGGCGCCGCGGCATCCGCACTCTCGACCTCTTCCTGGCCGGTCTGCTGGAAAGCGCGCCGCTGCCGGACGGTTTCGTCGTCACGCTGCCGAAGGTGACCGCCGTCGAGCAGGTCGAAGTGGCGGCGGATGTCCTGGAGCGCCTGGAATCCGCGTACGGCCTGGCTGACGGGGCCTTGCGGTTCGAGGTCCAGATCGAGACGGCGCAGTCCATTGTGGACATCGACGGGACGGTGGCGGTGCCGCGGATCATCCAGGCCGCGCGCGGCCGGTGTTCGGGACTGCACTACGGGACGTACGACTACAGCGCCGGTCTCGGCATCGGCGCCGAGTACCAGAGCATGGAGCATCCGGCCGCGGACTTCGCCAAACAGCTCATGCAGGTTTCGGCCGCGGGGACCGGCGTCCGGCTTTCGGACGGCTCGACGAACAAACTGCCCGTCGGCGACGCGATCCTCCCGGCCTGGCGCGAACACCTGCGGCTGGTGCGGCGCTCCCTGGAAAACGGCTTCTACCAGGGCTGGGATCTGCATCCGCATCAGCTGCCGACCCGGTTCGCCGCGACGTACGCGTTCTTCCGCGAGGGATTCCCGGCGGCGCTGGGGCGTTTGAGGGACTACGCGGACCAAACCGGCCGCGGCGTCCTGGACGAGCCTGCGACCGCGCAGGCTCTGGCGAGTTTCTTGTTGCGTGGCTTGGACTGCGGCGCCGTGGACGCGGAGGAGCTTTCGTTCTCACGGGCAGAACTGGACGGATACGCGCGGCGAAGCGGTTGAGCAGCGGCTGAGGGAACGCCTTTCGAGGCAGGCGCTCCCGCAGCCGCTGCTCAACCCGTCCCGCCTCAGTCCGTCGGCAGCGGGCCGGTTTCTTCCCGGCGGTGGACGGACCTCGCGACGAGCGCCAGCATGGCGAGCTGACCCGCGATCGTCCCGGCCGCCGCCCACGTCGGGAAGGCGGCCGGAACCACCTGCAACGTCAGCGTCGGGCCGAGAACGACTCCGAGCACCACCAGCGTGTCGAGGATCGTGGTGAGCAGCCGGTGTGCCTGGCTCGCGGGCACCGCCGCTTCCGCCTTCAACTCCGACGTCTCGATCCTGACGCGCGCGAGCCGGGTCGGTGTCCCTTCCCAGCTCGTCATCTCTTCTGACGCCGTGTCGTCCACGCCGTCGATTTCGGCACCCATGCGTCGTGCCCTTTCTTGCCCAGACAGGCGAGCCCTGGTTGGCGCGTCAAGCTGGGGACCACTGGGGCAGCCGATCTCTGGGCTGCCGGAACCGGACGATTCCCCTTCAACTCGCGGTCGTCCGGTTCTCTTCGGGCACCTCATACGTGAAGGCCGTGGCCGAACCTTCGATGGTGATACCCGCCGCATGGGGACGGGCCTGTACGAGGTTTGTTGCTGTACCGCGAAGCCGGTACGAGAACTGTAGCGCCGATCACAGTCGCGCGGCAACCGTAGCGCACATATTCGCTGCCAAAAATGTGGTGAACCTGCGCTGTCTGTGACACGATGAGGTGTGCGGCGTGCAGCCGCAGGGGAAGGGAGCGGGTATGCCATCGGTCGAGGAGACCGCGACCGGCCGCCCCGCGGTGGTCGATCGCGTCAATGTCGCGCTGATCGCCGAGGCGGTCGACGCGCTGGGCAAACTGCAGGCGCGCACCGGGTTGAAGAAGGTCGACCTGGTCAATCGCGCGTTGCTGATCTACGAGTTCGTCGACGCGGAAATCCGTGCGGGCAAACAGGTCGTGCTGCGGGATCCGGACGGGCAGGATCAGCTGGTCAAGATCTTCCTCTGAATGCCGTGATAGGTCGCGAGAACCTCGTCCAGTGATCCGTGCGCGCGGATCCGGCCCTCGTCCAGCCAAAGGGCGGTGGTACACAGCTCCCGCAGCAGTTCGTCGGAGTGCGAGGCGAACACCAGTACGCCGGAGCGGCGGGCGAGGTCGACCAGTCGTTCGCGTGCCTTGGCGAGGAACGCGGCGTCGATCGCGCCGAGCCCCTCGTCGAGGATGAGGATCTCGGGGTCGATGGTGGTCACCACGCCGAGCGCGAGCCGCACCCGCATGCCTGCGGAGTAGGTGCGCAGGGGAAGGTGCAGGTAGTCGCCGAGTTCGGTGAACTCCGCGATGTCGTCGACGCGTTTCGCCATCTGCTTGCGGGACATGCCGAGGAACAGGCCCCGGATCAGGATGTTTTCGTGCCCCGAGACCTCGGGGTCCAGTCCCACGCCGAGATCGAACACCGGCGCGATCCTGCCGACGACCCGCGTGCTGCCCCTGGTCGGTTCGTAGATTCCGGACAGCAGGCGCAGGAGAGTGGACTTCCCGGCGCCGTTGTGGCCGACCAGGCCGACTCGGTCGCCGTCGCTCAAGGAGAGCGAGATGTCCCGCAGGGCCTCGATGATCGGGACTTTCGCGTCGGTGCCGATCTTGCCGCCGACCTTGCCGAGCACCTGTTTCTTGAGTGACCGGGTCTTGGCGTCGAAGATCGGGAAATCGACGTAGGCGCTCTGTACCTCGATGCTCACCATGATGCCGCCCTTCACGCTCCGTCAGATGCGAACGGAAGTTATCATTCGCATTTGGGTGGGGTAACGTGCGGTCGGTGAGCCAGCAGACCGTCGATCAAGGTTTCCGTCCGCCGCAGCAGGCCCGCAGCCGGGAGTCCTTGCAGAAGGTGCTGGCCGCGGCCGAGCATGTACTGGCGAGCCAAGGCATCGAGGAGTTCACCGTCGGCGCGGTCGCCGAGCAGGCCGGAATGTCGGTGGGGGCGATCTATCGCCGATTCGCGGGCAAGAACCAGCTGCTGTACGCGGTGAAAGACCAGCTGCTCGGACAACTGGAGACCAGCGTCAGCGAAGCCCTTCGCGCGGCGGAGCCCGGTCTGAGCGGGATCGTCGGCGCGTTCGTCCAGGCGCTGGCGGACACCTTCGCCCGCCACGACCGGATCTTCCCCGAGCTGCTCGACAATCAGCGCGCCGAGGGACGCGATCGCGGCCTCCAGGCACTGGCCACGATCCAGGACGAGTTCGTCGAAGCCGCTCGCTCGTGCGCCGGGGCGGATCGGGAGCGGGCCGTCCGCGTGGTGAGCCGGACGATCATCGGTTCCTGCGTGCACCGGGCCGCCAGTGGCCGGTTCTGGCCGGACGACCTGAGCTGGAGTGAGTGGGCTGGTGAAACGACCGGGATGGCGCTGGCATACCTGGCTTCGCCCTCCGGGTCTCGCGTTTATTGAGGGGAAAGGCAAACGTGTTGTGTCGTTGGGGACGACCGGGGATCGGGTGGCTCGACGTCATGTCTTGAAGGCCACCTGTGGGACGTTCACCGTCCTGAAGGGCCCCTTTGAGACATCCCGAAGCGCGGCGCGGGGGCACCCGAACCCCGGCGGGGCGTGACGCGGCACCGCCCGTGACTACTGGTGTCACTGAGACCACAGGCGGGTTCGGGTGTCCGTCCGACAGGACACTTTTGCCTTTCCCTTCACCGCAATTAGCCGACTAATTGCGGTGGCACCGAAGGGGCGATTCGTCGATCGCTTACAAATCCTTCACGTAACGGTGACACGGCACCGAAATCGGACCGTCCGGACCGAAAGCCTGATTGTCGAACAATCCCTCATCGACCCACCCGCACCGCTCGTAAAACCGCCGCGCCCGCGCGTTACCCGGCGCGACGGCGAGCCAAGCGCAGGAATGCCCACCATCGCGCACAAGCCGTTCGGCCTCCGCGAGCAGTGCTCCGGCCACGCCGCTCCCGCGGTGATCCGACGACACGAAGACCTGCTCGACCTCTTCGCCTGCGACCATCACGAACCCCGCCACCTCGCCGGTCACCTCGGCGACAGTGGTGTCGCAGACGTGGTCCGAGGCGCGCTCCCGGAACGATTCGCGCGTGCGGACCCGGACAAGCGCGTCGGGCACGTTGCCGAGATGGCCGTCCTGCCAGCCGTGGTACCAGATTTTCGCCACGGCGTCGGCGTCCGCGGGGGTCGCCGGTCGAATCGTCAAAGGCATGACGCCGAGTTTAGGAAACCAGCGCGCCGATCCGCTGTTCCACCTCGTCCGCGCTCGCGTTCCCGGCGACGAGGGTGACGACCTGTTCCCCGATGGAGGCGAGCAGCGTCGGGTAACCCGTGACCCCCAAGTCCCGTGCCCGCCGGAAATCGGCCGCCGCGGAAACGCGGTCCAGCGCGGCCTCGACAGCGTCCCCGTCCAGACCTGCCCGCTGCGCGACCATGCGGTAGGTCGAGACCTCGGACAGGCTCAGTCCGTCGAGGTAGAAGGCCTCCTGCAACAGGGCCGCGAGCCGCACCGCGCGGTCCGGCCCGACTTCGCGCAGCGCCGCCATCCCGCAGGCGGCGGCCTCGGAGTCCATGACGAACTCGCCGTCCGCGATGAGCCGTTCGTAGCTTTCCCCGAACGGCGCCCCGGTGCGGCGCGTGATCTCGGCGTTGGCTCCCTGGACGTAGCCGAACTGCCGGATCGGCACACGCCGTCCGCCGAGGAACAGGCCGCCGGAAACCACTTCGACCGGCAGGTCCGGATGCCGGTGCGCGACGTCGGCCATGGTCCTGGCGAAGCCGTAGGACCAGCCGCAGTACGCGTCGAAGACATAGATGAGCCTCATGACGATACCCAACAATGTCTGACCAGTCAGATATTCCTACCGGAGCCGGGGGAGCGCGTCACGCGCGGAATGGCTCAGCGCCCGCAGGTCCTGCGCGAACCGTTCGCGATGGTCCGCGGGCAGCGGGTCGAGGAAGAGCCGCTGGATGTTCTCGACGTGGACCAGCGCGGCCCGGACGGTCGTCTCCTCGCCCTGCTCGGTCAGCCGCACGAGTTGCACGCGGCGATCTTCGAGGTCGGCGGCCCGGATGACCAGGCCGAGCGTCGTCATCCGGTCGACCAGCCGGGTCGCGCCGCCGGTGGTCAGCACCTGCTCCTGCGCGATCGCGCGCATGCTCATCCCGGCCTCGCCCGATCTGCCGACGATCAGCAGGACCTCGAACATCAGATGCGAGATCCCGCATTCGGCCTCCAGCGCGCGGCCGAGCAGGTATTCCAGCCGGTTCGCCGCGCCCATCATCCGTCCGAAAGCGACCACACGCGGGTCGTAGGCGGCTTCTTTCGCCGTGGTGATGCCCATTTCAGCTCCCTGCCGACAAGGCCAAATAGACGTCGAGCTGTTCGGTGAACTCGGTCAGATCGGTGCCGAGCAGCTCGCTCGCCCGGCCGATCCGGTACCGCAAAGTGTTGACATGGACGTGCAGTTCCCGCGCGGCCCGCGTCGGCGAGCCGGAGCATTCGAGGAAGACGCGCAGGGTGTGCACCAGATCGGTGCCCTGTTCGGCGTCGTAGCTCAGCAGCGGGCCCAGCACCCGTCGCCGCAACGCCGCCCGGAGGTCGTCGGGCGCGCCGGCCAGCAGCAGCCGGTGCATGCCGATCTCGCCGCCGGGGACGACCTCGATCGTGCCCGGCCGGTCCGCCGCCACGGCCAGCGCGTAACGCGCGACCTCTTTCGCGCCCCGCAGCATCGACACCGGGGAACGGTCGCTGATCCCGATCAGCACCCGGCGGCAGGGCAGCAGCGGCTCCACTGTGGACAGTGCGGTGGCGACCGCGGCCGGCCAGTCTTCCGGCCACTCGCCGTCGTCCTCGGCTAGCGCCCAGGTCGTTTCCCCGGCCGGCCCGACGAGGGCGCCTGGTGGCAGCAGCTCGGTCAGGATCCCGCGTGCGGCTTCGGAGCCCTCGGTGCGGGCGACGACGACGCGCAGATCGCCGCGCAGCCCGGTCGCGGTCAGCGCCGCGTGCGGATCGCTTCCCTCGTCGAGCGCGGCGAGCAGTGGTTCGAGCACCCTGTCGGTGACCGCGCGGACCTCGTCCGCCCGCGTGCGCGCGAGTCCGATCAGTCCGGCGAGCTCCTCCGCGATCTCCGCCTGGGTGGCGGTCAGCGCGCCGCCGATCGCGAGCAGCCACGGCAGCGCGTGCCTGCCGCCGACCGGCCGGACGGAGACGTCGTCCGCCTCCAGGGAACGTCCGCCCGCCGCGACGAACCGCCGCACCAGATCCGACGGCGTGCCGGCGGGCACCACCCAGCAGGGGAGACCGATCTCCGCGCGTGCCCGCTCCAGCAGTGTTTCCACCGACGCGTCTTCCGTCGCCGCTGAAAGCAAACGTTTGCGAGCGCCTTCCGCGGCCGCGGCCAACGCCAGGACGACGCGTTCGGTGACAACCGAGAACGACAGATCCGTCGGCACCTCCAGCAACGGAATCCCGTGTCGCGTGCAGGCTTCGACGAGATCTTCGGGAATCCCGTCGGAATCCGCTCCGGATGCCGCCAGCGCCGCCGCCCCGGCCTTCGTCAGCGCGGCGACGAAGGCCTCGGAATCACCGGGCCCGCGCCACCACAGCAACCCGCTCAGGACGAGTTCGCCCGCCGACACGTACCGCCCCGGATCGGGCAGCTCGGTGACGTAGATCCGGGACACCGGACGGTCGAGCAGTGCCGTCCCGGCACGCACGCGCAAGCGCAACCCCGGAAGCGCGAGCAGAGTTTTCACGGTCGTCATCAGGTTTGTAGGAAAGCACAAAACGACCCGGCCGGGCAGGGGAGATTTCATGCTTCGGCACCGTTGCCGCCATACGGGGGCAGGGCGTCTACTGAGTCAGCCGTCACAGCACTCCGCCGAACCGAGGAGCCCGAGAGTGGATTTCCTGCGCCCCAGCTCGCTGACCGAGGCGCTCGCCGTGAAGGCCGAGCGACCCGACGCGGTGCCCATCGCGGGCGGCACGGACGTCATGGTGGAGCTCAACTTCGACCACCGCCGCCCCGGCGCGCTGCTCGATCTGAACCGCGTCACGGAACTCGCCGAGTGGACCGAAAGCGACGGCAAGATCCGGCTCGGCGCGTCCGTGCCCTACGTCCGGGTGATCGCTGAGCTGGGTGAAGTTCTCCCCGCGCTGGCGATGGCCTCACGCACCGTCGGTTCGCCGCAGATCCGCAATCGCGGCACCGTCGGCGGGAACCTGGGCGCCGCCTCGCCCGCCGGCGACACGCATCCCGTGCTGCTCGTGCTCGGCGCCGAGGTCGAGGCCGCGTCGGTGCGCGGAACGCGGCGGATCCCGGCCGAGGAGTTCTATCTCGGCGTCAAACGCAACGCCCTCGAACCCGACGAGCTGATCACCGCGGTGCATCTGCCCGCCGAGGTCGGTCCGCAGCAGTTCGCCAAGGTCGGGACGCGCAACGCGATGGTCATCGCGGTCTGCTCGTTCGCGCTGGCCCTGCATCCCGACACCCGCGAGATCCGCGCGGCCGTCGGATCGGCGGCCCCGACCCCGCGCCGGGCGAGCGCCGCCGAAGAATTCCTCTCCGCCGAACTTCCCTGGTCCAGCAAGGCGGCGATCGCGGATTCGGTGAAACGCCGGTTCGGTGAGCTGGTCTCCCAAGCGTCGTCGCCGATCGACGACGTCCGCGGCAGCGCCGACTACCGCAAGCACGCGTTGTCCGTCCTGGCGCGGCGGACGCTGACGTGGGCGTGGAACGACTTCCAGAAGGGTGAACGCGAGTGCGCGTGAACGTGACGATCAACGGCGAATCCCGCCAGGCCGACGACGTCTGGGAGGGCGAAAGCCTGCTCTACGTGCTCCGCGAACGGCTCGGCCTCCCCGGTTCCAAGAACGCCTGTGAACAGGGTGAATGCGGTTCTTGCACGGTGTACCTCGACGAGGTCCCGGTGTGTTCTTGCCTGGTCGCGGCCGGTCAGGTCGAGGGCCGCGAGGTCCGAACGGTCGAAGGGCTCGCCGACGGCGACAAGCTGGACCGCGTCCAGCAGTCCTTTGTGGACGCGGGCGCCGTCCAATGTGGCTTCTGCACCCCCGGCCTGGTGGTGGCCGCGCACGATCTGCTCAACCGGGTCGAAAACCCCGCCGACGAGGAGATCCGCGAGGCGCTGGCGGGCAACCTGTGCCGGTGCACCGGGTACGAGAAGATCCTCGACGCCGTCCGGCTGGCCGCGACCAGGGGAGAGACCGCGTGAGGACCGTCATCGAGAACGCCGCGATCGCGACCGTCGACGGCGCGGGCACCGAGCACGCCTCGGGTCACGTCGTCATCGAGAACGACCGCATCGCCGCGGTCGGTGCCGGGAAGGCTCCCGACGGTGAGTACGACGAACGCGTGGACGGCTCCGGCTGCCTGGTCACACCGGGGCTGATCAACACCCACCACCACCTCTACCAGTGGGCCACGCGCGGTCTCGCCGCCGACCACACGTTGTTCGAATGGCTCGTCGCGCTGTACCCGATCTGGGGGAGGCTCGACGCCGAGATCACGCACGCGGCGGCCACCGCCGGGCTCTCCAGGCTCGCGACCACCGGCTGCACGACCGTCGCCGACCACCATTACGTCTTCCCGCGCGACGGTGGTGACCAGGTCGCGGCCCTCGCCGCCGCCCGGATCCGCGTCGGCGTGCGGCTGCACGTCGTGCGCGGTTCGATGGACCGCGGCGAGTCGCAGGGCGGGCTCCCGCCGGACAACCTCGTCGAGGAGACCGAGGCCGCGCTGCTCGGCACCGAGGCCGCGATCGACCGGTTCCACGACGCCTCGGCAGGCGCTCATCTGCAGATCGCGGCCGGGCCGTGCTCGCCGTTCTCGGTGAGCGAGCGGCTGATGACCGGCGCGGCGGAATTGGCGCGGCGCAAGGGGGTCCGGCTCCACACACATCTCGCCGAGACGGTCGACGA
Source organism: Amycolatopsis alba DSM 44262 (assembly GCF_000384215.1). Taxonomy (NCBI): domain Bacteria; kingdom Bacillati; phylum Actinomycetota; class Actinomycetes; order Pseudonocardiales; family Pseudonocardiaceae; genus Amycolatopsis; species Amycolatopsis alba. The sequence goes on along the minus strand of NZ_KB913032.1, from coordinate 1,548,610 downwards.
GGAGAAGCAGTGCCTCGCCGAAGTCGGCTGCACACCGGCCGAGTACGCCGACAAACTCGGCTGGCTCGCCGAGGACGTCTGGCTCGCGCACTCGATCCACCTCGCCCCGGAAGCGATCCGGCGGATGGGCGCCACCGGGACCGGTGCGGCGCACTGCCCGACGTCCAACGGGCGGATCGGCGCCGGGATCGCGCCGGTCCGGCAGCTGCTCGACGCCGGGGTGGCGGTCGGGCTCGGCGTCGACGGCGCCGCGTCCAACGAGTCCGGCGGCCTCGGCGAGGAACTGCACCAGTCCCTGCTGCAGGCGCGGCAGCGCGGCGGGCCACGTGCGCTGACCACGCGCGAGGCGCTGTGGATGGGCACGATGGGCGGCGCTCGCTGCCTCGGCCGGGAAAACGACCTGGGTTCGGTCGAGGTCGGCAAACTCGCCGACCTCGCGGTCTGGAACCTGAACGGCCTGAACTACGCCGGGATCACCGACCCCGTCGCCGCCCTGGTGCTCGGCGCCACCCCGCCGGTCGAGCGGCTCTTCGTGGGCGGCGCGACCGTGGTGACCGGCGGCTCGCTGCGCGAGGAATCCGAAGACGAGATCGCCCGCGAGCTGGCCGTGGCCAGTGCGCGGCTGAGGGAGACGGTATGACCACCACTGAAGTCTCCACGCAGACCACCGGCAACGGGGTGGGCACGAGCCCGCGGCGGCCCGACGGCACGGTCAAGGTGCGCGGCGAATTCGCCTACTCCTCGGACCTGTGGCACGAGGACATGCTGTGGGGCGCGACGCTGCGCAGCCCGCATCCGTACGCGCGCGTCACCGGCATCGACATCACTGACGCCCTTGCCGTGCAAGGGGTTTACGCGGTGCTGACCCACGAAGACGTGCCCGGCCTGAACAAGTACGGCCTGGAACACTCCGATCAGCCGGTGCTCGCCGTCGACGTCGTGCGCTACCAGGGCGAGCCCGTCGCGCTCGTCGCCGCGGATCATCCCGAGACGGCGCGGCGCGCGATGAAGCGGATCAAGGTCTCCTACGAGGTCCTCGAACCGGTGACGGACTCCGAGAAGGCCGCCGCAGGCGAGGGCGCCGAGCTGCACCCCGGCGGGAACGTCGTGCGACACGCCAAGATCCGCCACGGTGACCAGTCGGTGAAAGCCGACGTCGTGGTGTCCGGCGTCTACGAGGTCGGCATGCAGGATCAGGCTTTCCTCGGTCCCGAGTCCGGCATGGCGATCCCGGACACCGAAGGCGGTGTCGACCTTTATGTCGCCACGCAATGGCTTCACGTCGACCAGCAGCAGATCGTCGCCGCCCTGGGCCTGCCCAAGGACAAGGTGCGGCTGACGCTCGGCGGGGTCGGCGGCGCGTTCGGCGGCCGCGAGGATCTGTCGATCCAGGTGCACGCGTGCCTGCTGGCGCTGCACACCGGCAAGCCGGTCAAGATGGTCTACAACCGCGAGGAATCCTTCTACGGCCACGTGCACCGCCACCCGGCGAAGATGTACTACGAGCACGGCGCGGACAAGGACGGCCGGCTCGTCTATGTGAAGGCGAAGCTGTACCTGGACGGCGGAGCGTACGCCTCGTCGACCGGCGCGGTGGTCGCGAACGCGGCCACGCTCGGCGTCGGCCCGTACAATGTGGACAGTGCCTCTGTCGACTGCTGGGGTGTGTACACCAACAATCCGCCCTGCGGCGCGATGCGCGGCTTCGGCGCTGTTCAGGCGGGCTTCGCCTACGAGTCCCAGATGGACAAACTTGCCAAGGCCTGCGGTATCGACCCGGTGGACATCCGGATCCTCAACGCGATGGAGGAAGGCAGTCTCATGCCGACCGGGCAGGTGGTCGACTCGGCCGCGCCGGTCGCGGAGCTGCTGGAACGCCTGCGCGCCAAGCCGTTGCCGGTCCAGCACGAAGATCTGGACCTGCGCCGGATGCCGGGCGGCGTTTCCAACACCACCCACGGCGAGGGTGTCGTCCGGGGCGTCGGCTACGCGGTCGGCATCAAGAACATCTGCTTCTCCGAGGGTTTCGACGACTACTCGACGGCCCGCGTGCGGCTGCAACTCGTCGGCGGCGAACCCGCGGCGACCGTGCACACCGCCGCCTGTGAGGTCGGCCAGGGCCTGGTGACGATCATGCAGCAGATCGTCCGGACCGAACTCGGCATCGAGCAGGTGACGATCCTGCCGATGGACACGAACATCGGCAACGGCGGTTCGACGTCGGCGTCGCGGCAGAGCTATGTCACCGGCGGCGCCGTCCAGGCCGCCTGTGTCGCGGTCCGCTCCGGGCTGCACCAGCACCTGGCGGGCAAACTCGCCGCGGACGGCAAGCTGAACGTCGTCGCGAACAAGGTCGTCTCCGTCGACGGCAGCGTGCTGGCGGACCTCGCCGACGTCCTCGGCGACGAGGTCTTCGACGAGACCGTCGAGTGGCGTCACCGTCCGACAACACCCATCGATCCCGAGACAGGACAAGGGAACGCGCACGTCCAGTACGGTTTCGCGGCCCACCGCGCGGTCGTGGACGTCGACACCGAACTCGGGCTGATCAAGGTCGTCGCACTCGACTGCGCGCAGGACGTCGGCAAGGCGCTCAACCCGCAGGCGGTGCTCGGCCAGATCCAGGGCGGCTCCGCGCAGGGCCTCGGGCTCGCGGTGATGGAGGAGATCCAGACCGTGGACGGGAAGATCCGGAACCCGTCGTTCACCGACTACCTCATCCCGACCGTGCTGGACATGCCGCCGATGGACATCGACGTCCTGGAACGGCCCGACCCCAACGCGCCGTACGGTCTGCGCGGGGTCGGCGAACCGCCGACGATCTCGTCCACCCCGGCGATCGTCGCGGCCATCCGCGCGGCCACCGGGCTGGCGCTGCCGCGTGTCCCGGTGCGTCCCGAGCACCTCACCGGCACCTGACATCCGTACTTTTTCGAGCTAGGAGCACATCCGTGGGTACCCGTCTGTCCATTTCGGAGTCCGACGAGCAGAAGTGGCTCGCCGAAGCGGTCCAGCTGGCGACGACGAACGTCGAACGCGGCGGTGGCCCGTTCGGCGCGATGATCGTCCGCGACGGTTCGGTGCTGGCCACCGGGACCAACCAGGTGACGCCGACGCTGGACCCGACGGCGCACGCCGAGGTCGTCGCGATCCGCGCGGCCTGCCAGGCGATCGGCGACTACAAACTCGACGGCTGCGTGCTCGTCACCTCCTGTGAACCCTGCCCGCTCTGCCTTTCCGCCGCGCTCTGGGCGCGCGTCGGCAAGGTCGTCTACGCCGCGGACCGCCACGACGCGGCCGAGGCGGGCTTCGACGACCGAGAGTTCTACGATCTCTTTTCCCGCCCGCGCGAGACCTGGTCACTACCCGTCGGCCAACTGTCCCTTCCGGACTCTTTCGCGCCTTTCCAGGCCTGGCTGTCGAAACCCGACAAGAAGGCTTACTGAGTTTCTCCCGCCCCACAACGTTGTGGAGTAGGCATGACCCAATTAGGTACAGAGCGTCCCCACCCGTCCTCGGCCGAGCCGAGCCGGCTGTCCGGGCTCGACCGCTGGTTCAAGATCTCCCACCGCGGCAGCACGATCGGCCGCGAGGTGCGCGGCGGGATCACCACGTTCGTCGCGATGTGTTACATCGTGTTGCTCAACCCGCTCATCCTCGGCGCGTCGGCCGACATCACCGGCGCCCGGCTGAGCACCGAGGCGATCACGACCGCGACCGCGCTGGCGGCGGGCGTCACCACGATCCTGATGGGACTCGTGGGGAACGCGCCACTGGCGCTCGCGGCCGGTCTCGGCGTCAACGGCGTCGTCGCGTTCCAGATGGCGCCGGCCATGACGTGGGCACAGGCCTTCGGACTCGTCGTCCTCGAAGGCGTCTGCATCGTGTTCATGGCGGTTTCCGGGATCCGGGAACGGATCATCAACGCGATCCCGATGCCGCTCAAGGTCGCGATCACCGTCGGCATCGGGCTCTACATCGCGCTGGTCGGCCTGGTCAGCGCCGGATTCGTCACCCGGACACCGGACTCCGCCCAGTCGACGGTGCCGGTGCGGATGGGCATCGGCGGTCATCTGGTCGGCTGGCCGATCGCGATCTTCTGCCTCGGCCTGCTGCTGATGATCGTGCTCGTGAGCCGCGGCGTACCGGGGGCGGTGCTGATCAGCATCGCCGTCGCGACCGGGCTCGCGGTGCTGGTCAACAGCGTGTTCCACGTCCAAGGCTGGGGGCTGGTCGAGCCCAAGGTGCCCGACCAGGTCGTGGCGCATCCCGACTTCAGTCTCCTGGGGGACATCGACCTCTTCGGCGGCTTCGCGTCGGCGGGCGCTGTGACGGCGGCGGTCTTCCTGTTCACGCTGGTGCTTTCCGGGTTCTTCGACGCGATGGGCACGATCACCAGCGTCTCGGAGGAAGCGGGCCTGACCAAGGACGGCAAGGTCGAGGGGATGGGCCGCATCCTGCTGGTCGACGGCGCCGGCGCGCTCGCGGGCGGCGTGACCGGTTCGGCCCCCAACACCGTGTTCCTCGAATCGGCCGCCGGTGTCGGTGAAGGCGCGAGGACCGGGCTGGCGAGCATCGTCACCGGCGGGTTGTTCACCGCGACCCTGTTCCTGACGCCGCTCGCGGCGGTCGTCCCGGCGCAGGCCGCGGCACCCGCGCTGGTCGTCATCGGCGGGATGATGATGGCCCAGTGCGCGCGGATTCCCTGGCGGGACCTGGACTTCGCGATCCCGGTGTTCCTGACCATCGCGTTGATCCCGTTCACCTACTCGATCACCAACGGGATCGGCGCCGGGCTGGTCGCCTACGTGCTGATCAAGATCTGCAAGGGCAAGATCCGCGAGATCGGCTGGATCCTCGGGATCCTGGCCGCGGTGTTCGGGGTGTACTTCGGGATCGAAGGGATCATGTCGTGGTTCTGATGTTCCTCAACGGCGGCGGCATGCGTGGCGGACCGCTGCACGAACAGTTGCAGGGCGCGCCGCTGTGCTGCGTGGCCCGGTCGGCACCGAAGTACCACTACTTCTCCGTGGGCGACCGGTTCCCGGCGATGCACGAAGGCGGTTCCGGATCCGTGGTCGGCGAGGTCTACGACCTGCCGCTTTCGGTGCTGCGGGATCACCTCGTCCCCGCCGAGCCGCCGGAACTGGAGCTGGGCGTCGTCGAACTGGAGGACGGCGCGGCCTGCCTCGCGACCGTCCTGCGTTCATCCTTTGTGGACTCACCTGGGCTGACCGACATTACTGCCGTCGGTGACTGGCGGGCCTACCTCTCGTCCCTCTAGCCGTCCGTGAAGGCCTCCTTCCCTACTCTCAGGGTAGGGAAGGAGGCCTTCACGGCAACGTCAGAGCACGAAGACGAGGTCGCTCGCCGCGGCCTGGAACATCTCCGGCGCGCCCGCGTAGAAGGCCCGCCAGACGCCGGGCTTGCGGTACTCGGCCGAGGCCGCGAAGGCCCAGGTGGTGCCGTTCCAGGTGGCTTCGACCGTCGCCGCCGTGGTCCAGCGGTAGGTGCCGAACGAGAAGTACTGGAGTTCGACCGGGATCGGGTTCGCGGTGTACTGGCCGGGGAAGTCGATCGTGCCGGAGCCGGTCACGGCCTTGGCCGCGTTCCGGCCCGCCGCGAACGACGTGATCTTCGCCGGGTGGAGCACGACGATCTTCGGGGTGTCGGCGTGCGAGTCCGCGATCGCCGGGTCGGTGGGGAAGAAGTCGGCGTGGTAGTTGCCGGTGCGGATCGGGGTCAGCTTCGCGGTGTAGACGCCGGCGGCGTCGGTGACCGGCTTGGCCTGGGCCTCGCCGCAGAAGCCGTTGAAGCAGAAGGAGATGCCCACCTCGGCTCCCGCGATCGGAGTGGCGTCGGCCTTGGTGAGCTTCCCGGAGATCGTGACGGTCTTGCCCGCGTCGATCTTGGTGCTGCTGGTGGACGTGGTGAGGGTGGACGGCTGGACCTCGGCGGCGGTCGCGGGCACCGCGCCCGCGGTGAGCAGCGCGGCCGCGGCGATGGTACCGATCACGAGCTTCCTGATGATCATGTGCTCCCCAAAGGCATTCCGGAGTTGACGACCGCTAGGTCGGCCGGAAGTCGTTGCCCGTTGCGGGGAAATCCCGGTGTTCAGCAACCGGCCGTCGGTGCTTCACGCATCGGGGAGCAGCGTGCGCGCCAAGGCGACCGTCGACGCGCCCGCGACCTCGAGCGCTTCGGTGTTACGCAGCGATCGGCTCAACACGAACGCTCCTTCGAGGCTGTTCACCAACGCGATCGTGAGCTGCCGCGCGGCCTCGGGGCCGAGGCCGTATTTGCCCAGCTTCCCGGCGCCGGTCTCGATCCACGCCGTGAACACGTCGGCCGTCGCGATGCGCAGCTTCTCGTTGGTGCTGGCGACCTCCAGCGCGACCGTCGCGATGGGGCAGGCGTCGGCGTAGCCGGTCGCTTCGAGCGTGTCGGCGGCACTGGCGAAGGCCGCCTCGATCCCGTGGATCAGGTCCGGCTCGTCGGCGAAGAAGATCTCGAACAGCGCGAGGTACATCATCCCGGAGGTCCGGATGACCTCCTCGCCGAGTTGCTCCTTGCCGCCGGGGAAGAAGTGGTACAGCGAGCCGAAGGGCGCGTTCGCGGCCTCGACGATCTGCTTCACCCCGGTGCCGGTGTAGCCGTTCCGTCTGAGCAGCTCGGCCCCGGCGTTCACGATGCGTTCCCGTGTTCCAGTCACGCCCTCATGATAGAGCGTTCTATCAAACCCCCTGAAACGTGAAAGATGCTCACTTCTATTGTGGACGGAGGTGGGAACTTGTCAGGATCGGCCGGTAGTCCAACGACGGATCACGAGGTCGCCATGCGCCGCACCACCCGATTTGTCCTCGCCACGCTGCTGGCGGTCTTCTCACTAGCGAGTTTGGGGACACCGGCGAGCGCCGCCGAGACCCCGTCGTTCCGCAAATACGTCGCTCTTGGCGACTCCTACACCGCCGGTCCGCTGATCCCGTGGCAGCAGGCGAGCTGGTGCTTCCGGTCGAACAACAACTACCCGGCCTGGCTCGCCACCAAGCTCGGGCTCTACTACAGGTCCGGCGCCTTCACCGACGTCAGCTGCTCCTCGGCGGACACCACGAACATGCTCAGCCCGCAGACGGTCCCCTCGCCGAGTCTCGCGCTCGGGTCGGTGCCGCCGCAGTTCGACGCGCTGACCCTGGACACGGACCTGGTGACCATCGGCATCGGCGGCAACGACTACGGCGTCTTCGGCAGCCTGATCGGGACCTGCCCCGAGTTGCGTGACGACGATCCGACCGGTTCGCCGTGCAAGGACCACTTCACGATCAACGGCACCGACACCCTGCTCGCCGCGCTCAAGAACACCCAGCGGAACCTCGAACGCGTCGTCAAGGGCGTCCGGGAGCGTTCGCCCGCGGCCACCATCGTGCTGGTCGGCTACCCGCGGATCGCGCCGTCGAAGGGTTACTGCCCCAGTGTCCTCCCGTTCGCCGACGGCGACTACGCCTGGGCCGACGAGGTCGAACGCGCGCTCAACAAGGCCGTCTCCACCGCCGCCCGGAAGCAGGGCGCCCGCTACGTCGACACGTATGGGCCGAGCAACGGTCACGACGCTTGCGCGGGTGACGCGGCCTGGGTGAGCGGCAAGGACACCAACCTGTTCCGCGCGGTCGCGTATCACCCGTACGCGGCGGGGATGAAGGCCGAAGCCGACCTGATCTTCAAGGCACTCGGCGGCACCACCGCGACGTCCACGGAGGCGCCGGACGCGCGGAACGCGAGCACTCCGGCCGAACTCCAGCGCAAGGCCGCCGCGGCCGGGCTTGTGCCGCGGACCTAGCCGTCCCTTGAACCTTGGTTCACCTTCCGGCGCTACCTGCGGTCGATGTTCGCCGGGTGTGCCCCGCCCTAGCGTCGGGAGCCGTTGGGAATCAAGGAAGAAGGGGGCAGCAGATGAAGCGGCTACTGACCGCCGGGGTGATCCCGGTGGTCGTGGGCGGACTGCTCGCCGGAGCCGTGCCGGCTTCGGCGAGCACGCTGAACACGACGGGCATCCCCGGCTATTACAGCGGCCAGACCCTGGATTGGCATCCCTGCGCGGCGGACGAACTGGTCACGTTGCCGCCGGGCACCGACATCGGCGGACTCGAATGCGCGTCCTATCGCACCCCTCGCGACTGGGACCGCCCGAACGAGCGGCAAGACCTGACCATCGCGGTCAGCAGGCTGAAGTCCACCGGGCCGTCGACGGCCTCGGTGCTGACCAACCCCGGTGGTCCCGGCGGGCCGGGCCGCTGGTTCCCGGTGACGTTCCGCGGGCAGGACAAGCTGCGCGAACACCAGGACGTCATCGGCATCGACGTCCGCGGGACCGGCAAGAGCACGAACGTCACCTGCCGGAATACCGCCGACCTGGTCAATCAGCTGGATCCGCGTGACCGGGACCCGCGCAACCTGAACCAGATCCTGGCGAACGCGGAGCACGTGGCCCGATCCTGTCAGAACGCCAGCGGCGAACTCGGGCCGCTGATCACCACCTACCAGACGATCAAGGACTACGACCTGCTCCGGGTCCTGCTGGGCCGGGAAAAGATCAACTGGGTCGGCTACTCTGGCGGCACCTGGCTGGGAGCGCACTACGCGCAGCAGTTCCCGCAGCGGACGGGACGGTTCGTACTGGACTCGTCGACGGAGTTCACCACGACCTGGCAGAAGTCGTTCGATCGGCAGGCCGTCGGCTTCGAACGGCGCTGGCGGCAGGACTTCCTGCCGTGGATGGCGCGCTACGACGCCAAATACCACTTCGGCACCGGCGGCGAAGAGGTCCGGCAGGCCTACGAGCGGCTTCGGTATGCCTTGTCGCGCAACCCGATCAACGGGAACGGGCCGATGCAGCTCGAGTACGCGATGATCTACCTGCTCTACAAGAAGGCGTCTTTCCCGGCGCTGGCCGACCTGCTGGTCAAGGTCCGGGCGGGGCTGGAGAACGGGGCGCCGGAACAGGCCAAGGCCGAAGCCCGTGCCGCGGTCAAGGGCGCGGGTGACTTCCCCGACGCGCAGGACGGCACGTTCTGGAACACCGTCTGCGGCGAGGGCCGGTTCACCGGCACCCGCGAGTCGCTGATCCGCGACTCGCAGCGGAACCTCGACCGCGGTCTGCTACTGGCGGGCGGCGGTACGTTGAACGCGTCGGTCTGCCTGTTCTGGGACAAGCAGCCGCGTCCGTTGCCGAAGCTCGACGGGAAGGGGGTCCCGCCGGTGCTGATCGTCCAGTCCGAGCACGATCCGGCCACCCCGATCGAGGGCGCCAAGAAGGCACACGCCGGATTCGCGAACTCGCGGATGCTGACCGTGACCGGCGAGGGCGACCACGGGCTTTACGCGGGTGGCAACCCGGCCGTGGACAAGGTCGTGGACGCCTATCTGGTGGACGGGGTCGTCCCCGCCGACCAGAGCGTCACCGGAATGCCGCTGCCCACTCCTGCTCCGTGATGACGTCGGGGTCCTGCCCGGTCGGCAGGGCCCCGGCCTCGCTCACCGGTGTGCCGGCTTTGGAGGTTGCGAAAGCCACTTTCGCAACCTCCAACGTTGCGAAAGTGGCTTTCGCAACGCCGCCGCCCGCGAGAGACGTCCAATGTCCCGATCAGAAGGCGGCGAGGGTGTGCCAGGCCAGTCCCGGCTCCTCCGCGTCATCGCGGAGGACCACACCCTCGATCAGGCCGTACGGGCGGTCGGCGGCGAAGAACACCTCGTTGTCGTTCTTCAGCCCGAACGGCGAAAGATCCACCAGGAAGTGGTGCTTGTTCGGCAGCGAAAGCCGGACTTCGGCGACCTCTTCGCGTTCCTGGAGCACAGCCTCTCCCATGGCGTACAGCGTCTGCTGCAGGGAGAGGCTGTGCTTGTCCGCGAAGGTCTCCAGCAGGATCCGCCGGACCTCCGCGTGGCTCGTGGCCCAGTCGATCCCGTCGCCCTGGTAGCGCCAGCGCGCGGTCACGGCGGTCGCGAGGATCCGGTCGTTCGTCTCGGCCAGCGTCGTGTACTCGTCGCGCGGGAAGCCGTGGAACTCCGATCCGGTCGACTTGAGCACGACGAGATCGTCCAAACCGGACACCACCCAGGCCTGACCGTCCTGGACGGTCACCGCGGTCGTCCGCTTTTCGCTGCCCGCCTGGGAGAACGCGTGATCATGACCGGAGATCCGGTTCCAGCCGTGTTCGTCGATCAGGATCCGGGCACCGGAGATGTGCTGATGCGAGTCGACGAAATGCCGTCCGAGCCGCAGCGCGAAGTCCTCTATCTCACCGACCGGGGACTCCTTGGCGAAGGCGTAGACGGTGTTCTTCTGGGTGTCGGTCGCGACGACGCCGGCGTTGTCGCCGGTGAGGTGCGTGGCCGCGAGATCGCCGCGAAGCGACGTCGAGACGGTGAGGTCCTTGAGGTGGTGGACGGTGCCTTCGCGCCGCACGGTGACGAGCCGGACTTCGGCCTTGCCGTACTGGTTGGGGCCCAGGGTGATGGCCACGGGCGATCAGCTCCCTCGATAGGTGGAATAGGCGAACGGGCTCAGCAGCAACGGCACGTGGTGGTGCTCGGTCCCGTCGGCGACGCGGAAGGTCAGGGTGACTTCGGGGAAGAAGGAGTCCGGGCCGAGGTAGGCGCCGGTGTCGAAGGTCAGCCGGTACACGCCTGGTTCCAGGGTTTCCGGGCCGAGGTCGCGGATCCGGCCGTCGGCGTCGGTCCGGCCTTCGGCGACGGGTTCGCCCGCGCCGGTTTCGAGCCGGACCCCGACGCCCGCCGCCGGTCGCCCGGCCGCGGTGTCGAGGATGTGGGTGGTCACGAGGCTCACGCCGTCACCGCCTTTTCCAGCCGCAGCGCGGCGATCTTGGCCAGTTCTTGACCGGCCACTTCGAGTTCCTTCTCCGGATCGTTCGAAAGCCTCGAACGCAGGTTCTCCAGCAGTTCGGCACCGCTCCGGCCGCTCGCGCAGACCAGGAACACATGCCCGAACGCCGCCTCGTATTCGGCGTTGGCCGCGGCGAACTCGCGCGCCGTGTCACTGTCCACTCCGGACTGTTCCGAACGCGACCAGCCGGCTTCGGTGCTTTCGCCGCCTGCTTTCTCCCCGATCCGGGGATGGGCGGCCATCGCCTGCCGGACCTCGCCGGGGCGCAGTGGGGTGAGCGCCTCGGACGCGGCGAGCAGGGTGGCCAGATCGCCGAAGGGGCGCCTGGCCAGCAGGGTTTCCACCCAGCGCGGCACGTCGAGGCAGGCGGTCAGCACCGGCCGGACGTCCTGTGCGGGAGCCTGGTCGAACTCTCGGATGGTGAGCGGCACGGGAGCTGACGGTACGGCGACGATTCCGTCGCCGTCAACATTTTGTTGAATCTGCTCTTCAGTCTTGGTCGCGGTTGAGGTAGTTGTAGACCGTGAACCTCGTGACCCCCAGTGCCTCGGCGACGGTCGACACCGACTTGCGGAGGCCGAACGCGCCGCGTTCCTTGAGCAACCGCACCGCGCGCTGCTTGGCGGCGCGGTCGAGGGTGTCGAGCTTGCCGCCGAGTTCGCGTTCGACGTCGCCGATGAGGCGGGCCAGCGCGCTGTGCAGTTCGACGGGCGGTTCGGCCGAGTCGTCGCCGACCTGCCGGAGCTGGAGGGTCACGCGGGTCGCGCCGCCGTTCAGCGCCGCCCTGGCGATGGACGGGAGCGCGTCGAGCAGGGTGTCGGCGTCGCCGCGGACGAGGGTGCCGAGCGGGCCGAAGTCGGCGGACAGGCCCGCGTCCTCCGCGGTGTCGCGGGCTTTGACGGCGTGCTCGGGCGGCGGACCCTCGCCGTGGAACGGTTCGCTGGTGAACTCGGCTTCTAACTGCACCAAGCGAAGGTAGCGCCGCTGAGGCTCATTGACGAGCACGGTGGCCAGAGTTAATGTCGGAGTGCGAAACCTCGATTCCACCCAGTGGAAATTGGGAGTATCTATGGACTTGGTGATCAAGGCCGCCCGAGCTGTGACGGCCGCCGGAGAGGTACCCGCGACGATCGGTGTCGACGACGGCCGCATCGTCGCGGTGGAACCCGCCGGAGCCGCGCTGGACGGCGATCGGGTACTCGAACTCGGCGAGGACGTCGTCCTGCTGCCGGGTCTCGTGGACACGCATGTGCACGTCAACGACCCCGGCCGCACCGAATGGGAGGGTTTCGCCTCGGCGACCCGCGCGGCCGCGGCCGGCGGGGTCACCACGATCGTGGACATGCCGCTGAACAGCCTGCCGCCGACGGTCGACGTCGCGTCGCTGGAGGTGAAGCGCAAGACCGCCGAGGGGCGCGTGCACGTCGACGTCGGGTTCTGGGGTGGCGCGATCCCCGGCAATCTGGCGGATCTGCGCGGCCTGCACGAGGCCGGGGTGTTCGGCTTCAAGTCCTTCCTGCTGCATTCGGGTGTTGACGAGTTCCCGCCGCTGGACGCGCGCGGGCTCGAAGAGGCGATGACCGAACTGCGGACCTTCGACGGCATGATCATCGTGCACGCGGAAGACTCCGACGCGATCGACCACGCGCCCGACCCGCACGGCGAGAAGTACGAAGACTTCCTGCACTCGCGTCCGCGTGGCGCTGAAAACGTGGCGATCGCGCAGGTCATCGAGCTCGCCAGGAAGACCGGCGTCCGCGCGCACATCCTGCACCTGTCCTCTTCGGACGCGCTGCCTATGGTCGAGAGCGCGCGGCGCGACGGTGTCCGGCTGACCGCCGAGACCTGCCCGCACTACCTGAGTTTCACCGCGGAGGAGATCGGCGACGGCGCGACGCAGTTCAAGTGCTGCCCGCCGATCCGCGAGGCCGGGAACCGTGAACTGTTGTGGCAAGGCCTCGCGGACGGCGTCATCGACTGTGTGGTGACCGACCATTCGCCGTGCACGCCGGAGCTGAAACGCTTCGACAGCGGCGATTTCGGGCTCGCCTGGGGTGGGATCGCGGGGCTCCAGCTCGGCCTGCCCGCGGTCTGGACCCAGGCGCGGCAGCGCGGGTTCGCGCTCACCGACGTCGTCCGCTGGATGGCGGAACACCCCGCCGTGCAGGCGGGGATGCGGCGCAAGGGGCACCTCGCGCCGGGCTACGACGCCGACTTCAGCGTGTTCGCGCCCGACGAGGCTTTCGTCGTCGACGTCGCGAAGTTGAAGCACCGCAACCCGGTCAGCGCCTATCACGGGCGCCCGCTCGCGGGCGTCGTCCGGAGCACGTGGTTGCGGGGCGAGGAGATCACCGGTGAAGACCCGGCAGGCGTTCTGCTGAGCCGGGGTGACTGCTGAGATGGAGGAGACCGTGAACGACCGTCCTGAGTGGACAGCCCTGCCCGATCTGGCTTCGCGCAAGTTCGGCGGGACCGTGATGTGGGCGACGGACGAGTTGTTCGCCGAGAAGGAGAACCTGGTCAATCCGTGGGTTCCCGCGCACCAGACGGAGACGTTCGGGCCCAAGGGGCAGGTCTACGACGGCTGGGAGACCCGGCGGCACCGCGAGCCCGGTGACGATCAGGCCGTCGTCCGGCTCGGCCTGGCGGGCGCTGTCACCGGTGTCATCGTGGACACCGCGTTCTTCAAGGGGAACTACCCGCCGTTCGTCTCCGTCGAGGCGTGCGCCGTCGAGGGGTACCCCAACGCGGCCGAACTGTCCGAAGCGGACTGGGACGTGCTGGTGAAACGTGGCGCGGCCGCGGGACACACGGAGAACTTCTTCGAAATCGGCGGGAGCAAGCGCTACACGCACGTCCGGCTGACCATGCATCCGGACGGCGGGGTGGCCCGGCTGCGGGTGCACGGCACGCCGATCCCGGATCCGCGCCTGCTCGACCCCGGCGCGCTCGACCTCGCGGCGCTGGAGAACGGCGCGGTGGTCACCGGCTGCAGCAACATGTTCTATTCCTCGCCCAACAACCTGTTCTCGCCGGGGCTCGCCGCGCATCAGGCCGAGGGCTGGGAGACGGCGCGGCGGCGGGACGACGGGAACGACTGGGTCACGGTGCGGCTGGCAGGCGCGGGCGTCGTCCGGTTCGCCGAGTTCGACAACAGCAACCTCAAGGGCAACGCGCCCGGCTGGGCGGCGCTGAGCGGCCGGGACGGCGACGGCGAGTGGGTCGAGCTGCTGCCGAAGACACGCTTGCAGCCCGACACGCGGCATCGGTTCGCCCTGGCTTCGGGACCTGAGGTGACTGAAGTCCGTCTCGACATCTATCCCGATGGCGGCATGGCGCGCCTACGTCTCTTCGGAGCCCTTTCCGAGCGAGGCCGCACTGAGATCGCTTCGCGCTTCGAGGGCGCTCAGGGCTGAGCGCCGGGCCGGTTCAGGTACGCGGAGAACAGCGAAAGGACGATACCGACCGAGAAGATCGCGGTGAGCCACCAAGCGCCGCTGATGGACAGATTCCACACCAGGGCCCCCGCCATGAGCACTGCCATGACGATGTTCCTGAGCTGCAGAGGCGTCGGTTTGGCCATACCGCCACCCTCTCACGCGCCGCCCCCGGCCCTGGTCAGGGGGCGGACCGCGGTGTTCTAACCGAGGGCCGCGCGAAGACGGCGGTCCCGTTCCTCGGGCGTCTGCCGGGGACAACTGGCGCACTTCGGATTGCCTGCTTCGTAGATCAGGCAGCAGGAAGCACGGCGCACCACGGTGTTCCGCCCGACCCTGGAGAACCGCGGCTCCGGCATGCCGAGCCCGATCGCGGCCACGAGCGGCGCCGCCAGCGCGACCGCCCGTTCGGTGTCGCCGGTCCACAAGAGGCGGTTGCCGATCGAATCCGTCGCGATCGCGCCCAGCGCGCGCGGATTCGCCCCCGTGACGGCCGAGATCGTCCCGATCGCCGTGCCCAGCGTCGAGGCGAAGGCCTCGCCGAGTTCGGCCAGGCCGCCGTCGAGTGGCCGTGACGATCGGGCGCCGGTGAAGCGGCCGTCCGGGACGAGGTCGATCGTGACGGCGTCGAGCGACGGGTCCAGGGGCGTGCTGTCGCGCACGAGTGATTCCACCGAGGGGGCGACGAGGACCGAAGACAGCGAGTACCACCAGATCGTGCCGAGTACTTCGGGCGAGGAGCAGCCGTAGAGCTTCGCGGCGCCGCCGATGCGGGCGCTGACCCATGCGGCGTCGGCGAGCAGGGTCGCGGGCGCCTCCATCAGGGCACCGGCCGGTACAGCGTGACGCTGAACGACGTCGTGACGTCCACCGGCCCGGTGATCGCGTCGAGTCGTTCACGGCGTCCTTCACGGTGGAGATGGTGCGCGCTCGGGCCCATCTCGACGACCTGGCGGACCTGGGCGGGCGACAACGTCACCCGCTGGGTGACGTCGAGCCGGTCCACCCGGCTGAACCGCTCGCCCAGGGTCTCCTCCAGCCGCGCGTCCTTGCCGCCGTCGACGGAGATCACCAGGTCGCCCAGCTCCCGGAGGTGACCGGGGTTCGGCGTCGCGACGACCAGCAGCCCGTCCGCGGTCAGGACGCGGTGGAACTGAGGGGCGTTGCGGGGCGCGAAGACGTTGAGGATCAGTGACGCGCTCGAGCTCGCCACAGGCCAGGGTTCCCACAGATTCCACACGGCCGCGCCCGCGCGCGCGTGCGCGCGAGCGGCCCGGCGCAGGGCGACGGCGGAGACGTCGAGCGCCAGTCCACACGCGGCCGGGACGGCGTCGAGCACGCGCGCGAGGTAGTACCCCGTGCCCGCGCCGGCGTCGATGATCAGCCCGTTCTCGACGTGCTCCGAAGCCACCTTCGCGAGGGCGTCGGCGAGAGGGCGATAGGCGCCCGAAGAGAGGAGGTCGACGCGAGCCGCGACCATCGGCGCGGTGTCCGCCGTACCGGCCGGTATGCGCGCGTGCAGGAGATTGACGTAACCCTGCTTCGCCACGTCGAACGAGTGGCCCCGTCCGCAACGCACCGTGCGATCGGCTGCCCCGACCGGGTCACCGCACACCGAGCACCGCAGCGACCGGACGACCTCCGGTGGCAGTGGGTCATTGCCGTGCTCACGCGCGCTCATGGGGATATTCGACCACGGCGTTTCGCAACCGGACAGAACGCACCCGGTCTCCGGAAACCTGCACGTAACAACGCCGCACCGACAGTTCACGCGGGTGAAACCTGAATCGCCGCCCGAGGAAACACCCCGGTCCAAGGATTCCTGCGCAGTACACCCCAGGCACGGGAGGAAGATTGTGCTGAACGCAGGAGACACCGCATGGGTGTTGATCAGCGCCGCGCTGGTCATGCTCATGACACCGGGATTGGCGTTCTTCTACGGCGGCATGGTCCGCGCGAAGAGCGTTCTGAACATGTTGATGATGAACTTCATCGCGCTGGCCGTCGTCGGTGTCCTCTGGACGCTGTACGGCTTCACGATGGCGTTCGGCAACGACGTGGGCGGAGGGCTGCTCGGTAACTTCGACTTCGCCGGCCTCTCGAACATTTCCGGCAAACTCGCCGGGTTCGCGACCGCCGCGACCGACACCGCTCCCGCGGTCGCCTGGCCCGGCTCGGACGGGCTGCCGCTGTTCGCCTTCGTGATGTTCCAGCTGATGTTCGCGATCATCACGCCCGCGCTGATTTCCGGTGCCATCGCCGACCGCGCCAAGTTCTGGGGCTGGACGCTGTTCGTCGCGGTGTGGGTGACCATCGTGTACTTCCCGGTGGCGCACTGGGTGTTCTCGTTCGACGGCTTCATCGGCGCCGACTCGGTCGGCGGCTGGATCGCCAACCAGCTCAAGGCGCTCGACTTCGCGGGCGGTACCGCGGTCCACATCAACGCCGGCGCGGCGGGTCTCGCGCTCGCGATCGTGCTCGGCAAGCGCAAGGGCTGGCCGAAGGGCACCGGACGCCCGCACAACGTGCCGTTCGTGCTCCTGGGCGCCGCGCTCCTGTGGTTCGGCTGGTACGGCTTCAACGCCGGTTCGTCGCTGGCCGCCAACGACCTCGCCGCCGTCGCGTTCACCAACACCACCGTCGCGACCGCGGCCGCGATCCTCGGCTGGCTGGTCGTCGAGCAGATCAAGATCGGCAAGCCGACCACCCTCGGCGCC
This sequence comes from Amycolatopsis alba DSM 44262, assembly GCF_000384215.1. NCBI lineage: Bacteria > Bacillati > Actinomycetota > Actinomycetes > Pseudonocardiales > Pseudonocardiaceae > Amycolatopsis > Amycolatopsis alba. The sequence continues at coordinate 1,531,559 of NZ_KB913032.1, read as the reverse complement.
GCCTCCGGTGCCGTCGCGGGTCTCGTCGCGATCACCCCGGCCGCCGGTTTCGTCAGCCCGCTGGGCGCGATCGCCATCGGGCTCATCGCCGGCGCGCTGTGCGCCCTGGCGATCAGTCTCAAGTTCCGCTTCGGTTTCGACGACTCCCTCGACGTCGTCGGCGTCCACCTCGTGGGTGGTCTCGTCGGTACGCTGCTCATCGGTTTCTTCGGCACCACCAGCGTCAACTCGCTCGGCGTCGACGGCCTGTTCTACGGCGGCGGCCTCGGCCAGCTCGGCAAGCAGGCCCTCGCGGCCGCCGTGGTCCTCGGCTACTCGTTCGTGCTCACCTTCGTCATCGGCTGGGTGATCAAGAAGCTCGGCGGGTTCCGCGTCAGCGCGGAGGACGAGGTCAGTGGTATCGATGAGGCCCAGCACGCGGAGAGCGCGTACGACTTCACCGGATCGGGCGGCGGCCTCGGCCAGCCGACCAGCATCCCGGTCAAGGCGCCCACCGGAAACGCGGCCACGAAACTCGAGGAGAGCAAGGCATGAAGCTGATCACCGCGATCGTCAAGCCGTTCACGCTCGACGACGTCCGCTCCGCGCTGGAACAGCTGGGCGTGCTCGGCATGACGGTCAGCGAGGTACAGGGCTACGGCAGGCAGAAGGGCCACACCGAGGTCTACCGGGGTGCGGAGTACTCCGTCGACTTCGTGGCGAAGCTGAGGGTCGAGGTCGTCACCGACGATTCCAACGTCGAGAAGGTCCTCGACGCGATCACCACCGCCGCCCACACCGGCAAGATCGGTGACGGCAAGATCTGGGTGACGCCGGTGGAGACGGTCATCCGGGTACGCACCGGCGAGCGCGGCTCGGACGCGCTATAGGCGCCCACGATGGCCGACGGGGGTGAGCTGGTCAAGGCCACCGAGCGTTTGCTCGAGGGCAGGCACGGGAGGCTGGGCGCGACCGCACTGCGGGCCGCGTGCGTCGACCTCTACGAATTCTGGTTGGGAAAGGGCGCCGCGACGGCCGGCGTCGACACCGCTGAACCCGGTGTCGCGCTGGCCGCCGTCGGTGGCCTCGGGCGCAGCGAGCTGGTGCCCTTCTCCGACCTCGACCTGTTGTTGCTGCACAACGGCAACTCTCGCGTCGGCGAGATCGCCGACGCCATCTGGTATCCGTTGTGGGACGCCAAAATCGGCCTCGATCACTCGGTCCGCACGCCGGGTGAGGCGCTGAAGGTGGCGTCCGAGGACCTGCGGACCGCGATGGGGCTGCTCGACATCCGCCACATCGCCGGGGACGCCGAGATCACCGCCAGGCTGGCGGCCGCGGCGCGGGACCAGTGGCGGCGGACCGCCCGGAAACGGATGGGCGAACTGTCGGACGCGGTGCGGCAGCGCTGGGCTCGCAGTGGCGAGATCGCGCAGTCCGCCGAGCCGGATCTCAAGCACGGCCGAGGCGGGCTTCGCGACTTCGCCGTCCTGGAGGCGCTCGCGGCGGCACAGCTGACAGCGAGGCCAGGCGAGGAACTGCTGGCGGCCAAGGGCCTGCTGCTCGACGTCCGGACGGAGTTGCGCCGGGAACTGCGCCGGGAGCGGGACATCCTCAGCGCGCCCGAGGCCGGGACGGTCGCGGCCGAACTCGGGTTCGGCGACAGGTTCACCTTGGCGCGCAAGCTTTCCGGCGCCGGCCGGACGATCGCGTACGCGGTCGACGTGGCGCTCCGGTCCACTGTGGAGCCACCGAAGGCCAGGTTCGGGCGGCGGCCCGTGCGGACGCCACTGGACGAAGGTGTCGTCCTGCACGGGAACGAGGTCGCGCTGGCGCGGGACGCGCTGCCCGCCAAGGATCCGGCGTTGCTGCTGCGGGTCGCCGCGGCGTCGGCGCGGATCCGGAAGCCCATCGCGCACGGGACTTTGCGGGCACTCGCCGATACCGCGCCGGAACTGCGCGCGCCGTGGCCGGCCGATGCCCTCAAGGCGCTGGTGGAACTGCTCGGCGCGGGCGAAGGCCTCGTCGACGCCGTCGAGGCGCTCGACCGCACTGGCCTGTGGGCGCGGCTGTTCCCCGAATGGGGTGCGGTGCGGGATCTCCCGCCGAGGTCGCCGGTGCACGCGTGGACCGTCGACAGGCATCTCGTGCGCGCCGCCGTCGAGGCGTCGAAACTGACGACCACCGTTTCGCGGCCGGACCTGTTGCTGATCGGCGCGCTGCTGCACGACATCGGCAAGGGCCGCGACACGGACCATTCCGAACTCGGCGCGAAGATCAGCGCCCAGGTGGCGGCCCGGCTCGGGCTGCCGTCAAGCGATGTGGCGCTGGTGTCGGCGATGGTCCGGCATCACCTGCTGCTGCCGCATACCGCGACACGGCGGGACATCAGCGATCCGGCCACGATCCAGCGCGTGACGAAAACGCTCGACGAGAACCTGGTCCTGCTGGAACTGCTGCACGCGCTGACGACGGCCGATTCGCTGGCCACCGGGCCGGGCGTGTGGACCGACTGGAAGGCCCGCCTGCTCGCCGAACTCGTGTCGGGTTGCGAGGAAGCGTTGCACGGCAAGGGTTTCGTGCCACCGGAGCCGATGGGCGCCGAACAGCGGGAGCTCGTCGCCGAAGCCGTCGCGTCCGGCCGCGGGGAAGTGCGGATCACCGCCGTCGGCAAGATCGTGACTGTGGTGCTCGCGGTACCGGCCCGCGCCGAACTGCTGGCGCCCGCCGCCGGGGTGCTCGCCCTGAACTCCTTGGAAGTCCACGCGGCGGTGCTGCGCGGGCACGACGGGGGACGGGCGGGGGTGTTCACGGCGTCACCGAAGTTCGGCTCGCTGCCCGACGTCACGTTGCTGCGCGAGCAGTTCGCGCGGGCCGTGGCCGGGACGATGCCGCTCACCCAGCGGCTCGCGGCGAAGGAACGGGACTACGGCGAGACTCCCACGGCGAACGCGAAGGTGATCTGGTTCGACGACGAGACCAGCGGGCGGGACACGGTCGTGGTCGAACTGCGGGCCGCGAACCGGATCGGGCTGCTGTACCGGGTCGCGGGCGCGCTGCGCCGGTGCGAGGCCGAGGTGCGCTGGGCGAAGGTGGCCACCCTCGGCGGCGCCGTCGTCGACTCGTTCGCCGTCGCGCCGCGGACAGGCCGGGTCGACCAGGCGTGGCGGTCGAAGATCGAAGCCGCGCTGCTGGCGGCCGCTTCGTGACGCCTTCTCGCCCGGTCCGGGGTGTCGCGCGAAGAGCGGAGGGTGACGGTGGCAGGATGTGCGCGGTCGAAACCCGACGGATCCGGAGGGCGGTGAGCGCGTGCTCGATCACGGGCAGAACTCGCCAGGACCACACCGGATCACACTGCCGCCGACCGTCGTCGCCTCTCATTTCCAGGCGTGCGCGGACGACCTCGCCGTCTCGCTGACCGCGTCCGGGACCGCCGCGACGGTACCCGAACTGCTCAAGGTCGTCCGGCATCTCGTCGCGGGCCAGCAGGCGCTGGCCATCGCGCTCGAAGGCATGGCGGGCCGGGTCGAAGTGGGCGGCGAGGGCGCGCTGTCCACCGCCCCGATGGTCGACGTCGAGGTGGTCGCGGAAGTACTCCGAGCGGCCGCCACCGCTGTCGGCTGTTCGGCCGACGCGCTCGCCGAATCACGGCCGTCATTCGAATGTGTGAGCGAATCGGTCGCCCCTGACACCCGTTTGTAGCTGTTCCGCCGCTTCGGCGCGTGGTTACGCTGATCGGGCGGAGGTGGGCCATGCGGGCGGTGTGGAAGGGCACGATCGGATTCGGGACCTACGCCATCCCGGTGAAGGCGTACAGCGCGACCGAAGAGCGCACCGTCCCCCTCCACCAGGTGCACGAGCCGGACGGCGGCCGGGTGCGGGTGAAGTGGGTCTGCGAGGTCGACGGTGCCGAGGTGCCCGCGGCCGAGATCGCCAAGGGACACCCCGTGCCCAACGGCGACGTCGTCCTCCTGACCGGCCGCGACTTCGCGTCGCTGCTCGGGCCGACCACCCAGTCGATGGACGTCGTCGGGTTCACCCCGGCCGAGCAGGTCGACCCGACGTACTTCGCACGCACTTACTACCTCGAACCGGAGCCGTCGGGCACCAAGCCGTACGTGCTGCTGAGCGAGGCGCTGCAGCAGTCCGGTCGGATCGCGATCGTGAAGGTGACGCTGCGGCAGCGTGAGACGCTGGGCGCGCTGCGCGTGCGGGACCAGGTGATCCTGCTCGAGACGATGCTGTGGCCCGACGAGGTCCGGCGGCCCGATTTCCCGTTCCTGCACGAGGACGTCGACCTGCGCCGCGGGGAACTGCGGAACGCCGTCTCGCTCATCGAAGACCTCACACAGGACTTCGACCCCGGCCGCTACACCGATCACTACCGGGAAGCGCTCGAAGCGCTCATCCAGGCCAAACTGGACGGGGACGACGTCCTCCAGCCGACCGCCGCCGAGCAGGCCGATGGCGTGACGCGGCTGCTGGCGGCCTTGCAGCAGAGCGCTGTCGAGGCCGACCGTGCCCCTGTCGAAAAGGCCAAGAAGGCGGCCGACAAGGCGCGCCAGGCGCGGACGCGGGCGAAGCGGGCTTCGTCGTCGGCCAAGACCAGTTGAGTAGTTCTACCCAGGGACAGTTGAGGGTCTTCACGCTCCCGTGACTCCACGGTGACCGGGCATTGTTATGCCATCGCGAGGAGAGAGCGCGGGAAGCGAATCGCCCGGTACTGGGGGTCCGGCGATACGAAATCCCGTGCGGCTCGCCAAGTGTGCTTACGGTCGGCTCGCGGGGAGGTGAGCCTTCCGTAGGGGCTCCGGTACCGGTCTGCGAGGGGCGACCGGTCCCGGAGCCCTGTTTCGCGTCAGACCCGGAACGCCGCGGCGTTGTCCGCGACCCAGTCCGCGTAGCTCCGCGGCGGGCGCCCGAGCACTTCCGCCACTCCGTCTGTGACGAGGCCGGGCTGTCCGGAAAGCCTCCGGTATCTGTTCATCAACGCCTCGACGAAGGCTTCGGGAAAGCCTCGCGCGATCATGGCCGCCGCGGCCGAGTCCGCCGGAATCTCCCGGTACCGCAGGGTTCTGCCGAGAACGGTGCCGATCACCTCGACCATTTCCGCGTGGGTGAGCGAACGTGCGCCGGTCACCTCGAGTTTCCGGCCGGTGAACCCGTCGGTCAGCAGGGCGCGGGCCACCACCTCGGCCAGGTCCCGTTCGTGCAGCGGCGCTTCGGCGAAGTCCGGGAACGGGCCGAAGACGTCATCACCGGCACTGATCTGGCCCGCCCACGTCAGCCGGGTGTTGGCCGCGAAGAAGGAAGCCCGCACGCTCACCCAGTCCAGTCCGCTGTCCATGGCGGCCTGTTCGACCTCCTTGTTCCGGTCGCCCTGGAAACGTGACGGCTGGTGCTCCGCCGGTTCGTCGACGTTGGTGGCGGACAACGCGACCACTCGCCGCACGCCGTGCTCCTTGGCCAGGGCGAGCAGTCCGGCGGGTGCGGCGGCCGCGGCTCGCGAATGCAGGAAGACGCCGGTGACGCCTGTCAGGAAGGGTGCGACGGTTTCGGGAAGCGATGGGTCCCCTTCGACGACTTCGACTCCCGAAGGCCATTCAGCCGCGGACTTGGCGTCGCGGGTCAGGGCGCGTACGCGGGCGCCCGCCCCGACGAGGCTGTCGATCAGCGGCCGCCCGACGGTGCCGCTCACTCCGGTGATCAGGTACACGGCGTCCTCCTCGATGAGTGCCATACAATATGAAAACCGTATCACTTATGAGCATGGAAACGAGATTATATGAATTCCGTAACACCTGGCGGCAGGTCCTGGCGCCGGAAGGTCGCGGTGATCAAAGAGGGGTTGCGAGAGCTGAACAACCAGCTCGCGCTCTTCAACCACCAGGTCAGCGCCAAGGTCGCGCTCAAACCGGTGGACTTCGACTGTCTCGAACTGCTCAACCTGAACGGCCCGCTGAGCCCGAGCGCGCTGGCGAAGCACGCAGGCCTGCATCCCGCGACGATGACCGGGGTGCTGGACCGGTTGCAGCGCGCGGGATGGGTCACCCGTGATCGCCCGGCGGACGCGACGGACCGCCGGGCTGTCGTCGTCTCGGTGACCGGCGACCGTGACGGTGAGATGTACCGGCACCTCGCCGGGATGAATTCGAGGATGGACGACCTCTGCGCCGGCTACAGCGAAGCCGAACTGGACCTGATCGCCGACTTCCTGCGGCGCACCACCGAGGCGGGGAAGGGCGCGGCAGAAGACCTCGCCGGGGAATCCGGATAGGCGGGCCCGTCCGCAACCGCCTCAGACGCCGGCCCCGGACACCGACTACCCTGGGAAGCCGCCGGTTCGTACCGGCGAGCCACAACGACCCAGCTGGAGCGTGCACACCCGTGTTCGACACCCTCTCCGATCGGCTCACGTCCGCCCTGCAGACCCTGTCTCGCAAGGGCAGGCTCTCCGACGCCGACATCGACGCCACCGCGCGCGAGATCCGTATCGCGCTGCTCGAGGCGGATGTCGCGCTGTCGGTGGTCAAGGACTTCATCGCCCGGATCAAGGAACGCGCCAAGGGCGCCGAGGTGCACGGCGCGCTGAACCCGGCGCAGCAGGTCATCAAGATCGTCAACGAGGAACTCGTCACCATCCTCGGCGGCGAGACCAGGCGGCTCACGTTCGCGAAGAACCCGCCGACGGTCATCATGCTCGCGGGTCTGCAGGGTGCCGGTAAGACCACCCTCGCGGGCAAGCTCGCGATGTGGCTGAAGAAGCAGGGCCACGCGCCGATGCTGGTCGCCTGTGACCTCCAGCGCCCCAACGCGGTCACGCAGCTGCAGGTCGTCGGCGAGCGGGCCGGGGTCGCCACGTTCGCGCCGGAACCCGGCAACGGGGTCGGCGACCCGGTCGACGTCGCCCGCCGCGCCATCGACGAGGCCAAGCGCGCCCAGCACGACATCGTCCTGGTCGACACCGCCGGCCGTCTCGGTGTCGACGAAGAGCTGATGAAGCAGGCCGCGGACATCCGCGACGCCGTCTCGCCGGACGAGACGCTGTTCGTCGTCGACGCGATGATCGGCCAGGACGCGGTCACCACGGCCGAGGCGTTCCGCGACGGCGTCGGCTTCACCGGTGTCGTGCTCACCAAGCTCGACGGTGACGCCCGCGGTGGTGCCGCGCTGTCGGTCCGCCAGGTCACCGGCCAGCCGATCCTGTTCGCGTCGAACGGTGAGAAGCTCGAGGACTTCGACCTCTTCCACCCGGACCGGATGGCCAGCCGGATCCTCGGCATGGGCGACATGCTCAGCCTCATCGAGCAGGCCGAACAGCATTTCGACCAGGAGAAGGCCGAGCAGACCGCGGCCAAGCTCGGCAGCGGCCAGCTCACCCTCGAAGACTTCCTCGAGCAGATGCTCGCGGTCCGGAAGATGGGCCCGATCGGCAACCTGCTCGGCATGCTGCCCGGCGCCGGGCAGATGAAGGACCAGCTCGCGCAGGTCGACGACAAGCAGCTCGACAAGCTGCAGGCGATCATCCGCGGCATGACCCCCGCCGAGCGGGCGGATCCGAAGATCATCAACGCGTCGCGCCGCGTCCGGATCTCGAAGGGGTCGGGTGTCGCCGTCCGCGACGTCAACGACCTGGTCAACCGGTTCTTCGAAGCGCGCAAGATGATGGCGCAGATGGCGGGCCGCTTCGGCTTCGGCGGCGGAGGCGGCGGCAGCAAGAACCGCAAGGGCAAGAAGGGGAAGAAGGGCAAGGGGCGCGGTCCGACGCAGCCCAAGGTCCGCGGCGGCTTCCCCGGCGGCATGCCGATGCTTCCCCCCGGCGGCGGGATGCCCGGCGGCGGCGGAATGCCCGACCTGTCCCAGCTCGGCGGCATGAACGACGTACCGGGGTTCGACCCCACGAAGTTCAAGTTCCCGAAGGACAAGTAGCCGTGGAGGCTCTGCATCTGGCGGGGATCGTCCTGCCGGACGGCGAGCACCGCGAGCTGTGGGTCACCGGCGGCCGGATCACGACCGAACCGGTCGCCGGAGCGGAAACCGTTGTCCGTGAAGGCTTTCTCGTTCCTGGCCTGGTCGACGCGCATTGCCATCCAGGGATCGGGGTCGGTGGCCCGACCACGCTCGAGGAGGCCGCCGCGCAGACGATCACCGATCGCGACGCCGGGACGCTGCTGATCCGCGACTGCGGACTGCCGATCGACGTCCGGCCGCTGCAGGAGCGCGCCGACCTGCCGCGGATCATCCGCGCCGGACGGCATCTCGCCCTGCGCAAGCGCTACATCCCCAACCTCGGCATCGACCTCGAAGATCCTTCCGAGCTGCCGAAAGCGGTCGCCGAGCAGGCCCGTGACGGCGACGGCTGGGTCAAGCTCGTCGGCGACTGGATCGACCGCGGTGTCGGCGACCTCGCGCCCCTATGGCCCGAAGACGTCCTCGCCGAGGCCATTGCCATCGCGCACGCCGAGGGCGCCAAGGTGACGGCGCACGTATTCGGCCAGGACGCGTTGCCGGGCTTGATCGACGCGGGCATCGACTGCCTCGAACACGGCACGGAACTCTCCCCGGATCAGCTGGGCGTTCTCGCCGACCGCGGGATCGCGCTCGTGCCGACCCTGATCAACATCGAGAACTTCCCCGGCATCGCCGACAAGGCGGGCAAATACCCGGTCTACGCCGACCACATGCGGGCGTTGCACGCGGGCGTCGGCGACATGGTCTCGACGGCGATCGAGGCCGGCGTCCAGGTGTACGCCGGAAGCGACGCGGGCGGCATGGTCGAGCACGGCAGGCTCGTCGACGAGATCGAGGCGCTGCACAAGGCGGGCATGTCCGCGGAGCAGGCTCTGGCGTCGGCTTCGTGGGCGGCGCGCGAATGGCTCGGCGTGCCAGGGATCGTCGACGGCGCTTCGGCGGATCTCCTTGTCTACCCCGAGGATCCGCGTGAAGACCTCGCGGTGCTGCGCCATCCGAGTCATATCGTGCTGCGTGGCAAGATCTACGCCTGACCCGACTCCACCTGTGACCGGAGCGGCACTTAGCGTGGAGGCGTGGTGGACGACGGGCAGGCTCGTGAGCGTCTGGTGCTCGGAGCGCACTGGGGGTTCGTAGCGTTCTTCGCGGGCATCGCCGGGTACCACCTCGTCACGCTCGTCATGAGCTTCGTGATGTCAGGCCGCTTCGACGGCTACGACCCTCTCGAACTCCGTGACGTCGGCCCGCTGCTGATCCTCGCTTTCCTGCCGACCCTCGTCCTCGGTCTCGGCCCCGCGATCGGCTCCCGCGTCTGGGGGAAAGGGCTCCGCGAGGACTTCGGGCTCAAGCCCACCTGGCGTGACGTCCGGATCGGGGTCGCCTGCGGAGCGGCCGCGCTCGCCGCCGGCTACCTCCTCAACCTGCTCCTGCTCGCCGTCTACGGGACGGACGGCGAGGACAGGACCTTCTCCGACGTCTCGCCGAGCCCGCTCACCGAACTGTCCGGAACCGCCGACGGCGACACCGTTTGGCTGGTGCTGGCCGCGGTCATCGTCGTCCTCGCCGCCCCGGTCACCGAAGAGCTGCTCTTCCGCGGCACGCTGTGGAACGCCATGGGCTTCCACCGCCTGCCGTCGTGGGTGATCCTGCTGGTCACCGCGCTGATGTTCGCCCAGTTGCACGGGGAGGCCGCGCGCACGATCGCGCTGTTCGGCCAGGGCATCGCCATCGGCCTCGCCCGCTATCTGTCCGGCCGGGTGAGCGCGGCGGTCATCGCGCACGCGGCCAACAACCTCCCACCGGCTGTATTGCTCTTCGCGGCGAGGTGATCGCCGCCTGAGGCGGTTAGAGTCTGTGAGTAACCGAACGATCACCGGAGGATCGGCGTGACCGTATCTCAGCCCAGGGAGCCGATCCCCGAGGCCGCGCCGCCGGACGAACTCGCTGCCGGAGGTGAGGTGGCCGCGCCCGACACGCCACCGCCGCATCGCTGGGGATTCGGGGCCTTCCTCCTCGTGGAGGCGGTCCTGCTGGCGTCGGCAGCGTTCATCAGCGTCCTGCTCGGTGACGTCCAGCCCGGTCAGCCCCTGCCGATGCGCATGGTGCTGCTGGGCACGATGGTGCCGACGATGATCGCCGCCGGGGTCGCGCTGCTGATCACCCGCGTGCGTGGCAACGGCCCGGTCATCGACCTGCGGATCGGCTGGAGCTGGGCCGACGTCAAGGTCGGCCTCAAACTCGGCGTGCTCGGGCTCGGGTTCACCTCGCTCGCCGCGTGGGCCTGGACGCAGGTGGTGGGCAACGAGAACGCCACCTCGGCGATCAGCGCGCTGGTCGAAGACCGGCGGATGTCGGTCTCGGCGGCCATCGTGATGTTCATCTACCTGTGGCTGGTCGGGCCGATCTGCGAGGAGATCATCTACCGCGGCCTGCTGTGGGGCGCGGTCGAGCGGCTGACCTGGCGCACCGAACGCTGGGGGAGGATCGCGGCGTTCCTGGTCTCCACGGCTGTTTTCGCGGCGAGCCACCTCGAACCGCTGCGCACCACGCTGCTGCTGGTGATCGCGATCCCGATCGGACTGGCCAGGGTGTTCACCGGGCGATTGCTCGGCAGCGTGGTCGCCCACCAGGTGAACAACTTCCTCCCGGCCGTGACGATCCTGCTCGCGTCGCTCGGGATAGCCGCTTTCTGACGTCTCGCCGTCGTCTGGCAGAATGTACGCTTGCCTGCTTTGGCCGGACCCTCTCACCGCGCCCGAGCTTCGGACCTTCGGGTGTGCGTAGCCGTTCCCCACTCGGCTCTCGTACGCCTTCCACATGCATCAGAGAGAACTGAGGAGTACCCACACCCGTGGCCGTCAAGATCAAGCTTCAGCGTCTCGGCAAGATCCGTGCGCCGTACTACCGCATCATCGTCGCCGACGCGCGCACCCGCCGTGATGGCAAGGCCATCGAGACGATCGGCAAGTACCACCCGAAGGAAGAGCCGAGCTTCATCGAGGTCGACACCGAGCGGGCCCAGCACTGGCTGTCCGTCGGCGCCCAGCCGACCGAGCCGGTCCAGCGCATCCTCGAGATCACCGGTGACTGGCAGAAGTTCAAGGGCCTGCCGGGCGCCGAGGGCACCCTGAAGGTCGCCGAGCCGAAGCCGTCGAAGCAGGACCTGTTCAACGCCGCGCTCGCCGCCGCCGGTGACTCGGCCTCCGCCGAGGCCACCACGCCGAAGAAGAAGTCCGCCCCGAAGAAGGCCGAAGCCGACAAGGCCGAGGCCGCCGAGGGTGACAAGGCCGAGGCGTGAGCTTCCTCGCTGACTCCCTCGAGCACCTGGTGCGCGGGATCGTCGACAACCCGGACGAGGTCCGGGTCGAGCTGCTGACCACACGCCGTGGCCGCACGCTCGAGGTGCACGTGCACCCCGACGATCTCGGCAAGGTGATCGGCCGGGGCGGTCGTACCGCGACCGCCCTGCGCACCGTCATGGGCGGCATCGGTGGCCGCGGCGTCCGCGTGGACGTCGTCGACACCGATCGCTGACCAAGGACAGAGACAGATCGGGAATGGACGTCGTAGTCGGCCGTATCGCCAAGGCGCACGGAATCCGCGGGGAACTCGCGGTGGACGTGCGCACGGACTCGCCGGAACAGCGGTTCGCGGTCGGTTCGGCCGTCACGACGAAGCTGCGTGACGGCAGCAGCAGGAACCTCACCATCGCAGCCGCCCGCGAACACAGCGGGCGGCTGCTGGTGCGTTTCGAAGAGGTGCTGACCAGGGACGTCGCGGAGACCCTTCGCGGTGCGCTCCTGATCGCCGACACCTCGACGCTGCCGCCGACCGAAGACCCCGACGAGTTCTACGACCACGAACTCGAAGGCCTGCGGGCCGAACTCGCCGACGGAACGCTCGTCGGCAAGGTGCTCGAAATCGTGCATTCACCCGCCGGGGAACTGCTGTCGATCGAACACGACGGACGCGAGGTGCTGGTGCCGTTCGTGAAGGCGATCGTCCCGGCCGTCGACGTCGCGGGCGGCCGCGTGGTCCTCGACCCGCCGGAAGGCCTGCTGGACGCCTGATGCGCCTCGACGTAGTCACGATCTTCCCCGAATACCTCGACCCGCTCCGCGCCGCGCTGCTCGGCCGCGCGATCGACCGCGGCCTCATCGAGGTCGGCGTGCACGACCTGCGTAACTGGACGCACGACGTCCACCGCGCGGTCGACGACGCGCCGTACGGCGGCGGACCCGGCATGGTGATGAAACCGCAGATCTGGGGCCCCGCCCTGGACGACGTCTGCGGCGAGAACACCCGCCTCGTGGTCCCCACCCCCGCCGGGCGCCCGTTCACCCAGGCCATGGCCCACCAGTACGCCGCCGAGGAGCACCTGGTGTTCGCCTGCGGCCGCTACGAGGGTATCGACCAGCGGGTGATCGACGACGCCGCGAAACGGATGCCCGTCGACGAAGTCTCGATCGGCGACTACGTGCTGGTCGGCGGCGAGGCCGCGGTACTGGTGATGGTCGAAGCCGTCGTCCGGCTGCTGCCGGGGGTCCTCGGCAACGCCCGCTCCGCCGAGGAGGACTCCTTCTCCGATGGCCTGCTCGAAGGCCCCAGCTACACGCGGCCGGAGGTCTGGCGAGAGCTGGCCGTGCCGGACGTCCTGAGATCGGGCAACCACGCGCTCATCGACCGTTGGCGCCGCGACCAGGCACTGGAGCGGACGGTCCAGCGCAGGCCCGAACTGATCGGCCTGCTGCCGGAAGGTAGTCTCGACAAGCACGATCTCAAGGTCCTCGACCGCTTGGACGAGGGCACCGGCCAGGCCGGGTCAACCACCTGAGTCCTGGTCTGCAATACTTGACAGGTTGGCGTGAGCAGACGCGCGAAACTTGACGTTCACCTCAGGTGAATCGCAAGGCCGCGATGTCGGCCGGAACGCCATCAGCCCCCTGGGTAGGTCGCAGTGCCCGACACTGCGCGCCCAAGCTGCACGTAAGCCATACGAAGACGAGGACGGACCACCGATGAACACCCTGGACGCGCTGGACGCGCAGTCACTGCGTTCCGACATCCCGGACTTCCGACCGGGCGACACGCTCAAGGTTCACGTCCGCGTCATCGAGGGCAACCGCGAGCGTAACCAGATCTTCCAGGGCGTCGTGCTGCGTCGCCAGGGCGGCGGCATCCGCGAGACCTTCACGGTCCGCAAGGTGTCGTTCGGCATCGGCGTGGAGCGCACCTTCCCGGTGCACTCGCCGAACATCGCCGAGGTCGAGGTCTTCAAGCGCGGCGACGTCCGCCGGGCGAAGCTGTACTACCTCCGTGAGCTTCGCGGCAAGGCCGCCAAGATCAAGGAGCGCCGCGAGAACCGCGAGACGACCTCCTCCAAGTAGGTAGCCACTCGGTTACAGGTAACCTGGCGTCGTGGTCGAACCCGTGTCCCAGAACACCTCCGAAGACGAGCCCGATCGCCCCGATGAGGAGCGCCCCACCAGGGCCTCCCGGCGGGGCCGATCCGGCTCCAAGAAATTCGGCAAGGTCAACAAGAAGCGGTCGTTCTGGAAGGAACTGCCGATCCTGATCGTCGTCGCACTCGTGCTGACGATCTTGATCCAGCAGTTCCTCGCCAAGGTCTACATGATCCCCTCGGGATCCATGGAGACCACCCTGCACGGCTGCGCGGGGTGCACGGGCGACCGGATCCTGGTCGACCGGATCACGTACGACTTCACCGATCCGAGCCCCGGCGACGTGGTGGTCTTCAAGGGCCCGCCCGCCTGGGTCGGCGAGATCGAGACGCCGGAGTCCAGCAACATCTTCGTCACCGGCTTCCGCGCGCTCGGTTCGCTGATCGGGTTCGCGCCGCCGGACGAGCGCGACTTCGTCAAGCGGATCATCGCGGTCGGCGGCCAGACGGTGCAGTGCTGCGACAACAACCGGGTCGTCGTGGACGGCAAGGCGCTCGACGAGCCCTACGTCCACTGGGAAGAGGGCATGGCGCCCACCGAGAAGACGTTCGAGCCGGTCAAGGTGCCCGCCGGATACGTCTGGATGATGGGCGACAACCGCAACAACTCGAGCGACTCCCGGTTCCAGGGCAACGGCGGCGTCAACGGCGCCGTGCCGGTCGACAACATCATCGGCAAGGCGCGCATCATCGTGCTGCCGCCCGGCCGCTGGGGTGGCGTTTCGGACCACAACCCGCAGGCGAACGCGCAGCCCCTGGCACTCGGTGCGCCGGCCTGGCAGCAGGGGCTTCCCCTGGGCGTCGGCATCGCCGCGGCGTGGCCCGTGGTGTTCCTCGGCAGGCGGATGTCGTCCGGAGTCCGCAAGGCGGTCGACCGGAGGCGGTAAGGCCTTGAGAGTTCCTGTACCGCTCACACCGGCCGATCCGCTTCGGCCGCCGCGGGCAGTGGTGCGCGGCGACCTCTTCTGGGGGTTGCAAGGCGCGCTGGACCGGCGGGGCCTCGGGCCCGTCGCCGGAGTCGACGAGGCAGGGCGCGGCGCTTGCGCCGGCCCGCTCGTCGTGGCCGCTTGCGTCCTGCGTCCCGGCGACGCCGCCCGGCTGCCCGAGCTCACCGACTCGAAGGTGCTCACGGCCAAGGCCCGCGACCGGGTCTACGACAGGGTCGTCCAGCGTGCCGTCGACTACGCGGTCATCGTCATCCCGGCGGCCGAGGTCGACCTGTTCGGCATCCACGTCATGAATCTCGAAGGCATGCGACGTGCTGTCTCGGCGTTGCGGAACACGCCGGGCTACGTCCTGACCGACGGATTCCGGGTGTCGGGGCTGCCCGCCCCGAGCGTTCCGGTGATCAAGGGGGACAAGGCCGTCGCGTGTGTGGCGGCGGCGTCCGTGCTGGCCAAGGTCACGCGGGACCGGATCATGGGCGACCTGCACGACGTCCACCCGCAGTACGGCTTCGACGTGCACAAGGGGTACAGCACCACCGACCACAGCGCGGCGCTGACCGCGCACGGTCCGAGCCCGGTTCATCGCTGGTCGTACGCCAATGTGGCCACCGCGGCCGCCGCGCACCGGGCCCGTCCGCCTCACCCGGTGGTGCTGACCGTCGCGGCACTGGAAAACCCGAGCGTGCCGATACGTGCCCTGGGCCCGTACGTGGGTAACAATGAACGCTCCGCCGCTGGAGTAGCAGCAGAATCGCGAGGAGGGGCGCGGATTTCATGAGCGCAGAGGATCTCGAGAAGTACGAGACCGAGATGGAGCTCTCGCTTTACCGCGAGTATCGCGACATAGTCGGCCAGTTCTCGTACGTGGTGGAGACCGAGCGGCGGTTCTATCTGGCCAACGCCGTCGACGTGCAGGTGCGCGACGGCGGCGGTGAGGTGTACTTCGAGGTCCGGATGTCCGACGCGTGGGTCTGGGACATGTACCGGCCCGCCAGGTTCGTCAAGCATGTCCGGGTCATCACGTTCAAGGACGTCAACGTCGAGGAACTCGACAAACCCGATCTTCGCCTGCCTGAGGACGGTCCGTTCTCAGGCTGATCTTCGTAAGTACGTGAAGGCCCCCTTCACTGCGCCAGACGCAGTGAAGGGGGCCTTCACGTACTTGTGGGGCGCTCGAGTTATCCACAACACCCCAGTTATCCACAGGCTGACGAATCGGCCCTGTCCGGCGGCCGGTCACCCTGGCAGCGTTGATCGCACACGCACTGTGATGATCGCTGAGGGGGATCGAGATGATGAGCACGGCCGAACAGCCGTCCGCCGGGGCATCGCCTGCCGAGCTGGGCAGGTGGGGGGAAGAACTCGCGGTCCGGCATCTGGAGAAGACGGGCTACGTCGTCCTGAGCCGCAACTGGCGTTGCCGTGACGGTGAGCTGGACCTGGTCGCGACCGACCGGAAGCGCCTCGTGTTCTGCGAGGTCAAGACAAGGTCGGGGCTGGGCTTCGGCAGTCCCGCCGAGGCGGTGACCCCGGCCAAGGCGGACCGCATCCGCCGTCTCGCGCACCAGTGGCAGCGCACGTTCATGCTCCGCTGGTGCCCGGTCCGCTACGACATCATCGCGATCGTCGCCCGGTCCGACGCCCGGCCGCGCGTGCGGCACATCAAGGCGGCGTTCTGAATGGCGCTGGCGAAAGCCTGGTCCGTCGCGCTGCTCGGTGTCGACGGCCGGATGATCGAGATCGAGGCCGACATCGGCGGCGGGTCGCCGAAGGTGACGATGGTCGGGCTGCCCGACACCGGGCTGAAAGAGGCCAAGGACAGGGTCCGCTCCGCCGTCCGCAATTCAGGGCAGCAGTGGCCGGACGAGAGGGTGATCCTCGGCCTTTCACCGGCGAACCTGCCGAAGGTGGGTTCCGGCTACGACCTGGGCATCGCGGCGGCGGTACTGGCCGCGACGGGGTCGGTTCCGGCCACCAAGCTGCTGCACACCGTGCTGCTCGGCGAACTCGCCCTCGACGGCCGGGTCCGGGCCGTCCGCGGCGTCCTGCCGGGACTGCTGGCGGCGCGCAACGCCGGGTACCGCCGGGCCGTCGTGCCCGCCGAGTCGTTGTTCGAAGCCGCTCTCGTGGACGGACTGGAGGTCGGCGGCGTTGCCCGGCTGAGCGATTTCGTGGACTGGCTCAAGGGTGAAGGCGAACTCGCCAAGCCCGAGCCGTTCGCCGCCCAGGAGCCGACGTCGGTACCGGACCTCGCCGACGTCGTGGGACAGCCGGATGCGCGGTGGGCACTGGAGGTGGCCGCTGCGGGCGGGCATCACCTGCTCATGACGGGTCCTCCAGGGGTGGGCAAGACGATGCTCGCGAAACGCCTCCCCGGACTCCTCCCACGGCTGACAGCCGAAGAGTCGTTGCAGGTCACCGCCGTTCATTCGATCGACGGTTCGCTCTCCCGGACCGAGCCACTGGTCACCGTGCCGCCGTTCGTCTCGCCGCACCATTCGATCAGCGTGCCCGCCCTGATCGGCGGTGGCAGCGGCCTTGCCGTTCCCGGCGCCATCAGCCGGGCGCACCGCGGCATCCTCTTCCTCGACGAGGTCTGCGAATTCGGCCCGGAACGGCTGGAGTCGCTGCGCACTGTCCTCGAAGAGGGCGAGGTGCGGATCGCGAGGGTCAAGGGGGCCGTGCGGTACCCGGCACGCTTTCAACTGGTGCTGGCGACCAATCCTTGTCCTTGCGCCCCGGCGAAGGACGCCGATTGCATCTGCTCGGCGTCCGCGCGACGGCGGTACTTGGGCCGACTGTCCGGGCCACTACTCGATCGGGTGGATCTGCGGGTTCGGTTGCGCCCGCTTTCCGCGCTCAGCGCGCACCTGAGCGAGGCACCCGAAGCGACGGCGGCCGTCCGGGAACGGGTGCTGGAAGCGCGTGAGCGAGCCGCGAAACGCTGGGTGGACCATGGCTGGCCGACGAACGCGGAGGTGCCCGGCCCGGCGCTGCGCCGCGAGTTCGCCCTGCCAGCGCGGGCCACGGCGTTGCTGGACCGCGCGCTGGAGCGAGGCGCGATCACCGCGCGCGGCGCGGACCGCTGCCTCCGCATCGCCTGGACGCTCGCCGATCTGAGAGGGGCAGGCAAGCCGGAGGCGGACGAGGTGGCGGCGGCCTTGGACTTCCGAGAGAGGTCATCCGGATGAGTGAACTCGAAGCCGAACGGATCGCGCGGTCGTACCTTCTGCGCGTGGCCGAACCCCCGGCGCCCGCCTTGGTCGGCTTCGTCGGCGAACACGGCCCGGTCGTCGCCGCGGAGCGGGTGTCGCGGGCGGATTGCCCGCCGAAGGTGCGTGACGAGACGGCCGCCCGGCGAGCGCACGACTACGCCGAGCGGGATCTTGAGCGGGCCGCCGCCACCGAGACCAGGCTCGTCATCCCGGAAGACGGCGAATGGCCTGCTTGGCCGTTGCTCTCGCTGGCCGTCGCCCAGGGCAGGGGCGTTTCCGGCGCGGCGCCTCCGCTTGCCCTGTGGGTACGCGGTCCGGCCAGGCTCGACGAGGCGGTCGACCAGGCGATCGCGATCGTCGGCGCCCGCGCGGCGACCGAGTACGGCGAGCACAACGCGGCCGAGCTGGGATATCACCTGGCGAGCCGAGGGATCCCGGTGTTCTCGGGGGCGGCGTACGGCATCGACGGCGCTGCCCACCGGGGTGCGCTGAGCGCGGACGGCACGACGGTCGCGCTGCTCGGCTGCGGGATCGACGCCGGGTACCCGGCGCAGCACACGACCTTGCTGCGCATCATCGGGAAAACCGGCGCGGTGGTCAGCGAGTACCCGCCGGGTACCTCGCCCGCGAGGCACCGCTTCCTCGTCCGGAACAGGCTCATCGCAGCGCTCACGGAAGGGACGGTCGTGGTCGAGGCGGGCAGGCGCAGCGGCGCGCGGAACACCGCCGGTACGGCAGGGGCGCTGGGCAAGGTCGTGATGGCGATGCCGGGACCGGTGTCGTCGGGGATGTCCGCCGGCTGCCACGCGCTGATCCGCGAAGGCGAGGCCACGCTGGTGACCTCCGTCGACGAGATCCTCGAGACCGCCGGGCGGCTGGGGCAGCCGGGCACGGATCCGTCGAAACCGCGCCGCCACACCGACAGGCTCGGCCCGGAGGCGCTGCGAGTGCACGACGCGCTGTCCGAGCGGTCGCCGCGCCCGGTGGAAAGGATCGCGGCCGAATCCGGCGTTCCGGTCGAGCGTGTCCGCTCGCTGCTGCCCGAACTGGAACTCGACGGTTTCGCGGAAAGGAGTGACGCAGGGTGGCGAAGACGGCCCGCGAAGACCTGACTGGCCTACCCCCGAGACGCCATCCCGGCACGATCCGACCACGGACACCGCAACAGGGTGCGGCGATACTTGACCATCCGCCGTACATCGCGCAGCGTGATCGGCATGCCGTCGACCGAAGGTCCCCGCGGCACGGGAAAACGCGCCCGCAGACCCGATCTGCGCGCCGCCCGTGCGGCGCTGCCGGAGCCTGTCCGGAAGCTGATCGACGACTACGAGCGGCACCTTTCCCTGGAACGCGGGCTCTCCGCGCATACGGTGCGTGCCTATCTCGGCGACGTGGTCTCGCTGACGGGGTTCGTGGATGGGAACGGCGGCCGGTTCGAGGATCTCGACATCGGGACGTTGCGTGGCTGGCTGGCCCGGCAACGCGAGGAAGGGGCCAGCCGCACGACGCTGGCCAGGCGGGCGGCCGCGGCCCGCACCTTCACCGCCTGGGCGCACCGGGGAGGGGCGCTCGCGTCCGATCCGGGCGGGCGGCTGGTGGCGCCGCGCGCGCACCGCAAGCTCCCAGGGGTCCTCCGGGCGGAACAGGCGAGTGAGGTCATGCGCTTCTCAGCCGCCGGTGCCGAACAGCGCGACCCGGTGGCCTTGAGGGACAGTGCCATCGTGGAGCTGCTGTACGCGACCGGTGTGCGGGTCTCGGAACTGTGCGGGCTGGATGTGGGCGACGTCGACTTCTCCCGCAGGGTCGTGCTCGTGCTGGGCAAGGGCGGGAAGGAACGTGTCGTGCCGTTCGGCGTCCCCGCCGAAGCGGCATTGCGGGTGTGGCTGGACGAGGGCAGGGGGAAACTCGCCGTCGAAACCCAGGGGCAGGCCGAAGCCGCGCTCTTCCTGGGGGCGAGGGGCGGCAGGCTCGACCCGCGGGCGGCCCGCCGGGTCGTCCATGACGCCGTCGGCTCGGTTCCGGGCGCGAACGACATGGGGCCGCACGGCCTGAGGCATTCGGCGGCCACTCATCTGCTCGAAGGTGGCGCTGATCTTCGAAGCGTTCAGGAACTGCTTGGTCACGCTACGCTGGCTACCACGCAGCTCTACACTCATGTGACCGTCGATCGGCTGAAGGCGATCCACGACCGCGCGCACCCCCGGGCCCGATGATGCCGGGGAGGACTCGGCAGGTGACCCGGCGGCCCGGACCGGCGGCGCACGCGCATCCGCACGAGCACGGAGAACACGCTGAGTCGCATGCTGAGAACGGCGGTCCGATGACCGCCGACCCACATGTCACCGAGGCCGCCGGGAAACACCGTCCCGGCGGTGGCGGTCCTGCCGTTGCGCCCGAAGCGCGGACGGCCTACGAGGTGGACGCCGGGATCCAGGCGTTGTGGCGGGAGTTCACCGAGTCACCGGACCAGATCGTGCGCGACAGGCTCGTGCTGCACTACGCCCCGCTCGTCAAGTACGTCGCGGGCCGGGTCGGCACCGGACTGCCGACCCACGTCGACGTGGGTGACCTGATCCAGTCCGGGATCTTCGGCCTGGTCGACGCGATCGAGAAGTTCGAGCCCGCGCGGGGCCTGCGGTTCGAGACCTACGCGATGCAGCGCATCCGGGGCGCGATCCTCGACGATCTCCGGTCCCAGGACTGGGTGCCCCGAGCCGTGCGCAGCAAGGCCCGCGAGGCCGAGCGCGCGCTGGAACGCCTCGGCGCCCGCCTGAACCGCACACCGACCGATGCCGAACTGGCTGCCGAGCTCGAAATCAGCGTCGACGACCTGCGCGAGTTCTACGGCCAGCTGCAGCTGACCAGCGTCATCGCGCTGGAAGACCTCGTCGCCGCGGGCAAGGACAGCGGCTCGCTGGTCGACACCCTGCCCGACGACGGGGCCGTCGACCCGGTGGCCGTCCTGGTCGACCAGGACAACCGCCGTCAGCTGGCGCAGGCGATCGCCCAGCTCACCGAACGCGACCGGATCGTGGTCGGCCTCTACTACTTCGAGAGCCTGACCCTCGCTGAGATCGGCAAGGTCCTCGGCGTCACCGAGTCACGGGTCAGCCAGCTGCACACCCGTGCCGTCATGCGGCTGCGCGCGAAACTGGTCGAACAGGCCTGACGGCACCGTCCCGCCGGACGGTGCCGTCCGTCCACACACGCGTGTCGTCCGTCTGATCACGCGTGCCCGCCTATAGAGACCGCCACGCCGACGCGGCCACGGAACACCTCCTCGGCACCCGCCTGCAAGACGTGCTCACAGCCGTGATCAGACGCGGAACTCCAGTGACCAGAGGCGGAACTCGTGTGATCAGAGGCGAGGCTCACGTGATCGAAGGCGGAACTCATGTGATTGGGCGGGCGGCTCGCGTGGCTGGGCGCAGGGGAGGGTGTTCGGGACTGGGCTCAGTCTCCTTCCCAAGGTTTGAGGCGGATTTCCGAAGGTTCACCGATCAGCGCGAGTGGATCGACGTACTCCTCGCCGCGCCGGACACCGAAATGCAGGCAGGCCTGTCCGGGGCAGTCCGGATGGCCGGCGGCGAGCGTTCCGAGCACCTGGCCCCGGTAGACCTGATCACCCGCGGTGACCGTCGGGGCGAGTGGCTCGTAGGTGGTGCGCAGGCCTCCTTCGTGATCGATCGAAACCACCCCGCGGCCCGCCACCTGCCCGGCGAACATCACCACCCCTTCGGCGGCCGCGAGCACGTTCGTGCCCGGTGCCGCGGCGAGGTCGACGCCCCGATGACCGGGGCCGTACGGCGTGGACGGCGGCTCGAAGTACCTGGTGACGCTCGGTGCCGGTGAAAGCGGCCAGGAGAAGCGCCCCTGCGGAGAGGGCGCGCCTCTGGCCGTTCCCGGCATCGCCGACGCGGTCAGGAGCGCGAGCACGGTCGCGAGGATCGCGAGGCGGGGAAGGCGTCGAGGATGTCCCGGCAGGCGGTGCCTGCCGCCGGTGCGGTCGATCGCGAAGGAATGCCTGGTGACAGGGTGGGAACAGGGTGTCGTGGTCATGTGTTCCAGCTTGGGGGCGCGGCGTGGCGAGTGGGGCGCGCCGGTGGAATCTGTGGATAACCGAGCCGGTTGTGGACAACCCCTCTCATCAGGGGCTGCCGGTGCGGTACCCGGTGGCGACAGGGAGTAGACTCTTTTGCGCGGTCCGCGGCAGCGGACTGACTTCGCGTGCACGTGCGCGCTCCCGATGGCCGATCTCCTCACGGAGGGTCAGGACAGGCGGGGGCACACGGCCCGGCGGTCCCTGAGGTCACTTCGCTCACGGGTCCGGGCCCGAGCATCTGCACCAGGGCGATCGGCCACCCGGCCGAGAGCGACGAACCGAGCAAGCGCGACCCGGCGGAGCCGGGTCCGCACGACACAGAAGAGGTTGATTCCGGCAATGGCCGTCGTCACCATGAAGCAGCTGCTCGACAGCGGCGTGCACTTCGGGCACCAGACCCGTCGGTGGAACCCGAAGATGAAGCGCTACATCTTCACCGAGCGCAACGGCATCTACATCATCGACCTGCAGCAGACGCTGACGTACATCGACCGTGCGTTCGAGTTCATCAAGGAAACCGTCGCGCACGGCGGCACCATCATGTTCGTCGGCACGAAGAAGCAGGCTCAGGAAGCCATCGCCTCCGAGGCCTCCCGCGTGGGCATGCCCTACGTGAACCAGCGCTGGCTCGGCGGCATGCTGACCAACTTCCAGACGGTGCACAAGCGTCTTCTCCGCCTGAAGGAGCTCGAGTCGCAGGAGCAGACCGGCGGCTTCGCCGGCCTGACCAAGCGCGAGATCCTCACGCTCACCCGTGAGAAGGACAAGCTCGAGAAGACCCTCGGCGGTATCCGCGACATGGCCAAGGTGCCGAGCATCGTGTGGATCGTCGACACGAAGAAGGAGCACATCGCCGTCGGCGAGGCTCGCAAGCTGAACATCCCGGTCGTCGCGATCCTGGACACCAACTGCGACCCGGACGAGGTCGACTACCCGATTCCGGGTAACGACGACGCGATCCGTTCGGCCGCGCTGCTGACCAAGGTCGTGGCCGAGGCCGCCGCCGCCGGTCTGATGGCCCGCTCCAGCCGCAACGGTTCCTCCGCCGACGCCAAGCCCGAGGCGGGCGTCGCCACGGACGAGCCGCTGGCCGAGTGGGAGAAGGAGCTGCTCGCCGGCTCCGAGACCGCCGCCGCGGACGCCAAGGAAGCCGCCGCCGCGACCGAGGCGCCCGTCGAGGCTCCGGCCGAGCAGGCCACCGCCTCCTCCTGATCCACCCGCTCGCGGGGCCGCCTCCGGGCGGCCCCGCGGGTACTTCCCCAAAAGACTTCTCGTACCTGAAAAAGGACGGACACACCCACGATGGCGAACTACACCGCCGCAGACGTGAAGCGTCTCCGCGAGCTGACCGGCTCCGGCATGATGAACTGTAAGAAGGCGCTGGAGGAGAACGACGGCGACTTCGACAAGGCCGTCGAGTTCCTGCGCATCAAGGGCGCCAAGGACGTCGGCAAGCGCGCCGAGCGCGCCACCGCCGAAGGCCTTGTCGCCGGTGACGGCGGCGTGCTGATCGAGCTCGACTCCGAGACCGACTTCGTCGCGAAGAACGAGGACTTCCAGGCCCTCGCCGCGAAGATCGTCGAGGTCGCGAAGGCCGAGAAGACCAGCGACGTCGAGAAGCTGAAGGCCGCCTCGCTCGACGGCAAGACCGTCGACGAGCAGGTCCAGGAACTGGCCGCCCGCATCGGCGAGAAGCTCGAGCTGCGCCGCGTCGCCGCTTACGAGGGCACCACCACCACTTACCTGCACCGTCGCGGTGCGGACCTTCCCCCCGCCGTCGGCGTGCTCATCGAGTTCACCGGTGAGGGCGAGGCCGCCGCCGAGGCCGCTCGTGGCGCCGCCATGCAGGTCGCCGCGCTCAAGGCCAAGTACCTCACCCGTGAAGAGGTCCCGGCCGAGATCGTCGAGAACGAGCGCCGCGTCGCCGAGGCGACCGCCCGCGAAGAGGGCAAGCCGGAGCAGGCCATGCCCAAGATCATCGAGGGCAAGGTCAACGCCTACTACAAGGACAACGTCCTGCTCGAGCAGCCGTCGGTCAAGGACAACAAGAAGACCGTCAAGGCCCTGCTCGACGAGGCCGGCGTGGCCGTGAGCCGGTTCGCCCGGTTCGAGGTCGGCCAGGCCTGATCCAGGCGCGGAACACAAAGAACCACCACTGTGCCCCGTCTCCGTCCATCGGGGACGGGGCACAGTCGGGTTTCAGAGCATTAGGGAGGGCGACATGGGTGTCCGGGTCGAAGGCGGATACCGGCGGGTGCTGCTGAAACTGGGCGGCGAGATGTTCGGCGGCGGTTCCATCGGGGTTGATCCGGATGTGGTGCACTCGGTCGCCCAGCAGATCGCCGACGTCGCACGCACGGGTGTGCAGATCGCCGTCGTGATCGGCGGCGGCAACTACTTCCGCGGCGCGGAACTGTCGCAGCGCGGCATGGACCGCGACCGCGCCGACTACATGGCGATGCTCGGCACCGTCATGAACTGCCTGGCACTGCAGGACTTCCTGGAGAAGGAGGGCCTGCCGACCCGCGTGCAGACCGCCATCACCATGGGGCAGGTCGCCGAGCCGTACATCCCGCGCCGCGCCGAGCGTCACCTGGAGAAGGGCCGCGTCGTCATCTTCGGCGCCGGGGTCGGCATGCCGTACTTCTCGACCGACACCGCCGCCGCGCAGCGCGCGCTCGAACTCGGCTGCGAAGCCGTCTTGATGGCGAAGGCCGTCGACGGCGTCTACACCGCGGACCCGAAGAGCGACCCGACCGCCGAGATGTTCCACGAGATCAGCCACCGCGAGGTGCTGGAACGGGACCTCAAGGTCGCCGACGCCACCGCGTTCAGCCTGTGCATGGACAACAACATGCCGATCATCGTGTTCAATCTGCTCACCGAGGGGAACATCGCCCGCGCGGTCAGTGGTGAGAGGATCGGCACCCTGGTGGACACCCCCGCCGACGGGGCGTCGGCGTAGTCCTGCTCTGATCTCCGTAATCGGTACGCATACACAACAACGGGAGTTGCCGTGATCGACGAGACCCTCCTCGACGCCGAGGAGAAGATGGAAAAAGCGGTGTCCGTCGCCAAGGAGGACCTGTCGTCGGTACGCACCGGCCGGGCCCACCCTGGGATGTTCTCGCGCGTTGTCGTCGACTACTACGGCGCGCCGACCCCGCTGAACCAGCTGGCGGGCGTCAACATCCCCGAAGCCCGGATGGCGCTGGTCAAGCCTTACGACCAGACCTCGCTCAACGCCATCGAGAAGGCGATCCGCGAATCGGACCTCGGCGTGAACCCGAGCAACGACGGCAACGTGATCCGCATCGTCATCCCGCAGCTCACCGAAGAGCGCCGCAAGGAGATGGTGAAGGTCGCCAAGGCCAAGGGTGAGGACGCCCGCGTCTCGATCCGCAGCGTCCGCCGCAAGGCCAAGGAAGAGCTGGACCGGATCAAGAAGGACGGCGAGGCAGGCGAGGACGAGGTCGTCCACGCCGAGAAGGAACTGCAGAACCTCACCGACTCGTACACGCACAAGGTCGACGAGCTGGTGAAACACAAGGAAGCCGAGCTACTCGAGGTCTGATGAGCCAGGTGAGCGAGGAACGCGAGGACCGGGTGGACGCCCCGGAACCGGCTCCGGCGGCGACGCCGGAGCCCGAAACCGTGCCGGAACCGGCGCGGAAGGTTTCCCGCGCCGGCCGCAACCTGCCCGCCGCGATCGGGGTCGGGTTGCTGCTGGGGGCGGCGATCGTCACGTCTTTGCTCACCGTGCGCTTCCTGTTCATCGGCATCATCGCGATCGCGATCGCGGTCGGCACGATCGAGCTGGCCGGGGCGCTGAAGCGTGCGGCGGGCATCCGGATCGCGCTGGTCCCGGTGCTCGTCGGCGGTCAGGCGATGATCTGGCTGGCGTGGCCGTTCGGCCGTGAGGGTGCGCTGACGGCGTTCGTGCTGACGGTGCTGGTCTGCCTGCTGTGGCGGTTGCCCGGCGGGGCGGACGGCTATCTGCGCGACATCAGCGCGTCGGTCTTCGCCGCCGCGTACATCCCGCTTTTCGGCGCTTTCGCCGCCATGCTCGTGCCGCCCGAGGACGGCGTCGGCCGCGTGCTGGCGTTCATGATCGGCGTCGTCGCCTCGGACACCGGCGGCTACATCGCCGGAGTGCTGGGCGGCAAGCATCCGATGGCGCCCAGCATCAGCCCGAAGAAGACCTGGGAAGGCTTCGCCGGTTCGCTCGTGGCCGGTGTGGTCGCCGGCGCGCTGACCCTGAGCCTGCTGCTCGACGGGCACGCCTGGCAGGGTGTGCTGTTCGGCGCGGCGATCGTCTGCACCGCGACGCTGGGTGATCTCGTCGAGTCGCTGATCAAGCGCGACCTCGGGGTCAAGGACATGGGGAACATGCTGCCGGGGCACGGCGGGCTGATGGACCGGCTCGACTCGCTGCTCCCGTCGGCCGTGGTCTCCTGGCTCCTGCTCTCGGCCTTCGTTCCCGTCTAGGCGAAGCCCATGTGACAAGATCGAAGCGTTGGGCCAAGGTCGGAAGTATGCGAACTCGACGGAAGAGTAAGCGACTTCTGACCCTGGCTCTGAGCGTGGTGACGCTCGGCGCCCTGACGACAACCGTGGCGGAGGCGGGCGTGAGCCCGGTCGTCCGCACGGATTCCGGTCCCGTTCGAGGAGTGAGCACCAGCGAGTACCGGAGTTTCCAAGGCATCCCGTTCGCCGCGCCACCGGTCGGCGAGCTGCGCTGGGCACCGCCTGCCAGGCCAGAGCCGTGGACGGCCGTGCGGGACGCGGACAAGCCCGGACCTCGGTGCACGCAGGGAGCGGGAATCGGCTCGGCACCGAGCGACAGCGAGGATTGCCTGTACCTCAACGTGATCAGCCCGGCCAAGCCGACGTCCAAACCGCGTCCGGTGATGGTCTGGGTGCACGGCGGCGGCTTCACCTCCGGCGCGGGCAGTGACTACGACTTCAAGCGGATGGCCCTCGGCGGGGATGTCGTCGTGGTGAGCGTGAACTACCGGCTGGGTGTGTTCGGCTTCTTCGGTCACCCGGAACTCGGACGCGATTCCGGCGTCTTCGGCCTGCAAGATCAGCAGGCCGCCCTTCGCTGGGTGCAGCGAAACGCCCGCGCCTTCGGGGGAGATCCCCGGAACGTCACGCTGTTCGGTGAGTCCGCCGGCGCGATGAGCACCTGTGCCCAGCTGGCCTCCCCGTCGGCCGCGGGACTGTTCCACCGCGCGATCATCCAGAGCGGTCCGTGCACCCTGACCTGGCCCGAAGGTGGATTCTTTCCGGGAGCGCCCGCGGGATCGCCGTACCTTCCCCGCGCCGAAGTCGAGGCGGCGGGTGCCGACACCGCGAAGAAACTGGGCTGTGCCGACGTCGCCTGCCTTCGCCGCGTCCCGGCCAAGGATCTGCTGAGCCAGCCGTCAGGGGCGCCCACGTTCGGCACCGATCTGCTGCCCGAGCATCCGGCCACCGCGCTCAAGGCAGGGCGGTTCGCACGCGTCCCGGTGCTGACCGGGGTCACCCGGAACGAGTCGAGGCTGCTCGTCGCGCTGTTCCCCGGACATCCGTTCACCGAGGAGCATTACCAAGAGCTGCTGCGCACCGCGTTCAAGGACAAGGCGCCGCTCGTCGCCGCCGAGTATCCGTCGGCGAAGCACGGTGGCCCGGCGATGGCGTTCGCGGACGCGATGACCGACCGGAGCTGGGGTTGTTCCCAGACCGGGACCGAGCGATTGCTACGCGAGCGCACCTGGACTTTCGGCTACGAGTTCGCCGATCAGGACGCACCACCGCTTTTGCCCGCGCCGCCCGGAATGCGGCCCGGTGCTTCCCATGGATCCGAATTGGCCTATTTGTCTGATATGACCCCGTCGCCGGGGAAATTGACGCCTGCCCAACAGAAGCTCGCGGCGCAAATGATCCAGTACTGGACCGGATTCGCGAAGACCGGGAATCCGAACGGCGACGGACTGCCGAAGTGGCGTCCTTCGCCGCGGACCCAGTCGCTGGCACCGGGCGAGATCCACCCGGTCGACCTCGCTGCCGTGCACAACTGCGGTTTCTGGGCGGGAATCTGACGCAAGAGCCGGGGTGACGTGGTCACCCCGGCTCTCAGTCGTCGTAAGGATCGTCGACTTCGGCGCTGCCCCAGCCCTCCACGGCGCGGGAGTGGTCGATCACGGCGAACACCGAACCGTCCGGGTCGGCGAGGATCGCCATCCGGCCGTACGGGGTGTCGTAGGGCTGGACCACGACGGCGCCGCCGAGCATCAGCGCCTGCCCCGCCGTGGCGTCCGCGCCGCGAGCCGGGTCCAGTTCGAGGTAGACCATCCAATGCGGTGGCGTGTCCGGCCGGTACTCCGAGCCCATCACGTACCGGTACAGCACCGGTTCGTGCTCGATGAGCCATTCGGCGTAGTCGAGCGAAGTGCCGTCGCCGATCTGGTGGCTGGTGTAGTCGAAGAGGCGGCAGTAGAAGTGGTCCGCCGCCGCGCCGTCGTGGGTGTTCAGGTCCGCGCCGCTGAAGGTGTTGGGCACGCCGGTCGCGAACTCCCAGGTGGCGGGTGGTTCCCAGAAGACGACGTGCGCGCCGCACGCGTCGACGGCGTGGATGATGTTGCCGCGGTGGGGAATCGCCATCGGCCCGAGCGTGACCCGGCCACCGAGACTGTCCACCCATTCCGCGGCCGCGGCCGCCTGGGGCACCGAGATGTGGATGCTCCAGCCGAAAGGGCCTTCCGCGCCCGCGCGGTACAGGCCACCGGTCGGGACGCCGTTCAGCGTAGCGATCGAGTAGCGGCCGTTCGGCGTCGCGGGATCACGCTGAACGGTGTACTCCCAGTCGAAAAGTCCGCTGTAGAAGGCTTGGGTGGCCGCTTCGTCTCTGCACGCGAGTTCGATCCAGCACGGGATTCCTGAAGGGATGACGGAAGTGTGGGTGGCCGAGCCAAGCGACATGCGGTTCTCCCTTGCCGGTGAGGGAGTAAAGTCTAGTCGCTATCCGCATTGTTTCCGTGAAAGATTTCGAACCGGATGGACCGGAACCCGGCCCGGTGTCCCATCGTTGGAGCTTCCGTGCGCTGGTTTCCCCGAGCTGTCTCCTCCTTCCGCCGCGGCGGTGACGAGGTGCTGCCGAGCCCGAACATCTGGTACTACCAAAAGGCTTACGAAGTCGAGAATCGCGCACAGGACGTCGACGGCGAGATCTGGCGGGTGCTCGCCGAGCGCCGTGACTGGTCCGGTGCGGACGTACTCGACATCGGCTGTGGTGACGGGTTTCACCTGCCCCGGTTCGCCGCGAAGGCGCGGTCGGTGCTCGGGATCGAACCCCATGAGCCGCTCGTGCGTGACGCGCGGCACCGCGTCGGGGACCTGCCGAACGTCGAGGTGCGGCAAGGTCGTGCGCAGCGCCTTCCGGTGCCGGACGCGGCTTTCGACGTCGTCCACGCGCGGACCGCGTATTTCTTCGGCCCCGGCTGTGAACCGGGTCTTCGCGAGGCGGAGCGGGTGCTGCGGCCGGGCGGGACGCTGCTGATCGTGGATCTCGATGTGGCGAGCGAGCCCTACGGCCGCTGGATGCGGCTGGATCTGCCGCGCTACGACCCGCCGGGAGTCGAGAAGTTCTTCGCCCGTCAGGGATTCGACTGCCGCAAGGTGATGACGCGGTGGCTGTTCGATGACGCCGCCGCGATGGAAGAGGTGCTGAAGATCGAGTTCAGCGCTCCGGTCGCGGCGAAGGCGATCGCGGAGGTCCGGCGCCTGAACGAGGTTTCGTCAGGCACCGGCACGAAGCAGGTGACGCTGCCGGTGGGCTATCGCGTGCATACGCGCACCAAGCCCACCGGCCTCGTCGTGCCAGGTCACTCCGTGTCCCCGGCGGAAGCCGCGTCCGGAGTGCCGTCCTCGGCCTCGCCCAGGAGGCCGTAGATCGTCCGGCGTGCCTCGTTGAGCACGTCGACGGTGCGAGCCTGCTGGCTCTCGCTTCCGGCATGCATGACCTGCGCGACCGCGGCGGCCAGGGTCGCCCCCGCCTTGCGCAGGTTCACCTCGACCGGGTCGACGTCGTGGGCGATCTGCTCCCACGGCGGGACGGCGTCCTGCTGCTCGGCCGCGGCGCGGCCGGATTCGGTGAGTTCGAACAGCTTCTTGCCGCTCTCGTCCTTGCTGATCACCAGGCCTTCGTCGGCCAGCAGCTGCAGGGTCGGGTACACCGAGCCGGGGCTCGGCTTCCAGAAGCCGCCGCTGCGTTCGCCGATCTCGCGGATGATCTCGTAACCGTGCCTCGGCTGCTCGGAAAGCAGCGCGAGGATCGCGGCGCGGACGTCACCGCGCCTGCCGCGCCGTCCGCCGGGCCCCCCGCGGCGGCCGTGCCCGCGCCGATGCCCCGGCCCGCCCGGACCAGGGGGGAAGTCGCCGAAGCCGCCGCGAGCCCAAGGCCCGAAGGCGGGTCGGCCGTGTTCTGGAGGGAAAGGTCGTCCTCGTCCTCGTCCTCGCATGATGTGAATCCTCTCTACGTAATGTTCCGACTCGTTCACGATATATCGGAAACGGTCGGACGACAACCTCCTTCCGGTGAGTTGGGTCTCAGTGGCTTGCGGTCGTCAGGCGCGGGGAAGCGGCAGGACGAGGTCTCGCGCGGCGAGCCTTCCCTTGCCACGCAACGGGAATCCGGCGGGAAACGGCGGCACGAGGCCCGGCACCAGCGTATGCGCGACGTGATATCCGGCGGCCGCGACGTCACAGGTCGTGAGATCGACGCTGATCACCTCGAAACCGCGGGCTTCGACGCGGTCCTGATACGCCTTGAGCCGGCGTTCCCCGAGCGCGGGCAGACCGTCCCAGGGCCGGTCCGGCAGCGCGCGCAGCCACGGCGCGACCCTCCCGCCTGCCCGAGGGTCAAGGTGGATCTGGTGCTGGCAAAGAAGATCGGTGACGTCGGCGAAGTCATCGCGGTAGGAGTCGAGGTAGCGCCGGTCCGCCCGGTACGGCTTGAGATCGCCATGCTCCCGCCGCAGGGCGGACAGTCCGCGTTCGCTGTCGAGGATCCGGTAGGTGTGCTGCAGCCTGAACCCGTCGGCCAGCGCTCGTCTGGCGGCTCCGAGCGCGTCCGGCCGGGCGGCGAACCCGAAGGACAGCCGACGTGTCACGCGGTCGAGTACCGCGGCCGCGACGACGGGGACGTCGAATTCGTTGTCGAGCGGGAGGAGCGTGACCTCGTGGCCGTCCGCGGTGTCGGCGATGAGCGACCGGATGCCGGCCGGGATCGGCAGCCTCCCGAGCCGGGGCGGGTTCGCCCACCAGCGCATGGTGGTGTCACCTTCGAGGACCTCTTCGAGGCCGGACGTGACGGCGTGTTCTCCGGAGGTCCCGCCGGCGAGACCGGCGGACAGGGGATCGGCGAAGCGGGCTTCTCCGGCTTGCCGTTCACGGGAGACCAGGAACGCCGGAACCCAGACGGGTTCCCCGGTGGTGTGGGAAAAGCCCTCCACCCACGAGCAGTCCGAGTCTGTCGTCAGCGGGGCGAACGGGAAGCCGGGGGACCGGTACTGCCCAGCCGAGTAGAGGTTGAGCCGACGAGGGTCGAGAGCCGGGACGCCATAGCGGGCGAGTTGCTCGTAACTGCCGAAGCGCACTTCGCGGTCCGGAGCGAGCCAGCTGCCGCAGTACCGCTTCACCGCTTCGCCGATGGCGGCTTGCCGGGCGAGGTCGAAGTCGTGCCAAGACGTGCCGACGACCTGGCGGTCGTTGGGCCAGTTCGTGACGCGGCGCATGTCCGCGACGTCGGCCACGCACACGCGCAGGCGGGCGGGCATCCCCGGTGCCGGTGGCACCTCGCTGATCCCGGTCACGATCCCGGTCCGGTCGTCGACCAGCGGTGCGGGTGCGGCGACGGACCGCGCGCGATCCGGGACCGGAAGGATCGGGTGGCGGAGCTCGGTCAGGTCCGCCGGGTCCAGGTCGATCTCGCCGGTGGTGATCGCCGTCCGCCCGCCGGAAAGCCAGCGTTCCAGATGGGCGAGGAGGTGTGCCAGCACCCAGCGGACGTCGCCGGGACTCATCGCGGGCTGGGGTGTGCCGGGCTTCTGGGGATCCGGTGCGGCGGAGCGGCGGCGGGCGACGACGTCGGCGAAGTCGATCCCGCCGGGCGTGATCGCGGGCCCGGCTATCACTCGTCCGTGTTCACGGCGCAGGGGCAGCCAGCGCACTCCGGTCTCGGCGCACAAGACGTCCAAAGCGGTCAGTTCGACGTAGGCGGGGTGGTCGAAGGCCGCGAGCACGACGGTGTTCGCCGTGTCCACTTCGGACAGATCATGGACGGACGGGACGGTCTCGACCCCCGTGTACCCATGGGCGGCGAGCAGCTCCGCCAGCGGCACCGTGAGTGCCGGGGATCCGGTGAGGAGAACCGTGGTTTCGGGAATGATGTCGCACCACCTCCGCTGACCGAGTCTCGGACGGCACATGACGGGCACGCGTCTCCTCGTATGCGATCCGCACGGGGCCGGCCGGGCACGTGTCACGTGACCTGGGGAACAGTGATCCGGGGCGGCCCAGGCGCGTCGGAGGTGGACATGGGACACTCAGTGAGCTATGACTGCCCTCCCTCTCGTCTTCGACGCGCCCAAGCGCGGCCTCCCGCCGCGCCACCTCGCCGACCTCACCGCCGCCGAGCGGGCCGAGGCCGTCGCCGAGCTGGGGGAGAAGCCGTTCCGCGCGAAGCAGCTGTCGAACCACTACTTCTCGCGGCTCACGGTGAACCCGGAGGAGATGACCGACATCCCGGCGGCGTCACGGGAGAAGCTCGTCGGCGATCTGATGCCGACGCTGCTCACCGAGATCAAGGCGCTCGCCGCCGACGACGGCACCACCCGCAAGACCCTGTGGCGCGCGCACGACGGGACGCTGCTGGAGAGCGTGCTGATGCGCTACCCGGATCGCGCGACCCTGTGCATCTCGAGCCAGGCGGGTTGCGGCATGGCGTGCCCGTTCTGCGCGACCGGACAGGGCGGTCTCGACCGGAACCTCTCGACGGCGGAGATCGTCGACCAGGTCCGTTCCGCCGCCGCGGTGATGCGTGACGGGCTGATGCCCGGCGGCCCCGGCCGTCTGTCGAACATCGTCTTCATGGGCATGGGCGAGCCGCTGGCGAACTACAAACGCGTGGTGGCGGCGGTCCGCCGGATCACCGACCCTTCGCCGGACGGCCTGGGGATCGGCCAGCGTTCGGTGACGGTGTCGACGGTCGGCCTGGCGCCCGCGATCCGCAAACTGGCAGACGAGAAGATGCAGGTGCGGCTGGCGGTTTCGCTGCACACGCCGGACGACGAGCTGCGGGACACGCTGGTGCCGGTGAACGAGCGCTGGTCGGTGGACGAGGTCCTGTCCGCGGCCCGGTACTACGCGGACACGTCGGGCCGCCGGGTGTCGATCGAGTACGCGCTGATCCGGGACATCAACGATCAGCCTTGGCGGGCCGAGCTGCTGGCGAAGCGTCTTCGGCAGCACCTGGGCCAGCTGGTGCACGTGAACGTGATCCCGCTGAACCCGACGCCGGGCAGCAAGTGGGACGCGTCGCCGAAGCCGGTGGAGCGGGAGTTCGTCCGGCTGGTGAACGCGGGCGGAGTCGCGTGCACGGTGCGTGACACGCGGGGCCAGGAGATCGCGGCGGCTTGCGGTCAGCTGGCTGCCGAAGAAGGCTGAGCCGCGGCGGCCTGATCTTCGTGACGGGTAGAAGCTCGCTCGGCGGGTGCCCGCGATCTCCTCGCCGGGCTCCTGCTGATCCGCGGCCGGGTGCTGGGCGTCGAGCACCCTGACACCGTCGCGACCCGTGAGGCGCTCGACTACTGGCGCGCATCCGGGTCGCCGCCGGACCGGAAGGTCCACACCGCGGACGGTCCGGGACCGACGGTCAGGGTGGAGTCGCCGATCTTTTCGCGGTGTGTGCCCGGCGCGGGTCCGGTCAGTGCCAGGTCCACCTGACGCAACCCGGTCGCCGCGCGCGGCACCGCGTCGAACCTCAGCACGGTGTCGTCACCCGTCGCGACCACCCCGTCCGGCCGCTCGCTCACGGTGTACCCGCCCGCCCGGAGCAGCGGCACGGTGTTCGCGAGGTCGTGCGCGGTGACGGCGACCCGGACCCCGGCGACGTCCCGCAGCAGGCAGGGGCGGTAGTAGTCGACGAGGTAGCGCTCGCGGCCGACATCGCCAGGGCGGGCCGCGGGTTCGGTCTTGCTGCGGGGGTCGGCGAAGTACGACTCTTCGTATTCCATGGCCCATGGCTGGAACGCGTCGTGATTCCGCGTGGTGAAGACGGCTTGAAACCACGGAATCGGCAGACCGTCGCCGAAATCGCGGGTCTGCCGGTGCTCGACCGGCGTCGCGACCCCGAACGAGGGCATGCGGCAGGCGACCGCGCGCAGTTCGCCCGCGTGCTCCACCGAAAGGCCCATTCCCGCCGAACCCGGCGCGGATTCCGGGCCGGGCACTTCGCCGACCCGGAACAGTTCCAGATAGGTCGTCCGGCCCATCAGATAGCGACCGGTCCAGGAACGGCTTTCGTCCGTCGTGGTGCGCACCTGAAGACGGGCGAATTCACGAAGATACTCGGAATTGTCGATGGCTTCGGCGGTAATCGCATCCAGGACGCCGTAGCAATGATTAAAACGCAGTAACTGCCGGGGTAGCGTCATTCGGTTCGCCGCAGATGCTCGAGGATCGCGCTGATGTTGTCGTCCGCCAGCCCGTCCCGCACGGCCGAGCCGAGCCGATTTCGCGCCCCGGCGGCGACACCGTCCGGCACGCCGCCTGCTTCCAGCACCAGGCGCAGGTCTTTTTCCGCGAGCCCCAAGGAGAACAGGGTGGTCCCCGGATCGGCGAGTTTGGCTCGCGCGTGCGGGACCATCGGGCTGATCACCGTGCCTTCGAGCAGATCCAGGGCCAGCCCGGTGTCGACGCCGAGCCGGTCGGCGAGAGCCAGGGTCTCGCCGACCATCACGTAGGACGCGCCGAGCACCAGGTTCAGGAGGAGCTTGACCGAAGCGCCCGCGCCGAGCGGTCCCACATGACGCACTTTCCCCAGTACGGCAAGGATTTCGGAAGCCGCGGCGACATCCTCGGCGGAACCTCCCGCGAGAATGCCGAGTTCTCCGGATTCCGCGGCGGGGAGGCTGCCTTTCACCGGCGCGTCGACCAGCCGGACCCGTTCGGGAAGTCGTTCGCGCAGCGCCGCGACCGCGTCCGGCCCGATGGTGGACATCTCGATGACGACGGCACCGTCGGCGAGTCCGGCTGCCGCGCCGCCCTCGCCCCAGAACACTTCCCCGACCGCGTCCGGGCCGGTCACCATGGAGATGACGGCCTGGGCGCCTTCGGCCGCTTTCCCCGGTGTGTCAGCGGTTCGCGCGCCCGCTTCGACCAGGGGCGCGGCACGGGACGGCGTCCTGTTCCACACGGTGACGTCATGACCTGAAGCCACCAGCCTGGCGGCCATGAGAGAGCCCATCCGGCCCAGTCCGAGAAACGTGATCCGAGGCATGGGCTGAACACTACTGCGAAACGGCGGTGCCGCCGCCGGCTTCCGGCTCGTGCGGCGGCGGCATCTCGTTGCCCGGCAAGGGATCCCTCAGTCGCCCAGCCGCCATTCGTCCCCGTGGACCAGCGGAACCGCGGTGCCGTCCGCCTCGATGCCGTCCACCTCCACCTCCGGCCCGCCGACCATGAAGTCCAGGTGGATGCTCGATTGGTTGATGCCCAAGGCTTTCAGCGCCGCCGGGTCGTCCGCCGGCGCGTCCTCGATCGCGAACGGGGCACCGTTGCCGAGGGCCAGATGGCAGGTCGCGTTCTCGTCGAGGAGCGTGGTCCGGAAGAGGAGATCGAGTTGCCCCACCCGCGATGTCGCGTCCACCAGGGCGACTTCGCCGAAACGGGAGGCTCCCTCGTCCCTGGCCAGCACCTGATGGATCGCCTCTTCACCGGTGGCCGCGCTCGCCTTCCGCACCTGCCCGCCCTCGACGCGCAAGGTCAGATCCTTCACCTCGACCCCGGAGACGAGCAACGGACGGGTGGCGCGGACGAAACCGTCGGCGCGATGGGCGTCCGGTACCGTGCCGATCTCCTCGGTCGGAAGATTGGGCAGATGTTTCTGGCCCCAGACGGTCTCGAAGACCGCGGCCCCCCAGCGTGCGGCCTGCAGCAGTCCCACCGTCAAATCGGTGCCGGGACCGCGGAACCGGATGGCGTCGAAACGCCGCTCGGTCAGCGCTCGTGCGCGCGCTTCCAGCCGTGCCATGTGTTCCCGCCACGCCGCGACCGGGTCGGGCTCGTCCAGCCGCACCACTCGTTCGATCACGTCCCACAGCCGGTCGACGTCGGGTTCGCCGAACACCGTTTCGGCCCATCCTTCGGTGGGGCAGGCGATGATCGACCAGGACACCGTGCGCTCGTTCAGGCCGCG
Source organism: Amycolatopsis alba DSM 44262 (assembly GCF_000384215.1). Classification (NCBI taxonomy): domain Bacteria; kingdom Bacillati; phylum Actinomycetota; class Actinomycetes; order Pseudonocardiales; family Pseudonocardiaceae; genus Amycolatopsis; species Amycolatopsis alba. The sequence goes on along the minus strand of NZ_KB913032.1, from coordinate 1,495,426 downwards.
GAGATGGGCTTTGCGTACCTCGACCGCGTCCGCGCGCGCGACACGGGCGCCGTCGAGGCCCGCCATCGGATTCGGGTCGCCGACGATGATGAGGCGGCACATGTGGCCGCGCATTGCCTCCTCGAGCCGCGCGACCTGCCAGGGCGGCGCCCAGCCGAGGCCTTCGTCCGCCCCGAGTTCCACTTGCGCGCGCACGATCTGCCGGTCGTGGTAAAGGACATCCACGTACCGGGCGCCTGCGGCGTAGGCCGCGCGTGCCACGCTGCGCGCGAGCGGCGCGTGTTCCACCGCGGCTTCGACAAGCAGGTCCTGGCCGCGGCGGAGGCACACTCCGACCTCGACGGCCAACTTCGCGTAGCGGTTCAACCGCTCTTCGGTGCTCACCATCGGCCCACCCTTGTTAGACGGATCTGAAACCAGTGCAAAGATTTCGCAGCTGTACCGGCAATGGGAAAGAAGATAACCGTATGACCCGGAAAACGAATTCTTGATCATTGGTGCAGGTGTCCCCGATGGTCACGGTGATCACCATAGCGACTCGAAGACGGGATTCCTATGGGCGCATGATCGCGAAATCGAGATACGATGATATTGCCCAGTGCTCCCTTTGGACTAGGTAATTTGGTCTCTACCGCGCAAAAAGGAAGCATATCGGACAAAAGTCTTCAACATACTGGCGCGACGATGGAACTGTGGCTAGCATCTGGGTTGTGGCCGCGGTTGGGTCCTTAGGCCATTAGGGGGCCGGGGCGCGAGTTCACAAATCTGATTCACCAATCGATAGTTATTCACCATTCGGAGGTATTGAAATGGTCGACTTCGAGCTGGACATCGTCGAAGACACGCAGGACTTCCCCGTTCTTCTGTGCACCGCGTACTAGGGGAAACAGCTTGCCGATGACATTTCGGGTCTAGTGGGGGCGACTGTCGATCAAGCCAGGTGATCGCTGGCGTCAATTCGATACGTTCTTGCGCGAGGTTGCATTGGGCCTTTCGGTGGTGCGCGGCCGGCGGGCGGTCAATCCATGGCGAATCGTGCCGCTTCTTCCTGGGCGGATGTCGGGTACAAGCTAACTGCACGCGGACGGGCAGGCCTTTTCGCGAGGCCTGCCCGTCCTTCAGAACGGAGCATCTTTCGGTGGACGCCAGGCCGATTCTCGATGAGCAGCTGTTCCTTGGGCTGGATTATGTGGATGCGCCGTCGGGTCGTTTCGCGGGTGGTGCTTGCGACGATTTCCCGGAACGCGCGATGGTGCGAGCCCATGGTGAGGCCACCGAGCGGGCCAGCCTGATCGACAATGGTCCGCGCATGGTGATTTCACGGGATGAAGCGCTGGAACGTGGTCTTTTACTGTTCACTCCGCACGACATCCTCGATGACACAGAAGATTGGATTCCGGCCCGCCGGGCGACGGACGACGAGGCCGCCGGTGTACCGGCGGACGTCGCCTTGCTCCGCAGGGTGAGTTCGAAGCTGCGCACACTCCCGTGGCGGCAGAGTTCGGTCGGTACCGCCGCGCATCCGGACCGTGCTGTCGCCGGCGTCAGCGGGATCTTGGAATGCCTGGAACGCCTGGCGATCAGGCGGGTCTGGGCGGGGACGGTCACCCTGGAGCCGGTCTCGGACCGGCTCGAAGAGCTGATGACGCCAGGGCTGGCGAAGGCGCTCGCGGATCGGCAGCTGGCCGTGCACGCGTGGGTCGTGCGTGAGATGGCGCCGATCGAGGTCACGCTCGTGATGGTCGGCCGTCGTGATCGGGCTCAGGCGACTTTCGGTGCCGGTGCGGGATTCGAGCGGGATCCGGCGCTGCTGCACGCGTTGCACGAGGCCGTGATGGTGCGGGTCTCACTGGGGAATCCGGCCAACCGGAGCGAGCCCGAATTCCTGCGGGGCGCCCGTTCGGCCGCTCATCAAGAAGCGTTCCTGACTTTCCTGCGCACCCTCGAACGGCCTTCCGGCGAGGGTGCGGTGGCGGATCCGCCCACGATCACCTCCGCCGAGCTGCCGTCCTTCGTCGAAGAGCGCTTCGGTGTCGCGCCCTTGCTGATCGACGTGCCGTCGCTCAACGCCATCGCCGTCGTCAAAGCGGTCATCCCGTCAGCGGAGTTCCTGACGCCGCGGCCGGGCGGCGACTACATCGTCGCTCCGGGCTATCTGGAATAGAAGAAGGGAACCCCCACGATGACTTCGACCGTCGAACGACGTCCACCGCTGTCCGACTATCCCCGGTCCGAGGACACGGCACTGGCCACGGTCACCCTTTCCGACGACAACCGCGCGTTGGTGCGGCGGCGCCGTGAGTTGTGGTCGGCGTACCTGCGCTGCGACCGCAACGACGAAGCGGCCGTCGCCACGCAGTTCGCCCCGTTGCTGCTCGACCTGATCCGCGCCCGGTCCGGCGAACCTCTCCTGGTCGTGCCAGGGTCCTACTACCCGCCCGGTTTCCGCCACCACGTCCTTGGCCACGCCGCCTTCCCGGACGACGGCATCGATCATCGGCTGAGCGCGAAGGACGAGAGCGGGCTGCCGTTCCTGGCGGAGCTGCGGGCCATGCTCCAGCCCGATTCGGACGCTTCCGTCACGACCCTCACTTCGCTGGCGCAGCTGCTGAACGTGCTGGGCCTGTTCAGCCTCTCCGCCAGGGCACTCGGCGGGCGCGCCGCCGAAAGCGGAGATCCCGTGCTGACCTACGAGGTGGCCCGCTCGTTCTACGGACTCGTGGTCGACGCGGACAAAGCGGCCCAGCCGTTCCACAGCCTGTCCGCGGACACCGGCACCCCGCGGGGGGTGCGGCTGTGCGCCTATGGACGGCTGATCGCGCATTACTGCCGCCGCGACCGCGATCTCGGCGAATGCGCCGACGTGGCCGCCGACGTGCAGGCGTTGATCGACGACACGGAGGCCGACACCTTCGCGATCCGCTTGTACATCAGCAGGATCTACCGGGCGCTCGCCTTGTACGCGGTGCGCCGCCGCGACATGACGGACATCGCCGGGAAGATGCAGGTCGCCGTCGACCTCGCCCGTGGCCTGAGCGCCGAAGCCCGCACCCCGGTCGAGAAGGTGGCGGCCGCCCAGAACGAGCGGTTGAGCCTGGAAGCGAGTCTCAAGGCCTTCATCAACTCCAAGGGCCGGGCCATGGTCATCGACATGGAGCCGCACGCGGCGGTCGACAGGCTCCTCGAACTCGACCCCGGCGACCCCTACACGCAGCTCTACACGGGCGACACGCTGTGGATGCTCGGCCAGGACGAACGCGCCCTCGCCTGTTTCACGGCGGGCGGCACGCTCGGGACGTTCCCCGGCGCGCTGGCCGCCGCGCGAGCCGGAGTCGCCTTCGCGATGCTGGGACGCAAGGAAGAAGCGGAGACTTGGTCCGCCGTCGCCGCGGAGCTGGACCCCGCCGCCGCCGCGGTGGCCTGACGAGATGACGACGGCACCCCGGTTTCTCGTTGATCTGCCGGACCGCCCGGACGACGTCGTCCGGGGGCTCTCGGCCGCCTTCCGGCTGTCCCAAGTGGACTATCTGCCGAATTCTGTTTGCCGGTACCGCGATCGATGGCTGATCTCCACCGACGCCTGGGGCGATCGCAGGCTGGGGCAGTTCGATCCGGCGGCCCGTGCCTGGACGGAGTTCCCCGCGCCTGCCGGCTGGATCCGGCGGCCCATGTCGGACGGCGGCGAGCACCTGAGCCTGCTGCGGCACGAGCATCACGCCGACGACGGCGCGCAGCTCGCCCTGCGCGACGGCCGCTGGGACGTGATCGAGGAGGGCGTCGAGGAGGGCGGGATCAGCGACTGGGACGGACGTCTCCTTGCCCATCGCAGCGCCGCGGGCAACGCCGCCGCCCTCACCTCCGGCGGTGAACTCGTGCAGGCCGTCCCGCGGCCGGACGGCACTTCGGCGATCATCGGCCCCGGCTGGAACATCCCGATGCCGCGCGGGGCCACGCTGTCGCATCTGTCGCCGTCACCGGACCGCGAGGCCGTGCTGGCCGTGATCCGCAGCGGTAGCAGCTATCAGACCGTCGTGTTCGCCTGCGGAACCGGCCGGGTGCTGAGCTCGGGATCCCTGCGGAAGGTCCTGCTGCCGACCTCGGCGTGGCTGGACGGCACCCGCGTCGTGGTCTGCGCCGAGGAATGGCCGAGCGTCGTTCCGTACGTCTGGGACTGGTCGAGCGGGAGCGTGGAGCCGGTGTGGGCGCCCGGCGCGGTCGGATCCGTCCGGTCCGTGGCCGCCGCGCCGGACGGCACGTGTGTCGCCGCCGTCGGCGCCCCCACGCTGCGGCGTTCGCTCCGGGCGCTCGGCGACACCTCCCTGCCGGATCCGGGCGGCGAGGTCCGCGACGTGATCGTGCGGCGAGGGGATCAGCTGCTGCCGTGCCTGGTCCACGAGCCGCCTGGCGCTCGCCGCGGGACGGCGTTCTTCGTCCCCGGCGGTCCGCATGTCCCGGTGTGGGGCGAGTTCACGTCGCTGGCGACGGCGCTCGCCGAAGCCGGCTGGCGGGTCGTGCGGGTCAACCTGCGGTCCAGCGGTCTGCGCCAGCCCGAGTTCCGGCCGAAGGGACCGGTCCGGTACGGGGCGGACGACGTGGCGGACCTGTGCGCGGTGATCGAGGAACTCGGCGACGGTCCGGTGGTCACGATGGGGATGAGCTACGGCGGTTACGTGGCGGGCCTCGCGGGAGAACTGTCGGACCGGTGCGTCGGCGTGGCCCTGCTGGGTGGCTTCCTGCACCACGACGACCTCGCCGGGACGACGCATCCCGGCGTCCGCCAGTTCGCCGGATTCGCGTTCCGGGACCGTGCGCCCCTGGGGGCCGCCCGGCTGCGCAAACGCTATTTCCTCGCGCACGGCGAACTGGACAACCGGATTCCGATGAGTGCCGTGCTGCGGCATATCGACCGGATGGACCAGCAGGCCACCTTCGTGGAACTCGACGGCGAAGGCCATGCCATCCGCACCGATCGCGGGGCTCGCTTGGCCTATCCGCCGTTACTGCAGTGGATGGACGACGTGGAGGAAGCATGCCCGAAGAGTTGAAGGTCCCGCGGCTGGTCACGGTCGCCGAGAAACGCGCCATGGAAGAGGACTTCCACATGTCCAGCGCCCGTGACACGGGCCAGCTGCTGCGGACGCTGGCCGCGAGCAAACCGGGCGGCAGGCTGCTGGAGATCGGCACGGGCGTCGGCGTCGGCGCGGGATGGCTGCTGGACGGCATGGATCCCGCCGCGCGGCTGATCACCCTGGAGGTGCATCCGGAGGCGGCCCAGATCAGCAAGGAGATGCTGGCTTCCGATTCCAGGGTGGAAGTGGTGCAGGCCAACGCCGTCGACTGGCTGCGGGCCTACGACGGCCCGCTCTTCGACCTGATCTTCGTCGACGCCAGTGTGCCCAAGTACGAGGAGCGGGCGCTGACGCTGTCCAGGATCGCCCCTGGTGGCTTGTTCGTCTGCGACGACGTCATCTGGTCGGCGGCCTGGGATCCGCAGGTGCGGCCGAGCAAGGACCGCGTCGACAAGTTCCGCGCGGAGATCCACGGCGAGCCGGACTTCCACGTGTCCTTGCTGGACTGGGGTCCGGGAATCTGTGTCGCCACGCGGATCACGGCCGATGCCGGCCATTGAGGACAGCGTCGAACCCGGTAAGGCGTTCGGGCCGGGGTTCGGCGGGACGATCATCGACCGGCACCATCCCGGATACGACCGCGCGCGTGGCGTCTGGAACGGGCTGATCGACCGGCGGCCCGCGGTGATCGCGCGCTGCTCCAGCGTGGCGGACGTGGTCGAAGCGGTGCGTTTCGCCGGGGAACACCGTCCGCCGGTGAGTATCCGGGCAGGCGGCCATCAGGTCGCAGGCAGCGCGGTCTGCGACGACGGGCTCGTGATCGACCTGTCGGCGATGACGGGCGTGGACGTCGATCCGGCGCGCCGGACGGCCCGCGTGCGGGCCGGGACGACCGTCGGCAGCCTGGACACCGAGACCCAGGTCTTCGGGCTGGCCGTGCCGGGCGGGGACGTGACGGGCACCGGGGTGGCGGGTCTCGCGCTGGGCGGCGGGATCGGGCTGCTGGCGCGGGCGCACGGCCTGACCTGCGATCACCTGCGCTCGATCGAGATCGTGACGGCGGACGGGCTGGTCAGGACCGCGGGGCCGGGCGAGCACACGGACCTCCTGTGGGCGGCGCGCGGCTGTGGCCGCGGGCTCGGGGTCGTCACCAGCCTGGAGTTCGACCTCGTCGACCTCGGGCCGTCCGTCTCGATCGTGGAGGTGTATTACCCGGCGGAGCAAGGGGAATCCGTGTTGCGGGCCTGGCGCGACGCGGTGTCCGCCGTGCCGGACACGGTGTCGCCGATGGCGATCCTGCGCGGTATGCCGCCGTATCCGCAGGTGCCCGCCGAACTGCACGACACGCCGATCGTCGGGGTCGGCGCGGTGTTCGCGGGCCCGCCGGAGCGGGCGGAGGCGGCGCTCGCGCCACTGCGACGGCTGGGCACCCCCTTGCTCGACGTGAGCGGGACCGTCGGTTACGAGCAGTCGCCCAGCCCGCCCGCGGGGGCGACGCGGTCCTTCATGAAGTCGCATTTCCTGGACGAGCTCACCGACGACGCGATCCGGACCCTGCTCGATCAGCAGGCCCGGTCGACCGCCGCGGGCGCCGAACTGGTGATCCGCACGATGGGCGGCGCGATCCGGGCCGTGCCGCCGGAGCGGAGCGCGTTCCCGCACCGCGGGGCGGGATTCAACGTCAACGTCAACGCGATCTGGCGCGACGCCGGACTCGACGACGCGATCCTGGACTGGTCCCGGTCGGCATGGGCGGCGCTGGGGCCACACGCGAACGGGGGCGTCTACCTGAACTTTTCGGGCCTGGACGAAGACGCGGAAGCCGTGCACGACGCCGTCTACGGCCCGAGCGCGGCCCGGCTGAACGCGATCCGCGCCGCGTTCGACCCGGACGGGCTCTTCTCGTGGGCGGCCCGCCGGCCATGACCTCTCGTGCCGACCGCGTCCTCGCCCGGCTCATGGAGGCGTACGAACAGGAGGAGCTGACCCAGGTCGACGCCTTGGCCACACGGCTGGGGACCGAGCATCCAGGGCTCTGGGTGTGGTCGGCTTACATCCGCGCCGGTGTCCTGGCGTTGCGCGGCGACCCGGACGCCGGTCTGCGCCTGCTCGCCGAAGCCGACGAACGTGGCGGCTGGTGGAGCCCGCCGCTGCTGGCGGATCCGGCGCTGGCCGCCATCTGGCCGCTCGACGAGGCAGGCATCCGGGCCAGGTCGGAACTGCGCTGGCGGGCGGCTCAGGAGCGCGCCGAGGTCGCGTGGACGGTCTTCCGCCCGCCCACGCGGCCGGCCGGGGTGGTCATCTCCTTGCACGGCAACGGTCCGGCGCCCGCGGACCTGTTCGCCTCGCTCTGGGCCGAGCTCGGGTCGTGCGCGGCGTTCCTGGTGCGCTCTCCGCAGCTGGTCGCCGAAAACGTCTACGAGTGGCGAGATCGCGACCGCGCCCTCGCCGACGTCCGGACCGTCGTGCGGGCGGCGAGGGCCGAATACGGATCCGCGATACCGATGGTCCTCGCCGGACTCGGGGCGGGCGCCCGGATCGCGGTCGAGGCGGCGCTCACCGGTGCCGTCGCGGTGGACGGCGCGCTCGCGTTCGCGCCGCATATGCGGCCGCTCACGGAAAAAGTGATGATCGGGCCTCGAATTCGAATCTTCCCTGGCGGAACACCGGAGTCGACGGCATCATGTGAAAGCTTCGCCGTATGGGCTCGCGCTCAAGGGATCGACTGTTCTCTCAGTTACGAAGAGGGAATGGGACATGCGTTCCCGGAGCGATTCCATACGACGGTTTCCGGGGTTGTCGCCGCTGTTTTCGACGAAAATCCGATCAGCGCGGGTGAAGATTCGCTCGCCGGTTCGTAAGGGGTCCGTATGGCGGAAGTTGGGGCTGAGCAGAAACCGGGTGTCTGGGAGACTTTCCGCGACGCGCCGGCGGCGGCGAAGACGATCATGGTCGGCGTCGTGGTGAACCGTCTCAGCGGCTTCCTCGTGATCTTCCTGGTGCTGTTCGTGTCCGCGCGCGGCTTCTCGACCGCCCAGGCCGTGTTCGCGCTCGGCGCCTACGGGGCGGGCGGGGTCGTGGGCACGGTGGTCGGCGGGGCACTTTCGGATCGGTTCGGGCCGCGGGTCGCGACCGCGATCAGCATGGGGGTCAGCGGCCTGCTGATCGCGTTCATGCTGGTGCCGAGCCAGTATCCGCTGCTCGTGGTGGCCAGTGCGCTCGTCGGGGTCGCCTCGCAGATCTTCCGGCCCGCCTCGGCCACCCTGCTCTCGGACCTCACCCCGGCGGACAACCAGGTGATGATCTTCGCGATCTGGCGGTTCGGCCTCAACCTCGGCACCGCCGTCGCGCCACTGCTCGGATTCGCTCTCTACTACCTGGACGACAAGCAATACACCCTGGTCTTCCTGACCGAGGCGGGGGTGGCGGTCGCGTACGCGGTGGCGGCCTGGTTGCTGTTGCCGCACCGGGAGGCGGCGCGGGCGATGGCGGAACCCGAAGACGGCGAAGCCGAAAGCAAACCCGCCCGCGGCGGTTACCTTGCCGTGCTCCGGAATCGCCGCTACGCGATTTTCCTGCTGGTGGCCGCCGTGCACACCATCGTCTACCAGCAGTATCTGTCGACGCTGCCCCTCACCGTGAACGAAGCGCGCCTGGACATTTTCTGGTACACCCTCGCGGTGTCGGTGAACGGCATCGTGGTGATCCTGCTGGAATTGCCCTCGACCAAGCTCGTCCAGCGGATGCCGATGCGCTTGTCGATCGCCATCGGCCTCGCGCTGGTCGGGCTCGGCGTCGGGTTCTACGGGCTGCCGATGGTGCCGCTGGTCATCCTGGGCGGCACGCTGCTGTGGACGCTCGGCGAAATCGTCAGCGCGCCTTCGCTGTTCGCCTACCCCGCTGTCGTCGGTGCCGGGCGGCTGAAGAGCCGGTACATCGGGAGTTTCCAGTTCGCCTTCGGTCTCGGCAACACCGTCGCCCCGCTGGTGGGCGGCTGGCTGTTCCTGGTTCTCGGGACCTCGGTGCTGTGGCCGCTCCTCGGCGCCGTCGAGGTCTTGGTCGCGGTGGCCATGCTCACCCTCGTCCGCGTGCCGAAGAAGGAGTCGCCCGAAGTATCGGCCGGAACGGCGTGATCGACCACATCCTGTACGCCACGCCGGATCTCCCGGCGACCGTCGACGAGCTGAACCGGCGGTTCGGGGTCCGGCTTTCCCCCGGCGGCAGGCATCTCACCCTCGGTACCCGGAACTATCTCGCCGATCTCGGCGGGCGGACGTATTTCGAGGTGCTGGGCCCGGACCGGGACCTGCCTGATCCGGAGAACGGGCGGCCGCTCGGGATCGACCGGCTGACCCGGCCGCGGCTGGCCACGTGGGCGGCGAGGGTGGACGACGTGGACAAGGTCGTCCGCGAGGCGGGCGAGCGCGGGTTCCGGTTCGACCCGGTCGTGGCCATGTCCCGCGACCGGGGTGACGGTGTCCGCCTCGCGTGGCGGGCGGCCGTCCCCGCCGGCGGGCTGACGTTCGGCGGGGTCGTCCCGTTCCTCGTGCAATGGGAGAGCGACGCGTACGCCGCCGAGTTGTCGGTCAAGGGGGTCGGACTGGTGTCCTTGACCGTGTCTCATCCCGAGGCCGCGACGGTGCGGGAGCACCTGGCGCTGCTCGGCCTGGCGGATTGCGTCACGGTGGGGGAGTCGGCGGAACCTTCGTTGCGGGTGACGCTGCGGACACCGGCGGGGGAAGTCGCTTTGGGGCGCTGATCGTTTCGGTGACGGACCTCGAGGCGAGTGGGTCGTTCGGCCGGATGGCCCACTCGCGCGGCGGCAAGGGCTCCCGGCGGCGAGACTCGGAGGAAGACTCACGAGGAGGGTGGACCGGATGCCCGCGACCAAGGCGAGACAGGTGCGCCACAACAAAGCCGTCCAGGTGCTCGGCCGGATCGGGATGGGCTGCTACGGCTTGGTGTACCTGCTCATCGGCTACCTGGCGGTGCGGATCGCCGTCGGCGGCGGCGGTCAGGAGGCCGATGGCCGCGGCGCGGTCGCCGAGGTCGGTTCGACCCCGGTGGGCGGTGTCCTGCTGTGGGTGCTGGCGGCGGGACTCGTGGCGTACGGGCTGTGGCAGGCGCTGCTGGCCGCTACCGGGTACACCTGGATCGACAAGCAGGAGCGCCGCACCGTCAAGCGGGTGACCTCCGGAGTGCGCTGCCTGGCCGGGATCTCGCTGGGCGTCTACGCGGCCCGGCTCGCCGCGGGAGCGGGAGACCAGGGCAGCACCGACCAGAAGCAGCAGGAGTACACCGCGATGCTGCTCGGGTTGCCTGCCGGCCCGTTCCTGGTGATCGCGGCGGCCGTCGTCGTGTTCGGTGTCGCCGTCGCTTCGGTGGTGAACGGCGTGCGCCGCACCTTCGTGCGGGATCTCGACCTCTCGAAGTTGCCTTCGGGGACGCGGCGATGGGTCGAGAGGCTCGGCAGGATCGGTTACGCGGCAAGGGGTGTCGTATTCGGCGTGGTCGCCGTGCTCCTCGGCTACGCGGCGCTGGAGCACGACCCGTCCCGCTCCGGCGGGCTCGACGCCGCCCTGCGCACCTTGGCCGCCCAGCCTTTCGGCACGGTGCTGCTCATCGTGGTGGCCGTCGGAGTCGCCGCGTTCGGGGCGTACTGCGTCGGGGCGGCACGCGCGCAGCGTGCCTGAGTCCCGCCCTGGTCCGGCGGGAACCGGGGCGGGAAGCGGAACCTACTCGACGGCGAGTTCGCCCAGTTCCGACCAGCCGTCCTGATCGACCTTCGCGTTGACGATCCGCGGCGTCTCGGCCAGGTACTGCGGCAGCTCACGTTGTGCCGCGCGGAAATGCTCCGAACCGACGTGGGCGGCGCCCGCGTCGTCGTCCTGGAACGCCTCCACGAGAACGTACTCGTTCGGGTCGTCGAGGCTGCGGGACCAGTCGTACCAAAGGCAACCGGGCTCGGCGCGGGTCGCCTCGGTGAAGTCGCGCGCGATTTCCGGCCACCGGTCCGCGTGTTCGGGACGAACCCGGAACTTCGCCGTGATGAAGATCATGATCGTCCTGCTTTCCTGCTCAAGGGAAGGTCCCACATTGCGGTCCCGACGATACCTGGGCAGTTCGGCGGTCAGAGCGCGGACGCCGCGCGATAGTCCCTCGGCGGTGTGCCGAGAAGCCGGGTGAACATCGTGGAGAACGCGGCCGGGCTCTCGTAGCCGAGCGAGGCGGCGATCCCGGCGATGGGAAGGCCGTCCGACAGCAGTGACAGGGAATGCAGGACGCAGGCCCGTTGCCGCCAGCGGGCGAACCCCATCCCGGTCTCGGCGGTGAAGATCCGGTTCACCGTCCGCTCGCTCACGTGCAGCCGGGATGCCCAGGCGCTCAACGGGTCGTGGATGTCCGGATCCTCCAAAAAGGACTCGCACAGCGCGCGCAGCCGTTCGTGCTTCGGCAGGGGCAGATCGAGCCGGACCGGGGCGGAACGGCGGATCTCGTGCAGGATCAGGCCGATGACCGCGGCGTCCCGCCCGCGCGGGGCGTACAGCTCGGGCACGTCGACGGCCTCGTTCAGCAGTTCCCGGAGCAGCGCGGAGACCTCGACGACCTGGCATCGCCGCGGGAACCACGGCACCGCTTTCGGTTCGATGTACAGGCTCCTGGTGCTCACGGTCGTCGTGAAGACCTGGTGACCGGTCTCCGGCGGGACGAGTACCGCGCGCCGGGTCGGGATGGTCCACGTGCCGTCGGCCGTTTCGACCCGCATCGATCCCGTCGCGCTGTAGAGGAACTGCGCCCGCCGGTGCCGGTGCGGGGGAATCCGGTGTCCCGGCGGGTAATCGGTGCGGATCGCGACCACCGCGCGGTCGAGATGGTCGACCTCGTCGATGGGGATGTCGCGCACGTCACCCAGGCTACTCCGGCTGTCCGATACGCGAAAGAAAGTGGCGTCCTTTCGAATGCCCGCCGTATCGGGAGCGCCTACCGTCGAGGGAGTGTTGATCGAGATCGCGGTGCTCCTCGGATTCGGCTGCCTGAGCGGCGTCACCACCGTCCTGTTCGGATTCGGCGGCGGATTCATCACCGTGCCGGTCGTTTACGCCTTCGCGCTCGCCGAGCCGGAGCACGCCCTTGGCGCGATGCACGTCGCGGTGGCCACCTCGACCGCGGTGATGGTGGTCAACTCCGGGAGCGCGACCCTCGCCCAGCTGCGGACCGGACGGCTTCGCCGCGACTACCTGTGGCCGCTCATCGCCTTCATCGGCCTGGGCGCCGTGCTCGGCTCCTTCGCCGCCACCGCGGCCGACGAGAGCGTCCTGCGCTGGCTCTTCGTCGCCTACCTCGCGCTGACCATCGTCGACAGCCTGGTCCGCAAGGGTTTCGTGAGCAGGCGGGACGACACCCGGCCCCGTGCGCTCGGCGGGCTCACCGTCACCGCGGGCGGGACCGGGATCGGTGCCGTGGCGAGCTTTCTCGGGGTCGGGGGCAGCGTGCTGACCGTCCCGCTCCTGCGCCGCAAGGGGTTGCCGATGGCCGACGCGGCCGCACTGGCGAATCCGCTGAGCCTGCCGGTGGCGGTGATCGGCACCGCCGTCTACGCCTTCGCGGCGACGGGGACGTCTTCGAGCGCCGCTCACCTCGGCTACATCGACCTGGTGGCCGCGGGCGCGTTGCTGTGCGGGTCGCTGCCGACCATCGCGGTGACGCGCCGGGTGGTCGGCCGGATCCCGGACCGCGCCCATGCGATCGCGTACCTCGGCCTGCTCGTGGCCGCGCTGATCGCGATAGTGATCCGATGAGTTGACCCAAAGTCAAGTCTTGACAAGTGTCTGAGCGGGATGACACGGCTAGTTGTCCAGTAAAGATCCGATGAATCTCTATCCCTTTGGCGGATCTTGCGCCAAGATCTCCCGCATGAAACTGAGATCGATCACCAAACGCATGTTCGTTCTCGGGCTGCTGACGGTTCTCGGGACCACCGGGGCGACGTCGGTGGCCACCGCCGAACCCCAGCAGCCGCCCTCGGACGTCAACGCGACCGGGCTGCCGCGCGGCGGCTGGGAACCGATCGGCCCGAACAGCGTCGGCGGCCTGCTGGCCGTTTCGCCTGCCGGGCTCGCGATGATGCAGCCCAGCCCGCCCGCGCTCTGGTTCTCCGGCGATCGCGGCGCCTCCTGGAGTGCGCGCCGGGGACTGCCGTCGGACACCTCCATCCAGGGATTCTTCGTCGATCCGGTGAATCCGGACCGGATGCTCGCGGTGGGCAACAAACCCGCGGGCATGGTCGGCGAGTGGCACGGGATGCTGCTGCGCACCACCGACCGCGGCCAGACCTGGGAGACCCTTCGCGAGTGGTACCCCGACGGCGCGTTCGGCATGGCCACGGATCCCACCGGCCGGGTCGTCGTGGTGCAGAACCTCGACACGCTGAGCGTCAGCACCGACGGCGGCGAGAACTGGAACGACGTGCCGAGGACCTGGCCGCGTGAGGGGATCGCCGCGCCGGTCGGCGCGCTCAAGCTCGTCATGGTCGGCGACGACGCCTACTTCACCACGGTCTATCCCGAGTACTCGCTGTGGGCGGTCCGCGGCGTCAGCGGCAAGGAACCGCGCGCCGAACTCGTGTACCGGACGAACGGCGAGATCAATCAGGTCGCCTCCGACGGCAAGCGGTTCGTGGTCACGGTCGGCCCCGAGCTGCACGGTTCCACCGACGGCGGCAAGACCTGGACGGTGCTGCGGCGCGAACCGGGCGGACAGCCCCTGCGCGAACCGCACTTCGTCGGCGGGCGCCTGTACGTCGCGACGTATAACGACATAGACGTCAGCGCGGACTTCGGCCGCACCTGGACCCGCAAGCCGGTACCCGCCGCGGGCGAGGGCGTCAGCGACATGATCGAACTCCCCGCTTCGGCGGGCAAACCCGCCACCACGCTGATCTCCGCGATGTACCGAGGGGTGTACGCGGACGGCGGCAAGAACGGCTACCAGCAGATCGGCGTGCCCGGCGAATCCATGCGCGACCTCGTGACCACCGGGAACATCCTGAAGGAGAGCGTCGTCGCGGCCGGTGTGCAGGAGATCTACAACACCCCGCTCCCGCGCGGCAAGATCGCCGCGGCGGACCGGGCCTGGCAGTCGCACCCCGCCGACCGGCTGCACGAAGACGCGCGTCTGTCCGTCTCGCCGAGCCGCCCGGACGTCGTCTGGCAGGTCACCCGGAACGGGTTCGCGCTCGACGTGCTCCGCAGCGGCGACGGCGGCCGCACCTGGCAGTTCGCGGCGAAGGCGAAGGAAGGAATCCCCAGGACGATCTTCGCGCATCCCGCCGACCCGGACCGGATCTTCGTCTCGGCCTTCGCGCCCACCGGCTACGTGCTCTACCGCAGTGACAACGCCGGGAAGACCTGGGAAAAGCTCACGACCGACATCGGGTTCATCGCGTTCGCGGGCGACCCGTGGAACGCGAACCGGGTCTGGGGCGGTGACTCCGGCGGCCTGAACCGGTCGGACGACGGCGGCAAGACCTGGACCCACGTCTCCGACGAACCGGTCAGTTCGATCTCGGTCAGCCGATGGGGTGGCGGGCGCGTCCTCGCCGGTGGCGCGGGCATCCTGCTCAGCGAGGACAACGGCCGGACGTTCCGGCGGGTCCTCGACGGCGGCGACTCCCGCGAGATCAGCCGGATCCTGCCGCATCCGTTCGACTTCCGGGTGTGGTTCGCGAGCAGTTCGACCGGGGGAGGCGTGCTGCGCAGCACGGACTTCGGCCGTACCTGGTCGCCGGTACCGGGCGCGCTTCCCGACGCCAGGGTGCTCTCGCTGGCGATCAGTGCCGATGGCCGGTACCTGTTCTCGGGCACCGCGCAGTCCGGTGCGTACCGGCTGACGCTGTACTGAGCCTGAGCCGCTTCGTGGCCGGAGAAACTTCCGGCCACGAAGCGTTTACCCGGCCCCCCGCCGGATGCCAGAGTCGAGGTCATGGCCATCGACGTCGCCGCCCTCCGGCATCACTTCCCTTCCCTCGCCGACGGAACAGCCTTCTTCGACGGACCCGCGGGTACCCAGACACCCCGTGCCGTCGCCGACGCCATCACCGGGACGCTGACCGCTCCGCTGTCGAACCGGGGGACGGTCAGCCCGTCCCAGCTCAACGCGGAGACCGCCGTCGCGGGCTTTCGCGCCGCCTACGCCGACTTTCTCAACGTGCCAGCCGAAGGTGTCGTTCACGGTCGTAGCGCCACTCAGCTGACGTACGACTTTTCCCGCCACCTGGCCAAGAACTGGCGCGAAGGCGACGAGATCGTCGTCAGCAGGCTCGACCACGACGCCAACATCCGGCCCTGGGTCCAGGCCGCCGAACGGGCGGGGATGACCGTCCGCTGGCTCGGCATCGACCCCGAAACCACCGAACTCGACGTCGATTCCCTCGTGTTCACCGAGCGGACCAGGCTGGTCGCGGTCACGGCGGCTTCGAACGTCCTCGGCACCAAACCGCCGATCCGCCGGATCGCCGATCTCGCCCACGACGCCGGAGCGCTGGTGTTCGTGGACGGCGTGCACTACGCCGCCCACGACCTGGTGGACGTTCCCGCGCTGGGAGCGGATTTCTTCGTCTGTTCGCCGTACAAGTTCCTCGGCCCGCACTGCGGTGTGCTCGGCGCTTCGCCCGCGCTTCTCGAAACCGTCGAGCCGGACAAGCTCATGCCGTCTCCCGCCACCGTGCCCGAGCGGTTCGAATTCGGCACCCTGCCCTACGAGATCCTCGCGGGCGCGTCGGCGGCGGTGGACTTTCTCGCCGAACTCGACCCCGGAACGGGCGGCTCACGGCGGGAACGGCTGGCGAACTCGCTCGATTCCTTGCACGAACACGAAATCTTGCTGCGTACCAAACTGGAAAAGGGACTGGGCGACGCGGTCACCTTGCACGGCAAGGCGGCCGACCGGACCCCGACCCTGCTGATGAGCCTCGGCGGCCGCGAGCTCGAAGCGGAACGGCATCTCGCCGAAAGGAAGATCGTCGCCCCGGCGGGGTCTTTCTACGCCTACGAGGTCTTTGCGGCTTTGAAACTGAAGGACCCGGCGCTCCGGGTCGGGCTCGCACCGTACACCAGTGCCGACGACGTCGACAGGCTCCTGGCCGGTTTGTCGACGTTCGGGTGACCACAGTGGACAGACGGGCGTAACTCGAACAGGTTGGTTTTCCCGGCTGCCGTCCATGGCAGTACTACCGTGCGTTCATGATCGACAACGGGAGGTTCGCGATGCGTTTCCGGTCGATGGCCGCTTCTGTCCTGCTCGGCTGTGCGGCGTGCGTGGCGCCGGCGGCACTCGGCGCCGGCGCCCAGGCACTCGCGATCCAGCCCTGCCCCGAGGTCAACGATCCGCCCGGCTACACGATCTCCAACGGCGCCAAGGCCTGGATGAAGACGAACCTGCGCAGCGACTACCTGAAAGGGCCGGGGACGATCACCTACAACAAGACCACGACCTCCTCGGTCAACGCCTCCATCACCGGCACGACCAGCGCCGAGGCGGGCGTCATCTTCGCCAAAGCGAGTGTCTCGCTGGCGGTGACCGTCGGCGCGAGCTATGCGAAGTCCGATTCCTGGTCGTACGCCGCGACGGTGCCCGCCGGGAAGACGCTGCGGCTTCAGCAGTACAAGGAAGGCCGTTCGTTCACCGTGCAGAAGTACCGGATCGTCCCGCCCTGCAAGGTGAAGTACCTCTGGAAGAAGAAGGCCGTCGCGCCGGTGACGAGCCCGAGCTACCTGTGGCAGCTCGTCAGCTGACCCGGTTTGGGACCGGTTACAAGACCTTCGCGTCCGATCTTGTGATCGGTCCCATGGACCTGCGGTGACCGGACCGACACCCTGGGAAGGGAACGTCGCGGGCAACGGGGCGCTGGCGGAACGGGACGGTGACCACCATGGGGAGACTGCGCGCACGGACACTGATCGTCGGAATGGCCGCGCTGGCGACCGTGGGCATCACGCCCGCCGCGTCGGCCACGACCGGGATCTCGGACCGGTGGAGCGCACCCGGTCCCTTCGCGGTGACCGTCGAAGCCCTCGACAGCACGCACACCGTGTACCGGCCTTCGCGGCTGGAGAAGCATCCAGTGATCCTGTGGGGCAACGGAACCGGCGCGAACCCGAAGATCTATGACGGCCTGTTGCGCCACCTGGCCTCCCATGGCTTCGTGGTCGCGGCGGCCGACACGCCGAACGCGGGCTCCGGCGCGGAGATGCTGGCCGGAGCCACCACCCTGATCGCCGAAAACTCCCGTCCGGGCAGCGTTTACCAGGGAAAGATCGACACCGCGCACATCGGCGCCACCGGCCACTCCCAGGGCGGTGGCGGGGCGATCGCCGCCGGCGCGGATTCCCGCGTCACCACCACGATCCCGATCGAGCCGGGGCCGCAAGGTTCCGCCGCGGCCCTGAAGGGACCATCGTTGTTCCTCGGCGGCCAGCTCGACACGATCGTCGTTCCCTGGCTGCTGGTCATCCCGCGCTACCGGCTCGCGGACCAGGTGCCCGCGATCTACGGCGAACTCGGCAAGGCGACCCATTTCACGCCGGTCGGTGACGGTGGCGGGTTCCGCGGCGCGATCACGGCGTGGTTCCGGTTCTGGCTTTCCGGCGACGAACGGGCCCGCGCCGAGTTCTTCGGCCCGTCCTGCGGGGTGTGCCGTGACGGGGCCTGGTCCGACATCCAGCGCAACACGAAGGCTCTGGCGGTTCCAGGAGCTTGATCGCCGGTTCTTGTCGGTGCTCCGGGTTAAGGTCTGCCGCAGCAGCCTGACCTGGAGGGATACCCCATCATGACCACACTCGACAACCGGCCGAACACCGCGCTCCTGGTCGTCGACGTCCAGAACGGCGTGGTCGACGAGGGCCACGATCGCGACGCCGTGGTCGCGAACATCGGCGCTCTCGTCGGCAAGGCACGTAAGGAAGAGGTCCCGGTCGTCTGGGTTCAGCATTCCGATGAGGAACTCGTGCGGGACAGCGAGGAATGGCGCATCGTCGGCGAGCTGACCCCCGAGGACGCCGAGCCACGCGTCCACAAGTCCTATGGGGACTCTTTCGAGGACACCGATCTGGAGAAGGTGCTGGCCGAACGTGGCGTCGGGCGGCTCGTGGTCGTCGGGGCGGAGACCGACGCCTGCATCCGCTCGACGCTGCACGGCGCCCTGGTCCGCGGATATGACGCGACGCTGGTCGGCGACGCGCATACGACGGTGGACAAGTCGGGCTGGGGAGCACCGGCGCCGGAGCAGGTCATCGCGCACACGAACCTGTACTGGCGATACCAGGCCGCACCGGGCCGGAAGGGAGGCACCGTCACGACGGAAGAAGTCGAATTCAGCGGCTGAGCCTGCTCAAGGACGGGCAGGCAGACGGGCGATCAGCAGGCAGGCGTCTTCGGTGAAGCTGTTGCGGCAGTGGGATCTCGCCTTCTGAAGCACGCGTCGGACGATCTCGGGTGGCACGTACCCGGCGTTGGCGTCCAGGCATC
Source organism: Amycolatopsis alba DSM 44262 (assembly GCF_000384215.1). Classification (NCBI taxonomy): domain Bacteria; kingdom Bacillati; phylum Actinomycetota; class Actinomycetes; order Pseudonocardiales; family Pseudonocardiaceae; genus Amycolatopsis; species Amycolatopsis alba. The sequence continues at coordinate 1,476,833 of NZ_KB913032.1, read as the reverse complement.
CGGCGAGCGCGAACCGTTCGCCGTCGATGTCACGCGCACTTGAGAGACCGTCGGTGTGCAGGGCCAGGAGATCTCCGGGCCTCAGCCGGGCGCTCGCGATCCGGCGAGGCGTCCCGGCACCGAACGGCGGGCGCCGTGCACTGTCCACTGTGGTCGGTTCGTGGCCGGTGCCGAGGACGATCGGCGGTTGCCCCTCCGCCTGGAGACAACGAAGAGTGCCCTCGGCGAGGTTCATTTCGACCAGCGTGCCGCGAACGGCGGCGCCGTCTCCGAACTGGGTCATCAGGGCTTGGTCCACGGCGGCCTCCTGGTCGCGGAGCCCGCGGCCCTCGCGGCGAGCGGATCGATAGGCCGCGAGTGCGGCCGAGACCATCAGGTTCGCGTGCGCGGCGTAGCGACCGGCGTCGAAGATCGCCAGCCGCGCTGTCGTTTCGGAAAGGGCGTAGTCGAAGGTGGCGCCACGAACGTCGTAGACAGGCTCGATACCGCCCGCCACCACGACGTCACGCGTCGCCGCCGTCGACGGGGGCAGGTTCTGCTGGAGCAGTTCCGCCGCAGGACCGCGCCGCTGCTGCCATAGCGGGCTGTCGAGGCCGTCGCCGTATCTCCTCGCCACGGCGAGAAGATGGCCGGACAGCGACGCGAGCCATCGGAACTGGGCTCGCAGGGCGGGGTCGTGGAGGTCGGTTTCCTCCTCGGCTTCGGCTTCGAGCACGCCCAGGCGTTCGTCGCCGTCCAGCAGCACGGTCCACAACCGCGGTACCCCCTGCTTCTCGTCCGGCACGGTGTCGGCGTGCCGGTACGCCCGGCCGGCGGTACTGGCCTCGATGGCCAGTGGCACCCGGCCGGATGCGGACCCGTCGGGAAGCGGGATCAGCTGCCGCTGGTCGTGGTCGACGAGGTAGACAGTGATCTTGAGATCCAGTGAGAGGCCCGCCGCGGCGATGATCCAGGGCAAGCGCTCCGGCGGGGCCCGGTGGGCGCCGTCGAGGAGCCCCACCAGCGCGGCCAACGGACCGCGAGGACGGTTGTTCTCTCCGGTCTCACGGCTGTAGGGCGCCTGGTGCACCCCGGAGACCTCTTCGAGCCGCTCGTTGATCGCGTGAGCCACCATGTCCCGCTGGATCCTGGGCAGGGGAAGCAGCCCCTGCAAGAACGCCTCCAGTTCGAGTTCGCTGACGTCGCCGCCGAGTGCGAAGTACCGCAGCCACAGTTGCTCCAGGGTGAGCCCGGCCCGCTCGAAGCACGCTGCGACGATCCGGCGTTGCTCCTCTGCCCGGAGCGAGGTCACGGCGATCACCTCCGGTTCTCGGCGACATGAGACCTGGATACCAACCGGCGCCCGGTGTGAAACATGAGTCGGCGCTCGAACGGGTAATTCTTCGGAAAAGGGGGTATGCGAGGCTCCGGCCGGGGTCGCGGGCGTGCTCATGGCGGCGTGACGGGGCGGGTCGGCGAAGACGGGCGTTCTCGTCGCCGGTGGTCCGGCCCCAGCGGGGGAACGGCGCGTTACGCCAGGTGGCCGAGCGGTTTGTCGTCGGAGCGACCGGGCGAGGCGAGCCGGGACCGGCCGAACGTGGGTCGCGGTAGGCGAGGTGATCGCATTCGGCTAAGGTCGCCTTCAGAAAGCGGTTCTGAGCGTTGAGAAGTTAGCGCCGATCCGCCGGTAACCGGGTTGGTTGCGGCGGTTGATGGTGCGCGCTCGGCGCCGGTTCCCGCCGGTGACTCCCGTGGTGCATCACGCCGATGTGCAGAAGTGGGAGAGGCGGGCTTTGGCCGATGAAATCGACTGGCAGCAGGACAAGAACCGATTCGTCGAGGATGCCGGCGACGGCGAACTGCCGGTGAGCTCCGAGAACGGCGCTCGGCTCCTGACCGGGCCACTGGTCACTCAGTTCGTCTCCCTCACCAGGGCGTTGCTGGATTCCGGTTCGGTCGCGGCGGTGCTCGAACGAGTGGTCTTCGCGACGCGGGACCTGGTGCCGGGCGCGGATCTGGTGAGTGTCACCCTCCGCGATCCCGACGGCGGATTCCACACCCCGGTGCGGACCGACGAGATCGCCGGCGAGCTCGACCAGTTGCAATACCAGTACGGCGAGGGTGCCTGCGTCGAAGCGGCGCGGGTCTCGGGACCGGCGGCCGCCTTCAGCGACAACCTCGCCGAAGACGCTCGCTGGCCGCGCTTCGGCCCTGCCGCCGCCGCGCTCGGCTTCCACTCGCTGGTTTCGACGGCCTTGCTGCCGGAGGAGTCGACGTCGCACCTTTCCGGCGCGCTGAACGTCTACTCACGACGTCCGTACGGGATCGCCAGGGCCGACCGCGACGTGCTGTTGCTGCTGGCGACACACGCGTCGCTGGCGCTGGCGACCACGCACGCTGTCACGCGCGGTCAGCTGCAGGAGGAACAGCTCCAGCAGGCGCTGGACAGCAGGGACGCGATCGGGCAGGCCAAGGGCATCCTGATGGCGCGCCGCGGGATCGATGCGGCGGAGGCGTTCGAGGTGCTGCGGCATACGTCGCAGAACATGAACATCAAACTCCGGGAACTGGCGGAGATGCTGTCCAAACGCCATACGGAGCTGCATCTGCCCGATTGACCGGCACTACGATCGCGATCATGGGTTTCGGTGAGCTGGAGCTGTCGCGGACGTACGAGTGGCGAGGCCGTTCGGTCGCGTGGGAACGTCTCGGCGAAGGCGCCCCGGTGGTGCTGTGCCACGGGACACCGTGGTCGGCGCAGCTGTGGGCGCCGTTCGCGCGGGCGCTCAGCAAGGAGTTCGCCGTCCACGTCTGGGACATGCCGGGCTACGGCCGCTCGTCGAAAGAACCCGGTCACGCCGTCGATCTCGGGACGCAGGGTGAGCTGTTCGCCGATCTGCTCGGGCATTGGGGGCTGACGGCCCCGCACGTGATCGCCCATGACTACGGCGGCGCCGTTTCCCTGCGCGCGAAGCTGCTGCACGGCGCCGAATACGCCTCCCTCGCCTTGGTGGACGTCGTCGCGCTGCGGCCATGGGGTTCGGAGTTCTTCCGGCTGGTCGCGGAGAACTCCGAGGTCTTCCAGGCGCAGCCACCGACGGTGCACAAAGGCGCTCTGGAGTCCTACATCGGGACGGCCTCCCATCGTGGTCTCACCGGCGCGCAGCTGGCCACGCTGACCGGACCGTGGCTGGACGTGGAAGGGCAACGTGCCTTCTACCGGCAGATCGCCGAGGCCGACGTCCGGTACACCGACGAGGTCCAGGACCGTTATCCGGAACTCGCGTTGCCGGTGAAGGTGATCTGGGGCGCGGACGACACGTGGATCCCGGTGGACAGGGCGGAACAGCTCGCGAACGCGATTCCCGGTGCCCTCCTGGACGTCATTCCGGACGCCGGGCATCTCATCCAGTTCGACGCGCCGGTCGAGCTTGCCTTTTCCCTGCATCGGTGGCTCACCGCGGAAGTGGACCGGTGGGGACCCGCCGGGAGCGGACGCTGAAACGCCCAGGGAAGATCAACATCGTTTCATCGAGATATTAGAAGTCCTCTACGTGATATCCCGCGACGTAGGCGTTCGCGAGCAGTCCGCCGTGACATTCCGCGGTCGACGGGCCGAAGCCGATCGGAACCCAATGTCCGACGGTGAACCACAGTGAAGCGCCCGACGCGCAGTGGGCGACCACCCGATAGGTTTCCGAGTATCTCGGCAGGGAGAAGCAGGTCGTGGAAATCGCCTCGCCGAACAGGACTCCGTAGCGGTTGCTGTCGCATCCGTAGGGCGGGAACTGGCCTTCGGTCGCCGCGGAGGCCGGTGAAGCGGCCAGGAATCCGGCCGCCGAAAAGGCGGCCATGACTAAAGCGGCGATTTTCTTCTTCATTGCTTTCTCCCGCTGATCGTTCCCAATGGAAAGCTCAGATTAGCCGCACGGAAGAATTGTCGTGAATTCATCGGGCAGGTGAAATGAGAACGCGTGCGGTGAACCGCGCTGCTCCGAAAGAGCGTCCCCCGACCCTCTTCTGAGTTCTTCGCGCCCCTTTTGGCCTAGCGCCGGTACTGCGCGGGAGACGTGACCGTGGCGCGGTCCTCGTAGGATCCCGGCTTGCCGCGGTCGACGTGGAACGTCGTCAGGGTGCTCACCGGCGAACGCGGGTCGCGCCGGTCGCCGATCACCCGCATGTGCGTGCTCCAGCGGCGAGGCGTGACCTCGTAGACGTCGTAGCCGTACCGGTCGCCCTCGAAGTACTTGAGGTGCGGGTTCGCCGCGCCCATCTTCGGCCCGTTCGTGGCGTTCCACTCGGGGGAGTACGCACCGGAGGTGACCGAATGCGCGGTGAACTCCGTGCCGATCACCGGGGTGGACGGATCCGCGAAGTCCGGGCGGATGTCGTCGACGAACGCGGAATGCCAGTCGCCGGTGATCACCACGAGATCTTCGAGGCCGCTCTGGGCCACGTGGGTCAGTACCTCCTTGCGTTCGGCGAGGAAGCCGTCCCACTGGTCCGTGAACATGTAGCCGCCGCCCGGCTTCGCCAGCTGGCTCAGCATGATCGAGTTCACCCAGCAGTGCCACGCTTCGCCGGCGCCGGTCACCTGATCCTTGAGCCAGCCCTTCTGATCGGCGCCGAGGATCGTCCCGCCGGGCAGGTTCTGCGCCGACCGGTACTGCCTGAGATCCAGAATGGACAGCTCCAGCAGGTCGCCCCAGCGGCGCTGCCGGTGGATCCTCGGTGTCGAGGGGTGGTCGGGCCGCACCGGCATGTGCTCGAACCAGGCCTGGTACGCCGCCGACCGCCGTGCCAGCAACGACGGGGTGGTCCCGCTGTAGTCGTTGACGACCTCGTGATCGTCCCAGGTGATGAACCACGGGTGCGCCGCGTGAGCGTCCCGGAGCGAGGGGTCGGACTTGTAGAGCGCGTGCCGCCGCCGGTATGCGGGCAGCGTCAGCACCTCGGGACCTTCGTGGTCGCGCAGCGGGTTCCCGCCGACCTGACCGTGCTCGTAGACGTAGTCACCGAGGTGGACGACGAAATCGAGCTCCTCGCGCGCGATCCCGGCGTGCGCCGCGTAGAACCCGTCGTGGAACGCCTGGCAGTTCGCCGAGGCGAACCGCACCCGCCGGACCGGCCCGACCGGCGCCGTGCGGGTGCGGCCGACCCGGCTGACCTTGCCGAGCGCGTGGAAGCGGTAGTAGTACTGCGAGCCCGGCTCCAGGCCGGACACCGGGACGTGCACGCTGTGCCCGAGCCCTGCCGTGGCCGCCGTCGTCCCGCGGGCCACGCGGCGCCGGAACCCGCGGTCGGTGGCGACCTCCCAGGCGACCTCGACGGTGTCGTCCAGCGGCTGCTCGAACTCCATCGGCTTCGGAGCGAGCCTGGTCCAGAGGGCGACACCGTGCGGGACCGGGTCGCCGGACGCGACGCCGAGCGTGAACGGCGCCTCGTCCCACGTCGCGCCCAGCGCCGCCGCGGCCTCCTCGGCCTGCGCGACCGTCATCCGCGAGCTCAACGGCCAGGCCAGCCCCAGCGCGCCGGCCGTGGCGGCGCCTCGCAACAGGTCCCGGCGGTTGACGGACATCGGTGGTCTCCTCGGTTCGGCGGATCGCTCTCCGACACCGAACACGGCCGAGATGGCCGGAGATGAACGTGAGGACGAACATCAGACGGTGATGACGACCTTGCCGCGCGTGTGCCCGTCCCTCGCGTAGCGGATGGCCTCGGGCACCTCGGCCAGCGGGAACGCGCGGTCGATGACCGGCTTCACTTTCCCCGCCTCGATGAGCGCGCGCAGCGTCTGGAGATCGTCCTGGTTCTCCGTGGAAAACAGGCCTCGGAGCTTCTGCTTCACGAACGGCCCGAGGAGCAGTGCCCGAAGGGTGCGCGCGACCGGGCCGATCCACTTCCCCTTGCCTTCGGCGCCGACGATCACCAGAGTCCCTTGTCGGGTAAGGGATTTCCGCAACAGCGTCAGCGATCGGTTGCCCGCAGTGTCGAGGATGAGGTCGTAGCCGCCACCGAACTCTTCGCGCGTGTAGTCGAACACCGTGCCCGCGCCGAGCGATCGGACGAGGTCCACCTTGCCCGGACCGCAGACACCGTCCACCTCGGCGCCGAACGCTGTGGCGATCTGTACGGCGAACGTGCCCACGCCGCCGCCCGCGCCGATGACCAGGACCTTCTGCCGGGGCGCGACCTGTCCCCGATCCCGGAGCGCCTGGAGCGCGGTGAACGCGGAGATGGGGACGGCGGCCGCTTCCTCGAAGCCGAGCCGTTCGGGTTTTCTCGCGAGTTTGTCCACTGTGGTCAGTGCGAACTCGGCGAAAGAGCCTTGGCAGGTACCGAAAACCTCGTCACCTGCCTGAAATCGCGTGACGTCGGCGCCGACAGCGTGCACGACACCTGCGAAGTCGAGGCCGCGGACGCGGGTCTTCGGTCTCCGCACTCCGAAACCCATCAACCGCACCAGATACGGCGTGCCCTCCATGAGGTGCCAGACGCCGGGATCGACGGCCGCCGCCCGGATCCGCACGACCACGCCGCCTGGTCCCGCTTCGGGTTCGGGAAGATCGGTCAGCTTCAAGACGTCGGTGGTGCCGTATTCGTGCTGGACGATCGCCTTCATGGCGGCCTCGTTTCCTGGTCCGGATACTGGAAGACGTCGTCGAGCCCGACGCCGAACACCCTGGCGATCCGGAAGGCCATCTCCAGGGACGGTGAGTAGCGGCCCTGCTCGATCGCGATGACCGTCTGGCGGGTGACGCCGACCCGGTCCGCGAGTTCCGCCTGGGTCATCTCGCCCTTGGTGAACCGCAGGGCGCGGATGGAGTTCGTGACCTTGGTCGGTTTCACCATGTCTGGAATCCCCGGCGGTACGCGGCGATCTTCGCGATCGAACCGAGCAGGGACGCGCATACGAAGGCGAGGTACACGGTGTTGGCGATCCAGAAGTGGTCCAGTTCCGCCATCGCCATGACGAGCGCCGCGACGCCGCCGATCACGGCGAACGACTGTCCGATGTGCTCACCGAACCGGCCGATCTCGCGGTCCCGCTGGTCTTTCCGGCCCGCGTCACGCGGCGACGCGATCGACGCCGCGACGTGCAGCACGATCGAGGCCACGATGGCCGCCGCGACGGTCCACAGCAACGTTGCCACGTAAGGGACATCGACGAGTGGTCCGGGGCCGGACCGGCCGAGGACGACGATCAGGTACACCGTGTAGGCGCAGACCGTGACCACGGCCATGATCCACGCGCGTTTCTCTTCCAGTGCCACGACGTCCAAAGTAAAGAATTCCAGACATGGTGTCAAAGGTTCTTTACTTCACGGACTTGCCGAACGAAAGGGGGCGGCAAGGGGGGAGAGAGGGGGTTAGGTGTGGAGCAGGGTCTCTTCGAGGGTCGCCCGGTGCGTCGGCTTCGCCTCTTCGTAGCGACGGCGGCCTTCGTCGGTCACGACGACGAAGATCCCGCGCCGGTCCGACTCGCACAGCGCGCGCTGGACGAGCCCCTCGCGCTCGAGGCGGGCGACGAGCCGCGAGGTGGCGCTCTGGCTGAGGTGGACGACCTCGGTCAGATCGGCCGCCCGGCATTTGCCGACAACGCAGTTGACCAGGCGCTCCAGGGCTTCGAACTCGGTGACACCGAGGCCGTGGCGCTCCTGGAGCCTGCACTCGAGGCGGCCGAACACCGCCGCGTGCCGGGCGGACAGGTCACGCCATTCCCGCAGCAGGTCTTGTTCGGCGACGTCGCTCACGCGGCCCAAGATAGCATGCACGTGAATTTTATGCAAAGTCATTAAATGCACTTGCATTAGATGCGTGTGCATGTAGTGTACCGATCATGAGTTCTTCCGTGCAGCTGTCCACCAGCTCGACAAGGTGGGACGCGCGCCTCTGGGGTGTCCTGCTCACCGTGTCCGTCGTCGTGGGCCTCGACGCGCTCGACGTGTCGATGGTCGCCGTCGCCCTCCCGTCCATCCAGGCCGAACTCGGCCTCTCCACCGGTGCCCTGCAATGGGTCATCAGCGCCTATGTGCTCGGCTACGGCGGCCTGCTGCTCCTCGGCGGGCGCACCGCCGACCTGCTCGGCAGGCGCCGGGTCTTCCTCGTCGCCGTCGCGGTCTTCGCGGTCGCTTCCCTGCTCGGCGGCCTCGTCGACGACGGCGCCCTGCTGATCGCCACCCGCTTCATCAAGGGGCTCGCCGCCGCGTTCACCGCGCCGGCCGCGCTGTCCATCATCACCACGACCTTCCACGAAGGCCCCGCCCGCAACCGGGCGATCAGCATCTTCGCCGTCTTCGGTGCCAGCGGGTACTCGGCGGGCCTCGTGTTCTCCGGTCTGCTCACCGAGGTGGGCTGGCGCTGGACGTTCCTGCTGCCGGTGCCGATCGCGCTCGCCGCGCTGGCCGCCGCGATCAAGCTGATCCCGTCCTACCGCCCGCAGGAAGGTGGCGGCTACGACTTCCCCGGTGCGATCACCGGTGCCGCCGGTTCGCTCCTGCTGGTCTTCGCCGTGGTCGAGGCGCCGGAGATCGGCTGGGCCGCGCCGCGGACGCTGATCACCTTCGTCCTCGCGCTCGCCCTGCTCGTCACCTTCGTGTTCATCGAGAAGCGCAGCAAGCACCCGCTGCTCCGGCTCGGCATCCTGCGGTCCGGTCCGCTGGCCCGCGCCAACCTCGGTGGTGCGACGTTCTTCGGTGCCTACATCGGGTTCCAGTTCGTGGTCATGCTGTACCTGCAGACCGTGCTGGGCTGGTCCGCGCTGCAGACCGCGCTCGGTTTCCTGCCCGCCGCGCTGATCGTGGCCTTCGGTTCCCCGCGGATCGAGCCGCTGATCGACCGCCTCGGCACCCCGCGCACGATCCTCGCCGGTGTCGTCGCCCACGTCATCGGATACGCGCTGTTCCTGCGGATCGACGAGAGTTCCAGCTACGCCGGTTCGGTGCTGCCGAGCATGATCCTGCTGGGCATCGGCTTCATGCTGGCGTTCTCCTCGCTGAACATCCAGGCGACCAACGGCATCTCCGACGACGAGCAGGGGCTCGCCGGCGGTCTGCTGAACACGTCGATCCAGGTCGGCGGCGCGATCGGCCTCGCCGTGGTGACCGCGGTCCTGACCGGCAACGCGGGGGGCGCCACCGGCCCGGCCGCGCTGCTGAACGGCTTGGCGCCCGCGCTGACCGTCGTCACCGGCATCGCCGTGATCAGTGTCCTGGTGGCGCTGTCCGGAGTCGTCGGCCTGCGCAAGGCCGAAGCCCGCTCCACCGTCGCCGAACCGGAGTTCGCCGCGGCCGAATGAGCAGGGGGTGAGGTGCCCCTTCCCACACTCGGGGGTGGGAAGGGGCACCTTTGTCATCAGCGGATCGGTGTGGCCTGGCCGAGTGATCCATTCGGTCGCTTGTGGTCGAGCCGGGTTTCGCGAAAAGTTGTGCTCACACAACACTGGGGGTAGCACCATGAGAGTTCGTGCCGTGTCCCGCCGCGCCTTCGTCCTTGCGGCGTCCGCTCTGCTCGTGCTGGCCGGCGCGCCGGTCGCCACCGCCGCGCCGGTACTTCCCGCGCCCGCGAACCACTGGCCGCTCGACGAAACGTCGGGTACCGAGGCTCACGACGTCGTCGCCGGGCGGATCGCGTCGCTCCACAACGGAGCGTCGTTCAGCCAGGGGCGGCAGGGGAACGCCCTCTGGTTCGACGGTGTCGACGACCAAGCCACCGGTGACCAGGTCGACTTCCGGACCGATCAGAGCTTCACTGTCAGCGCCTGGGTGAACCTGGCGCAGAAGACTCCCGGCACGGTCACCGCGGTCAGCATCGACGGTGATCGGACGAGCCGGATCCAGCTGGGGCACAACATCGACGACGACAACAACCCGCTCGGTCGCTGGGTGTTCCAAGCGGCTGAAAACGACTCGGACAGCGGGTACCCGACGAGGGTCGCCTCCAGCGTGCTGCCGTCGGAGGAGGGCACCTGGACACATCTCGTCGGTACCTACGACGCCGCGATCGGGCAGCTCTGGCTGTATGTCGACGGAAAGCGGGTCGGTGACGGCACGCTCAACACGCCGTGGCAGGCCTCAGGCGGTGTCCGCGTCGGGGCGGCGAAGGTCGCGGGAGCGCCCGCACGGTTCTGGCCCGGTGGCGTCGACGATGTGCGGTTCTTCTCGCGGGCACTGGACCGCGCCGAGGTGAGCGAGCTGTACCGCGGCTGACTCACCAGCGGATCGGCAGGGACTTCAGCCCGTTCTGGAAGTTCGACCGCAACCGCACCGGCTCACCGGCGAGTTCGACCTCGCCGAGCAGGTCAAGGACCGCTTCGAACATCGCGCGCAGCTGCACCCTCGCGAGCTGCGCGCCGAGGCAGAAATGCGGGCCGTGCCCGAACGTCAGGTGATCGTTGGGCGTACGGCCGATGTCGAAGCGGTCCGGATCCGCGAAAACGGACTCGTCGCGGTTCGCGGCGGAGAACCAGACGACGACCTTGTCGCCCGCCCGGATGTCCACATCGGACAGGACGACGTCCTCGGTCGCGGTCCGGCGGAAGTGCATCACCGGGCACCACCAGCGCAGCATCTCTTCCACCGCGCCGGGAAGCAGCGAACGGTCGGCCAGCAGCCGCCGGTACTGATCCGGATGCGACAGCAGCGCGAGCATCCCGCCGGGGATGCCGTTGCGCAGCGTCTCGTTGCCCGCCACGGAAAACAGCCAGAACAGGTTCTCGAACTCGGCGATCGAGACCCGGCCGCCGTCTTCCACGTGGCCCATCAGATTGCTCATCACGTCGTCGCCGGGACTACGGCGTTTGTACTCGCCGAGCGCGGTGGCATAGGCGTAGAGATCCGGCATCCCGGCGCGGGTGCGCGGATCGGGCATCGCGCCGTCCGGTCCCGGAACCGGTCGCACGGCCAGCGCCGCCCGCGCCAGATCGGTGACGTCGCCCGCGTCGACGGTCGCGCTCACCGCGTAGTCGGCGTCCTGATAGCCGATCACGCGATTGCTCCAGTCGTACATCAGCCGCCGGTCCTGTTCGGGGATCCCGAAGACCTCGGCCAGCGTCAGCAGCGGGAGATCGGCGGCGACGGCCGCGAAATCGCAGTGGCCATCGGCCTTGACCCCGGCGATCAGCGACCGTGCCCAGCCTTGGATCCGCTCGGTCAGCCTGCCGACCGCGCGCGGCGTGAAAGCCTTGGTGAGCAGGCCCCGCAGCCGGGCGTGCTCGGGCGGGTCCATGTTGAGCATCATCCGCCGGACGTAGCCGAGGTCCTGTTCGGTCGCCGGGTCCCGGATCTGCGTCCCGCCCAGGCGCGACGAGAACAGCTTCGGGTTCTTCAGCACCTGCTTGACGTCCGAATGCCGCAGCACGGCCCAGAAATCGTCCACCCGTACGACCGGCGACTCCCGGCGCAGCGCCGCGAGGTGCTCGTACGGCACGCCACGGGTGTAAGTGTCCGGATCGGTGATCACGGCTTCGAACACTAGCCCGGCGACGGGGGACTGCGGAAAGATCCGTCCGGTGGAACCACTGAAGATGCGCACCGCCGGAACCGACGGCCCGGCCGTGCTCCTGCTGCACGGCCTCGGCGCGACGGGCGCGGTCTGGGACGGCCTGATGCTGCAGCCCGGCTACCGCTGGCTGGCCCCCGACCTGCCAGGGCACGGGGCGTCACCGCGCTTGGCGCACTACTCGTTCGGAAGCCTCGCCGGGGCGGTCGCCGACGCCCTGCCGGAACGCGGTCCGCTGCTGGTGATCGGCCATTCCCTGGGCGGTGTGGTCGGGCTCGCCCTGGCCAGCGGGTGGTTCGGGCTTCCGGTCGAAGGGCTGCTCGCGGTCGGCGTCAAAGTCGAATGGAGCGAATCCGACCTCGCCAAAGCGGCCGACATGGCGGCGAAACCGCCCAGGGTGTTCCTGACCAGGGAGGACGCCGAACGAGCGTTTCTCAAGATCGCCGGCCTGACCGGGCTGGCCGAAGCGGATCCTGACGGCGTCGTCGAAACCGAAGGCGGCTGGCGGCTGGCCCTGGACCCCCACGCGTTCGCCGTCGGCGCGCCGGACATGCCCGGCCTGCTCGGCGCGGCGCGCTGCCCGGTCGCCCTCGCCGCCGGGGAGCACGACCCCATGAGCCGCATCGACCAGCTTCGCGCCCTCAGCCCGGCTTCCGCCGAACTCCCCGGTCTGGGCCACAACGCCCACGTCGAAGACCCGGCCGTGCTCCTGGCCTTCCTCGCGCAGTTCGCGGGCTAGCGCCTGATCTTGCCGAGGGTGGCGATGCCCTCGGCGATGTCGCTCGCCGGGCTGGACCCGTAGCCGAGGACGAGACCCGGATTCATCGGCCGCTGGCAGTGCCACGACAGCGGCTGCACCTTCACGCCCTGCTCCAGCGCGGCGGCGGCGAAGTCGAGGTCGGAGAACTCGGCGTCGAAGGTGATCGTCAGGTGCAGCCCGGCGGCCGCGCCGTGCACGACCGCGTCCGGGAGATGCGCCCGGAGCGCGTCGATCATCGCGTCCCGCCGTCGGCGATGCCGTTTGCGCACGAACCGCAGTTGCCGTTCCATCTCGCCGGATTCCATGAGATGCGCGAGCACCAGCTGCGGGAGGACGGCGTTGCCCAGGTCGGCGAACCGTTTGGCCGCGACCACCTCGTCCCGGTAGCGCGGCGGCACCAGCATCCAGCCCACCCGGAGCGCGGGCGCGAGCCATTTCGACACGCTCCCCGCGTAACAGACCTGTTCGGCGAGCATCGAGCGCAGCGCGGGGACCGGCGGGCGGTCGTAACGGTGCTCGGCGTCGTAGTCGTCCTCGATGATCAGCCCGCCGTCCGCGGCCCAGCGCATGAGTTCGCGGCGGCGTTCCCCGCCGAGCACGACACCGGTCGGGAACTGGTGCGCGGGCGTGAGCAGCACGGCGGGCGCACCGCTGCGGACGAGCTCGCCGACGTCGATCCCGTCTTCGTCGACCCGGATCGGCGGGGTCGCCAGCCTCCGGTCGTGCAGATGCTGCCGCGCGCCCAGCGAACTCGGGTCCTCGACGGCGATCTCGGAGATCCCGTTGTCGCCCAGCACCTGGGCCAGCAACCCGAGACCCTGCGCGACGCCGGCGACGATCAGGACGTCGTCGGCGTCGGCGGTGATGCCGCGGGTGCGGGCGATCCAGTGCGCGATGGCCAGCCGTAACGCGGGCGCGCCCCTCGGGTCGCCGTAGCCGAAGGACGCCGCCGAAAGGTCGTTGAGCACGGTGCGTTCGGCGCGGAGCCAGGCCGTCCTGGGGAAGGCTGTCAGGTCCGGGACGCCGGGGGACAGGTCGATCTTCGCCGGGGTCGACCGCAGGGAGTCGAAGACGCCGATCCCCGGAGCGGGCTGGAAGATCGTGCCCGCCGACGGGGGTCCGTGCGTCGTTTGCTCCTTCGTCCTCGCGGGCGCCGCGACGACGACGGTGCCCGCGCGGCCACGTCCGGCGACGTGGCCGTCCTCGACCAGCCGCTGGTAGGCCTCGGTGACCACGCCGCGGGAAACCCGCAGGTCCGCGGCCAGCGCCCTGGTCGCGGGCAGCCTGCTGCCGACCGGCAGGCGCCCGTCGGAGATGGCGTGCCGCAACCGCGACGCCAGCCAGTCCGACCGGCGCCCCGGTGGTGCGTCCCCGATGTCCAGCTGCAGGAAGTCCGAGCCCTCGGCAGTCACCCGATCATTGTGTCATTCGGGCTCGTAGGCGAGGTTCGGGCGCAGCCACTGCTCCACAGTGGACAGTTCGACGCCGCGGCGGACCGCGTAGTCCTCGACCTGGTCCTTGCCCAGCCGTCCGACGGTGAAGTACCGCGCGTCCGGGTGGGCGAAGATCAGCCCGCTGACGCTCGCCGCCGGCGTCATCGCGAAGGACTCCGTCAGCGCCATGCCGAAGCTGCCCGCGTCCAGCAGGTCGAACAGCTCCTGCTTCTCGCTGTGGTCCGGGCTCGCCGGGTACCCGAGCGCGGGGCGGATGCCGCGGAACCTTTCGGCGTGCAGATCCTCCAGCTTCGGCTCGGCGTCCGGTTCGAACCACTCCCGCCGTGCCTGGAGGTGGATGTACTCCGCGAACGCTTCGGCGAGCCTGTCCGCGAGCGCCTTCACCATGATGGCGCGGTAGTCGTCGTGCTTCGCCTCGAACTCGGCGGCGAAGTCCTCGGCACCGAGGATGGTGACCGCGAACCCGCCGAGGTGGTCGCCCGCACCCGCCGGAGCGATGTAATCGGACAGGCAACGATTCGGTCGCTGCAGGGGCTTCTTGGTCTGCTGGCGCAGCATCGGGAACTTGAGACCGCCGCCCGAGGCACTCTTTCCCGCCGAGGGCGCATCAGCGCAGTCCAGGATGATGTCGTCACCCTCGGAGTGCGCGGGCCAGAACGCGTACGCGCCCTTGGCCTGGAACCGCTCCTCGGCGATGATCTGATCCATCAGGGTGCTCGCGTCGTCGAACAGCTCCCGCGCCACCGGGTTGTCCAGGATCGCCGGGTACTTGCCCTTCAGCTCCCAGGCCAGGAACAGGAAGGTCCAGTCGATCATCTCGCGCAGTTCGGTGAGCGTCGGCGAGACGTACCGGACGCCGGTGAACGCGGGCGTCGGGACCTCGTCGAAGGGGACCTTCTCCGGGTTGGCCCTGGCCTGCTCGACCGTCAGCAACGGGGTCCGCTGCTTGTTCGCGTGCTGCACGCGCAGCTCTTCCTGGTCCTCGCGGTTCTTCTTGTCGAGGAGCTCCGCGCGGTCCGGGTCGAGCAGCTCACCGACGACACCGACGACACGGGAGGCGTCGAGGACGTGCACGGTCGTCTTCTCGTACGCGGGCGCGATGCGGACCGCGGTGTGCTGGCGTGACGTGGTCGCGCCGCCGATCAGCAGCGGCAGCTTCAGCCCGCGCCGCTCCATTTCGGTGGCGACGTTGACCATTTCGTCCAGCGACGGCGTGATCAGGCCGGAGAGCCCGATGGCGTCGGCGCCTTCGGAGACGGCGGTGTCCAGGATGACCGAGGCCGGGACCATCACGCCGAGGTCGATCACCTCGTAGTTGTTGCAGCCGAGGACGACGCCGACGATGTTCTTGCCGATGTCGTGCACGTCGCCCTTGACCGTCGCCAGGACGACCTTTCCGTTGCCCTGGCGGGTTTCGACCCGGCCTTCGAGACGGGCCTTCTCCTTCTCGGCCTCCATGAACGGTTCGAGGTAGGCCACCGACCGCTTCATCACGCGCGCGCTCTTGACCACCTGGGGCAGGAACATCTTGCCGGACCCGAACAGGTCGCCGACGATCTTCATGCCGTCCATCAAGGGACCTTCGATGACTTCGAGCGGCCGCGGGAGCTTCTGGCGCGCTTCCTCGGTGTCCTCTTCGATGTAATCGACGATGCCGTGCACCAGCGCGTGGCTGAGCCGCGCCTCGACCGGGTTCTCCCGCCAGGAGAGGTCGACGACGCGCTGGGTTCCCTTGCCACTGACCGTTTCCGCGAACGTGACCAGCCTGTCGGTGGCGTCCTCGCGGCGGTCGAAGAGCACGTCCTCGACCAGTTCCAGCAGATCCTTGGGGATGTCCTCGTAGACCGCGAGCTGCCCGGCGTTGACGATGCCCATGTCCAGCCCGGCGCGCACCGCGTACAGCAGGAAGGCGGAGTGCATCGCCTCGCGCACGACGTTGTTGCCGCGGAAGGAGAACGAGAGGTTCGAGATACCGCCGCTGATGCGCACGCCGGGACAGCGTTCCTTGATCCGCGGCAGCGCGTCGATGAACGCCTTGGCGTACCCGTTGTGCTCGGAGATACCGGTCGCGACCGCGAGCACGTTCGGGTCGAAGATGATGTCCTCGGCGACGAAACCGGCCTTCTGCGTCAGCAGATCGTAGGCACGCCCGCAGATCTCGACCTTCCGGTCGGCGGTGTCGGCCTGGCCCTGTTCGTCGAAGGCCATGACGACCACGCCCGCGCCGTAGTCGCGGATGCGCCTGGCCTGCTGGAGGAACTGCTCCTCGCCTTCCTTGAGGCTGATGGAGTTGACGACTCCCTTGCCCTGCACGCATTTCAGCCCGGCTTCGAGGACCGTCCAGCGCGAGCTGTCGATCATGATCGGCAGCCGGGCGACCTCGGGTTCGGTGGCGATGAGGTTCAGGAACGTGGTCATCGCTTTTTCGCTGTCGAGCAGGTCGGCGTCCATGTTGACGTCCAGCAGGTTCGCCCCGCCCCGGACCTGCTCCAGCGCGACGTCGACGGCGGCCTGGTGGTCGTCGGCCTCGATCAGCTTGCGGAATTTGGCGGATCCGGTGACGTTGGTCCGCTCGCCGATCATGACGAACCCGGTGTCCTTGCCGATCTCGAACGGCTCCAGGCCGCTGAACCGGGTGTGCGGCTTCGGCTCCGGGACGTGCCGCGGCGCCATCCCTCGGACGGCGTCGGCGATCCCCTTGATGTGTGCGGGGGTCGTGCCGCAGCAGCCGCCGACGACGTTGACCATCCCAGCCGTGGCGAAGTCGCCGAGCAGCGCGCCGGTCTCGTCGGGCGTCTGGTCGTAGCCGCCGAACGCGTTCGGCAGGCCGGCGTTGGGGTGACAGGCCGTGTAGGTGCCCGCGAGGTTGGACAGCTCGGCGATATGCGGGCGCATCTCCTCGGCACCCAGCGAGCAGTTGACGCCGACCAGCAGTGGCTCCGCGTGCTCGATGGAGCTCCAGAACGCCTCGACCGTCTGCCCGGACAGCGTCCGGCCGCTCAGGTCGACGATCGTCACCGAGATCCACAGCGGCAGATGCGGTGCGACGTCGCGGGCGGCGGAGATCGCGGCCTTGCAGTTGAGGGTGTCGAAGATCGTCTCGATCAGCAGCAGGTCGACGCCGCCTTCGGCGAGCGCCTTGATCTGGTCGGCATACGCCGCGTACACCTCGTCGAAGGTCACCGCGCGGAACGACGGGTCCTCGACCTTGGGCGACAGCGACAAGGTGACGTTCAGCGGTCCGACGGATCCGGCGACGAACTTCCCGCCCGCGGCGTCCGCCGCCTCGCGTGCGATCTGGGCGCCGCGGAGGTTCATCTCGTACGCGAGGTTTTCGAGCCCGTAGTCCGCCTGGCCGATCGTGGTGGCGGTGAACGTGTTCGTCGTCGTGATGTCCGCGCCCGCGTCCAGATACTGGCGGTGGATGTCGAGGACGACGTCCGGTCTGGTGATGTTCAGCAGATCGGGGTCGCCGGTGATGTCACGGGGGTGATCCTGGAACCGCTCGGTGCGGTAATCCTCGGGTTTGAGACCGGCGTTCTGGAGCATCGACCCCCAGGCGCCGTCGAGCACCACGATGCGCTCGTTCAGCAGCTTTCGCAGGGCGGTCGTTTCCATCCAGCGCTCCTCCCAATTGGTGGGAGGCGCCCTTGCGGTGAAGTCCGGGGCCGAGCGTGGCGGACCCCATGGTCCGTTGCAGCGCCTCTCGACCTTGGCGACCAGAGTACCGGATCTCCACAAGGGCACTTCGCCTGAATTGCTCAGCCGCTGGCCAGGGCCGGTTCGGCCTCCCGCACTGTGGGACGGGGCGGCGCGGGCCTGCGCCGGGCGACCACGGTCGCGGCCACCCCTCGCGACGATTTACCTCTGGTGCAGCGCTTGTCTGCACGGCCTTCAGATATCGCGCGCGCGGGCCCCGGAAGGGGTGCCGATTCAGTCCTTCCAAGACGCGGAAGGGATTCCTGACTTCGTCCGCTGTGAGCCGTGATGCGAGCCAGGATCAGAAACCGACGGTCGCCTTCTGGATCTTCACCGGCTTCGCGGGCAGCCCGTCCTGCGGACCGTTCGGATCCGTCGGGATGATGCCGTTCGCCACGATCTTGTCCAGCACGTCCATGCCCCGTACGACCTTGCCCATCACCGAGTAGTTCTTCGGGATGTTCGCGAACGAGTGCACGATGAAGAACTCGCTGCCGTTCGTGCCGGCGCCCTGGTTGCCCATGGCGATGGTGCCGCGTTCGTAGGTCTCGGTGCCGTCGACCTCGTCCGGGAACTTGTAGCCCGGCCCGCCCTTCTCGGCTTCGTAGATGTCGCCGCACTGCAGGACGCCGAGGCGGGAGGAGTTCGTCAGGCGCCAGCACTGGCTGTGGTCGTAGAAGCGCTGCAGCGCCAGGCTCGCCAGGTTGTGCGCGGCGCACGGAGCGGCGCCCGCGCGGTTCAGGCGCACGGTCACCGGGCCGTAGTTGAAGCGGAACGTGACGTCGATCGTGCCGCGGGTCAGCGTGAAAGGGATCGGCCGGAACACCGGGCGGGCCGCGGGGTTCTCGGGCGTCGGCGTGAACTCGCAGCGCACGATCGGCAGCGAACCCGCAGAGGTTGCGGGGGCGGCCGAGGCCACACCGGGCAGCACGACGGCGGCGAGAGCGGAGACGACGGCGGTGACACCCCAGCGCAGCTTCATGAGGGGGAACTTAACCCAAAAGGGTGGTCGCCGGGTAGCGCTTCACGCGCGCGCACCGCACTTGCCGCGGGTTCGGTCCGTGAA